>JBOGOC010000083.1:0-120831 GCA_050747525.1 Candidatus Polarisedimenticolia bacterium | reverse complement strand
TGAACTTCCGCCTGTCTCGTGCCATCCCGTGGACCTCCCGGACCATTATCGTCCGAATCTCGCTGTCCAGAAAAAGGGGGGAAGATCAGCCTGAGCCGGGTCGAGCGAGCGTTGGCCGCGCGCGCTTCTGCGCGGCCAGCGAGCGAGGGCGAAGGCGTATGCGGGAGTGAGGCGTCGTGGCCAACGCCACGACGCCGAACGTTCTCGGAGACCACTCCCCACCGCCGGCCGCCGTGAGATCAGGAGCGCGTCCAGTAGTCGCGGCGGGCGATTTCCTTGAGCTTCCACGAGCGGCCGTCGGATGTTTCCATGGCCACCACCGCGGCCCGGGGAGCCTCCTCGATCCAGAAGGTCATCAGCGCGGGAGAGCCTCCGGCGCCCCCGGCGTCGCGCACGTCGATGCGGCGCACCTCGAACGTTCCCGCGGCGGTTTTGAGAGTCTCGCGGCCCTCGAGGCGCGCCGTGACCTGGCGCCACTCGGTGACGGGCGCGCTGTTGGTGATGAGCGTGGGATGCAGCCTGAACCGGCTGGGGACGCCCGGCTCCATCCGCGCGGCGCGGGCCACGGCGATGAGCTGCTCCTCGAGCAGCGCCTCCCTGCCCACCGGGAGGGGCCGCGTCCCGTCCGCCTGACCATCCCAGTAGGAGTGGTGCACCAGGCGGGGCGGCCCGTCCCAGGCCACGACTTCCTTGAAGGTGGTGCCGCACCATTCCTGGCTGCTGGAGGTCAGCTTCACCAGCGTGAGGGGATCCTCGCGCCTCACGAACACGGAGGTCATGTAGCGGTAGTCGTAGTTCCCGGCCGGGATGGTCGACAGGATGTTGATCTTCAGCACGCCGATCAGGTCGCGGCCCTCGTACGGGGGATCGGCCTTGACCGCGGTGCGCGCGTCGAGGTCTTCCTTGACGGTGATCATCACCGTCTCGAAGCGTCTGGGCTCGCCGTAGACGACGCGCGTGGCTTCGTAGCGTGCCACCTCCGCCCGCCCGTCGTCCCAGGTCGCGGAGCTCCCCCAGCCGGCGTCGACCGCTATCCCCTCCACGGGCGCGCCCGCACCGAGGAGCGAGACCAGGATCAGAAGCAGCGTGGGCACGCGGCTCAGTCGACCTCGAAGATCCCGAACTTCAGGTAGCGCGTCTCGGGCATGGACGGCAGGACGGGGTGATCGGGAGCCTGGCTGCGCCATTCCAGCAGGCGCAGCACCCTCTGCGTGCGGAAGGCGGCCTCCTGCACGCACTCCAGGAAGGTCTCGTCGGTGATGTGAAACGAGCAGGACGCCGTGCCCAGGATGCCCCCACGGCGCAGGATGCGCATCGCTTTGCGATTGACCTCCTCGTAGCCGCGCTTCGCGGCCGCAACGTTCTTGCGGGTGCGCGTGAACGAGGGAGGGTCCAGCACGATCACGTCGAAGCGTTCGTTGGACGCGTGCAGCGTCTCCAGCGCGGGTCCCACGTCCATCGCTTCGAACTGGCAGGTTTCCCCAAGCCCGTTGCGCGCCGCGTTGCCGCGGGCAGCCTCCACGGCATCGCCGGCTATGTCCAGGCCCAGCACCCCCTGGGCTCCCGCGCGTGCCAGATGGAGCGAAAACGCCCCATCGTGGCAGAACGCGTCCAGGGCCCTCGCGCCGGAGGCGAAGCGGCGCATGGCCTGCCGGTTCTCCCGCTGGTCGAAATAGAAGCCCGTCTTGTGGCCCTCCCGCAGACGCACCTCAAACTGCAGATCCATCTCGCGGATGATCACCGTGTCGACGGCCTCGCCGCGCAGCACGCCGGAGCGCATGGGGAGCCCTTCCCTCTCGCGCAGCTGCGACTCGTTGCGTTCCAGGATGCAGCGAGGCTTGAGTACGTCCTCGAGGGCGTCGCACACCGTCTCCTTCATCTGGTCCATGCCCAGCGAGAGTGTCTGGAGGGCGACGCAGTCCTCGTATCGATCCACGATCAGGCCGGGCAGATCGTCGGACTCTCCGTGCACCAGGCGGTAGGCGGCCGACTCCGGATACAGACGCTGGCGCAGCCGGAGGGCCCGCCGCAGGCGCGCCCCCACGAAGGCCCTGTCGATGGGCTCCCGCCGATCGGTGAGCACGCGCACGGCGATGAGCGAGTGGGGATTGTAGTGGCCCAGGCCCACCAGACGTCCGTCCTGGCGCACCACCTCGACCACCGATCCGCCGGCCGCCTGGCCGTCCACCTGGGCGATCTCGTTGCTGAAGACCCACCGGTGGCCGCGCACCACGCGCCGTTCTTCGCGCGCGTTCAGCACCACCCTGGCCGTGGCGGTGGCCTGCGGCGCCGTCCCGGGCGGGTCGGTGATCTGGTTCATCGGGTGCCTCGCGTTACTGGACGTTGGAGACGATCTTCGCGTTCTCGCGCAGCCGATCCGTGAGCTCCTTGACGGCCGCGGCCTGTTTCCTGGTCAGGACCGCCTTGCGGCAGCTCTCGGCCACTTCCTCGAACGGACTCGGCTTGCCACCGGTCTGTTCTCCGACCTTGATGATGTGGAACCCCATGTCCGTGCGCACGGGATCGCTGACCGTCTCCGGCGGCATGCTGAACGCCACCGCGTCGAACTCCGGAGGAGCATAGCCCTTCTTGATGCGCCCCAGGCTGCCGTCGGTATCCGCCGTGCTGTCCTCGGAGTGTTCGCGCGCCATCTCCTCGAAGGAGGCTCTGCCGCCCCGTATGCTCGCGAGGATCTTCATCGCATGATCGCGGGCACGCGCGACGCGCGCCTCGTCCGCATCGCGGGGACAGGCGATGAAGATGTGCGAGGCCTTCACCCACCGCTCAGGCGTGAATCGATCCAGGTGCTCGTTGTACCAGGAAACGGCTTCCGCGTCCGTCACGGTGAGGGAGCGGCCGATGTCCTCGGAAATCAGGCGGTTGACGGTGAGCTTGCGGCGCATCCCGTCCACGGCATGCCGCCTCGCCAGCCCTTGCGCCTTGAGGCCGGCCAGAAACCTCGCCTCGCCGCCGACCGCTTTGACGTTGCGCGCGAACTCCGCGTTGACCTCCGCATCGCTCACGGTGATCCCGCGCCGCTGCGCCTCCTCGAAGAGCAGCGCGTCCTGAACCAGCATGTCGAAAGCCTCGAACTTGGCGTTCATGTAACGCTCGATGTCGGCGCTGGCGGCGTCGCGGGAGAGGCGTTCTTCGATGTAGTCGAGGTTCTGCGTGTAGAAGGGTTTGTAGAGCGGCTTGCCGTTGACCTCGCCGATCACCACCGGCTCGGACACATCTCCCTGCCCGGAGCCTCCGGAGGACGACTCCGTGCTCCGAGAGCAGGCGGCCGATGCCAGGATCGCCGCGAAGAACAACGTGAGAATCGATCGTGGGAGCATGTCAGCGAGGCGGGAGTATATCAGGCGCAAACCGGCCCTGCAGGCGCTCCACCGCCTGCCGCACCGCCTCGTCCCGGGGGTTGCGCGAGAGGGCCTCCTTGAGGCTGGCCAGGGCCTCGGCCGGCCTCCCCAGCTCCATCTCGATCATCCCCGCTTCGCGCCAGAACTGCGGGAACTCGGGGAAGCGCGACCGCCCCTGCTTCGCCTCCTCGAGGGCGCGCGGGAGGTCGCCCCTCTGCCTGTAGCCCTGGATGGCGATCAGGTGATCCTGCGGGCGCACGAACGCGTCGTCGGGATAGTTCACCGAGGCGTTAACGCCCAGCAGCACCACCACCAGGGCGAGCCCTGCCGACAGCCGTCCAAACTCGAGTCCCCGCAGGCGCTCCCAGAGCCACCAGGCGCCCGATCCCGCGAACACCAGGATGGCCGGCATCAGGGGGGCCCTGAACCGGGCGATGACGTAGAAGGCCACCGTGGTGGCCACCCCCAGGACCAGGAAGGCGTAGACGGGGAGCAGCGCGGCACGCCGCGGCGCCGTGGTCAGCAGACCCAGAGCCGCGAGCGGAGAGAGCCAGAGGAACGAGAGAGTCGCGTAGCGGAGCACGGCCGAATTGAGCCGGAACCACCCGTAGGAGGCGTTGTTGGGCATCTCGAAGGGCGCGAAGAAATAGCCGAGCTTGCGCAGCTGCAGGCCGGCCAGATCGAGCGGCCTCCCCTTCCAGTCTCCGAGCACGCGGGCGATGGTGGGCCCGAGGCGCCCTTCCGCCTGGGCCAGAGTCTGCCGGGCGTAGGCGCTGACGCGAGCATCGTCTCCATCGAACCAGCCGATCCCCGGATGCCACGGATTGTTCCCGTTGATGAACTCGATGGGACCGCGGGTGGTGAGCTGGAGCAGCGGGGCCCCCACCACGGCGTTGCGGGCCATGGGGGGGATCAGCAGCGCCACGAAGCCGGCCATCAGGGCGGCCACTGCTGCCGCACGGGGCCCCGACCCGGGCTGCCGGCGGCCGTCGGCCACCGCGAGGGCGGCCGCCACCACCACGAACGGGAGGATGCTGGCCTTGGTGACGAACGACACGCCCAGAAGGGCGCCCGCCACACCCCACCACACGGCCGCCCGGCGGCCCCCCCGCCGCGCCCTCGCTTCGACGATGGCCCACAGCATGAACGCGTGAAGAGGGATCATCAGGGCATCGCGCAGCATCAGGGACTCGTAGTACAGAAAGGGACCATAGACGGCCGCCAGCAGGCCGGCCGTCAGCCCCGGCCCGGGCCCCGCCACGCGGCGCGCCAGCAGGCAGACGGCCGCGCAGCCCGCGGCGCCCAGCACCGCCTGCACGAGGATCATCGTGAACGGCTGACGTGGCCCCACGAGGTACGCCAGCGCGATGGAGTAGGGATAGAAGGGCTCCTGGTGGAAGGACCTTCCGTACCAGGCGTCCCACTGGGAGCGCGGCGCGACAGCCTCCTGCCATGGGTGCCATGGATGGAATCCTCCCCGATCGAGCCAGTCCCCCTGCGCCAGGGAAAGCGCCCAGCGGTGGAACGCCTCCATGTCGCTGATCGGGTCGAGGTTGATGTCGAGGCAGGCCGTGCCCGCGATCCCCACCAGGTAGACCGCACGCCACAGGATCGCCACGGTGAACACGATGAGCGCCGCGTGCCGCGCGCGCAGCGGCGCCCTGAGAGTGCCCGCAGCATGGGGAGGCCTGGTCTTCGAGGAGGAGGTCGGGGTGCGTGTCATCTCCGCAGCGCAGGAGTACCATACGCACCTCCCACCGTCAACTGAGGCGGGATAGAATGTTTCATGCTGCGCTCGATCACTGCGACGATCCTCATGGCGTTCTGCGCAACGACGGCCTCCGCCGCGGTCAGGCCATCCGGCGAGAAGGAAATCTCCACCTCGAGATGGCGTGAAGGGCCCGTGCGCTACATCATCACGGCCGAGGAAGATCGCGAATTCTCCGAGCTGCGCGAGGACGAAGCGCGGCGCCGCTTCATCGACCGGTTCTGGGCGCGCCGTGACACCGAGCCCGATACCCTCGTCAACGAGTTCCGGCGCCGGTTCTGGGAGCGGGTCACCGACGCGAACACCCTGTTCTCGGAATCGAGCAAGCCCGGATGGAAAACCGACATGGGACGGTACTACATCCTGCTCGGCCCTCCGGACGATCGCGACACCTCCCAGGAGCTCGGCTCCATGGCGGGGCGGATCAACTTGCGCGGCAGCATCATCTGGCGCTACAGCCACGCTCCCAACGCCAGCGTGGGGACCGGTCTCCAGATCGTCTTCGTGAGGGACGCGTCCGGCGAGTGGCGCTCCACCACCGACGAGGCGGAGATCGAGCAGGCGCTGAGCAGCACCATGCCCACCGGCCCCATTCCGGACCTGGCCGCGCTGGGCTTTCCCATCCCCGGCGTGCCGGCTCAGATGGCCAGACGGCAGTTCGAGCTGGACCTGGGCCTCCTGCAGGAGGTCCCCACCGAGGAGGAGCTGCTCACCGCCCTGGTGACCGCCGAGGATTTCTATGGAGCCATTCCCGTCATGGCCCGCTACGACTTCTTCGCCGCAGCCAGGGGATCCACGTTGACCGCCCTCACCCTCAGCATCCATCCCGATCCTCTCGATCCGGAGCGCCGTCGCATCCCTCCCAGCTACCTCATCGTGGGGCGCGTCGATCCGGCCGAGGAGGAGCGACCGGCGGGCACCTGGCCCCACTTCCTCAGGGAGATCGATTTCAGCCCCAGCGCGCACAACACCCATCCGGGATGGAACGGGCCCTATCTCTACCAGGCGGTGGACGAGCTGCCACCGGGCCGGTACAAGGCCTCCTTCGCCGTCTTCGATCATGCCAGCCGCAAGACCGGGTCCTTCAGCGATGTCGTGGAGGTCCCTTCGCTGTCCCGTGCCGAGCTGAGCCTGAGCAGCCTCTGCCTCTCCGAGACCATCGAGCCCGCCTCGCCCGAGCCAGGGAAGCCGGCTCCCTACGTGATCGGCAACCTGCGGGTGACTCCCCGTCTGATCCCCATGTACCGCAATGGCGAGACCTTCGCCGTCTACTATCATGTCTACAGCGCGCTCACCGATCCGGTCACCAGCAGTCCAAGGCTCTCCATCGAATACCAGTTCTTCGTCAACCAGGGTGGGAGCTACCTTCAGATCGGGCGGCCGATCTTGTTCGAGTCGGTCGCCAACTCGGCGCAGGGATGGTCGTTTCCACTTCGCGACTGGCCGGCGGCCGACTTCCTCCTGCGCGTGAAGGTCACCGACACGCTCAGCGGCCAGAGCGCCTCGCGCGACGTCACATTCAAGGTCCTGTGAGCGACACGTGATCCTGCTGGCGTTCCTGGCCGGCGCTTCCAGCCTCTGCTTCGAGCTTCTCTGGGCGCGCCGCCTCACCCTGGAAGCGGGAGGCCCTCTGGCCTCCTTCACCATCGTGGTGTGCGGCTTCATGCTGGGGATGGCGGCAGGTGCGGCCTGGGGAGGGCTTGCCGGCGGGCACGCGCGCCACCCGCTGCGCCGGTTCGGCTGGGCCCAGATCGCAGGCGCCGTTCCGGCCGCGTGGCTTTCGATGCAGGACGACGGGATGATTGTCAGATCGGTCCTGGCCGCGTCGGGGGCCTCACCCGGATCGGCGTCGTTCCACGCCTTGATGGCTCTGGCCGGGACCGCCGTGCTCCTTCCGGCGGCGGTGGCCGCGGGAGCCACCACCCCGCTGCTCCTCTCGGCCGGCAGGCGGGCGCAGCGCGCTGATTCCGTGTATGCGTGGCTCGCGGGGGCCCAGGCGGCGGGAGGGGCGGCAGGGGCGCTGGCGTGCGGCTTCGTGCTGCTCCCGGGCCCCGGTTTGCGCGTCAGCCTCGCCCTCTGCGCCCTGGCCTCCCTCATCACGGGCGCCCTCGCCCTGGCATGGCGATCCCGTCCCAAGGCCTCGACACCGCCTCGGATCTCGAGCGAAACGGCCCCACCCTCGCCGTGGGGTACGGCGGGCCTGATCCCGGCCGCGCTGGTGCTGTGCGGGCTCTCGTTGACCGCTCTGGAAGTGGTGTGGGCACGCCTCGCCTTTCTTTCGTTCGGATCCACCGCCCAGGCCGGCAGCCTCGTGACGGCGGCGGCGGTGAGCGGCCTCGCGCTGGGAAGCCTGGCCTGGCCCAGGCTTGCGCGCCGCTTCGGGAACCAGGGGGTGGCGGTGCTGGCGGTGGGTGCGGCTCTCTCCCTGCTGCTCACCGAGCCCGCCCTCGGGCGGCTCCCGCTCGCCGGAGCCATGGTCGCACGCACCTGGTCGGGAGGAGCGGAGCAGCTCTTCGTCTTCGGGTGCATGTTCGTGGTCACGGCGCTCCCCGCCCTGTTCATCGGCGCGGTCTTCCCCGCCGGCTTCGCCGCGCTTGCCCGGCGGCTTTCCGGCCGTTACCCCCCGGCCGGCGCGGCGGGGATCTCGTCGGCCTGCTCGTCCGTGGGGACCTTTCTCGGAGCGCCGCTGGCGTGGGGCGCCCTTCACGCGGGGCTCGGGGCGCGCGGCTGCCTGATCGCCGCCGCGGGCCTCCTGTCGGCCGCCGGGCTCCTGACGGGCCAGGGAGTCCGGCCCCGGGTTGCCGGCGTGAGCGCCCTGGCGATCGCCTGCCTGCTGGCCCTGGCAGGAGGATGGGATCTCGACCTGCTCAGCTCCGGGCCCTTCCTCTACAGCACGCTGTACGGCTGGGCCGAGCCGGAAGGGACGTCCCTGCGGGAGGCCCTGAGCGAGCGTGGCCCGCTTCTCTTCGCTCGCGAAGGCCCCGAGGCGCTCGTCACCGTGAGGCGCACTCCCGGCGGGACCCTGTCGCTTCAGGTCAACGGCAAGACCGACGCCTCCACGGGAGGCGACATGAAAACCCAGGTGCTGGTGGCTCAGCTGCCGATGTTGCTGCGGGCGTCCTCACCATCAAGGCTTCAGGATCAGCCCCGGACTCTCGTCATCGGACTGGGGAGCGGAGTGACGGCCGGCTCCGCGTTGACTCATGGCGGCCCGGTGACCGTGGTAGAGATCTCTCCGGAAGTGGCCGAGGCGGCCGTCTGGTTCGAGGGCGCCAACGGGAGCGCCCTCATGAATCCGCGCCTGAGCCTGGGTATCGAGGACGCGCGCTCGCGTCTTCTGTTCGACGGCACGCGCTACGACGTGATCATCTCGCAGCCTTCCAACCCCTGGGTGGCCGGCCAGGCCGCCCTGTTCACGCGCGAGTTCTTCGACCTGGTGCGCAGCCGTCTGGCGCCGGGCGGGATCTTCTGTCAGTGGGTGCAGGGCTACGGGCTGCGCGCGGCCGACTTCCGGTCCGTCGTGGCCACCTTCGCCGCCGTCTTTCCCGAGACCACCCTGTGGGAAGAGTCGACGGCGGGTGGGGACTATCTGCTGCTGGGTTCCCTCGAGCCATGGAAGATCCACGCCGCCGCGCTGGAGCGCGCGATGTCGCCACCGGTGAGCTCGGACCTGGCCCGCGTCGAGGTCCGTTCGATCCAGGATCTTCTCGCGCATCTGCAGGCCGGTCCGGAGCAGGTCCGCCGCCTGGCCGATGGCGCCCCGCTCCAGCGGGAAGATCGCATGACGCTCGAGTTCACCGCGCGCAGCGCCCTGCGCGAGGAGACACTCGGCTCGATCCTGCGGCTCCTCGAGCCGTATCGAGGCTGGGACGACGGCCTGGTGACCGCCCGGCCCGAGCTCCTGGCGGCCCTCGCCGCTCAGTCGCACGCCGCGCGCGAAGAACGCCGCTGGGCCGAAGGCCTGGGACTGTTCGAGGCTTCCGGTCCACGCGATCCGGACCTGCTGAGGGCGCTGTCCTACCTGCGGGCCGGCATGACCGATCACGCCTACGATGCGGTCAAGTCGGTCGCGGAGCGGCTGCCGGCCGACCCGCTCCCCAGGCTGATTCTGGCTCATCTGGCCATGTCCCGGGGACGTATGGGAGAGGCTTCGGAAGCGCTGGCGGAGGCGGCCGCGGCCGATCCCTCCAATGCGCGGCCGCGATTGTTCCTCTCACGGGCCCTGTTCGCAGCGGGGAAGCTCCCCGCGGCTCTTCAAGTGAATCAGGACGTCCTGCGGCTGAAGCCCGACCTTCCCGGGGCGGCGAGCGATCGTTGCGCCATGCTCATGGCCGCCGGCGACGATGCCGCGGCGGCTCCCTGGTGCGCCAGGGCCGTGGAGGCCGATCCTCTTCTTGCCGAGGCCCACGCCAATGCGGGGCTGCTCCACGCACGGCAGGGCCGCGCGGCGGAGGCCAGGAAGGTCTACGAGCGGGCCCTGGAGCTGGACCCGGGACTGAGGGATGCCCGCTTCAACCTGGCCGCGCTTGCGGAGCGTGAGGGGCGGGCCGACGAGGGGCTGAGGATCCTCGAGCCCCTGCTGTCGGACGGCGCGGCCCCCGACGCCGAAACCCTTCGCCTCGCCGCGCGGATGGCCTTGCAGAAGGGAGACGTCCGGAGCGCTCGCGCCTGGATCGAGCGGAGCCTCCAGCTGGAGCCGGCGTCGCCGGAAGCTCAGTCGATCCTGCGCCGGTTACGGTGATCAACGGCCGGGCAGCAGACGGGGCCGGCGTCGGCACCTCTTTTCAGGGAGAAGGACGAACCTCTGCCTTCGTCGATGCAACGCTTCCCGGCCAGAAGCGGTCCATCGTCTAGGCAATGCGGGCGCCGGCCCCCACCTATCAACGGCCGAGGAGGCAAAGGGTTTCCTTTTTTTCAGCGAATCTCGATGCGCGTGATCGTGAGCGGCTCGATCAGCATGAAGGAGTCCCGCAGGCCCGTGTTCCCATGGTTTTCCATGCGCTGGAGGCGCGCCAGGATCTCCACCCCATCCGTCACCCGGGCGAAGAAGGTCTGCTTGCCCTTCATGAAGTCCGCCGGACCCAGCGTGATGAAGAACATGGTGTCGCTGGTCATCGACGTCTCCTGCCTGGACGATCCCACCAGGCCGACGCTGATCGGAAGGGAGGGGTCGATCTCGCCGGGCTGCATGCGGTCCCACGCACCGGAGCCGTCCCCATTGGGATCGCCACCTTCCGCCTGAATGCCGGGAATGACCCGGAAGATGGTCAGCCCATCGTAGAAGCCCTGCCGCGCCAGATCGACGAACCTCTTCACGTGCTTCGGGGCGGACTGCGGGAGCAGAGTCCAGGTCATCTCTCCCAGTGCCGTGGACACGATGGCCTCGCGGTCACGCTGCGGATCGTGCGGCTTGATGATCCTCACCTTCCGCGGGCCGGTCGTGTGGCCGCCGTGAGACCAGGTGATCGTCCAGGACCTGTTGGCCTTGGAGGCCAGCTTCGGAAACCACGCGCTGAGGTCAACCGATCGCCGGACCGTGTCCTGCCCTTCGATCGACAGAGGCCCGGAGGACGGCCCCGCCTGGGTCGTCTCCCGGCGGGCCGGGTGTCCCTTCTCGTCGACGATGGCGAACGTGTCCGGGCCGAAGGCCGCGGCGTCCAGCTCGATGGTGGCCTGGCCGGGGTTTCTGAACTCGAGATCGATCCGCAGCGGCTGGCCCTGGTAGGCGGCACCCCCCTCCAGCTCCATCGTCACCAGGAGATCCGCCGTGGCCGGCGTCTGCGCGAGCAGGGGCGAGGCGCACGCCAGCAGTGCCACCAGGACCACGGCTCCCAGGACGCGCCTCAAGGCGCGGCCGCCGGGGCGGGCGCGGGGGCCTTGATGGCGTCCACGCTGCCCAGAAGCGTGGTCACCAGGTCCGGGGAGACCAGATAGATGGCCGGAGCGGCGGAGGTCTTGAATCGCCTCGGCGCGCCCGCCTTCCCTTCTTCGGGGAGCAGGCCCGCGGAGACGGCGAGGGTGTCATCTCCGCTCTTCTCCGTGAAGGTGAGCGTGAGCGCCGGCTCCGGCTGCGGGGCCGGCCCGGCGTCGAGGAAGCCTGTGGCCTTCAGGGCCTCGGTGGCATCCAGCACGCCGTTGATCTGCTCGGAAGGAAGCTCCGGGCCGTCGGAGCTCCCCCAGTGCCATTTCGACTCTTCGTCCTTGAGCAACTTGACCACCTCCTGGCCGGGACGTGAGATCTCGAGCGACGTCAGCTTGAACCGATCCACCGGAGCCACCCGGGCGTCGCGAAAGCCGGTGACGTCGGACAGGGCCCCTTTCAGCTTGTCGAAGGTCGCCCGCGGGATCTTCATGACCGATTCCAGGTCGGAGCGCCGCGCATAGACCGGCCCGTTCGGGTCGGGGGCGCCGAAGACGATCCGGACAGGGGCGGCGCCTTCCCGCGCCTCGACCGAGAGCGTGAGGGCCGGGCGGGCCAGTCCGAAGCTCTCCAGATCGGCGGCGCCGGGAGACTCGGCGGCGAACTCCTCCGCCTCCGCGCCCTGGATGTCGAACCAGAGGTTCTGCACCCTGGTGGAGTCCGCCGGGAAGGCGGCGGGCGCCTCCATCTTCCAGCGATCTCCGTCGCGCGCCAGCGCGAGCTTCTCGCTCCCGGCCTCGATGCTGAATCGAGCCACCTTCCAGGTGTCCACACCGATCACTTTGCGGTAGCGCAGAGACGTCGCGTCGGTGGTCAGGACCGTGTCGAGCCCGCCCGACACCACAAGGACCTTGCCGTCCGTGTGCGCCGCGTAGTGCCCCCTTCCCATGGGAACCTTCTCTCCCACCAGGAGGGTCGCAGGCTCCTTGCCCGCGCTGCGCACCGTCACTGTGACGGCGGGAGGGGCCAGCCCGAACTGTGCCTTCTCCTGCTCCGTGACGTCGGTCATCGTCTGCTCGATGGTCAGAGACGTGAGCGTGCCGACAAGAGAGTCGACCCGATCCTCGTCGGCGCGCGTGGCGCGCGGGCTGGTCATGGCCCAGGCGCCCGATTCCTTGCGCACGACCACCGGCTCTTCCCCGGTGCGGGCGAGCTCCAGCTCCTCCACCTTGTCACGCTCCAGGTTGAGGACGCTCTTCTCCGCGCGCTCGGCCTCCTCGCGCCCCGGCTCGCCCTTGTACTCGTAGACGTAGATGAACGTGACCAACCCGCCCAGGACGATCAGCGCCAGCAGGGTGTTGCGGAACTTCATGCTCAGAGGCGCCGGCGGCGCAGGTAGACGCCGAAGCCCGCCACGCCCAGCAGGATGGGGAAGAGCGCGAGGCTGTAGAAGTAGACGACCCGTCCCTGACGGCCGGTGAGGATGAGCGGCTGCCCCGTGGTCGGCTTCGGGCGGATGGAGATCAGGTCCGAGCGCTCGTTGAGCCAGGCGATGGTGTTGAGGAGCAGATCCCTGTTGCCTCCCATCCCCAGCCCTTCATTGGAGGCGAAATCGCTGTCACCGAACAGGACGATGCGCGTCTCCTTCGCCTGGGAGGCGGCGCCGTTGGCGTCCGCCGCCGCCCCGCCCGCAGACTCCAGCTTGCGCGAGGAGGCCGCCGCCACCGTGAGCGGCCCCTGCTTGTCGGAGCCCTGGTCGAAAGAGACCCGCTCGGCCATGTCCCCCGTTTCTCCCCACGCCTGATCGGTGGTGCGGGCCAGCATCTCTGTGGTGGCGCCGGCCTCGGTGGGAGGGACCGTCTCGATCGACTCCACGATCCGGAAAATGGTGATCAGCCCCTGGAAGTCCCGGGTGATGGGATGGGTGCCGTAGTCGTAGATCACGGGCATCGCCGGCGAGCCGCCCGCCAGGCGCGACATCGGGTTGATGTCCACCACGAAGTCGTTCCCCACCTTCAGACCGTAGGCTTCCAGCATGGGCTCCAGGCCTGACGTGGCCTGGGGGTCCGTCAGCACCAGAACGCGCCCTCCGGCGCTCGCGTAGGCCTGCACCGCGTCCACTTCGGGCGGCAGGAGCGTGTGCGTGGCCCCCGGCACGACCAGGGAGTTGCATGTGTCCAGGGCGCCGGCCTCCAGGAGACGCACGCTCCTGACCTCGAAATTCTCCTTGCGCAGGGCCTCCGCCATGATCTGGATGCCTGAAGCGTCCGTCTCCTCTATCCCCTTCTCGCCATGGCCGGTGCTCACGCAGACCACCTTCTTGTCGGACGAGATGGCCTTGATGATGGCGTTGGTGAGCTCCTGCTCGTTCAGAGAAGTCTGGAAGTTGGGCGTCACACGGGCCTGGCCGTTCTTGGCCGACACGATCACGGTGCCGTCGAACTCCACCCCGTAGGCCTTGACCTCGGCGGGATTACGGTAGGGGTCCATGACGCGCACGGTGAGCTTGCGGCTGCGCTCCTTGTACTCGTCGAGCAGATCCATTTCCTTCTGCCGCGGCCCCTGGTCGCGGCGGAAGAAGGCCACGACGGCGACGTCCTGGTCGAGGCCCTCCAGGATCTGCACCGTCTGCGGCGAGAGGCTGTTGGCTCCCTGCGGCGTGAGATCGAAGCGCTTGTTGTGCCGCGCCGCGATCAGGTTCACGCCGACCACGATCCCCAGAACGATGAGCGCGTAGAAGACCGCGTTGGCCCCGTAGCGGAACGGCCGGCCGCGCAGGACGTTGCGGAACTCGTCGCCGTTGAGAAAGGCCCCCGCCAGCACCAGCAGCGAGCCCAGGGCCAGGACGCCCCACCCCCACGGCTTCCTGTCCGGCATGAACCAGACGACGCCCGCCCCGATCAGCGCCATGAGCACGCCGATGGTCCCCCCGAACCGCTTCAGGTTCTCCATCTCACCTCCACCGCCCCGAGTCGATCACGCGCGCCGTCAGGAACAGACCGAACGCGATGAAGACCAGGTAGTACACAACCGAGCCGGTGTCGATCACGCCCTTGAGGAAGTCCTCGTAGTGCTGCGTGATGGAGAGGCCCTTCAGCAACTGGGACACCGGGCCATCGGCGCCGAGCGGCTCGGCCAGGAACCCGACGATCCAGAAGAAGAGGCAGGCCACGAAGGCGATGAACACGGCCACCACCGGATTGGCCGTGAGCGAAGAGCTGAACACCCCCACCGCCAGGAAGGCTCCCACCAGCAGGAGCGTGCCCAGATACACGGCGGCCAGAGGGCCGGCGTCGAGTGGAGCTCCCAGCAGCTTCAGGAAGATGGGGAACACCAGGGTCATGAGCACCAGGGACGCGCCGAAGCCCAGGCTGCCCAGGTACTTTCCCAGCACCAGCTGCGAGGTTGAGACAGGGGCCGTGAGCAGCAGCTCCGCGGTGCCCGATCGCTTCTCGTCGGCGAACACACGCATGCTCAGCAGCGGGGCCATGAAGATCATGATCACCCCGAAGGTGGAGAAGAGTCCCCGGATGATGATGTCGTGCACGTTCAGCATGTCGGCGGCGCCCGGGCTCATGGACGCGCGCAGGCTGAACTCCGAGTAGCTCAGCACGTAGCCGAGGAAGAAGTATCCGAAGATGAAGATGAACAGCATCAGGAGGATGTAGGCCATGGGAGACACGAAGTAGGCCTGGAGCTCCCTGCGCGCGATGGCCGCGACGTTCCTCATGCCGCTTGTTCCTTGTCGGCCCCGCCCGTGAGGCTCAGGTAGATGTCCTCCAGCGAAGGCGTGAGAGGCGTCATCTCGGTGAGGCCCCACCCGCGCTGGACCACGTGGGCCGCGATCCGCTCGCGCTGGTCGCCTCCCCCGTCGAGCTTCAGCGCGTACGCGCCGGGCCGGCCCGCCTCGCGCGACACCGAGAGGACACCCGGCTGAGCGCCCAGATCCCCGGCGATGCGCTCGTCGTCGCGCGCGACCTGCAGGCGCAGGGCGATCGTGTTGCCGCGGCCGGCGGCCAGCTCGGAAAGCGGCCCGGCCACCACGGCCTGCCCGTAGTTGATGATCACCACGCTGGAGCAGGTGGCCGTCACTTCGGGGAGGATGTGCGTGGAGAACACGATGGTGTGCTCTCCCGCCAGCCCCTTGATCACCTGCCGGATCTCGACGATCTGGGCCGGGTCCAGCCCCGCGGTCGGCTCGTCCAGGATCAGCACCGGCGGGTCGTTGATCAGCGCCTGGGCGAGCCCCACGCGCTGGCGGTACCCCTTGGACAGGTGGCCGATGACGCGGCCCAGGACGTCCTTCAACCCGCACTGCGAGGACACGGCGTCGATGCGGGCCTTCATCTGCCGCGAGGCGACCCCTTTGATCCGCCCCACGAAGTCCAGGTACGAGCGGACGGTCATCTCATTGTAAAGAGGAGGATTCTCGGGAAGGTATCCAATCCGGCGACGCACCTCCATGGACTGCTCGAACACATCGAAGCCGCCCACCCGCGCCGTGCCCGAGGTGGCGGGCATGAAGCAGGTGAGGATGCGCATGGTGGTGGTCTTGCCGGCGCCGTTGGGGCCGAGGAAGCCGAGGATCTCCCCCTGCTTCACCTGGAAGGAGACGTCCCGGACCGCGGGGCGTCCGCCGAATGTCTTGGTCAGATGGACGACTTCAATCATGAGATCATCAGCCCCCGCTCTGTTGCCGGAGGCGCCGTGACGGGAAGATGAATCCGGGTCCGCAGACGATTCTTCAGGGGCGAATTGATAGCAAAGGGGACAGATGATGTCAACGTGACGGCGCGCGGCGGGACAGATAGCGCCCCATCACGAGCTTCAGATGACCGCGAAGCGACTCGTCCTCGACCTGCTCGAGGATGCTGCACAGGCTGTCGGGAAGTCCGGCCAAGGCCGCATCGGGGGCGTCCACCCCGGCCACCACCCGCGCGGGGAGCGACGGCACGGCGGACGCCGCGCGTCGCGCGGGCCCGCCACGCACGGAGAAGCTCAGCTCGGTGACCGGCGCGCACGGGACCTCCCGGGCGAGGCGCTCGAGGATACGCGGCGTCATGCGCTCCATCTCGCGCTTCCACAGGGCGTCCGGCACGTCGACCACCAGGCGCTGGCCCGCGCAGGCGCGCAGGCGCGCCACCTCTTTCAAGGGAGCGCCCACCGCGCGTGCCCATGCGGTCTGCAGGCGCAGCATGCGCAGCCGCCCCGCGTCGAGACCATTCTCTCCCGCGGCCCGATCGGCCACGGCGATCTCGTTCAGCCCGCAGAACTCGGCCGATCGCCTGAGCCGGCTTCTGCCGGCCGCGCCCACACTGGCCCACCGCCCCATGCCCAACCCCACCGTGGTGCCATGAATAGGAGAAGGCGCGCATGTTAACCGGGTCGATTCCATCGCGTCAACAGAAATTCACGACGTGAGGCGAACTGGCGCTATCGAGGCTCGTGAGGGAACAACGTGCGGCCGATGATGTCCACCATCGCGTGCGCGTACGCCGAGGCGAGCAGGCTTCCCGTGCGCAGGTAGGCCCAGCCGTAGCAGATGCCGGCCCCCGTGGCGAGAAGCACGTAGCGCCAGTCTCCCGGAGGGTTGTTCAGATGCGAGAGGCCGAAGATGAGCGACGACAGCACGAGCGCCGGCCAGGGCCCGCGCGCGCGGATGAGACGCTGCAGCAGATTGAAGATGAGCCCGCGGAACAGGACCTCCTCGGGCAGCGCGATGAAGAAGAAGATCCCCAGCGCGGACAGGATCCAGCGGCCCGGCCCCGACCACTGCGGATCGAACTCCACGAACCCGGTCCCCAGCGCGGTGGGAACGGCCACGGACAGGAAGGCGCCCAGGGCGAGCAGGCCCACGGTGATGTCCTCTCCCGCGATGCGGAAACGATAGCCCACGCCGTCCAGCTGCCTCACCACGACGAAGCAGAACAGGGCCAGCTCCATTCCGAGCGTCTTGGCCAGCACGTACGAGGGGTTCCCTTCCGGAAGCCTCCAGAATCTCTCGAACAGCTGCAGCTCGATGGGGAGCCACAGGAGCAGAACGGCCGTCAGGTCGATGAGGGAAGGCCTGGGACCGCGCTGCTTCCAGCCGGTGAGGATGACGATGGGCATGCTGACGTAGAGCGCCAGCATCCCGAAGCGGCGCCACGAAAGATCGCCTCCCGCTCCCAGCAGGATGACCAGCCCCGGCACGATCAACGAGAAGCCCATGAGCGTGAGGCGCGTGCGGTTCGACCGTCCCACGTCGCGCAGGGCGTCCACCACCTTGTCGAAGCCGAGAGCGAAGTACGGGACCATGAGCAGGGCGAACGCCACTACGGCGGTGCGCGACGCGGCGGCCCCCCCTTCCACCCGGTAGGCGTACCAGCCCGCGATGGCCGTGAGGACCAGGACCAGCCCCACGATGATGACGAGGGTCCTGGTCATGGCTGTCATGGCTTCGCCTCCCGATCGGGCCAGGCCTCCCAGACCGATCCCATGGCCCGTGCGGCGACAGCCGGCTCGAGCCCCTCGACGATCACCACCGCGGCGCTGCGGCGCTCGATGGAGAATCCATCCCTGGACGCATGCCGTCCCCTCATCCACGTGGAGGCGGAAATCTCGAACTCCGCGGCGTCGTTCCCCGTGTCCCAGATGGTGAGCCACACGAGGACGGTGCCGCCCTCCGCCGGGCTGTACACGCCGAACAGATCCCCGTCCCATCCTTCGGAGGCGGCTGGTGGAAGATCCCCTTCCGGAGGGAGCAGCACCAGGCGCATCCCGAACTCTCCCCACGTCCCGATCTTGGCCAGGCGGTAGCCGTCCTGCGTCAGATCGGGGAGCGCGGTCCGCGGCGGCGGCGTGGGGAGATCCCGCGGAGCGAGCGACTTCGCGGGATGGAGGATCTGCTCGGAGGAATCGACGGGCTCGCGGAAGAGATCGTTCAACCGGGAGATCCCCGCCGGGCCGGACACGATCGCCTCCGTCCAGGCCAGCCCCGCGGTGTAAGGGAACGAAAGCTCGGCCTGCAGGACATCGGGGAACGACCCGATGCTGCGCTCACCGGGTCCGGCCTGCCTGTCGGACGACGAGGGGGGCGCGGCGCGCTCCAGGTCGCGCATCAGCCGCGAGGCCGCCGGCCGCGCGGCCACCCGCCCCGCCACCCACATGGCCTCGCCTTCGATCATGGCCTGCACGGCGCGCAGCCGGTCGTCGTCGCCGCGCGCCGCGCGCAGCATGCGATCCACGTCGAAGATCTGATCCTGGAGGGCGTGCGCCAGCTCGTGCGCCACGACGGGGCCACGCCACGACTGCCCTTCCACCAGGAAGAGTCGCCCGGCCTCCGGGTCGTAGAAGCCCGCGGCCCGCTCCACCATCAGCTCGACGAACAGTGATTCGAGGTTCTCCCCGGGACGCAGCAGGCCGAAATGACGGTACGCGGCCTGCTCGGCGGCGATCGCCTCGGCCGGGTACTCCTGATCCATCTTCCGCCTCAGGAAGGCGCGCGACTGATCGGCCGTCAGCCGCTGCATGGGGACCGCCTCCTTGAACGACTGCCCGCGCACCTCCTCCACCATCACGCGCACCTCGCGCTGAATGCCCTCGAGGTCGGCGTTCTCCTGAGCCGCCAGCGAGCCGCCCAGGACCGCGACCGCCGCGAGCCATCGCAGGACGGCGGGGATGGGGAGGGGCATGTCCTGTGTTTCCTCCGATCGGTCAACGCCGGACCGGGACGGACAGCGCGCGGTAGCGCCTGACCGCCCGCGCATGGTCCTGGATGTTCGTCGAAAACGTGTGCCGCCCGGGGCCGTTCACCACGAAGTAGAGGTCCTCGGTCTGAGCGGGCGCCAGCACAGCATCGATGGACGAGGCGCCCGGGCTGCAGATGGGACCGGGCGGAAGACCCTGGTGAACGTAGGTATTGTAGGGCGACCGGTACGAAAGGTCGGAGCGGTAGATGTCGCCCCGGTAGCGCCCGTCCTTGTTCAGAGCGTAGACCACGGTCGGATCGCACTGCAACGGCATCCCTATGCGCAGCCGGTTGTGGAAAACCGCGGCGATACGGGGGCGCTCGTCGTCGAATCGGGCCTCTTCCTCCACCAGGGAGGCCAGGGTGAGGATCTGGCGGAGGGTCAGACCGAGACGGCGCATGCGTTCCAGCCTCTCCGGAGTCAGCTCCACGCGCAGGCGGCCCGTCATCTCGGCCACCAGCCTGGCCTCCCCCAGTCCCCTTGGAATGCTGTACGTGTCGGGGAAGATGTAGCCCTCCAGATCGCGGGCCTCCGGATCCAGGTCCGCGACGGGGCGCGCATCGGAAGCAGCCCGAAGGAAGGCCTCTCCATCGGCCAGGCCTGACGCTTCCACCACCCGTGCGATCTCGTCGAGCCTCAGCCCTTCGGGGATGGTGAGGAGGTGGTGAATCACGTCCCCGCGGACGAGCCTTTCCAGCACCTGATCCGGGCTGCCCGGCCCCTCAAACCGGTACTCGCCCGCCAGGAGCTTCTGGTCGGCTCCGCGCAGGCGCATGAGCACCCGGAACATCAGGGAGCTCCGTATCACCCCCGCCTCCTGCAGGCGCTCGGCGGTCGCGCGCGCCCGCTCCCCTTCGGGGATGACCACCACGACCTGCTCCCCGGCATATCCTTTGTAAGGCAGCGTCCCGCGATGGACGATCAGGCCCGTGACGAGCGCGCAGCACCCAACTGCGGCCAGCATGCAGGCGAGCGCGCCGGCCTTCACGCGCCGGTCTCCCTGGGGGTGTCCAGGTACGACTGCAGGATGATGGCGGCCGCCAGGCGGTGCACCACCTCACGCCGCCGCTTTCGCGAGACGTCGGCCTCCAGCAGGATCCGCTCGGCCTGGACGCTCGTCAGCCGCTCGTCCCACGAGACCACCGGCAGCTGGACCGCGGCCTCCAGCTTGCGGGCGAACGCCTCGACCTCCTCCGCGGCGGTGCCCCGCTCGCCGCCGAGGCGCAGAGGAAGGCCCACCACGATACGCTGGACTTCGTGGGCGGCGATGAGCGCCTGGAGCGCCCCGAGGTCCTGACGCCAGCCGACGCGCCGCAGGGTGGTCACCGGCTGCGCCGTGATGCCCAGGGGATCGCTGATGGCCACTCCGATGGTCACCGTGCCCACATCCAGAGCCATGATCCGGCCCATTCGCGCCTCCCCGGCGATTATGGGATCCCCTCCCAGGACCGTCAAGGAAACCGCTCCACGAGGCCTTTTTCCTCCTGAGTCGGGAACGCCCGCCAGTCCTGCCTGATTCGAGGGTTACGATTCCCCGAGCCGTGCGCGTCCATCCAGCCGCCGGGGCCGGAGGGCAGTAACTCCAGGGCTTTCGTTGCTATGATGGGCGCCGCCCGGCGGCCATCGGAGGGCACTCCCGCCGGCCCGCCGCGAACGTGCGGTTCAGTGCTTGATCTGATTCCAGTACTTGTAGAAGACGAAATCGGGGGAGTTTTCTTTGGTGTGGCATCCGAAGCAGCGCCTGGGCGGGACGGCCCCGAACTCTTTCTGCGGATCGCGGATGTGCTCCGCCGCGTTGCCGTGGCACGCCTCGCACTGCACGTTCATGAGGCCGGGGGTCTCGTGCGCGTCCACGAACCCTTCCGGCTCGTGAAAGCCCGTCACGTGGCAGCTCACGCACTCGGGGTTGTAGTCCTGCTTGGCCTCGCGCAGCGTCTGGAAGGCGTGGGCGTGCGCGCTGTTCTCGTACACCCGGTAGGCCTCGCCATGGCACGATTGGCACGCCGTGGACGTCAGGAAGGGCTTGCGCACGGAGGACGGCTGGGCCGGCGACGTGGGAGGGCCGCCCGCCCGCGAAGCGCCCCCGCCTGCCGGCGCGGGAACGGGCGTCACGCGCGACTGGGCCAGCCGGCGGTTCGCGTCGTTCACCCGCGCGATGGTCTGATCGATCAGCGTCTGCAGCGCAGGATCCGACGGGTAGCGGCGCGTGAGCCACACGTGCCCCGACGTCATCACCGGCGCGCGTGGATCCTTGGCGAAGGTGATCCGCACTTCGCCCATGCGCTTCCCCTGATCCCCCGCGTACAGGACGCGCGTGCCGCCCACCGTCTCCAGCGCCCCGGCCGGAGAGATCCTGCCCGCGAAGCTGGCCAGCGCCAGATCCACCCCCGGAGCCGCTTCGAGCGCCTCCTGGAGATCGCGCGTTCCCAGGTTGGCCAGCAGCACGATGAGATTCACGCGGCGCCTCAGCGCCGGCACGATCTGCTTCAGTGCCTCGGCGGGCGTGCGCATGATGACCACGCGGCCGCCCGGTCCTTCGCGCGTGAACGCCGAGTTGA
This sequence comes from Candidatus Polarisedimenticolia bacterium, assembly GCA_050747525.1. Classification (GTDB taxonomy): domain Bacteria; phylum Acidobacteriota; class Polarisedimenticolia; order JACPZX01; family DASXTC01; genus JBOGOC01. Next base: position 99,556 of record JBOGOC010000083.1, on the reverse strand, counting down.
AGGCGTCCAGGCCGACGTAGCCGATTTTCACCTCGAGGCCTTTCGAGGTCTTGTACGACTTGATGCCGTAGGGCGCGAAGACGGGCTCGCCGGTGTCGCGATAGATGAGGCTGGCGCTTGTGACAGTGAGACCGGAGGCCACGACGCTCGAGATGAAGTCCGCAACACTGCCCGCCAGGTCGCGCTCCCCCACGTTCACCACGTCGTAACCTATCTTGCCCATCCCCTCGATGAGGTTCTGGGTCTTGATGCGGCCCGGCTCGTTGGCTTCCCCGGAGAAATCACCCGTGTCGAGCATCCCTACGACGGTGTCCGGATACTGATCGCGCAGCAGCCTCAGATAACCCGCCCGACGGGCGAGTCCCCCGGAGGGGTTGTGCGGTCAGCCGCAGGGTTCGACGTACCCGACCACGCCTCCCGTGTACAGGAGCGTCAGATCGGGCGCCGGCCCTTCGGCCACGAGCGGCCCCGATTCCTGGGTGGGATCGGGCGGCGCGCCCCCCTCCTGCTGCCTGGCGACGGTCAGGGTGAGGGCCATGAGCGCGGTGAGCACCGGGAACGTGAAGGCTGCGGTGCGCGCTTTCATGAGTCGACGTCTCCGTGTACGGCGCTGAATGTCGTGTGTGGCGCGGTATTATAGGAACTCGGTCGTTCGGCCGCAAGCCACCGGTGAGGCGGCGTGCAGCGCTGGACGACACCGCTTGAAGGAGCCCGCGTGAGCCAGGAGAACAAGGCCGAAACGCCCGGCCAGCAGCCCATCCAGCTTCAGGGGCGCATCGACCAGCAGACCGCCGAGGGCACGTACAGCAACATCGCGACCATCATGTTCAACCGCTCCGAGTTCTACGTGGACTTCGGGCGGATCGTTCCAGGCAAGCAGGACGTCACGGTGCACGCCCGCATCATCACGTCCCCTGCTCACGCCAAGGATCTCGCGCGGGTGCTCACGCAGAACATCCAGCAGTATGAGGAGCGGTTCGGCACCATCCCGGGCGAGCCTCAGGATGGTCGCAAGGTGGGCTTCTGAAGCGTTCCCCGGAACACCTGGTCCTGGCCTCGGCGTCGGCCCGGCGCGCCGATCTGCTCCGGGCGGCGGGATACCGCTTCGTGATCCGGCCTTCCTCGGTGGACGAGACGCTGCGCCCCGGGGAGACGGCCGAGCGGGCCGCCCTCAGGCTCGCCTGCCTCAAGGCGCTGGAGGTGGCGAAACGCCTTCGGTCGGGCCGGGTTCTGGCGGCCGACACGCTGGTGGCCGCAGGAAGGTCCATCCTCGGCAAGCCCGCGGATGTCGCGGACGCCGCGCGGATGCTGGAGCTTCTTTCGGGGCGCACCCACCGCGTGGTGACGGGCGTGGCGGTGTGCCGCGCGGGGGGCGCCGGCCTCGAGGCGGGCCGTCGGGTCACCCGCGTCACCTTCAGGCGGATCACGCGCGAGGAGATCGCGTGGTACGTGCGCAGCGGCGAGCCGCTGGACAAGGCGGGCGCCTACGGCATCCAGGGGCGGGCGGCGCTGCTGGTGAAGGGCGTGCGCGGCTCGTACACCAACGTGGTGGGGCTGCCGATGGAGCTGGTGCGCGACCTACTCGGGCTTCCAGCGCAGGACGGGGCGGCGCGCCGCTGACGCCTCGTCGAGGCGTCCTACCGGCGTGTCGTGGGGCGCCGATCGCACCAGGTCGGGGTTCTCGCGCGCCTCGCGATCGATGGCCAGCAGCGCCTCCACGAACCGGTCCAGCTCCTGGCGCGGCTCCGTCTCGGTGGGCTCCACCATCAGTGCCCCGGGCACGATCAGCGGGAAGTAGATGGTCGGTGGATGGAAGCCGTAGTCGATGAGCCGCTTGGCGATGTCCAGCGTGCGCACGCCCGTGCTCTCCTGCCGGCTGTCGTCGAACACCACCTCGTGCATGGTGGGCCGGGCGTAGGGAACGTGATACGTCTTCTTCAACCGGGCCCTGAGGTAGTTGGCGTTCAGCACCGCGCGATGAGCGATCTGTCGCAGTCCCGACGGGCCGAAGGAAAGGATGTACGCCAGTGCGCGAACGTGCATGCCGAAATTGCCGTAGAAGGCGGCCACCTTCCCCACGGTGTGAGGACGGTCCCAGTCCAGCGTGAACGCGCTTTCCGTGCGCTGCACCACGGGGACGGGAAGGAAGGGCTCCAGGGCCGCGGTCACGCCCACCGGGCCGCTTCCCGGGCCGCCCCCGCCATGGGGCGTGGAGAAGGTCTTGTGCAGGTTCAGGTGCAGGATGTCCACGCCCATGTCCCCGGGCCGCGCCACGCCCACCAGCGCGTTCATGTTGGCGCCGTCCATGTACACGAGACCGCCTTTCTCGTGCACCAGGCCGCACACCGTCTCGATGTCCTTCTCGAAGATCCCGAGTGTGTTCGGGTTGGTGAGCATGAGGGCGGCCACGTCGGGGGCCATGCGGCGGCGCAGCGCCTCCACGTCGACGCATCCCTCGCTGTTGGAGGCGATGTTCTCCACGCGGTAGCCGCACACGTGCGCCGAGGCCGGATTGGTGCCGTGGGCCGAGTCGGGGATCAGGATGATCGAGCGCGGGTCCCCGCGGCGCTGCAGGTGGGCGCGGGCGATCATGATCCCGGTCAGCTCTCCCTGGGCCCCCGCGGCTGGCTGCAGCGTGAACCGGTGCAGGCCGGTGATCTCGGACAGCAGACGCTCCAGTTCGTGCATGAGACGCAGGGCCCCCTGCGAGACCTCTTCGGGCTGCATGGGATGCGCCCGCGCGAACCCGTCCAGGGCCGCCAGCTCTTCGTTGATCTTGGGGTTGTACTTCATCGTGCACGAGCCCAGCGGGTACAGGCCCAGGTCCACGGCGTAGTTGAGCCGGGAGAGCCGGACGAAATGGCGCACCACGTCCACCTCGCTCACCTGGGGGAAACCCTCCACAGTGGAGCGCACCGAGGCCCCCAGATCCTCCAGGGAGGTCTCGGGAACGTCGAGCGCGGGGAGCTCGTAGCCGCGCCGTCCTGCGGATCCGATCTCGAAGATGGTCGGCTCCAGCCGGGTCGGGGTGGGACGCACGTCCGCGGGATGCTCGGTGCTCACTTCAGTATCTCCTCGAGGGTCGTGGCCAGCCGATCGATCTCCTCGCGGGAGTTCGACTCGGTGACGCAGAACAGCATCGCGGACGAGAGGCGCGGGAAGTAGCGTCCCAGCGGAAGCCCGCCCAGGATGCCCCGCTGGAGCAGCTCGCGGGAGACCGACACGGGGTCGCGCGGCAGCTCCAGGACGAACTCGTGGAAGATGGGTGCGCTGAACGGAGCGCGGCACCCCTTGATGGCGGAGAGTCGCTTTCGCGCGTACACGGCCTTGCTGCGGCACTGCACCGCCGCCTCCCGTATCCCCTCGCGGCCCATGAGGCTCATGCAGATGGTGGCCGCCAGCGCGATGAGCCCTTGATTGGTGCAGATGTTGGAGGTGGCCTTCTCACGCCGGATGTGCTGCTCGCGCGTGGACAGAGTCAGCACGTAGCCGCGCCGGCCCTGCGCGTCGCGCGCCTCGCCGGCCAGCCGCCCGGGAAGCTGACGCAGCAGCGTCTCGCGCGCCGCCATGAAGCCCAGGAACGGGCCTCCGAACTGCAGCGGCGTGCCCATCGCGTGGGCCTCCCCCACGGCCAGGTCCGCTCCGTGGTGCCCGGGCCCGTGCAGCAGTCCCAGGCTGACAGGATCGGTCACGATCCCGGTCATGAGGGCCCCCGCCTGCCTGGCGATGGCCGAGGCCCGGGACAGGTCCTCCACGCAGCCGAAGAAGTTGGGGCTCTGCAGCGCCACCAGGCCCGCCTGGCCATCGTCCTTGCAGAGCGCCTCGAGCGCCTGCATGTCGGTGCGGCCGTCGGCCGCGCAGGGCACCGTCACCACCTCCGCGCCCAGGTGCTTCACGTACGAGGCCACCACCATCGCGTAATGCGGATGGATCGCCTCGGACAGCAGGAGCCGGGGCTTCCGGGTCACGCGCAGCGCCAGCAGTGCCGCTTCGGCGGTGGCCGAGGCCCCGTCGTAGAGCGACGCGTTGGAGATGTCCAGCTCCGTGAGCTGCGCGATGAGCGTCTGGTACTCGAAGATCGTCTGCAGTGTCCCCTGGCTGATCTCCGGCTGATAGGGCGTGTAGGAGGTGTAGAACTCGGAGCGCAGGAGCAGCTGCCTCACCGCCGCGGGGATCTCGTGATTGTAGGCGCCGGCTCCCAGGAAACAGGGGTGTGTGGCCGCCGAGGCGTTGGCCGCGGCCATCTGGCCCAGGGAGCGGCGCAGCTCCATCTCGGACCTCGCGGGCGGGACGTTGAGGTCCTTCTTCAGGCGCAGCGGCTCCGGAACGCAGTCGAACAGGTCGGAGGTGGAGCGCACCCCCACCACCCTCATCATCTCTTCGAGATCCGAGGTCCCCTGAGGGAAGTAGCGCATCGAGCTAGTGACCGCCCTTCTCGACGTAGGCGCGGTAGGCCTCCGCGTTCATCAGGGCGTCCAGGTCGGCCGGCCTGGTCAGACGCAGCTTGAGGATCCACCCGGCGTCGTAAGGATCGCCGTTGATCGTCTCGGGACGGTCGCGCAGAGCGGTGTTCACCTCGATCACCTCGCCCGCGACCGGGCTGTAGATCTCCGACACCGCCTTCACCGATTCGATGGTCCCCAGCTCCTCACCCTGGCTCAGCTTGCGGCCCACCTCCGGAAGCTCGACGAACACCACGTCGCCCAGCTCCTTCTGCGCGAAGTAGGACACACCCACCGTGCCGGTGTCTCCCTCGCGCGCGATCCACTCGTGATCCTTCGTGTACTTGAGATGATCCGGATACATGGTGCGTGCGTCCTCCTGATCAGGCGCTCCCCGGCGCCGGAGTCGACCTGGGCCTGCGGTAGAACGGAGTGCGCACGATACGGGCCTTGACGGGTCGCGCGCGGATGATCACGTCGATGTCCTGCCCTTCCTTCGCCATGGGCGCGGGCACGTAGGTGAGACCGACGTTGCGCCGGACGAAGGGCCCGTACGTGCCGCTGGTGACCTCTCCCAGAGGGCGCCCCTCCGATGCAACGGGATAGCCGTGGCGCGCGATGCCCCGCTCCACCATCTCGAAGCCGGCCAGCCGGCGGGGAACCCCTTCCTTCGCCTGCTTCGCCAGGGCCTCGCGCCCGATGAAGGGCCCTTTCTCCAGCTTCACGATGAAGCGCAGGCCCGCTTCCAGCAGCGTGGTGGTCTCGTCGATGTCCTGGCCATAGAGCATGAGGCAGGCTTCCAGGCGCAGCGTGTCGCGTGCCCCCAGCCCGGCCGGCTCGATCCCCGCGGGCCTGCCGGCCTCCAGCAGAGCGTCCCACAGATGAGGAGCGTCATCCGGGTCGCAGTAGACCTCGTAGCCGTCCTCTCCCGTATAGCCCGTGCGCGCCACGAGAGCACGGCGCCCCGCCACCTCCCCCTGCAGGAAGGCGAACGAGGGCAGCTCGCGCACGCCGTCACGTGTGAGCGTGGCGAGGATGCCGGGCGAGGCCGGGCCCTGCAGCGCGAGCTGCGCGTAGCGATCGCTGGCGTGCTCGGCGCGCGCGCCGGAAGGGATCCGCTCGGACACCCAGGCGAAATCCTTCTCGTCATTGGCGGCGTTGACCACGAGCAGGTAGCGATCGGCGGCCAGGCGGTACACGAGTATGTCGTCGACCGGGGTGCCCCGCTCGGTGGTGAGGGCGGAGTACTGGGCCTGGCCGTCGCTCAGAACGGAGGCGTCGTTGCTGGTGAGGTGCTGCACGGCCTGGAGCGCCGACGGGCCGGTGATCAGGATCTCTCCCATGTGGGAGACGTCGAACAGCCCCGCCTTCTGCCGCACGGCCAGGTGCTCTTCGATGACGCCGCGGTACTGCACGGGCATGTCCCACCCCGCGAAGTCGACCAGCCGCGCGCCGGCGGCGGCGTGGCGGGCGTGCAACGGGGTGCGGCGAAGCGAGGGGCTCGACATGTTGAATGGGCCTGCCTGATCGGGGCTTGTATGGAGAGCCTTGTCGACGCGCAGAAAACTAACACAGCCCCCCCACACGGTCAACGCGCACGCCGTGGATTCCGCGTGTTGCCCCTCCGGTGACCCGACCTTATAATGACCGTCCTCTCGAGAGGCTCCCGATGCCGGACACATACCTGGTGCAGTGCTTCAACTGCCTGAGCGACTACGACGCCGCGGATGCGATCTGGTGTTCCTGCAATCCGCAACGACCCACCAAGGTCTGCCCCTTCTGCATGGGATGCTTCTGCGCCGCGGGGCTGGAGTTCAAGGATGGCTTCTGGCGCCAGGCCCCGGCCGCGCTGCGCGAAGAAGTGGAGACGCTCAGTCAGTCACGGATGCTCATCGGCGAGATGCTGGTGCGCTCGGGCCTGATCACCACGGGTCAGCTCCTGGAGGCGCTGAACCGGCAGAAGACCGACGGCCGTAAGCTCGGGGAGATCCTGGTGGAGAGCGGCGCGCTGCCGCCCGATCGCATCGAGCGCTTCCTCCAGTCCCAGCACACCGCCATCACCGTCGACCTGGCGCGCGCCCGCGTGGATACGGTGGCCCTGCGCAAGCTCGGCGTGGACCAGTGCCTGCGTGACCGCATCCTCCCGCTGGAGGCGGAGGCCTTCAGGGACCGCCGTATCATGACGCTGGCCATGGCGGATCCGTCCAACACCGAGGCGGTGCAGCGGGTCATGGCCGTCACCGGCTGCCAGGTCATCCCGGGAGTGGTCCCGGCCGAGTCCATCGTCTCCGTGATCCGCTCGATCTTCCCGCAGGGCTCCGCCACGGCGAGCGACCCGGCCGCCACGGCCGCCGGCAGCGAGGGACTGGCCGAGACCATCGTGAGGCTGGCCTCCAGCCGCAGGGCCAGCCACATCCAGATCCAGGCGATGGAGGGGTCCCTCAAGCTGTTCTTCAGGATCGACGGAACGCTGTACCTGGACCGCATGCGTGCTCCGCACGACGTGGCCGCCGCGCTCGAGGCGTTCAAAAAGCTGGCGGGGCTCGATGGGGACACGCGCACGGTGCCCCGCGTGGGACGTGCCGAGGTCGCGATCGACGGCGTGGATCAGATCGTCATCGTGCGGACGCGCCCCGGACGCGAGGGCGAGGAGATGTCGATCAAAGTCCTCGACACGTCGACCTTCCCCGCTCATCTGGGTGACCTGGGGCTGAACGAAACGGTGAGCGGGGCCCTGGCCCGCGCCCTCGCCTCCGAGAAGGGGCTCATCCTGATCTCCTCTCCTCCCTGCTCCGGGGCGTCCACGACCCTGTACGCGCTCGCGGTCGAGCTGATCTCGTCCAACCGCATGGTGGCGCTGGTGGAGTCCCCCCGCGCCCTGACTCTCTCCGGAGCGACCCAGGAGGAGTTCTTCCCCGAAATCCGCAACAGCTTCGAACACGCCGTTTCGCTCGCGGACGCGCCCGACGGCGGCGCGCTCATCGTGACCGGCACGGAAGGCGTCGCCTGGTCGGGCGAGGCCGGACGGCTGGGCGATCGGCTGCTGGTTGTGGCCCGCGCCGAGGGGATCAGCATCTTCGCCGCGCTGAAGGCCTTCGTGGCATCGGGGTACCCGCCCGCCCTGCTGGCGTCGCGGCCCACCCTGCTCCTGTACCAAAGGCTGGTCCGGCGCATCTGCCCGGCCTGCCGGACGGCGACCGGCTCCGCCGCCGATCACGCTTCGGCGCTGGGACTCCCCTCCGCGGAGGCGGCGAGCCTCACGCTCTACAAAGGGAACGGCTGCGGCGACTGCGCGGGCACGCTTGGCTTCCGCGGGCGGGTCCCTCTGGCTCACGCCGTGGCTCCGGATCGCGCGGTGGCCCGGGCGGCGGCGGGAACGTCGGCCGACGACCTGCGCGAGGCGTGCCGCGCGGCGGGGCTCGCCTCCATGCGCCGCGAGGCGCTGGGGGCGCTGGCCGCCGGACGCACAACGGTCGAGGAGATCACGCGACGGAGGATGGGATGACGATGCGGCTCCTGCTTCTGAGCAACTCCAGCAATTACGGTCAGGGTTACCTGGCGCACGCCGCGGGCGAGATCACCGGCCTGTACGGCAAGGCGGGCACCGTCCTCTTCGTGCCCTTCGCCCTGCACGATCAGGCGGCCTACACGCGGCGCGCGGCCGACCGCCTGGCCGAGCTGGGCTACCGGGTCGAGCCCCTGGTCGAAGGTCCGGACGCTCCCGCCGCGGTGGCCCGGGCCGAGGCCATCTTCGTGGGGGGCGGCAACACCTTCCGCCTCCTGGACCGCCTGCAACGCTGCGGTGCCCTGGAGGCCATCCGCCGCGCCGCGCGGAAGGGAACCCCCTACATGGGAGCCAGCGCGGGAACGGTGATCGCCGGCCCCACCATCCGCACGACCAACGACATGCCGATCGTGGAGCCCGTCTCACTCGATGCGCTGGGGCTGGTCTCCTTCCAGATCAACTGCCACTATCTCGACGCGGACCCGGCTTCCCGTCACATGGGCGAGACCCGCGAGGAGCGCCTGACGCAGTTCCTCGAGGACAACGATGTCGTCGTGGCCGGCCTGCGCGAAGGGGCGATGCTGAGGATCGAGGACCCGGACGCCGGCGCGGCGCGCGTGCATCTCGCCGGGACCTCGGGCGCGCGCATCTTCCGCCGCGGGGCTCCACCGGCCGAGGCCGCGCCGGCCGCGGAAATCACTCAGCTGCTGCGTCCATCCTGATCGAAGTGGGCCGCGATCGCCGCGGCCAGGTCCTTCACGGTGGCGCGTGGAGCCACCACGGCAGGCTCGATACCCGCGTCCCGCGCGGCCTTCGCCGTCACCGGCCCGAGCGCCGCCACCACCACGCCGCCCGGCGCCTGCGCTCCCACCTCCGCTGCCAGGCCGGCCGCCATGCTCGCGCTGGTCAATGCGATCGCGTCGAACTCACCGCGGCGCAGCATGGTCCGCACATCTTCGGGGAGGGCGCACGGTTCCGTGCGGTACACGGTCACCACCTCGACGTTCGCTCCGAGAGAGCGCAGCGATTCGGGCAGGACTTCGCGCGCCACCTCGGCACGTGGTAGCAGGATGCTCCATCCGGCGAGCGAGGGCCCGGTCGACAGGAGCGAGAGAAGCCCTTCCGCGCGAAAGTCCGAAGCCACCGCGTCCACCGGCACCCCGGTGGCCTCCCGCGCCGCGGCCGCTGTGGCGGGCCCGATGGCCACCACGCGCGCGCCCGTCATGACCTCCGGGTCGACCCCGTTGCGCCGCAGGCGCTCCACGAACCGCCGCACCGCGTTGGCGCTGGTGAACAGAACCATGCGATACGCGGCCAGGTTCGCGATCGCCCGGTCGGCAGGCCCCCAGTCCCGGGGCTCCTGGAAGGAGATGAGCGGAGCTTCCAGCACGCGGGCGCCCAGGGCCCGCAGGGCAGGACCCAGCTCGTCCGGCTGGCCGGCCGCCCGGGTGACCAGCACCGTGCGCCCGGCCAGTGGCATCAGTCCGCCGGAGCCGACAGCAGGCGGCCGGCTCCCCGCTCCATGGCGTCCTTGGCGAGCCATCGTCCGATCTCCTCCGCGCGATCCGCGGCTCCTCTTCGATCCACGTGCAGGCACGCCGATCCGTCGGGCGCCGCCACCATGCCGCGAAGCCAGAGCTCGCCGCCGGCCTGCACGCGGGCCAGGGCCGCGACCGGGACGCGGCACCCTCCCCCCAGCGCCGCGAGGAAGGCACGCTCGGCCGTGATCTCGCGTCTCGTGACCTCGTCGGCGATCGCGTTCGACACCGCGCGCGCGGCGTCGTCCTCGCGGCGGGTCTCGATCGCCAGCGCCCCCTGGCCCACGGCCGGCAGGCAGGCCTCCACAGGGATGCCGACCGCCGCCGCCCCCTCCAGCGCCCCCTCGGCCAGCAGACCCAGGCGCGACAGACCTGCGGCCGCGAGCACCACGCCGTCGAACCTTCCCTCCTTCATGCGTTTCACGCGCGTGTCCACGTTGCCCCTCACCGGCTCGATCACCAGATCCGGCCGCGCCCGCCTCAGCTGGGCGGCCCGCCGCGGGCTGCCTGTCCCCAGCCTGGCTCCGCGCGGCAGATCGTCGAGGCCGGTCCCCTCGCGCGTCACCAGGACATCGCGCGGATCCTCGCGCGAAGGGAGCGAGGCGATCACCAGCCCTTCGGGCTGATCGGTGGGGAGGTCCTTGAGGCTGTGAACGGCCAGATCGATGCGCCCCTCGAGCAGGGCGTCCTCGATCTCCTTCACGAAGATCCCTTTGAGGGAGGCTCCGCCCGGTGCGCCGAAGAAGACATCGGGAGGCGACGCCTGCTGATCGCCGGTGGTGCGGATGACGACCATGTCGATCTCCAGCCCGGGGCTCGCCTCGCACAGGCGATCCCGCACCCAGCGGCTCTGCGCGATCGCGAGCGGGCTCCCCCGCGTGCCGAGAATCACCGGCGCCCCTCCCCGCGGGCCTCCGCATCGCCGCCTCGCGAGCCGGAGGCCCTGGTCTCGTCCTGCCTCTCGAGGTCGAACATCCTCCGAAGGAGGTCGGCCGCCTCGCGGCTCGAGTCGCCACCCGCCGACCTCTTCAGCTCGCGCGTGGGCCCGTGGAGCACCTTGTTCATGAGAGACGACATCATCTCGCGGATGGTCGACTCCTGCGTCTCGGAGAGCGGGCCCAGGCGCCCCCGGAACCGCCGCAGCTCTTCCTCGGCCACGCCGTGGAGCTTCTCGCGGAGCGCCACGATGGCGGGCGCCGCTTCACGGCTTCGCGCCTGCGTGAGGAAGAGGCGGACTTCCTCCTCCACGATCCCTTCGGCCAGGACCGCTTCGCGGCGGCGCTCCTCGAGGCCCGCGTCCACGACGCGCTGCAGATCGTCGATGTCGTACAGGAAGAGGTTGTCCAGGTCGTTGAGGGCCGGGTCGATGTCGCGCGGCACGGCGATGTCGATGAAGAAGATGGGGCGCCCCCGGCGCTCCCTCATGAACTTGTGCCCGTGCTCCTTGCGCAGCACGTGATGAGGCGCCGCCGTGGAAGAGACGACGATGTCCACCTCCACGAGGTGCTCGCGGAAGTGATCGAAGGTCACCGGCACGCCCTTGAAGGCGGCGGCCAGCTCCTGGGCGCGGTGGAACGTGCGGGACGCCACATAGACGCGCCCGACCCCCGCGGCGATCAGGTGGCGCAGGGCCAGGGTGGCCATCTTGCCCGATCCGAGCACCATCACAGACCGCCCTTCCAGGGTGCCGAAGATCCGCGTGGCCAGGTCCGCCGCCGCGTAGGAGATGGACACCGGGTTGCGCGAGATCTGCGTACCCGTCCGCACGCGTTTGGCCACGGCGAAGGCGCGCTGCAGGAGAATCTCCAGCCGCGGGCCGAGCCCTCCCGCGCGGGCCCCGGTCGCGTACGCCTCCTTGACCTGGCCCAGGATCTGCGGCTCCCCCACCATCATGGAATCCAGACTGGATGCCACGCGGAACAGGTGGCGCACCGCCTCCGGACCGTGGTGCACGTACAGGTAGCGATCCAGGTCCACCGGATGGATGTCGCGGGCCTCGCTCAGCAGGCCGCGCACCTGGCCGACGATGCCCTCCTGGGAGAGGCCGTCGTCGGGCGCCACGATCACCTCCGTCCTGTTGCAGGTGGACAGCAGCATCCCTTCCGCGATCCCCGGGAGGGCGGCCAGCTTCGCGACCACCAGCCCCGCCTCGTCAGAGTTGAAGGCCAGCCGCTCCCTCACCTCGATGGGAGCGGTGCGGTGGCTGAGCCCTACCAGAAGGAAGCTCATCGCCTCATGCCCCGATCATCCGCAGAATGATGACGCCGAAACCCAGGATGCTCAGATAGGCCGCCTTGCGCCCGCGCCATCCTCCCGAGAAGGTCCGGTCGTACACCACCACCGCGAAGATGAGCCACGCGAGGATCGACCACTTCTCCCGGAGCACCCACCGCCAATCGTCGTCGGGACCGTAGCTGGCCGTGACCACTCCGGTCACCACCACGAAGGTCAGCATGGCGAACCCCCAGGTGAGCGACTGGTGGGCCAGCTTCTCGCAACGCTCCAGGGAAGGGAGCTTCAGGAAGAACGTGAGCGGCCGATGCGCCTTGAGCGCGCGCTCCTGCAGCAGATAGAGCAGGCTGGCCGTGAACGTGAGGAACAGAAGCGACACCCCCAGGATGGCCGGAACGATGTGGATGACCCGGACCGCCATCTCCAGACCGGCCGGGAGAGGCATCCGGGACTGCCCGATGTTCGAGGGGAGCAGCATCGAGATGGCCATCAGCGCGGAGACCAGAGGAAGTATGACGATCCCGATCACTTCCATCCGAAAGCGGAAGTGCGCCAGAAGATAGATGGAGATGGCCGCCCACGCCAGCAGCAGGAGGACGCCCCCCAGATTGTCCACGGGGACCCCGCCCTCCTCCACGCCTCGGAGGACGATGCCGGCGAAATGGACGATGAAGCCGGCCAGTGTGACGGCGGGGATCAGGAAGACCCGGTCCTGGCGCCTCGACACCAGCACCGAAATCGAAACCAGCACGCCCAGCACGTAGAAGCCCAGCGCGACGCCTAGCAGCAGGCCACTCCAGTAGTTCATAGGCGTCGCGATTGTATCATCCCGCCCGATCTCCGGCCTGCGCTCCGCGCTATGATCGTGCGCCTCCGCCCGGCGCGGAGGGACGGAGGCAGGCATGCGGCGGGGTGTGGACGAAGGGACCGGGATCCTCGAGCCGCTCGAGCGCCGCGCCTGGCTTCTCGCCCTGTTCCTTTGCCTACCCGCCCTGGTGCCCGCGCTGCGTCCGGGCTGGTTCGAGGGGCACGACGACCTGCACATCCTGCGTCTCATCGAGTACGACGCGGCTCTGAGTGACGGCCAGATCCCCCCGCGCTGGTTCCCCGACGTCTCGGCCGGCCTGGGGAACCCGCATCCTCTTTATTACGCTCCCCTCTTCTACGTGGCGGCGCTCGCCTTCAAGGCGATGGGACTGGGGGTGGTCGGCGGCCTCAAGGGCGCGATCGTCCTTTTCACGTTACTGGCCGCCCTGGGGATGTACCGCTTCGCGCGGCTCTTCTGGAGCGCCCCCGCGGCCGTCGTCGCAGCCGCCGCCTACACCTACACCCCCTATCATCTGCTCGACCTCTATGTCCGCAAGGCCTTCTCGGAGGTCACGGTGTTCGCGATCCTGCCCTTCCTCCTGGAGGCTCTGTACCGGATCCGCACGCGAGGCACCCGCTGGGACATCGTCGCGGCGGCGCTCTGGCTGGCCGCCCTCTTCTCGGCCCACACCATCTCCACCATGATGGCGCCCCCGCTTCTGGCCGCCTATGCGCTGCTCCTGTGCCGCCTCCCCGATGCGGGGGCAGGCCCCCGGCGCGCCGGAGCCCCTGGCCGGTGGTCCTGGAGATGGCTCGGGGGAGCCGCCGTGGCGGGGTGCCTGGGGACGCTGCTGGCCGCGTTCTTCCTCGTGCCCGCCTTTCTGGAGCGCGAAGCGATCAACCTCAAGATGTACACGGAGGCGTACGTCGACTATCACCAGCACTTCGTCATGCCGCGCCAGCTGGTCTGGTGGCCCTGGGGATTCGGCATGAGCCGCGCCGGCCTGCGCGACGCCATGTCGTTCCGGCTGGGGTTGGCGCAGATCGCGGGGATGCTCCTGGCGGCCGCGGGCCTGGGAAGGCTGTCCGCCGCCGGCTCCCGGCTCCATGCCCTCTTCTTCCTCGGGTTGGCGGCCGCCGCGATGTTCATGATGCTCCCGCTCTCAGTCCCCGTCTGGGACGCCTTCGCATCGTTCAAGTTCGTGCAGTTTCCGTGGAGGTTCCTCACCCTCACGACGGTGTCGTCGGGCGTGCTCTGCGCGGCCGCCTTCGCGGCCTGGGCCCCTCAGGGCGCTCGCCGCGCGCGCGGGCGCGCCTGGGCCGCCGCAGGAGTGGTGTGCGCGGTGATGGCAGGCGGGGCGGTAGCGGGCGGCACGCTTGGAGTGAACCAGCGGATCGCCGGGGATCGGATCGAGTACCAGGAGAAGCCCTACATCAACCTGGTGGAGCACGAAGCCGGAACGCCCGCCGAGCCGCTCGATCGGGCGATGGTGCGCCGGCACACGTTGAACTGGATCGATCACCTTCCTCCCGGGGTGAGCTACCTCGGGCTCACGCAGGCGGACGCGGAACGCCCTGCGGCCGAAGTGGTGTCCGGAGCGGCCCGCATCACCGACCTGAGCTCGGGTTCCTCGTGGCACCGGTTCCGCGTGGAGACGGACGGGACCGCACGCCTCCGGGTGAACGCCTACCGGTTCCCTGGATGGACCGTGCGCGTGGACGGGCAGGTGGTCGATCTGAGGCCCGGCCCTCCTCGGGAGCGTCCGGTTCTCTTCTTCGACGTGCCCCCCGGCTCGCACGCGGTGGAGGCGGCCCTGGAGCCGACCACCCCTCGCCGGCTGGGGGACGGGCTGACCCTGGCGGGGCTGGCCGGGATCGCTCTGGTGTCCCTCTGGCCATCACGGAAGTCAGCCTGATCAGATCAGGCGTGCCACGACCAACGTCATGTCATCATGCTGCGGCGCGCCCGCCGCGAAGGCATCGGCGGCCCGCATCAGCGTGCGGATGATGTCCGCCGCCGGCTGCCCGTCGCAGGCACCTGCCGCCTCGATCAGCCGCTGCTCGCCCCATTCCTCGTCGTCCGCGTTCATGGCCTCGCTGATGCCGTCGGTGTACGCGACCACGAGATCTCCCGGTTCCAGCGTGATGACCCCCTCCGTGTACGCGGCGGCGGGAAACAGTCCCACCACAGTGCCGCCGGCGCGCAGGCGCTCGATCTCGTGGCGGCCGCCGCGCCGGCGCAGCACCATGGGAGGACAGTGCCCCGCGTTCACGTACCCGAGCCGGCGTGTCGCCGGATCGTACTGGCCGTAGAAGAACGTGGCGTAGCGGTTGTCAGGGGAGGCGTCGTGCACGAGCTGGTTGACGTTCTCCAGCAGGCGCGCGATGGCGCCGGAGAGCTGCAGCGTCTGCCCTCGAAGCGAGGCCTGCAGGCTCGCCATCAGCAGCGCGGCGCCGATCCCCTTTCCCGACACGTCGGCGATGGCGATCCCCAGACGCCCGTCCGTCAGTGAAAGGAAATCGTAGTAGTCGCCCCCCACCCCCAGAGCCGGACGGCACGCGCCCGCATAGTCGAGTCCCGCGATGGACACCAGCTTCTGCGGGAAGAGCCGCTCCTGGACCTCGCGCGCGATCTCCACTTCGCGGTTCATGCGCTCTCTCTGCGCCACCTCCTCCGCCACCGCCGCCGTGAGGCGCGTGTTCTCCAGGGCCAGCGCGATCGGCGTGGCCAGCGACCGGAGCAGCTTCAGGTCCGAGCCGGCGTAGGGGGCGTCCGCCTGCCTCGGCCCGAGGCTGATGATCCCGGGCATGTCCTGCCCCACCACCAGCGGGAGGAGCAGACGTGTCTCCAGGCTGGACAGGGCGTCTCGCTCCTGTGCGGGCAGCTTGCGCTCCGCGCTCCAGGAAGCCGGGTCGTCCAGGTAGACGCGCACGGGCCCGCGCTCCGCGCGCAGCTTGCGGATCGTGGCCGATTCGGTTCCAAAGGCGGCGGGCGGCGGCGTGTCGTGACCCACGGCGTACCCGGGCCGGTACACCCCCGCCTCCTCCATGAGAAAGACCGCGCGGGTCGCGTGCAGCGAATCGGAGAGCGTGTGGGCGACGGTCTGCATCAGCGACGACCTGTTCACGATGGTGCGGACCTTCTCTCCGAGCTCGTGGAGGATCGTCTCGGCATCCAGAGCGTCGCGGAAGAACCTTCGATCGGTCCAGCGAATCAACCGTTCGCCCAGAAGCCCGATCGCGAAGACCAGGCCGATCCCAGCCGCCATGACCGTCACGATGTCCACGCGCCGCATGTCGGGACGGGCGGCAAGGCCGGCGGCCGCCAGGATGATGCCGACACTGATCAGCACGCGCAGCACCATGACGCCCCCTCGAGCGAACGCATACTGGACGCCCTGCCGGATCGCCACGCGGACGTCCAGAGCCCTGTGCACGACGATGACGTAGGCCAGCGTCAGCGGGAACAGCAGCATCATCAGGAACACAGGGACCACCAGCCATTGCGGGATGGCGTCCATCGGGGCCGTGCCGTGCACCAGACCGAGAATCGCCGCGATGAACGCGGGGGTGAGCCCCACGGTGGCCCCCACGTTGAGCAGGAGCAGGCGCCGCCGCGCGTCAGGCGCGGTCGTGATCCCCGTCTTGGCCCCGATCATCATGAAAAAGACGCCGATGGACGCCATCTGCAGGATGCGGGCTGGCATGGCCACGGGCGCGAGGGTGCGGCCGATGGCACCCGCGAGTGAGAAGCTTTCCACGGCCAGGACATCCTCCAGCGTCGCCGCGGCCACCAGCAGCCCCAGAGGGATCAGAGCGAGGCGCAGAATCCATGCATGCCGGCGCTCCCAGGAAAGGCGCTCGGGGAAGAAGACCCCGAAGAGCATCATCCACACGGCCCAGCTCCACCTGAGCCCCCACTGGAAGAAGCTACCGATGAGGCGCTGAGGCATTCCCCAGTGAGCCACCGACTCCGCCGGGAGCTGCGTGAAGCTCATCAGCAGAGCCAGCAGGAGCCAGGCCAGAGGATCCCGAGGACGGATCGCCGCGGCCCACCCACCCAGGATCAGGCAGAGCCAGGGGAAGATCACCCCCAGGGTCAGAGCCAGACCCCACTCTTTCCACGCCGGCGACACGCCCGAGACCGCCTCCAGAGTGATGCCGACGGGCGCTCCCTCCGCCCGATCGAGGCTCATGGTGGCGCCGGGGGCGGAGGAGGCCAGGCGCCGGGCGAGCACGGCGTGGCCTGTGTACGGCTCGCCGTCGATGGCCACGATGCGGTCACCGACGTGAAGCCCCGCCCGCTCGGCTTCGGGCTGCATCAAGGTGATGACGGGCGGGCCGGTGACCAGGCGATCGATCCCGAAGGGACGGCGTGGCGGCCTCTGTGGATCGACCAGCTCCCGGATCACCTCGACGCTGTACAGCGTCAGGTACGACGAGAGGGCCAGCAGACACACGGCCAGGAGGATGTGTTGCCAACGGGCGCGAGGCATCGGGTTGCGAGGATATCACGTGGCCCGGCCTGGCCCCGTGTCCCACCGCGTGACACGGCGGCCACCTCCAGTCCGCCGGCGGACGGGACTCGGCCCGGCGTGCCCGGGCCACGGCCGACGGCTTCGTGACGCAACCGCTGCAATGCGCTCGACTTGAGCAGCGAGCGGCGTGCCGGGACGTCCATGGCATTCCCATTGCTCTTCAGGAAGCCGAGCCCGGCTCTGGTTCCGGGCGGCGGAGGCCGAATGACTGCAGGGAAAGGACGTGACGACGCCAGAGACGTCGTGTTCCGTGCATGGACGGGCACGCGGAAGGTCGAGATCGGGGGGCGCCGTTACACCTTTTCCTGCACGCCGCTGTTCCGGCTTCAGGACGAGCAGTCCGGCCACGTGCACGAATGCGCCGGGGACGAGTCACTTCTGGAAACGGCGCTGGCCCTCTCGCGCGAGGAGGGGGCCGGCTGACGAAACGAGTTGGAGGTTCTTCGTGGGATGCCCTCCTCAATCAACCAGCTCTCCTCACGGTCTCCCCCGAAGCACCCCCCAGGGGGGCCGCAAGGCCCCCCACCTTCTCCCCTCGCCCCGGTTGCGGGCGAGGGACGCGGCGGCGGGCGCATGGCGGGTGCGCCCGCCCCGCTACCCCCACCCTCGGTCAACCCGCTCATCGTCATGGAGGAATGCATGCATCGAATGCACATCAGCCGCGTGGTTCTGGGGCTCGCGCTGGCAGCCTCGGCGGCGCTGGCCGCGTCCTGGCCGGCCATCGCTCTGGCGGCGGAGAAGCAGGCCGAAGGCAAGGCCGCCCAGTCCGGCGGCCTGGTGGACATCAACGCCGCCGGCGTGGAGGAACTCATGTCCGTGCCCGGGATCGGAGAGGTGATCGCCCAGAGGATCGTGGAGTTCCGCGACAAGAACGGCGCCTACGCCTCCGTGGAAGATCTCATCAAGGTGCAGGGGATCGGCGAGAAATCCCTGGCTCGCATCAGGGATCGACTCACCGCCGGGAAGGCGCGGAAGTAGCCGCGCACGGGGCGCGGCGACAACGGAGCGGCCGCCGCGCCCCGGCCTCGACCCATCGTCTCCAAAGGCGCTTGCGCCCTGGTGCGACACCATGTCCTTTCCCGAGATCATCGCCGCCCTGACCATCGCCTCCCTCGCCCTGGCCATGGCGGCCCCGGTTTCAGCGGAGATGGCGCGCGCCTGGCGCCTCGATGGAGCGGCACGCGCGCTGGCGATGGAGGTTCACCGGGCGCGCATGGAGGCTCTGGCGCGTGGGCGCTCCACGGGGATCCTCTTCGCCAGGAGCCCACGAGGCGGGCAGTGGCGCTTCCACGTGGACACATCCGGGGATCGCTCGATCACCAGCGCGGCCATCGTGGCCGGCCAGGATCGGGCGCTGGGCCCTCTGGTCGAGATGGCTTCCCGGCATCCGGGAGTGAGCCTGGGGATCGCCGCGGGCCCCCCCATCCCCCGCATCCCGCCGGCTTCCGGGGTGCTGACGTTCGCCGACGATCCCATCGCCTTCGGAGGCTCCGACATCTTCTCGGCCTCACCTACCGGCGAAGGGAGCGCCGGGACTCTCTACCTCACGGATGGATTCGCCATGAGGGCCATCGTCGTCAGCGGCGCGACCGGACGCGTGCGCGTGTGGCGTTGGGATCGATCGCATGGCTGGAGGCTCGCGTGAAGCGGGCCGGTGAGCCTCCCTGCCGGCGGATGCCCATCTGGGCCGCGTGCTTCGATCTCGCCCTTGAGATCCTGAAGCTCACGCGAATCCTGAAGGGGCCCGGCGCCCGGTTCATGGCGCAGCGGCTCGTCGAGACGTCGAGCAGCCTTCCCGCCACGATCGCGCGCGGACAGGCCGGAGGCTCTGCGCGCCAGGCCCTGGGCTCGCTGGATCAGGTGTCCGGCGAGCTGTGCGTGCTGGAGACGCAGCTGTTGATCTGCCAGGAGCTCGGGCTCCTGCCGATCGACGAGGTGCGAACCCTGCAGTCGTGCATCCAGGAGATTCGCGGCATGGGACACGCACTGGCGTGCCGCGTGCTCACCCGCGAGCCGGTCTCCGGCCGGCGGCGACCCTCTCCCGGCGCCCGCAGGATCACCCGGCTGGACGAAGACGGCCGCATCCTGACGCCGGCTCCGCGCGGCCCATCCGGCGAAGGGGGCGGGGCACTCGTTCTGGCGCTCGTGGTTTCAGCGACCCTGGCGGCGCTCGGTCTGGCGGTGATGCAGATCGCGGACGTCTCCCAGCGCATCCCGGCACGGGCACGCGACCGGGAGGCGGTGCTGCGCGTCGCCGAGTCGGGTGCGAGGGCGGTGAAGCGATGGTTCGATGCTCCAGTGTCGGGCGACCCGGCCGACACCTCCAGCGTGCGTCATCGCTTTCTGGAGCAGTTCGACCTCAGGGACGCGGCGCTTTTCAGGCGCACCCTGCGGCGTCTCGACACCGACGGTGACCCGGCCACCCCGGCTGTGGCCGCGGACGGCTCTCCTGGACGCGAGCTCTACCGCCAGGGGCGCCTGGTGTCGCCCGGCCTTCCCCACCTCGACCTGTTCCAGAAGCCTTTCCGTGGGGACACCGTGACGTCGCTCATGGGCTCGGAAGGGGCCGCCGATCTCGTTCTGGAGGACCAGCCGGGGACCGTGGATCTGCTCGATCGGATTAACGCGATCCTGTTCGAGGATCAGGCCACGGCCGGACGCCTGGATCGTATCGAGGTTCACGCTCCTCCGATGAGCGGCACGCTCAGGCTGGGAATGGCCACCGTCACGGTGACCGCCTCCCTCTACCCGCGGCTCATCCTGGATGGTGGGATCCCGGTGGTGCCTGTGGGACAGCAGCCGGTCGCCACATCGGTGGTCCGGATGGGGCTGGCGGAGATCCCCTTCAACCACCCGCGTGGCCCCCTGGCCGCATGCGGCGATCTGACCGTGACGGGGCGGATGCGAGGCCGCTGGGGGCCGGTGACCGCGGCGGGAAACGTCACGCTCCCCGCCACCATGGACGAGCTGGATGCCCATCTGGCGAGCGGTCATCCCTTCACCGGAGTCCGGCGCCACATCAGCGGAGCGGACCTGACGACCTGGGAGACGGGACCCATCACGCGGCTCGAGGATCCATGGCTCCAGGTGCTGGCGGGAGGTGAGCTGACGGGATGGGAGGCTCTCCAGGACCAGCCGTTTCCCTTCGATCCGGCAAACCCGGGCGACCGGGATCACAGCAACATCTTCCAGCGCGTCGCCGGTGTGGGCTGTCCCCGTTTCGAGTATGCCTTGTGGAAGCGGCTGGCCTCGACCTCGCTGGCCGGTGACGCCGCCGCGCGCTACCACGCGTTCGATCCTCAGACCGGCCTGTTCAGGCTGGACGGCACGGGACCCGCACGAAGCGTGAGGGAGTGGACTCATGGCCGCCACGGGATCTTCTTCTTCGACACCGCCGACGGCCGTCCCCCCGACGGCTCCAACCTGACGCCGGCCGTGCTCATTGAAGGGGGCGAGTGGAGCACGGCGGGCTTCATTTATCTGAACGCCGTCTCCATCGCGGTGGACGGAGCAGGCGGAGTGCCCCGCGTGATTCTGCCTCCCGGCGAGCCCTATGACGACGTCGACGGAGATCGCCGTCACGGCTCGACGGAGGCCTTCGTGAACCTCCAGTACGCTCTCTCCACGGACACCGGCTCGGCCAGCGACGAGTTCCATCGACATCCCCTCGCCGAGGGGGACGCGGAGGCCACCTCGGTGGAGGGAGAGCGCTATGCAGGGTCGACGACCACGTGGCGCGACGAGATCGGTCTTCCCATGACCACGTCGATCAACCTGTTCGGGATCCTCTACAACGCCGGCGACATCGTGGCGCAGGGGAGCGCCGCTCACTATGGGAGCCTGGTCGCGGGAGGCTCGTTCATCCAGTCGGGCCCCGGGGCCGACTCTCCCATCGTCTTCTTCGATGAACGGATCGCTCTGGGGACCTGGCCACCGCCGGAGATCCGCATCCCGCGCACGGTGGTGACCCTGTGGCAGACCCAGCGTCCTTGATGTCGGCGAGAGATCAGCCGGGAGGCAGGCGCCGGGACGCGGGAGGAAGCGCTGGAGCCGGCCGGCCCGTCACGCGCGGTGCGGATTCCGCCAGAAGGTCGATGCACCCACCGCCGCGCACCTGAACCTGGAGCACGTCGAATCGCCACACTCCTTCGACCCGGCGCGCCACGGCCCGCAGTGCGGCGTCCGCGAGGCTGCCATGCAGGGGGGCCGTGAAGGCGGCATCGCCATCCGGCCCGCTGACCCGTATGTGCCCTCCGACCCAGGGGCCCGGGCGGACAGGCTGTCCCAGGGCGCGCACGACCTCCGGATGCGAGGTGGCCCGGCGCACAGCTTCTTTCCAGGCGCCGGAGGATCGGAAGACCCGGAAGACGAAGGACAGGAGCAGCCGGACGAGCCCCATGACGAACGCACCGGGACGTCCGCTCCCCCCGGACGCACCGGTGGAGCGGTCGGGAGTGTTCCTGGAGCGGGTCTCGAGATCGGTCTTCATGACAAGGTCATCGTACCTCAGGCGGGGGGATCAGCGGCGGGAATTCAGAAGCTGCCAGTCGCGGCTGCCGGAGGTGGAGAGCCCCACAAGGTCGGCTCGCCCGTCACCGTCCGTGTCGGCCAGGCCGCCGCCCCACAGAGCCTTCTGCGGCAGGCAGGCCCAGGGACGGGCCGGCTGCAGCGTTCCGTCCGCGAAGACCGACACCCGCCAGCACCCATCCGCATCCAGGCGCGCGAGATCGTCACGGCCATCGGCATCGACGTCCCCTGCAATGAGACGCCAGGCAAGAGGGGCCGGCTGCGTGGCCATGGGCGAGAAGGACGACCCGGTGGAGCGCAGCATCGTGAGGAGGCCACTCCCCACGGTGACCAGGTCCTTCCTGCCGTCCCCGTCCAGGTCGGCCAGCGTCTGGGCCGTCCCCGGCGAAATGCGCGCCCACCTGGCGGACGACGAGAAGGACGTTCCGGTCGAGAGGGAGACGGAGAAAATCCGATCGCCGCGGTAGCGCACCAGGTCGTCGCGGCCGTCTCCATTCACGTCCCCGGCCAGGGTCCAGTGTTTCCAGGCGGCGTTCACCCAGCGCCGCGGAGCCTCGAAGCCGTCCCCGGTCGACCGCATGACCTGAATCCCGGAACGCGACCCGCGCGCGATGTCGTCCAGGCCGTCTCCGTCGAAATCACCCACCACCGCGGCCGAGGTGCCTCCCTCGCGAGACCAGAAGCGCGGCTCCGGGGCGGCGGCATCAGGGTGCGACACGAGGTATCCGCGGGATGAGACCTCGCACAGCTCCGCCACGCCGTCCCCGTCGAAATCACCCACCAGTCCCCCCGCGGCCGGGCCGGCGGCCGGGATCCGGCGGGGCGAGACGAAAAGGTCCGACACGGCCTCCATCGCGTTCAGGCGGACCGCGCCTTTCACCAGGCCGTCGAGAGAAGCCAGCCGATCCCCAGCGGTGAGGCGCTCCACGATGGCCTGCGGAGTGAAGCCGCTCTGGCGAGAGAGGAGCAGGGCCGCCACGCCTCCCGCCATGGGTGACGCGAACGACGTGCCGTTCCAGAGGAAGAGTCCCGCGTCGCGGGCTCCCAGCGAGACGATCTCGGTGCCGGGTGCCGCCAGCCTCACGTGCCGGGCCCCGTGATTGCTGAACGCCGCCAGCTCGTCGCGCGCGTCGGTGGCCGCAACGCACAGCACGTTGTCCAGGTCGTATGCGCAGGGCAACGCCGAGGCTCGCTCTTCGACGTTGGCCCCGCAGTTGCCCGCCGCGGTGGTGACGAGGATCCCCGCGTCGCCCGCGGCCTCCAGTGCCTCGCGCAGGGCGGCCGAACGGCAGGCTCCCGGGCGAAACGCTCCGCACTCTCCAGTGGCGGGGTCCTGATGCTCGTCGCACGTGAAGCTCATGTTCACGACGCGCGCGCCGGCCGCCATGGCGCGGTCGAGCCCTTCCAGGATGGCGCCGTAGGGGCACCGGCCCCGCCGGTCGCAGACCTTGGCGGACAGCAGGGACACACGCCAGTTGATGCCGGCCATGCCCAGTCCGTTGTCCCCCACCGCGCCGATGATCCCCGCCACAGGGGTGCCATGCCCCATCCCCGTGTCATCCCCGAATCCCGAGCCACCCGTGCCGAACGCCTCACGCACGTTGGCCTGCAGGTCGGGATGCTGGGCGGAAACGCCCGTGTCGAGAATCGCGACGACGATGTCACGGCTTCCCTGAGTCAGATCCCAGGCCTCCGGAGCGTCGATGTCGGCATCGTTGGCTCCGCCGGCTCCGTTCACCGCCTGCCCGGTGTTGTCCAGGAACCACTGGGCCGCGCTCATGTCGTCGGGGACCACCGCGCCGATGCGGGCCATTCCTTCGACCTCCACGGCGGCCACCGAAGGATCGGAGGCCAGCCATCGCGAGGCCCGAGCCACATCTGTTCCTTGCTCCAGCTCGACCACCTTCCATGACGTGAAGCGCGAGGTCCACCGGACGCGGGCCGAATAGAGAGAAGAGCGCGCAAGCACCTCATCGAGACGCGCGGCGGCCTTCCCCGAACGTGACTTCACGAGAAGGCGGACCGGCTCGTCCGCGGCGAGCGGCGGGGCGGAGGAGGTCAGAAGCGACAGGCAGAGCGTCAAGGTGGCGGCGCGCGGCGTCATCGGGCCTCCGGGGGTGTCCCGGAAGAAGATACGCGTCGGACTTCGTTTTGACAATGCAAAGCGAAGCCTGACAAATATGCGAATTGCTATGCTTTTTCTATCCGGTGGCGATGTCTCGGCTGGGTACCCGCAGAGCCCCGGCCGAACGGACGCAACATACCATAGGGAGCGGACGAGGAAAACAGGAAAGACCCGTTGTCACGGAAGTCCGCGCAGATGGCCGCGTATGCAGAAGAGGGTGCCCCCGGCTACCTTCAGAAGTTGATGTACTTGTAGAGGTCCATGTAGATGACCCCGCCCATGATGATCAGAAGCAGGATGAAGCCGAACTGCAGCACGCGCTCCTTGAGCTTCATCGAGAGGTCGCGCCGGATGATCCCTTCCACGAGCAGGATGAAGATGTGGCCGCCGTCCAGCACCGGGATCGGGAGCAGGTTGATGATCCCCAGCTGAAGGCTGATGAGCGCCATCAGGTTCACGTAGGTGATCCACCCGCCGCGCAGCGATTCTCCGGTGAGCCGGTAGATCTCGATGGGGCCGGAAAGGGTGCGGGGTGAGAGCTGCCCTGCCACCAGCTTCTTGAGGGTCAGGAACAGCACGCCCGCCGACTTCCAGTTGTGCGCCACGCTGTGCGTGACCGCTTCGATGGGCCCGTACTTGCGGATGCCCATGGGCAGGGTGAGCGTGGCGCCGATGTCGGCCTTCGACTCGGAGTCGTCTTTGCCGGCAGCGGGGGTGAGCTGGACCTCGAGGACCTGCCCTCCCCGGTCGACGCGCACGTTCAGGGGCCGTCCGATGCTCGCCGTCAGCTGTTGGAGCAGCTTCTCGTATCCCGCGCGTCCCTTGAGATCCTCCCCCTCCACCGCGAGCAGCACGTCGCCCGATTGCATCCCGGCGGACTCCGCGGCCCCGCCGGCAACGACCTGATCGACGGCGATGCGATGGCTCGGCTCGATCCCCAGCACGCCGATCCGATCCCGCGGATCGGTGCGCACGGTCACGGGGACCGAGATCTTCTCCCCGTTGCGCAGGATGCTGAGATCGAGCCTCTTGCCCGGGTTGAGCGCGACCACAAGATGCATGTCGCGCCACGTGGGGACCTCCTCGCCGTTGATGGCCACGATCTCGTCGCCCACCTGAACCCCGGCCTCGATGGCGGCTCCGTTGGGATCGAGCCCTCCCACCACGGCGGCGCTCACCTGGTAGAGCGGCTCGGCCACCCCGTGCATGAAGAGCCCGGCCATCAGGACCACGGCCAGCACGATGTTCAGCAGGGCCCCCATGACCAGGACCAGGAAGCGCTCCCACTTCTTGCGGGACTGGAACTCCTCGGGGCTCCCGCGCAGGGACTCGTCGGGGCTTTCCCCGAGCATCTTGACGTAGCCGCCCAGGGGAAGCGCGGAGATGCAGTACTCGGTCCCCCCCTTGTTGAACTTCAGCAGCTTGGGGCCGAACCCGAGGGAGAAGACCTCCACCCGGATGCCCAGCAGCTTGGCCATGAAGTAGTGCCCCGACTCGTGGATGAAGATGAGCGCGCCGAGTATGAAGATGAAGCCCAGAAGGGTCGTGATGTCCATCAGGATCGTCCTCCGGATCTGTTCAGCGCGCCGGCCCCGGGGCGCACGTTCGTGCCCGCCGTCCGCCGGGACCATTCATCGGCTTCGAGGATGACATCCAGAGACGTCGCGGGAGCGGGCCGGTGACCTTCCATCGTGGCCCGGATGACACGCGGGATGTCCGTGAACAGGATACTCCCTTCGAGAAACGCGTGGACGGCCACCTCGTTGGCCGCGTTGAGCACGGCGGGCATCGTCCCGCCCGCCTTGAGCGCGTCACGGCCCAGCGTCAGGCACGGAAAGCGGCGCTCGTCGGGCGGCTCGAAGGTGAGCGCCGGCAGGCGCGAGAGGTCCACCGGCTCCAGAGGGGTGGGGATCCGATCGGGCCAGGTGAGCGCGTACTGGATCGGATGCCGCATGTCGGTCGCTCCCATCTGGCACACGAACGAGCCGTCCACGAACTCCACAAGGGAGTGGATGATCGACTGGGGATGGACCACCACATCGATGCGATGCTCGGGGATCCCGAACAGCCAGTGTGCCTCGATGATCTCGAGACCTTTGTTCATCAAGGTGGCCGAGTCGATCGTGATCCGCGGCCCCATCACCCAGGTGGGATGGGCGAGCGCTTCCTCCGGGGTCACGCTCGAGAGGTCGCGCCCCGGCTGGCGCGAGAAGGGGCCTCCGGAGGCGGTCATCACCAGCCGGCGCACTTCCCGCGTATGCTCTCCTCGCAGGCACTGATGCAGGGCGTTGTGCTCGCTGTCGACCGGCAGCAGCACGCCGCCGCTTTCGCGCGCCGCCGCTATCATCAGCTCCCCCGCCAGCACGAGGGCCTCCTTGTTGGCGAGCCCCACCGACCGCCCCGCCTTCACGGCCGCGAAGGTCGGCTCCAGACCTGCCGCGCCCACGATGGCGGCCAGAACGAAATCAGCCTCCGGCAGGGTGGCCGCTTCCAGCAGCCCGGGCCGCCCGGACACCACGCGCGTGGGGAGGCCGCGGATCGCATCCCGGATGGCGCCGGCAGCCTCGTCGCTGCCGATGCAGGCCAGGATCGGACGGAAGCGCCGTATCTGCTCGATCAGCAGGTCCGCCCGCGTGTGCGCGGCGAGCGCCGCGACCTGGAAGCGAGGCTCCCCGCCGGCGGCGTTGAGGCGTTCGATCAGATCCAGCGCGCTTGTACCGATCGAGCCGGTCGATCCCAGGATGGAGAGGGTGCGCATGACGTCCTATTCCATGAAGATCTGATGGTAGTAGAAGAGCACGGGCGCGGCGAACATCAGGCTGTCGGTGCGATCCAGCATGCCGCCGTGTCCGGGGAACATCCCGCCGCTGTCCTTCACCGATGCGGATCTCTTCATGAGAGACTCGCTGAGGTCTCCCGCCATCCCGGCCAGTCCCAGAAGCAGCCCCAGGGCCACGGCGTCACGCATCGCCAGCCTCGTGAAGAACCACGACTTCGCTGCCAGCGCCGCGGCAAGAGCCACCACCAGCGCGCCCGCGGCCCCCTCGACCGTCTTGGACGGGCTGATGGCAGGGACCAGGCGCACCCTTCCGAACAGCTTCCCTGCGACCAGGGCCCCCGCGTCGGCCAGCCACACCACCCAGAAAAGGAGCATCGTCAGGTCGCGCCCGAGCTCCCCTCCGTCGCGCAGGAGGGCAACGCAGTAGCCCATCAGGAGCCCGATGAACATCACGCCGGAGAGCGTCGTCGCCATTCCTTCCAGCTCCCCCTGCACCGGCCGCCCGCCGAGCCAGACCCGCGTCACCGAGGACAGGGGGACCAGCATGGCGGCAGCGCACATCACCGCCACCGTGGGGAGCCTGGGATCGTAGAACGACCACGCCGTGGCTGCGGCCAGCGCGGCCCCCAGCCATCGATGGGTCTGCCAGCCACGCCGCTCGACGAGCCTGGAGAGCTCCAGCGAGCCCAGGACGACGGCCACGGCCACCAGGACCATGAAGGCCAAAGGCGGCAGGCGCTTGATGACGATGAACAGGATGGGGATCCCCGCGAGGGCGGTCAGGATCCTCCTCACACGACGCGCCTCCTCCCCGGTGTCCCGGTGGAGGGAACGGCCTCGTCGGCAACCCCTCCATAGCGTCGATCGCGCTTCTGGTAATCGCGGATCGCGCGGAACAGCTCGGTCTTGCGGAAGTCGGGCCAGAGGGTGGGGGTGACCCAGATCTCGGCGTAGGCGATCTGCCACAGCAGGAAGTTGCTGATCCGGAGCTCGCCACTGGTGCGTATGAGCAGGTCGGGGTCAGGCTGGCCGGCCGTGTCGAGGTACCTGGCAAACGTGGCCTCGTCGATATCCTCCGGCACCTGCGGGCCGGTCCCGTCGTGCATCGCGGCCACCAGCCGCCTGCAGGCGTCAACGATCTCCGCGCGCCCGCCGTACGACAGGGCGATGTTGAAGGTCATCCCCCGCAGCTCCGCCGTGGCGGCCATCCCCTTGCGGAGCTCGCGCTGAACCGTGGGGTCGAGCTCCTCCATGCGGCCGATCACCTGGAACCGGATGTCGTTGGAGATGAGCGTGCGCAATTCCCGGTTGAGGTACTCCTTGAGCAGGAGCATCAACATATTGACCTCGGCGCGCGGACGCTTCCAGTTCTCCTTGGAAAACGCGAACAGGGTCAGGACCTGCAGCCCGAGACGCGCGGACGCCTCCACCACGTCACGCACGGCATCGATGCCGGCGCGGTGGCCCGCCACGCGTGGGAGCCGCCTGGACTGGGCCCACCTGCCGTTGCCGTCCATGATGATCGCCACGTGCGAGGGAAGGCGGGAGAAGTCGATGTCCCGAACGATCGACTCTTCTTCGGAGCCGGGGACGAGGTATCCCTCCAGATCGGGCGTCTTTCTCGCCATCGGGCGAGCCTACCATCGCCCCTGAGGCGGCGCAAGATCGGGGTATAGCACCTGCACCAGGAAGAGCCCGCGCGCGGGCGCGGTCGGGCCCGCCACGCTCCGATCGCGGGCGGCAAGCACCTTCTCCATGTCGTCGGGAGAGCGCCGGCCGCGCCCCACCTCGATCAGCGTGCCGGCCAGTGCCCGTACCATGTGCTGCAGGAAGGAGCTGGCTTCCACGGTGTAGACGACGAGGTCATCGCGATCCGGGGCCCTCTCCACCCGGGCGCAGCGCATCTCCTTCACGGGAGACTCCGAGACGTCGCCGGCCGCCCGGAAGGAGGAGAAGTCGCGTGTTCCCAGCAGCCGGCGCGCGGCTTCGTCCATGGCGTCGACGTCGAGCCGGCCACGCACGTGGCAGGCGAACGCCCGGTCGAAGGGTGAGACAGCGTCTCCCTGCAGAATCCTGTAGCGATACACGCGCCCCCGCGCCGAGTGGCGCGCATGGAAGCCCTCGGGGACCTCTTCGATGCGCCGCACCGCCACATCGTCCGGGAGCAATGCGTTGAGCGAGCGCCCGAGACGGCCCGGGTCGGTCCCCTCGTCCACCTGGATGCTGGCCACCTGCCCGAGGGCGTGCACCCCCGCGTCGGTGCGTGCGGCTCCCCGCGCGGCCACCGGCCGCCTCAGGGCCACCGCAAGCCTGTCCTCGAGGGTCCCCTGAACGGTCGGCACCCCCGGCTGTATCTGCCAGCCGTGATAGGCGGTCCCCACGTACTCGATCGTGAGCTTAAGATTCAGCATATTAATCCCGCAGAAACGCTTGGCAGTCAATGCTTTCCGACTTGAACCGACCTCGATGCTCGGCTAGCATACCTGGCGATTGTAAACCCGTCATGCCACGCAGGGTTCTAAATGGACGAATATGCCGGCAGATGAACAAGAGGTCCTGCATCGGATCCGTGCCGGGGATATCGACGCAGTCCAGGAACTGTTCAACGAGCATCGCACAAGAATCTACCGGGTCTGCCTGCTCTACACGGACAGCTCGGACGACGCCAAGGACGTCCTTCAGGAAACTTTTCTCAGGGCGTACAAGTCGGTCGGCCGGTTCAGAGGCGAATCATCGTTCACGACATGGCTCACCCGTATAGCCATCAACATCTGCCTCAATCTCAAACGCGATCGCAAGTCCTCCGAGTCTCTGGAGGAGGAGCGCATCGAGACCTCGCAGCTCAGCGTCCCCCGTCACCACGAAGGGGATCCCGAGGAGGCGCTCAAGCTCCGCGAGCTGCAGGAGAGAATCCTGGCCCTGGTCGCAACCCTGCCTCCTCGCGAACGTATGGCTTTCGTGCTGAAGCACTTCGAAGAGTTGAAGATCCGCGAGATCAGCGAGGTCATGAAGATCAGCGAAGGGACCGTCAAATCGTTTCTGCACCGCGCGGTGGTGACTCTGCGGGAAGGGCTCGGAAACAACGGCTCCGCGCGGCGCCCGCAAAAATGAGGGGATGAACCGGATGACGCAGGACAACCAGCCGGGGTGCGGCAGGCAGGAGACAGAGATCCTGCTGCTCCTCTATGGCGAACTGGACCCGATGGCCCGGCGAAGCCTCGAGACACATGCCCGGGGCTGCCCGGCGTGCGCCGAGACGATGGCCGGGCTCGGAAGCACGCTCGACACCGTGCGGCAATCGCGTCTGGGCGAGATGGCCACCCTGGAGGCTCCGGGGAGCTGGCCGGCGCTTCGTTCGGCGCTGGCTGCCTCGCCCCGTCCCAGGGCGGAGCGCCCCTGGCCGATGCTCGCCCGCGCCGCAGCGGTGCTGCTCGTGGCCGGAGCCTCCTTCGCCGTGGGCCGGTGGTGGGACGGACGCGTCTTCGTGGGTGGCAGCCCGGCCGGGGAGGCACGGGGAGGATCCGCCGACAACCTGGACAGCGCGAGCCGCGTGGCCCTCTTCTCACAGCGCACCAACGACTATCTCGATCGCAGCCGCATGGTCCTCCTGGAACTGGCGAACGGAGACCTGGGGGGCGAGCGTCATTCCCTCAGCCAGGCGTCGCGCGTGCTCCTTCGGGAGAATCCGACCGCACGCGAGGTGGCGCGCGAGATCGCGGATCGCCGCCTGCAGCAGCTCGTCGACGAGCTGGAGACCATCCTGGGCCAGATCTCGACCCTCCAGGATGCCGGTGCGGGCCAGGCCGATCGCATCCGGACCTACGTGAACAACAGCGGTGTGCTCGAGCAGCTCGAAGTGCTGAGCGCTCCGCAACTCGCTTCGAGCAGGCGGCGTACGTGACCATGACGCAGAAGCCGCGCGGTTCCCGATCCACTCTCCTGCTCCTCCCGCTGGGCCTGCTGCTGGCCATGGTCGCGGGGTCGGCGCAGGCCGGGCCCGATCAGGATCTCTACGCGCGCGGCCGCGACGCCGTCTTCGCCGAGCGCTGGGACGATGCCCGCAAGGCGCTCGAAGATCTGATCCGGCGCCATCCCGACAGCCAGCACGCGGACGACGCACACTACTGGCTCGGCATGGCGCTGTACGAGTCACATGAGCCCGACCGCGCCTACGGCATCCTCAAGCAGATGCAGGAGAGATTCCCCGAGAGTCCCTGGAACGACGACGGCCGCGTGCTGATGGTGCGGTGCGCGGAGGCGGCGCTGCTGGCCGCGCCCCGTTCAGCCTCTCCGGATCGCCCGGCGCAGGGGACCGCAAGCGTCGCGGAATACGAGGCCTTTCTCCAGAAAAGCACGCGCGACTCCAGCTCCAAGGTGCAGCTCCTCGCGATCGACACGGTCCTGGGAACGCGCCCGGAGATGGCCGCCGAGCTGCTGCCGCGGCTCAGCTCGGGGCGGGCTCCCCGGGAGGCCACCGGCATCGTCCTGGACCGTTTCTTCGGGGGGGCGCAGGTGAAGGTCCTCATGGAGAGGCCCTCCCTGGGCTTCACCGAAGGGAACGTGGCCGTGATGGTGCGCACCGGAGACAAGGTGGAGCACCTGGGTCTCAACGAGGCTCTCGAGCTGGCGGGCCCTGCGGGCCGCGCGTCGAAACGATTCGAGCCGGACGTCCGCAACGAGCTGGGTGAGAAGCTGGTGGAGGCCGAGCGGACGCTGATCGAGCCGGCCGGGCCCGGGACGATCGAGACGACCGACAACGGCCTGAGCCGGTCCGCCATCATCAAAGTGGTGGACGGCGAAGTTCACTACTACCGAAATGGTGAAGAAACGAGTAGAATCGTCGTGCTGAACCGCCAGGCTGGCTTCAGCCCCCGTAACGTGAGGGTGTTCGTCGAGAGCCCGTCGGGGATGAGAGAGCTTCCCCTGGACGAGGCAAGGCGGCTGAAGGCGGGAGGCGGTGAGGGGCTCGGCGAGCCGACGGTGAGGTACCTGAAGGCGGCGCTTGCCATCATCGAGATCGATCTGACCCGCATTCCCGGCGCGCCCGCCGGGAGCGGGAACTAAGCAAGGCCATTCTTTCCGGGGGGGGAGTCAATGGCACGTTCCGGGCGCCTGCTTGTCGCGCTTGCGATTGTGTGTCTCGCCACCCTTCCCTCCTTCTCGACCCTCGGACGTCCTGACTGGTCCCACACAGGAAACACCGCCGGACGAGGATGGGCGAGCGGCCCCGTGTGGTACGTGATGACCCACGCGGAGTACGCCGCCTACCGCCATCTCTCGAGCGAGACGGAGCGCCAGCGCTTCATCCGCCGGTTCTGGGACCTCAGGGATCCGCTCCCCCAGACGCCGCAGAACGAGCTGGAGCAGGAGTTCTGGAGGCGGGTGACCGCCGCCGACGGCAACTTCGGCCAGGAGGTCAAGCCCGGGTGGAAGACGGAGCGCGGCAAGGTCTTCATCATGCTCGGCCCTCCACTGAACGTGGAGGTGAATCAGATCCTCGCCGACAAGACGGGGACCGCGAGCTGGGTCTACGACCTCGGGGAGATGCCTCCCGCGCTGCGCGAGGTCCTGAAGGAAGCTCTCGCCCTGCCCACCGACCGGCGCATCGTCAGTGTCCACGTCCGCGAAGAGAACGAAGGCTCCCGATCGATCGCCCGCGGCATGCCCGTTCAGAGCTCGGTACTCCGCCCCACGGAGTCGCTTCCGCTGGCCGAGCTGCTGGTGCGGCACATCAAGGGTGACGCCGAGCCGCTCCGGCATCTGGGCCGTCTGATGCGGGTTCGCGAGGCGATGGAGCCGCCGGTCCGCGTGGACGTGTCCACGCAGTTCGTGCACATCCCCGTTGAGGCCCGCGTCGACTTCAGGCCCGGCCCCGGCTCCTCGGAAGGGCGCCGCACCGCCATGGCCGTCACGCTCGGTGTCCGCTGGGCCGACCTCGAGCAGGCGGGGATCACCACGTTCAATCCGTTCGGGTGCGTCGTGCGCGGCCACCTGACCGCCGCCGAAGATCCTTCGCGCCGGTACAACCTGAGCGATTCGTTCGCCATCGAAGGGCCGGCCGGCGAAGCCATCTCATCCACCGGGGGCCTGTCGTTCCAGGCCGTGGCGCACGTGGTCCCGGGGCGCTACGTCCTCGACCTGGCCTTCGAGGACCTGGAAGAACGTGTCATGGGGGCGCTGCGTGACTCGATCGACATCCCGGATTTCGGCGAATCGGGTTTCAGTCTCAGCAGCATGGTCCTGGCCTCGCGGGTCGAGCGGATGGACGATGTCCCCTCTTTCCTCGAATCGGGGGTCACTCCCTTCGCCTTCGGGCCCTGGCGCGTCATCCCGCGCACCCGCGCCACCTATGCTCCGGGCGAGGAGCTGAGGCTCTTCTACCGGGCCTACGGCGCCGCGCGCGACGACCGGGGCCTCGCCTCGCTCGACATCACCTATCAGTTCTATCTGGAGGATGGCGCGCGGTGGCTGCCGGTCGGCCCGTCCATCCAGGTCGGGCAGGCCACCAACGTCGAGCAGACATGGACGGTCCCCGTGAGCGGCCTGCCTCCCGGCAACTATCGGCTGGAGGTGACGGTGGTGGACCGCCTGGGAGGTGGCGCCTCGGTGCGGGGAGCGCTCTTCACGATGTCCGCGGCAGAGCCGGGTTCCTCCCCCACTCCCTGAACCCCTATCTCCCGGTCAGGGCGTGCGCCCGCGGCACCCGGTAGGTCATCTCCTTTCGGTAGGTGTTGAGCGAGGCGGGTGATCCCAGCAGCAGGGTGATCTTCCGCGGCATGTGGCCGGCCCGCACGTTCCACACGATGGGAAAGGTGGCCACCTGGGCCAGCTCGAGAAGGATCTCCCGGATGGCCAGAGAGGGCTTTCCGGCGGCCGCCTCGCATCCGGTCAGGCTCCCCACCAGCATCCCTCTCAACCGATCCAGCTTGCCCGCGTTCCGCAGCTGCGTGAGCATGCGATCGATGCGGTAGGGCTCTTCGCCGATCTCCTCCCAGAAGAGGATCGCGTCGCGGTAGTCGGGATCGTAAGGGGTCCCGAGCAGGGACACCAGCAGGCTCAGGCATCCTCCCATGACCAGGCCCGAGCCGCGGCCGGCCCTGACGACGTCGGCCTGCCGGAAGGCGAGATCGAGCCTTCCCCGCGCTCCATACAGCGCCCGCCAGAGGCTCCCCTCGTCGAACGCCTCGGGCTCTCCCAGCTCGGACACCGTGGGGCCGTAGTGCACGAGGTAGGGCCCGGAGCGCTGCAACGCCATGGCCAGCGCCGTCATGTCGCTGTACCCGAGCAGCAGCCGGGGCCGGCGCCGCAGCCCCTCCAGATCCAGCCGATCGAGGATGCGGGTGAGGCCGTATCCGCCCCGCGCGAAGAACCACGCGCGCGGCGTGTCCACCGCGATGAGGTCGTTCAGATCGGCGGCGCGCGCTTCGTCGTCGCCCGCCAGGTAGCCATGACGATCCAGGACGTGCGGAGACACCAGGGCCGGATGTCCCTTGCTCTTGAGATAGGCGATCCCCCGCTCCAGGCGGCGCGGGTCGACCACTCCGGACGGAGCAACGACCGCCACGGGCTCGCCGGGCTTCAGGAAAGGCGGGACGATGGCGGGCCTGGGACGCGTGATCATGCAGGTGACAGGAGCGCGAACTCCTCGCGCGCCTGTGCGAGCACGTCGGGCCTGGTGAGGAGGTCGAGCCCCGTGAGGGCCATCGCCCGCACCGCGGTGAGGAGTGCTTCCTCCCCCCGCCTCGAGACCGAAGCTGCCGCGAACGCCTCGGAATGGGAAGGCACGTCGCGATCGCAGATGGCGACGAACGGATGCAGCGACGGGACGGCGCGGCTCACGTTGCCCATGTCGAGCGAGCCCTTGTTCGACCGCGGGCCTTCCACCGTGGCAATCCCTTCGGTCCTGAGATGCTCGCGGAAGAGCCCCGCCATGACCCGATTGGTCACCATGTCGTCGTAAGGCTCGTCGGTCGCGCGCACCGAGAAGCCGCACCCGGCAGCGGCCGCGATCCCCGCCACCACCCGCTCGAACTCCTGGCGCACACGGTCGCGTGCCGGGCTGCTGGGCGCGCGCAGGCTGAAGTGACCCACCGCGCGCGCGGGCACGATGTTGGGCCGCACGCCCCCCTCGAGGATGACCCCGGGCATGTGGACGTCCCTTCCCATCCGCTTGCGCAGCATCTCCACGGCCACGAAGAGCTGCAGGAGCGCGTCCAGGGCGTTGATTCCTTTTTCCGGCCAGGCCACCGCGTGCGCTTCGCGCCCGGTGAAGACGACCTCCAGCGTGATGCAGGCCAGCGAATCGGTCTCCACCCGCCATTCCTGTCCCGGGTGGATCATCAGCGCCGCATCCACCTCCCGGAATCGTCCCTCCCTCACCATGATGCACTTGCCGCCGATGGTCTCCTCGGCAGGCGTCCCCATGACCAGGATCTCACCCGGCAGCCGGTCCGCCTGGCTGGCCAGGGCGAGCCCAGCCCCCACCGCCGAGGCGGCGATCAGATTGTGGCCGCAGGCGTGCCCGATTCCGGGCAGGGCATCGTATTCGGCGAGGAAGGCCACGCGCGGGCCCGGGCCCATCCCCTTGCGGCGGGCAAGGAACGCCGTGGGAAGGCTTCCCAGCCCGGATGTGACCTCGAAGCCGGCGCCCTGCAGGATCGCCTGGACCCGTGCCGTGCTGCGCGTCTCCTGCAGGCTCAGCTCGGGATGCTCGTACAGCTCCCTGCTCAGCGAGACGAGGATCGGGCGCAGCACGTCCACCTCGGCACGAAGCAGGGCCGGCAGATCGGGGACCGTCATCCGTCTCTCCATGAAGAAGCGGCCCCGGACCTGACGGCTTGTGGCCGCGGCCCGGGGCCGATCGAGAGTGAAGGAGAAGGTAAGCCGAATTCTGTTCCCGTCCATAGGACGGGCGGCGACCATTCCTCTGGGCCGCCGGTTGCCCGGCGGCTCAAGCGACCTACCCGGGAGCATCGGGGCGGGCCGCCCCTTGGCATCTCCCCTATTTGGTCTTGCTCCGCGTGGGGTTTACCCTGCCATCCCTGTCACCAGGGACGCGGTGCGCTCTTACCGCACCTTTTCACCCTTGCCGTCCCCGCCGGAGCGGGTCTTGGGCGGTGTGTTTTCTGTGGCACTTTCCTTCCCGTCACCGGGACCGGACGTTATCCGGCACGCTGCCCTATGGAGTTCGGACTTTCCTCCCCGGGGTTTCCCCCGCAGCGATCGCCTCTTCGCCTTCGGTTCCTATGTTAGCCCCGGCCGCCGCGCCGCAACAAGTTCGCAAGCACCATCCGCGCCATCTCGGGGCTGTTGTCCAGGCGCCGGAGGCAGTAGTGGTACCAGTTGGACCCATAGGGCACGTACAGGCGGACCTTCACCCCCTGCTCGCGCAGGCGGCGCTGGATAGCCGCCCGCGGCACCCCCAGCAGCATCTGCACCTCGAAGTCGGCCGGAGTCTTGCCCATGCGCTCGGCAAGCTGGAGCGCCCGCCCGATGACCGCCTCGTCGTGTGTCGCTATCGCCACGTACTGCCCGTTGTGCCACATCGTCTCGAGCAGCTCGAGCAGCCGCGTCTTCATGGCCGGCTTGTCCTGAAGGCTTATCTGGACGGGCTCCCGGTAGATGCCGATGCACAGCCGGACGTTGGGCCGCAGCGGGGCCAGCTCCTCCACGTCCCGCGGCGTCCGGTGCAGGCGGGCTTGTAAAACTATCCCCAGCCGCGGGTACCGGCCGCAGAGCCGCCTGTAGTGGGTCAGGGTGGAGTCGGTGGTGGTGTGGTCCTCCATGTCCAGCCGCACGAACTGGTCGTGCCGGCGGGCGTGCTCCAGGAGCGTCTCCAGCTGGCGCGCGCACAGATCTTCGTCGAGGGCCTGTCCGAGCGCGGACAGCTTGATGGAGATGTTGGCGTAGCGGCAGGCGGCCAGATCGTCCAGGATGGCGACGTACTCTTCGAGCGTGGCGCGGCTCTCGCGCTCGTCGTGGATCGCTTCCCCCAGCACATCGATCGTGCTCATCAGCCCGTGGTCCGCCTGCAGACGTCGAACCACATCGATCGCCTCGCGCCGCGTCTCGCCCGCCACG
Source organism: Candidatus Polarisedimenticolia bacterium (assembly GCA_050747525.1). Classification (GTDB taxonomy): domain Bacteria; phylum Acidobacteriota; class Polarisedimenticolia; order JACPZX01; family DASXTC01; genus JBOGOC01. Next base: position 62,983 of record JBOGOC010000083.1, on the reverse strand, counting down.
TAGGGGCGGGCCAGCGCGCGCACGAGAGGGCGGGGCGCCAGCCGCATGATCCGCCGGCGCAGGCGCCGCAGCGGCCCGCCCTCGTCCGGATGGGAAGCCTGCGGCGGGACGGCGTCCCAGGCTGTGTGGCTCGGGCTGCCTGCGGTGCGCATGTGATCGGGGACCCTCCGAGAAAGCCGTCATCCTAGCGCGCATCCACATCGGGTGACACAGGAAACCTGTGGTATAGTGCCGCGCGTCAACCTCACCTCTCATGGCCGACATCACACTCGAGAAGAACCTTCCGCACAACCTGGACGCCGAGAAGTCGATCCTCGGCTCGATCCTGCTCGAGAACCGGGCCCTCAATCAGGCGCAGGAGCTGCTGCGAGAAGACGACTTCTACCGCGAGGGGCACCGCCGCATCTACCGCGCCATGAGCACCCTGAGGGAGCGGTCCGCCGTGATCGACCTGGTCACGCTCAAGAACGAGCTGACCCGCAGCGGAGACCTGGACGGGGCGGGAGGCGCCGCCTACGTGGCCTCGCTCGTGGACGGCGTCCCCAAGTCGTCCAACGTCGAGCACTACGCACGCATCGTCAAGGAAAAGGCGGTGCTGCGCGGGTTGATCGACGCGGCGCACCACATCCAGACGATGTGCTTCGAGGGAGAGTCGCAGGTCCAGGAGGTCCTGGACGAGGCGCAGAAGCAGATCTTCGCCCTGGCCGAAGGGCAGCTGGCCACCGGATTCGTGCCGGTGAGGGACGTGGCCGGCCGCACGCTCGAGTACATCGACAAGCTCCACCAGCACAAGGAGATGGTGACAGGCCTGGCCACAGGCTTCGAGCGCCTCGACGAGCTGACCTCGGGATTCCAGCCCACCGACCTGGTCGTGCTCGCCGCACGCCCATCCATGGGAAAGACAGCCCTGGCTCTCAACATCAGCCAGAGCGTGGCCACCCGCCTCGGCCGCGCCGTGGGGATCTTCAGCCTGGAGATGTCGAAGGAGCAGCTCTTCCTTCGCATGCTGTGCGCCCAGGCACGCGTGGACGCCCATCGCCTGCGGACCGGCCGGCTGGGCAAGGAGGAATGGGCGCGCCTCACCATGGCGTTCGGCGAGCTGACCGAGGCCAAGATCTACGTGGACGACACGCCCGGCATCTCCATTTTCGAGATGCGGGCCAAAGCCCGGAGGCTGAAGTCCGAGCGCGGCCTGGACCTGCTCGTCGTGGACTACCTCCAGCTGATGCGCGGCCGCGGCCGCTACGAGAACCGGACCCAGGAGGTCTCCGACATCTCGAGATCTCTCAAGGGGCTGGCCAAGGAGCTTCACGTCCCCCTGATCGCACTGTCCCAGCTGTCCCGTGCGCCGGAGCAGCGCGGCGGGGACCACAGGCCCCAGCTTTCCGACCTTCGTGAATCGGGAGCCATCGAGCAGGACGCCGACCTGGTGATGTTCATCTACCGCGAGGAGGTCTACCGTCCCACCGAGGACAACCGCGGGATGGCCCGGCTGCTCATCGAGAAGCAGCGCAACGGCCCCACCGGAACGGTCGACCTCGCCTTCATCAAGGAATACACCAAGTTCGAGAACCTCGAGTGGCGCGCGAGCTGATCGAGGTCCTGGCGGGCAGACGCCAGGCATGGATCGAGGTGAGCCTGGGCGCGCTCGCCCGGAACCTGGCCGTGCTGCGTTCGCGCGTGGGGCCGCAGCGCCGCCTCATGGCCGTCCTGAAGGCGGACGCCTACGGCCACGGAGCCGTCGGCGTGGCCCGTCGGCTCGAGCACGAAGGGATCGACCTGCTCGGCGTGGCCATCCCCGAAGAAGGGTACGAGCTGCGCGAGGCGGGCGTGAGCACCCCCATCGTGGTGCTCGGGGCCGCCGATCCCTCGCAGGTCCAGGACATGGCGCACGCGCGTCTGACGCCGGTGGCGTACAGTCCGGCGCTTCTCGACACCATCCTTGAAGAAGAGGGCCGCCTCGGCCGTCCCCTCCCCTTCCACCTCAAGGTGGACACGGGGATGGGAAGGCTGGGCCTCCTCCCGGATGAAGTTCCGGCGGCGCTGGCCCGCATCGCTGCATGCCGCGCCACGGGATCGGTCGAGGGGGTGTTCACGCATCTTTCCTGCACGGATGATCCCGCCGATCCCCACACCTCCTCGCAGCTGAAGCTGTTCGCAGAGGCGCTGGACCGGGTGCGGGAGGCCGGCATCTCTCCGGCGTTCGTGCATGCCGGCAACTCGGGAGGCCTGCTGCACCATCCCGTGTCGTGGTTCGACACCCTGCGCCCTGGGCTCGCCCTCTACGGACTGAGCCCATCGGGCGGGATCCCCGAGGGGCTCACCCCGATCCTCTCGCTGAAGTCGCGGGTGGTGCGTCTCAAGAGGGTGCCGTCCGGCGCGCCTCTGGGGTACGGCCACGCCTTCGTAGCGCGGCGCGCCAGCGTGATCGGCACGCTGGCCGTGGGGTACGCCGACGGGCTCCCGCGCCTGCTGTCCGGTCGGGGCGCGGTCCTGATCCGCGGGCGCCGGGCGCCGTTCGCCGGACGCATCTCGATGGACCTCAGCATGGTCGACCTCACCGACGTGCCGGGGGCGCAGGACGGGGACGAGGCCGTGCTCATCGGCCGGCAGTCCGGCGCGTCGATCACGGCCGATGAGTTCGCCGGGTGGGGGGCGACCATCGCGCACGAGGTGCTCGCGCGCCTCGGAGCCCGCGTGCACCGAATCTACCAAGAAACCCTTTGACGGGAAGGGTTTCTCCCATTATGTTAGCTTCGCATCGGCTCTCGCCCCTCCCCTGCCCGGCGTGGAGTCATGAGAGGAACGGCATGGCTCTCGTCTACCTTCGGTGCCTCGTCGTCCTGCTCTGCGCCCTGGCCGCTCTCATCCTTTGTCCCTTTGGGTTCGCATCCTTCTCTCCGACCGGCGCTCTGACCGCCAACGCCCTGTTCGGCGCCGCAGCCGGAGGCATCGCCATCCTGCTCGAGATCCTCCTGCGGCGTCAGCCGCTGCGGATCATCGCCGGGGGGCTGGCGGGCCTCTTCATCGGAGCGTTCGTCGTTCAGGTCCTCGCGCACACGCTCGCTCCGGGCCTGCGTCTCGCGGCCTGGCCGGCCTCGCCCGATCTCACATCGCCGGTCATGACGCTGGCGGTGGCGCTGGCCGGGTGCCTCATCGGCTCTCAGAAGGCCAGCACCTTCCGCGCGGATCGGCTGATCTCGATGTTCCGCGCGCAGGACGAGTGGCGCAATCACAAGATCCTCGACACCAGCGTGATCATCGATGGGCGCATCGCCGACATCTGCGAGACCGGGTTCATGGAGGGCACCCTCCTCGTTCCGCAGTTCGTCCTGCGCGAGCTGCAGACGGTGGCTGACTCGTCGGATCCGCTCAAGCGCAACCGCGGGAGGAAGGGCCTCGACATCCTGCAGCGCATGAAGAAGAACGCCAACGTGACCGTCCTGATCCCCGAGACCGATTTCCCCGATGTCCGGGACGTGGACCAGAAGCTGATCGAGCTGGCCCGTCAGGTGGGCGCGAAGATCGTGACCAACGATTTCAACCTCAACAAGGTCGCTCAGCTGCGGGGCCTGGAGGTGCTCAACATCAACGAGCTGGCCAACTCGCTCAAGCCGGTTGTCCTTCCCGGAGAGTCGATGAAGGTGTTCATCATCAAGGAAGGGAAGGAGATGAACCAGGGAGTCGCCTACCTGGATGACGGCACCATGGTGGTCGTGGACAGCGCGCGAAAGCACATCGGGCGAACCGTCGAGATCAGCGTGACCTCGGTGCTCCAGACCACCGCCGGCAAGATGTTCTTCGGCAGGGTCACCCAGGAAGGGGACAAGACGCTGGCGCGCCGGGCGCCGCGCGACGCGAAGGACCCGGCCGACCCACCAGGCCCGGCCCCCGAGCACGAGGCCCCGTAAGCCGCGAAGGGCTTCAAGTCCTGCGGGAAGGCAGGTGCACGCCCCCGGTGGCCACCGTGCGCACCGCCTGGACGATGGTCTCCACCTCGTCCAGCTTGGAGACGTAGCCGCGGGCCCCCGCCTTCATCGCCAGTTCCATGCGGGCGGGATCGTCGTACGCGCTGCAGATCAGGACGCCGGCCTCCCGATGCCTGGCCGCGAGATCCTGCAGGGCGGCCAGGGGATCCTCGCCGGGCATGGACAGATCCAGAAGGACGACATCCGGCTTGAGCAAGGCTACCTGCTCGGGCAGCCCGTCCGCTCGATGGATCACTCCGGCCGTGACGATGTCTTCCTGCAGCGACAGCAGATCGGCCAGCGATGCGGCCACGTCGGTATTGTCATCGACGATGAGCACCCGAATGGTCCGCCCGGCCCTGCCGGTCATGTCTCCTCCTGGCGTTGGCGCGCATGCGAGGCGATGCTTCATGCTACCACGGGGACCAGGCGGTCGCCGCGCCCATGCTCAGGGTGCATCCGGAGCTTCGGGGCGGGCCGGCAGCCGGCCGGTGTCTCCGTCGAGCTTGCGAAGCTGCTCGGCCAGTCCGGTCACGGACGATTCGTCGAACTTGAAGCGGACGGTCAGGAACGGGCCGGCCGTCCTGCGATCGGTGTCCCCGAAGCCGGTCTCCCGGAATCCCGTGACGTTCCAGCCCGCCACGAGCCAGGTGTCCTTGATCAGCCGGCAGCCCGCTTCGGCGCCGTACCCCAGGAGGGTCGAGTTGGTGGTGGGCTGATCCAGCACGCGCAGGGAGACGCCCGCGTTCCAGCGCGCGCCGATGTCCACCAGGGCACGGGTTTCTGCGAGCCGGGACAGGCTGGAGAACGATTGTCCCTCGAACGCGTCCCGCTGCTGGCGGACGGCCAGTCGCCCGAGCAGGTGAACCCGGTGGATGGGCTGGTAGTTGGTCTCGAACACCCCCAGATACGCGCGCGCCGTGGGTGAGCCCGCTCCGGCGGCCCCCTCGCCTCGGCTCCCCTGCAGCTTGAAGAGGAAGTTGAGCCGGTCGTCCTCCAGCGGGCGATAGGCGAAGCCGAGCAGGCCGTCCCCGTCCACCCGGCTCGACGAGGCGGCCGGGTTCATGAGGAAGACGCGCTGGCGGGCGAACAGGCTGAGGTCGTCGGTGATCCGCGTGGCCCCCGCGGCCGTCAGCACGTGCTGGTCTTCGATCTCTCCCAGGCGCAGCTCGTAACGGGTGGTGAACTTGACGCGTGCGGGCAGGTACTCGAACCCGACTCCCAGCGAGGTGAAGTCCCCCGTGGATGCGGATCCCCGCACCACGGCCACCCGCTCCGCGCTCACGTCGCCGAGCCAGTCCTCGTTGAGAGGCAGCCGGCTGCGCAGTCCCATCTGCGCGGCGCCCCGCTCGCCGGTGAGGGCATCCTCGAGGCTGTAGCGGCTGTCGAGCGTCAGGTTTTTCAGCAGGCGGCTCTCCATCCCCACGATCGTGCGCGAGGCATCGCCCACGTCGGATCGATCCAGCTCCTGCCTCAGGAAGCCACGCAGGTCCTCGGTCACCTGCCAGTCCAGCCCCACCGCCGTGCGGGTCGGGTACTCGGGCAGGGCCGCTCCCGAAACGACCTGCTGGTGATCGATCCGCGCATCCAGGGAGCGCACCAGCTTCGCGCGCAGCCCGGCCACCACCATGCGCGAGTCGAGTGGATCGGCCGTTCCCGGCTCCTCGGTGCGGATCCCGCGGACACCCGATCGGGCGGTCAGCCGGCTGAACGCCTGCTCCCACTCAAGCGATCCGACGCTCCGGGCGGCCCCGAGCCGGTCATCCTGCTGGTGATAGAACTCCGTCCGAATCTGCGCCTCGCGCGGCAGCATGGCCACGCCGTCCACGCCCCATCGCACAGTCCCCGCGTCGGACAGCCCGGCACGCGAGGGGTTCTCGAATCCGCTGGACACGTTGCGGTACGAAGCGCCCATCCTGAAGCGGCTTCCCACGCGCGCTCCGGCACGGAAAGACACGGCCCCGGCCCGCTCGTCCAACGGAGAGCTGCTGGAGGCCGCCTCTCCCTCCAGCTCCAGAGCTGTCGCGCCGAAGGCACGGCTGAACCGGATGTCGGCTCCTTGCAGAGTGTAGGCGTCCTGGCCTCGCTCCTCGTTGACGTACGTGGTCCCCAGCTCGGCGGCTCCGCCGAAGCGATAGGCCACGCGGCCGCCCGCCACGGTGTCGTCCCCCTGACCGTCCAGTGCCTCGTACACGGCGACCACCACGATGCGGTTGAAAGAATCGTCCTGGAAGGGAACGGGACGCTTGAACAGGATGGTGCCGCCCTGGTAGTCCACGTCGTAGTCGCTGTAGCGGGACATGGGGCGCGACTCCAGCACCCGGTCCGGCTGGAACCGGTCTCGCGTCTCGAGGACGATGCGCTCCGTGTTGATGATCACCGGGCGGCGCGAGAGCCGGTACGGCCCGGACAGACCGGTCCCCTCCATCTCGTCGCGCACCTGCGCCTGGGGCGTGTGCGCGCCGAAGGACTGCACCGTCAGGCCGTTCAGTTCCATCTGACCCGCCGCTCCCGTGAGCGCGCGATCGTAGCGCGAGAGATCGCCACCGCTCAGGCCGGTGGTGAAGTCCCCCAGCGCCAGCCACGAGCGCCGCTGATCCAGCCGCAGCGTGAACCGGCCCTGCCCCTCGATCTCGTATCCCTGGCGGCTGCCATCTCCGTAGATCGGGAAGTAGCGGTCGGGGGCGAGCTTCCTGAAGACCTGATCCTCCTCCCGCTCGCGCCCGGAGTCGTAGGCCATGGTCATGAGGGATGTCCCGAACAGCGGCCCGCGCGCGAAAATCGCGAACCGCCCGTCCGCATGCCCGCTGTCGTCCAGCAGCTCGTCCACCGTGGCGCCTGAAGGTGCGGTCTGACCCACCGAGGCTTCACCCATGCCGGTCAGCAGCCACGGCCCCATCACCGGGGCGAGAGCCATCGACAGGGACGAGATCGCGTCCCCTGAGCTGGCCTGGATGGCACGCGTCTCGCGGGCGTCGGCCGGCGAGAGGCGCACCAGGGCCACCCCCTGCGAAGTGACCGCCTGGAACCCGTCGCTGCGCAGGTCGGCGTCGGTCCCCAGGAACGTGCCGACGTCGGATTCGAGAGTGACCGCCGTTCCGTCCTGCACGGGGAGCCCCAGGGCGTCGCGCACCTCGGCGCGCACGATGACCGGCGTGCGCCCGTCGGCGGTGAGGGAACCCTCTTCGGGGTGCAGGGAGATGCGCGCGGGCCTTCCCGTCCTATCGACGATGCGTTCCACCCACACGCGCGCGTTGCCCCACTGGTCGACTCCCTCCAGCACCACCGAGTTGCGGCCTTCGCGGAAGGGCACGCCCAGGTAGCGGTAGAACTTCACCTTCGTCAGGTTGGTCTCCATCCGCACGGCGATCCGATCCTGCGGCACCTCCTGCCCGTTGACGGTGAGGCGCGGCGTGAGCTCGAGCGGGAGCTTCACCTCGACGCTGGCCCTATCCATCAGAAGAACCTCCCCTTCCGCCGGGGACAGGACCGCCGGCTCGGCCGTCATCTCCTTCACCCGCTCCTCCAGGGAGCGAAGCGCGGCGGCCTCGGCATCGGGCGTCGTGCCCCCGGTCGTCGCGCCGCCGGGCGCCGATGCCACCGATTCCTCCTGCTGCCCCGTGGGACCCTGGGCAAGCACCCGGCGCCTCAGCTCCGCGTGCATCCTCTCCGCCCGTTCCGCCATCAGCGCGGATGCCTCGAGCGGATGGAACGCCGGCTCCACCTCCAGCTCGATCAGCCGGCCTCCCCGCTCGCGCACCAGAGCGGCATAGGCTTCCACCACTTGTGTCCCCGTTCGCGTGAGATCCGACGTGCCCGGCTCGAACAGTGCCGAGCACAGGACCGGCGGGAAGCGGACTTCCTGATCCTGATCGTCCCCGTGGCGGTAGACCCCCCGCGCGCGCAGGCGCGCCACGGAGAGTCCCCAGCCCCCCGTGGCCGCGTTGGTCTTGAAGAGCTGGTTCGATCCCACGTCCACGAACTGCGTGGAGGCCGCCCCCGCCGAACGGCTCCATGAGGCGAAGGATCCCAGCCCGTCGGGGAGCGTCCGCTCGTCCACGCGGGCCACGTGAAGGCCCGGGCGCACCCCCTCGATGTGGTACTTGCCGGTGACGTCGGTCATCGCGAACGACCCGTCCTCGAGGTAGACGCGCGCCCACGGCACCCCCGGCTCCCCATCCTCCGGGACGCCGTTGCGGTTGTCGTCCACGAAGACGCGCCCCACGATGGTGGCCTCGCCCGTGAGGAGCGAGCCCGACACGCGCACCTCTGCTTCCGCCGGCCCCGCGGTCACCGGGTGAGCGGCGGGGGTGATCGCCTCCGCGACGGCCCGGTTGACGCCGTCCTTCCCTTCCGCCGGCGCATTGGCCGTGGCCACATAGGAGAGACGACGACGCTCGGCGAGGGCCAGATCCCCCAGGGTGAAGATCAGATCGCCGCCCGCCACCACGGGATCTGCCAGAGTCCTTCCGTCCAACTTCGCGCTTCCGTCCAGGTAGCGGAACCCCTCGGGCAGCGTGTCGCGTACCCGCACCGCCGTGAGGCCCAGTGAAGCGCTGATGTTCCCCACCTCCACCGTGTAGCCGATCAGGTCGCCCACCTCGGCGCGGCTGCGCGAAGCCTGCTTGGTGATCTGCAGCGCTGGCGCGACCACGGGGATCACGACCTCTCCCGACGTGGTCCCCATGGGATCCTCGGCACTGGTCTGGGCGGCCCGATTCCTCACCACCGCATCATTTGGCGTGTTGGGATCGAGAACCGTGGTGAAAGACAGAGCGAGCCGCGCTCCCGGAGGCACCGAGGCGATTCTCCATTGCACGGTGCGGCCGATCGGCACGAACGTGCCGTTCACCGTGACCGTCTGACCCGGCCGCGACAGGTCGGGGAGGTCTCCCGTGGAGATCGCGGTGGGATCCCCGAGCAGCGAATCGAGCGCGTCGGTGACCAGCACCGACGTGTGCGCCGCCAGCGACGGATTCTCGAGAAGGATCTGGAACGTCAGGCTCGAGCCGGGGGGCACCGTGCCGGCCGGAGCGACGGTCTTGGTCAGGATGAGAGCGGGCTGCGAGGCGATCGGCGTGCTGACCTGATTGCTCTGGACGGTGAGAGTCGACGGGCCGGACGCATAGCTCGCGGCGGCGGTGTTGACCACGGGTGCCTGCTGCGCGCGAGCCTCCCCCACCGCGCAGAAGACGCACAGAGCGAGCAGCCAGCCCGGTCGATGGGCGGCCTTGTCGGGTCTGTTCCCCATGTCGCGCGCTCGCTGGGGCCTGGTGGGGCCGCCCCCTGAAAACGACTCGAGGCAGGAGGGCGTGGTCCCTGCGGGACCAACCCTCCTGCCTCCAGTCAGGACGAACGTCGCTTGCAGCTAGTCGATCGTCACCTGGAACGTCACGGTGGCGCTCGCAGCGGGGCCCAGGGTCCCGATGGTCACGGTCACCGCACCGCCCGTGGTCACGTTGAAGTCACCCGCGTCGTCGAGGCCTCCGTCGGTCAGCGAGCCCGCGTTGAGCGTGATGCTCCCGAGCACGTAACTCGTGAAGCCGGGGATGGCATCCGTCACCACCACGCTGTCCGCGCTGCCCAGACCGTTGTTCGTGACCACGATGGTGTAGGTGAGCACGGCTCCCGGCGGCTGCGGGCCCAACGGCGCCACCGACTTCACGACGCTCAGGTCGGGGGCGTTGATCGTCGTGGTGTCGATGGCCGTGTCGGAGCTGAACGGAGCCAGGTTCGACGTGCCGGTCACCGTGGTGGTGTCCACCGTGCCGCTGGTCACGCCGGCCGGCACGGTCACCCGCACCAGGATGTTGTAGAAGCCGTCCGCGCCCAGGGCGCCCGTGTCGGGCGTCAGGTCGCCATCCGAATCGGCCACCAGCACGTCGCCCGGCGTGAAGGTCCCGCTGCCGTCCGCGTCGAAGAAGATGGCCGTGGCCCATCCGTTGCTGCTCACCGCGGTCAGATCCACCGTGTCGCCGCCGTTGCCGATGTTGGTCACGATGTGCGCGTAGTAGAGGACATCGCCCGGCGTGGCGTTGGAGCTGCGATCTGGGTCCACGGTCACGGCGCTCACCTGGCTGACGACGGTGGTGACCACGTTGCTGAGCGTCTGCAGCGGGTTGCCGTTGGAGTCGGTGTAGTCGACCGTCGCCTGGTTGGTGATGGGGGTGCCCGCCGGCGTCCCGATGGCCAGCACGGGAGTGGCGAGCACGAGTACAGCCAGAGCCGTGGTGAGGGCCCCGGCGAGAGCCTTCCGAAACAACCGCGTCATTCCCTGCCTCCTGAGTGGTGAACTCGTCCGGATCAGCGGACCTTGACTTTGAACGTGGCGGAACGGGCGTCGCCGGGCGCCAGCGGCTCGAGGGCCGTCCAGCGGACATGTGTGTAGGCCGAGGCCTCGACCTCCTTCATCACGGTCTTCCCGTCCGGCTGCGAGACGGGCCTGCGCGCCGGATAGACTTCATAGGTCTTGCCGCCATCGATGCTGACAGTCATCTCGGCACCCGCGGCGGTCCACGAGCCGGGCACGAGCTGCGTGCCCGCCGGGATCGGATCCACGACGCGGGCGTTGTGGGCGGCCACCTGACCCTGGTTCGAGTAGTCGATCTTCAGAACGAGGGTGTCCCCCGGGCTGGTCGAGGACGCGTCCTCGAGCGCGACCTCCTGGCGCCCCTGCCCGTCGCGCACCACCACTTCCTTGAGCATCGTCACATCCACGACAATGCGAGGTCTTGCATCCTGCGCCGCCGCGACGGACCCCGCCGCCAGCGCGGACAGCAGGCTCATCGTCAGAATCGAGACTTTCCGCCCCATCCCCTTCCCTCCAGCAGACGAAAACCGCAACATTCAAGACAATCCAGATTGTTTTCAATGCGAAACATGGCGAATCTATGCGGCGCATGGGGCGAGTCAAGGTTTCCAGCATGAGGGATGGGGCGAGATGGATAGGCGCGGATGGGTCCGTTGTCGGCGCTGGCGGCCGCGGCTACACTGCGAACCTTGCCATGCCGACGCCTCCGGTCACCCCGGCCCCTTCACCGCGACGCCATTCCTGGATCAGCATCACGGTGCTGCTGTGCGGCGCCGTGGCGCTGTGCGCTCCGCTCCTGTGGCACGGCCCGCTGCCCGCCGGGAGCGATGTGGTGGCCACCACCCACTACCTGCAGGGATTCATGAAGGCCTGGGGCGAAGGGGATCTCTATCCTCGATGGACCGATCGCACCAACCGGGATCTGGGAGCCCCTTCCTTCGTGCTGCTGGTCCCTCTCACCTATTACGGTGCGTCACTCGCCGTCGGGGCGGCGGGATCCGTGGTCGGGGGCCTGAAGCTGTATCTCGTGGCGGCCGCCGTTCTCTCGGGACTGACCTTTTATTTGCTGGCCAGGGAATGGATCGGCTCCTCGCTGCCGGCCGCCCTCGGCTCCGTTCTCTACATGCTTCTTCCCTACCATGTCCTGGATATCTACCAGCGGTTCGCGCTGTCGGAGACCACGGCCTTCATCTACGTGCCGCTCATCCTGATGTTCGGGCGCCGGGTGCTGCGCGGCTCGAGAGGGTGGAGCTCCGCCGGACTCACGCTGAGCTACGCGGCACTGGTGACGACGCACCTGGTGAGCGGCTACCTCGTCTCTCTCTTCACCGGTGCCTGGCTGCTCGCGGAGGCCAGAGGACGCTGGCGCGCGCTCGGGGGGCCGATGATGGCGATGTCGTGCGGCCTCCTGCTGGCGGCCCCCGCGCTGCTCCCCGCGATCCTGGACAAGGGTGGCGCCAATATCGCCTGGCTGAGAGAGATGCCCAACGGCGACGTGCGCACCAATTTTCTCTTCAGCGACGAGGTGCTCGAAGGCTTCGGCGCCCGCGACTCGGTCAAGAGGCCGGTGCTGCTGTCGGCGCACTCGCAGCTGACGCTATCCGGAATCGCGCTGGCTGTCGTACTGGCCGCTCCGGCCCTGCGGCGCGATCCGAGGCGAAGGGACGCCATCACCATGGCCGCCGTGAGCGCCGCCGCCTATCTCATGCAGACGCCGATCACGGCGCCTCTCTGGCTGGCCGTCCCCGAGCTGGCCACCGTCCAGTTCCCCTGGAGGCTCCAGACGCTCATGGTCCTGGCTTCAGCCCTGCTGGGCGGAATCGCCGTGCGCGCCTGGCATGCGGGCGGGCTTCGCGCCGCGTGGCGCCGGTGGGGCGGAGCGGCTCTGGCCATGATCGTGGCCGCCAATCTGGCCCTTTCCGTCTGGACGGCGCACCTGCAGGCGTTCATCTGGGAGGAGTCGGTCACACAGCATCCCGCCGTGACCACGTGGGTCGAGCCCGCCTTCACGCCGGTGGGCTTCAACGGATACCCTCACCTGCGCGAGATGACCATCGACCACCCTCGCGCGGCCGTGACGTCCGGCCAGGCCAGGATCCTGGACATCGACTGGCGCTCATCGAGCCGCCGGCTCGAGGTCGACGCCCAGACCCCGGCCACCATCCGCCTGGGCTCGTTCTGGTTTCCGGGATGGGAGGCGACCCTCGACGGCCGTCCGCATCCCATCGGGCCGGTCGACGCCCTGTCGCTCATCGGCTTCGAGGTGCCGGCGGGACGCCACGTGGTGGAGCTGAGGTTCGCGCCGAGCCCGGCCCGCAGGTGGGCCCCGATGCTGGTGCCCCTCGGTCTGGCCGGAATGGCGCTGGGGTGGCTTCGTCCGCGGGGAGCTACAACCTGATGTACTTCGGGCCGCCTTCGGCGGGCGCCCGCCAGTCGATGTTCTGGATGTGGTCCTCCCCGACCACGACGTCCACCGGATCCAGGATCACGCACGTCTTGCAGTGAACGCAGTTGGCGAAGTTCACCTGGATGCGCCGGCCCGCCTGATCCTCCACCAGCTCGTAGACACGGGCCGGGCAGAAGTGCGTGCAGGGGGCATCGCCGTAGCGCGGGATGCAGGTGTCCATGCAGGCCTGCGGGTTGAGAATCCGGATGTGGGACGGCTGGTCCTCACGGTGCATCGTTCCCGACTTGAAGACGTCGGTGAGCTTGTCCACGATCGTGGAGGGGTCGTAGCCGCGCGGCTCCGGGATCGGCTGGTGCACCTTGCTGACGTGCTGGAACGACTCCGCGTCGGGCGTCAGCTGAGGACGTGAGCGGCTGCCGCCACGCGTGATGCGGTGCAGGCCGGTGGCCATGAGCCCGCGAAACAGCCCCTTGTCGAACGCGTGCCGGAAGTTGCGCTCCGCCCAGAGGTCCTTCATGACGAAGCTGTCCTTGAGGCGCGCTTCGTAGGAAGCGAGCGCCTGTCCGGAGGTGTCGTCGCGGGCCAGGGCCTCCATGGCGGTCTCGGCCGCCAGCATCCCCGACTTCATGGCGTAGTGGATGCCCTTGATCAGCTTCACGTTCACGAGCCCGGCCGAGTCGCCGATGATCAACGCGCCCGGGACGTAGGGCTTCGGCACCGACCAGTACCCGCCTTCGGGGATCGCCTTGGCTCCGTAGGCCAGCACCTCTCCGCCCTTGATGTAGGACTGGACCAGCGGGTGCTTCTTGAGCGCCTGGAGCGCCTCCTGACAATCGAACATCGGGTCCTTCCAGGAGAGGCTGGCCACGAACCCGACGGAGTACGTGTCCTCGTCCATCTCGTAGAAGAAGCCGCCTCCGAACTGATGCGTGCGGAGCGGGAAGCCCAGCGTATGGAAGACCAGGCCCTCGCCCACCGACTTGGGAACGCGGATGACCTCTTTCACTCCCAGCGAATAGACCTGAGGGTTGCGTCCCTCCCTGAGGCGATGGCGGTGGATGAGGTCTTCGGTGAGCGTTCCGTAGGGCCCTTCACCGAAGACGGTGAGCCGGGCCTGGATGTCGATCCCCGGCTCGTAGTTGGCCTTGCGGCCTCCTCCCTTCTCGAGCCCCTTGTCGCCCGTGCGCACCCCGGCCACGCGATCCCCGTCGTAGAGGATCTCCACGCCGGTGGTGGCGGGAAACAGGTAGATCCCCATCTCCTCGGCGATCCCCGCGAGCCATTTCACGAGCCGCTGGATCGAGATGGTGTAGAAGCCCTTGTTGTTGTTCTCGGGCGGGACCAGCATGTGCGGGACGCGCACGTGGCCCGAGGAGGACAGCAGGTAGAACGCATCCTTCTCAACCCTCCGCGCCACCGGGCAGCCCCGCTCCATGTAGTCGGGAAGCAGCTCGGCCAGCGTGACGGGGTTCAGGACCGCCCCCGAGAGGCCGTGCTGGCCGAACTCCCGGGCCTTGTCGATGACGCCGATCTCCAGCGAGATCTTCTGGCCGCCCGCCCCGGCGGCAGCTTCGTTGTGCCGGCGGACCAGCGTGGCGAGATGGATCGCGCCGGCCAGGCAGGCGGGCCCCCCTCCCACGAAAAGAACGTCCAGGGGAAACGACTCGCGCGTCTCGGTCATCGTGGCTCCAGAGTAACATACGGGTTGCGGGCGTCTGGACGTCCGGAGCGCCCCCACGCTAGAATGAGCTCGACGAACCGTCAACCTTTAAGCGGAGGCAACGATATGAAGAAGGTTCTATCGCTCGCCGGAATCCTGGCCTTCGTACTGACAGGGGCTCTCACCTTCGCCAGCGACCAGGCGGCTCCCTCAACCTGGACAGGCTGGATCACGGACGAGACCTGCGGCGCAAAGAACGCCAACGCCGATGGCAAGGCCTGCGCGCTCAAGTGCGCCAAGAACGGAGCCAAGCTGGTCCTGTACGTCGAGGGCGACAAGAAGCTGGTCGGCCTGGACAATCAGGATGAAGCCATGAAGCACGTCGGGTACCCGGTCGTGGTGACCGGCACCCTGGATGGCAACACGATCAAGGTCCAGAAGATCCAGGAAAAGAAGGGCTGAACCTCCGCACCTGATTCGCTGGGGCCGGCGCGAGCCGGCCCTTTGCGTCTCCAGGCCCCCATGACATCCCGCCCCTTCGTCACCACGCCGCTCGGCCGGCTTCACCGGGGCGATGCGCTCCCTTGGATGCAGGCTCTCCCCTCCCAATGCGCCCGCCTGGTGGTCGCCGATCCTCCTTACAGCATCGGCCGGGCCTCGTGGGACCGCTTCGCCAGCCGTGGAGCCTACCTGGATTGGACCATCCGCTGGGTGAGCGAGGCGAAGCGCCTGCTGACCGCGGACGGCACCATGTACGTGTGCGGATATCCAGAGCCACTCAGCGAGATCGCCGCGCTCGCGGGACCGCTGTTCCATTCCTGGCGCTCGCTGGTCTGGTTCTACCGGAACAAGGCCAGCCTGCGGCGCGACTGGGGGCGGTCGCACGAGGGGGTCCTGCACCTGCGCAAGGGACGCACCATGGTCTTCAACCTCGACGACGTGCGCCGGCCGTACAACGAGCACACGCGCCGGTACCCGGCGCGCACCCAGGCGCCCACGTCCCAGTACGGGCCCCAGCCCGGGCGCGCGTGGATGCCCCATCCGGCGGGAGCGCGGCCGCGCGACGTGATCGAGGTGCCCACGCTGTGCAACGGCAGCCCCGAAAAGACCGTGCACCCGACGCAGAAGCCGGTGGAGCTGATCCGCCACCTGGTGCTGGCCTCGTCCCGGCCGGGAGATCTGGTGATCGATCCCTTCGGAGGGTCGGGGACCACCTACGCCGTGTGCGAGGCCGAGGGCAGGCGATGGCTGGGATGCGAGCGCGACGTCCGTTACGCGCGCCTGATCTCCATGCGCCTGCGGGAGCCTCTGCGCTTCCGGGCACGGCAGGCGAACGAGGAGCCGCGGCGCAGGGACAGGCGCAGGGCGCTCCTTCGGGGCGGCACACGGTGAGCCTTCCGCTCGACTCGGTCCTGCTGGTGGGCTACGGCGGTCCCGAGCGCCCCTCCGACATCATGCCGTTTCTCCGGCGAGTCGTCGCTGGACGGAGTGTCCCCGACGAGAGGCTGGCAGCCGTGGCGCATCACTATGAAGCGGTGGGAGGCCGCTCACCCTACAACGAGCAGACGCGCGACCTGGCCGCCGGCCTCGAGGCATGGTTTGACGGGAAAGGGCGGCCACTCGCCGTGCGCGTGGGCATGCGCAACTGGGATCCTCTCCTCGAAGACACCGTGCGCGCCATGGCGGACGAAGGTCTGCGCCACTCGGCCGGGGTGATCCTGGCCGCGCATCGATCGGAGGTCAGCTGGGATCGGTACCTCCGGGAGGTGGGCGAAGCCTGCGCCCGCGTCGCCGGCGCCCCCGAGATTTCCTTCATCGAGCCCTGGTTCCAGGAACCAGGCTTCCTGGACGCGTGTGCCCGGCGCCTGGAGGAGGCCGCGGGGACGGGACGCGAGGGCTGGCCCGAGGATCTCCTGCTGGTGTTCACCGCCCATTCCATCCCCGTCCCCATGGCCGAGCGCTCCCCCTACGTGCAGGACGTCACCGCCTCGTGCGAAGGGGTTGCCTCCCGGATCCGTCCGGCGCGGTGGCGCCTCGCCTGGCAGAGCCGCAGCACCGACGGGAGGAGCGCGTGGCTCGAGCCCGACATCCTGGACGTGCTGCGCGAGGAATCCGCCGCCGGCACGCGACGCATCATGGTGCAGGCCATCGGCTTTCTCAGCGATCACGTCGAGGTGCTCTACGATCTCGACGTGGAGGCCGCCGCGCTGGCGCGCTCTCTGGGCCTGACCCTGCAGCGAGCCGGGTGCGTGAACGCCCACCCGGACTTCGTGGCCATGCTGGGACGGCGGGTGCTGGCCCTGGAACGCGGTTGAAGTCGGTCGCCGTGGTGGGAGGAGGGATCAGCGGCCTGGCGGCCGCTCATCGCCTCCAGGAGCTGTCGACGCAGCGATCGCTCCCCTTGCGCGCGGTCGTGCTCGAAGCCTTGGCGAGGGTCGGGGGCGTGATCTCGACGCTGGCGCGCGACGGGTTCCTGATCGAAGAGGGCCCCGACTCCATCCTGACGGACAAGCCCTGGGGCCGCCGGCTGGCGGAGCGCGTGGGGCTCGGTGCACACCTCATCGGGACCCGGGAGGGCCGGCGGCGAAGCTTCGTGCTGCGGCGCGGACGCCTGATCCCGACTCCTGAGGGGTTCTACCTGCTCGCGCCCTCGCGCTTCGCACCGTTCCTCTCCACGCCTCTGTTCAGCCTTCGGGGCAAGGCGCGCATGGCCCTGGATCTGGTGATACCGAGGCGGCCACCCGGCGGTGATGAGAGCGTGGGATCGTTCGTGCGGCGCAGGCTGGGCCGCGAAGCTCTCGAGCGGATCGCCCAGCCGATGATCGCCGGGATCTACGGCGCCGATCCCGAGACGCTGTCCCTCCAGGCCACCTTTCCGCGCTTCCACATGATGGAGGCCGAGCACGGGAGCGTGATCCGCGCCATGAGGGCGGCCGGCCGCGAGTCGGATGCCAGCGGCGCGCGCTACGGCCTGTTCGCGTCCTTCGATCAGGGGCTGGAATCGCTCGTCCGGGCCGTCACGAGTCGCCTCCCCGCGGGGAGCCTCCGCACCGGCGCGCCCGTGACGCAGCTTCGCCGGGCCGCCGATGCCTGGGACTTGATCACGGCGGCGGGCTCGGAGCGCCATGACGCCGTGGTGCTGGCTCTTCCCGCGCACGCCTCGGCCGCGCTGATCGGATCTCTCGACGCGGAGCTGTCCTCACGGCTGGCGTCGATCGCCTACGCGGACTCCGCGACGGTCTCGCTCGCGTTCCCACTGGACCGCGTCGCCCACCCCCTGGACGGATTCGGCTTCGTGGTGCCGGCCAGCGAGGGGCTCTCCATCACGGGATGCACCTTCGCCAGCCGGAAGTACGCAGGCCGCGCGCCGGAAGGCTGGGCTCTGCTGCGGGCCTTCTGGGGGCCGTCGTCGGCCGGCCTTGCCACGTCGCTGATCCTGGAGCGCACGCTGGACGAGCTGCGCGGGCCGCTGGGTCTGCGCGGAGATCCGACCTTCGCGCACGTCTCGCGCTGGCCGCGATCGATGCCCCACTACGCCGTGGGCCACCTCGACCTGGTGGCCGACATCGATCGGCACGCCGCCCGGCTGCCGCGCCTGGCGCTGGCCGGCAACGCCTACCGCGGCGTAGGGATCCCCGACTGCATCCACAGCGGAGAGACAGCAGCGGAATCACTCGTGGCCTCGCTCTTCCCCGTCACCTGAGGGGGCACAGACTCACCAGGAAGCGGTTCGCGACTCGAAAAGCGAACGCGGCGGAGAGTGGTTTAAACGGTCCGATGTGTCGCGAGCCGCCCGGCGGGGAGTGGTCGAAGGGACCCTCTGAGGACGAGCCGGGTCGCGCGAGCGTTGGCCGCGCGCGCTTTTGCGCGGCCAGCTCGCGCGAGGCGAGGACGATGCGGGAGTGAGCCGTCGTGGCCAACGCCACGACGGCGAACGTTCCCGGAGACCACTCCCCGCCGGGCGGCGACCGTCACCGACGAAACGGCCGCGAGACCACTCCGCTGCGGCCGCTCACAGGAACGCGACGCTCTCGATGGTCAGGCTGATGGCGCCGAATTCTTCCTCGACGCGCCCGCGCAGCACGTACGGCTCGGTGTAGCTGAGCATGTGGCAGAAGCGCCGGTAGGCGTCGGGGAACAGAGTGGCCTCGTACAGGGCGGTGGTGTCCTCGAACGACACGAATTCCATCGGCTCGTCGTGCTTCGCCGTCACCATCTTGCCGGTCACCAGCCATCCGATGGTGGTCACCCGTCGCCCCACGTGGCGTCCCAGGAGCCGCGCGGGAACGTGCGGGATGCGCGCGGCCCGATCCCGGCACAGCGTGAGCGGATGCCGGCTCACCAGGAAGCCCAGCGCGTCCATCTCGTGACGCAGCACCGTGCGCTCGTCGTACGGCGCCGACGCGGGCGCCGTGACGGCTGCGTGCGGGGCCTCGTCATCCTGCCCGCACCCTTCGTCCGCGGGGCCGAACAGGCTGCGCTGGGCGGGCGCCTCGGCGAACGTCCGGGCGCGCCCCTGCCGCCGGCGCGCGGCGCTCCATCGCACCCACTGCCACATCATCTCGGGGCGCGTGGCCCCTCCGGACACGCCGTCCAGCGCTCCCGCCCGGATCAGCAGGCGCACACCGGACGGATCCACGTCCAGGCGCTCCAGCACGTCGCCGGGCGACCGGAACGGCCCCCCGCGCCCGCGCTCGTGCACGACCGTCTCCATCGTGTCGCGGCCCAGACCCTGCACCTGCATGAGCCCCACCCGCACTCTCGATCCGCTGCCGGTCCACGAGACGTCGCTCTCGTTCACGTCGGGCAGGTCGATGCCCAGACCCATGCGGCGGCATTCCGAGACGTAGGCGAAGGTCGAGTAGTAGCCCCCCTGATTCGAGATCACCGCGGCCATGAATTCGGCCGGGTAGTGCGCCTTGAGATACGCCGACTTGAAGGACACCAGGGCGTAGGAAGCCGAGTGGGGTTTGCAGAAGGAGTAGCCCGCGAACGACAGGATCATGTCCCACACCTGCGCGATCACGTCCGGCGCGAACCCGCGCTCGCGCGCCCCCGCCTCGAACTGGGCGTGGTACGCCTCGAGCTTCTTTCTCTTGTGTTTCTTCGACAGGACCTTGCGCAGGTCGTCCGCGCACGCGGCGTCGAACCCGGCCATGGCGATGGCCGCCTTGGCCACGTCTTCCTGGTACACCATGATGCCGTAGGTCTCCTTCATCAGCTCCCCCAGCATCGGGTGGATCGGCTCGTACGTCCCGCCTCTCAGCCGCCTGACGTACTCGCGGATGTAGCTGTTGGCCGCCGGCCGGATGATGCTGGAGTGGATCACCAGGTGCTCGAAGTCCCCCGTGCCGGTCTTGGTCTGGAGCTGCCGCATGGCCGGGGACTCGACGTAGAAGACGCCGACCGTGTCGCCGCGCCGGATGAGATCCTGGGTGCGCAGATCCTCCAGAGGATTGAAGCGCTCCCACGGGATGTCCACGCCGTGGCGCCCCTGCACCGCGCGCAGCGCGTCGCGGATCACGGCGATGGAGCGGTTTCCCAGCAGGTCCATCTTCACCAGGCCCGCCTCCTCGGCGCCGTCCTTCTCCCACTGGATGATGTCCACTCCCTTGGCCGACGGCTGGGACGGGACGTGGTCGGCCAGCGACCCCGGGACGATCACCACGCCCCCGCAATGCACCGACAGGTGGCGCGGGTGCCCCTCCAGGCGCGCGGACCAGCGCAGGATCTCGGGCCAGGGATCCCCAAGCTCCAGATCCCTGAACAGCGGGTGATCGCGCACCATCCCGGCCGCCGAGTCCGACTGCCACGTGCGGGCCAGCCGGCCGGTGACGGCACGGATCTCGTCCTCGGGAAGCCCGTACACCTTGGCCACCTCGCGCACGGCCGCGCGTCCCCGGAAACACAGATGGTTCGACACCATGGCCGCGCGCGCCGTGCCGTAGCGCTCGAAGACGTGATCCAGGATGCCGTCCCGCTCGTCCCACGCGAAGTCCACGTCGATGTCGGGCGGATCCACCCGTCCCTCGTTGAGGAAACGCTCGAAGAACAGGTCGTAGCGCACCGGATCGACGTGCGTGATCCCCAGGCAGTACGAGACGATGCTCGCCGCCGCGGAGCCGCGGCCGCACGTGCGGGGCGAGCGCTTCACGATGTCGTGGACCATCAGGAAGTAGTCGGCGAACCCCTTGCGCCGGATGATGTCCAGCTCGCTGTCCATCCGCCGCCGGACGGGCGCCGTCACGCCGCCGTAGCGGCGCAGGGCTCCCTCCAGGCACAGCGCGCGCAGGCGCTGGAAGGTCTCTTCGCGCGTGAGGCCGTCGTACGCGGGGAAGATGAGCCGCCCTTCGGGATTCCAGGGAGGGCTCGACATGGCGCACTCCGCCGCGATGCGGCCCGCGCTCTCCAGCGCCGCCGGCAGGTCGGGGAACGCCGAGGCCGCCTCCCCGGCCGACATCATCCAGGCGCCCGCGGGCGCCATGTCCGCCTCCCCCACGCGCCCCAGCTTGGTGTTGAGGGCGATGGCGCGCAGCAGCCGGTGAAGCGGATGCGATGACGGCTCGATGAACACCACCTCGCCGCCGGCCACCGCGGGAACGCCGCACCGGCGGGCGGCCTCCACCAGGAGCCCGCGCGGGCGGCCGGGAGAGACGCCCGCCGCCAGGCGCGCCGTGCCCGAGGCGCGCGCCAGATCCTCCAGCATCCCGGGATCGGACACCAGCGTCCACAGTCCTTCGCGATCCTCGCACAGCCTCGCGCGCAGGCTGAACGCGGAGTCCGGTGCCGCGGCGTGATGCAGCTCCGTGAGGATATGGCACAGCCTCCGGTACCCGCGCTGATCGGCCGCCAGGAGCACCGCTCCCGGCTCTCCTCCCGGAGGACGCACGTCGGCCCCGATGAGCGGGGTCAGTCCCCTGTCGCGCGCCTCGCTCCAGAAGGCCAGCGCTCCATACACGCCGTTGATGTCGGTCAGGGCCAGCGCCGGCATCCCCTTGCGCGAGGCCGCCTCGCACAGCGCCTCCACGGAATCGGTCCCCCAGAGGAAGCTGTACCAGGAGTGGCAGGCCAGCGGCACGTACGGGCCCGGATCATGGCGTGCCGTCATGCGCGGCGGCCGAATCGGATGACGCCGCCGCCGAACCGCTGCCGGATGCGATCCAGGGCGGCCACCAGGTCTCCTTCCCGCCGCAGCTCACGCGCATCGAAGAGGCACCCTTGCCCGGAGGCGGGGGCCAGGCGATCCAGCCGCACTCGCAGATACCGCACACGCCCGCGACGCGCGAGCACGGCGTCGAAGATTTCCTGAAGCCGATGGAACAGCGTGAGATCTCCCGAGACGGGCGGCGACAGGAGCGCCTGGCGCGACGAAAGGACGCCGTCCGCATAGCGGGCCGTGAGCCGCAGCCTGCCGGCGGCCTGCCTCAGCCTGCGCAGACGGGTGCCGCACGATTCCACCAGCCCGAGCGCCTCTCCGAGCAGCGCCTCGTCGTCGCTGGTGTCCTCCGCCAGCGTGACGTCGGCCTCGACGCACGGGGTGCGATCCGGAGGGCGCACCGGCGAAGCGTCGATGCCGCGCGCCTGCCGGTACAGCGTCGTTCCCCGGTCACCGAAGGCGATCCGCAGATGAGGCAGGGCAATCCGCGCCAGGTCGCAGACCCGGCGGATATTCAGCTCGTCCAGCAGGCGCCCTTCCATATCGTGGCTCACGGCGGGCAGGTGCCCCACCGGCAAGGGGGAGAGGAAGTCGGCCTCCTGTCCCGGCGCCACGTCCATGAGCGACATCGCCTTCGGCGGTGGTGTCAGGACGCGCGCCGCCACGCCGCTCACCAGCTTGTTGGCTCCCAGGCCGGCGCTGGGGGCCAGCCGCAGGGCCCGCTCGACTTCCTTCTGGATGCGGCGAGCCGTGTCGGCCGCCCGTCCGAACAGGCGTCCCGTGCCGCTCAGATCGGCGAACAGCCGCCCCCCCCGTCCCGGCTCCACCAGGGGAGAAAACCGGCCAAGCAGGGAGACCAGGGCACGATCGGCCCGATCGAACAGCACCGGATCGGAAGGAAGCACCCGCGCCGCGCGGCAGCGGCGCAGCGCCTCGGGAAGGGTCATCCCCCGCCGCACTCCATCACCGGCGGCGAGCCCCGAGACGGACAGCACCATCGCGCGCGGCCCCCGCCCGCCCGACACGATGACCGGGCGCCCTCGCAGCGAAGGATCTTTCACCTGATACACGGCCACCGGAAAGTCCGGGACGCGCAGGTGCAGGATGTGCCGCTCCATGATGGCCGCTCCATGGCCCATTCCGGGATGGCCTCACGATACACGAAAGTAAAACGAACTTCAAGCGCTGGTTCGGGATCCGCCCTCAAGGCTTCTCCGGCTGCTCTTTCGGAAATTCAACGGATGGTGCCACTTGTAGCGGCAACGTACAGTGCGCCCCGGACATCGGGAAACATCATCGGCCGGACGTCTTCCGGCCACCAGTCAACACAGGTGGCGGACGCGGAACCTCACATGAGGGGTCCGCGCAGAAGGGGGCGGAGCCTTGACCGATCAGCGTCCCTGGCACGCTATCTGGACCCAGAGCCATGCCGAGCAGCTGGTCTTCGATCAGCTCGCGGGCAAGGGGCTCGAGCCGTTCCTGCCAAAGCTCGAGGTCTGGTCGCGCCGCGGCAACGTCCGGCGCATCCGATCGGTGCCGATGTTCCCCGGCTACCTCTTCCTCCATCACGCCATCGACAAGAACAGCTACGTCGAGATCCTGAGGGCCCGCGGCGTGGTCCGGATCCTGGGCGACCGGTGGGATCAGCTGGCCATCGTGCCCGCCGGCGAGATCGAGGTGATCCGCCGTGTCGCCGGGGCCGGCCCCGCGGCCCGCCCGCATCCCTACCTGCGCGAGGGAAGACGGGTGCGCATCCTGCGCGGGCCTCTCGCGGGCGTGGAGGGGATCCTCCTCTCGCTCAGACCCGACAAGGGCCTGCTGGTGGTGACCGTGGATCTTCTGCAGCGCAGCGTGGCGGTCGAAGTCGATTGCACTCTCGTGGCCGCGGCGTGAGCCGCCGGCCGGACATCCGCACGGCGAGGAGGAAAACATGATCGGCAAGCTCACGGCAACGTTGGCCCTGGCAGCCCTGGCGGCCACGGGCACACCCCCGAAGACCCCCCCGGAGCAGGTGCCGGGAAAGGTGGCCCAGCCGGCCGAGCCGGCGAAGAAGACCACCACCGCCAGCCGCGAGACCGCGGCCTCTGGCGATTACCTCATCGGGCCCGAGGACGTGCTCGACGTGGCGGTGTGGAACAACACCGCCATCAGCCGGACCGTCCCCGTGAGGCCGGACGGCATGATCTCCCTCCCCCTGCTGAACGACATGCAGGCCTCGGGGCGCACGCCGTCCCAGCTGCGCGACGACCTCATCCGCAAGCTCGGGGAGTTCATGTCCAACCCCGAGGTCTCGGTGATCGTCCGTGAGGTTCACAGCCTCAAGGTCTCCGTCATCGGCGAAGTGAAGAAGACGGGTCGCTTCGAGCTGCGCAGCCGCGCGACGGTCCTGGACATCCTGGCCCAGGCCGAAGGCGTGAACGAGTTCGCGTCCCGCTCCCGCATCGTGGTGCTGCGGTCCGATCGCAACGGGACCCGCCGCATTCCCTTCAACTACCAGGAGCTCATGAAGGGCGGCGAGCAGGAGAACTTCCTGCTGCAGCCCGGCGACATCATCGTCGTGCCGTGAGCGCGGGGGATTTCATGATGGAAGAACGTACCGGAGGTCAGGGGTTCGAGTCGCTCTCGGCAGTGTGGAGCCGCCGCCGCAGAGTCGCGGTGGTCGCGTTCGTGCTGCCGCTCGCCGCCGTGGCCAGCCTCAGCCTGTGCCTCCCCGACCTGTACCGGGCCACGGCCACCGTGATCGTGGAGCACGAGCAGGTGCAGGAGTCGTTCGTGCGGTCCACCGTCATCAGCGAGCTGGAGACGCGCATCCGCACCCTGAGCCAGGAGATCCTGAGCCGATCGCGCCTGCGCTCCCTCATCGATCGCTTCGGCCTCTACCCCTCGCTGCGGGGCCGCGCGTCCGAGGAGTCCATCGTGGAGCAGATGCGCAAAGACATCCGGATCGAGTTCAAGGAGGTCCAGCAGCCCGGCTCCGCGCGCAGCGCCACCATCTCCTTCGGCCTCTCGTTCCAGGGACGCGACCCGCGGGTGACGGCGGCGGTGGCCAACACACTGGCCGCCTCCTACGTGGCCCAGAACAGCGCCACGCTGGACCGCCAGAGCAGCGAGACCACCAAGTTCCTCAAGGCGCAGCTCGCCGAGATGAAGCGCCGTCAGGACGAACAGGAGAGGCGGGTGCGCGAGTTCAAGCTGCGCCACACAGGCGACCTCCCCGAGCAGATGGCGCCGAACCTGGCCACGCTCGAGCGCCTCAACACGCGTCTGTACATGAACCGCGACAACCAGCAGCGCGTGCAGGAGCGGCGCGAGGCCCTGCTGCGCGGCGCGGCCGATTCGGGCCGCACCGGCCTGGCGGCGCCCTACGAGACCGCCGAGGCCCGGCTGGCGAGGCTGCGTCACGAGCTGGTGGAGCTCAAGGCGCGCTACAGCGAGCGCTATCCGGACGTGGCGCGCTTGAAGGACGAGATCGCGCTGCTGGAGAAAGGGGTGGACCCGCGTGAGGCCTCGCGCGCGGCGGGCGATCTGCCCCCGGATCCCGCGGCCCGGCGCATGGAAGAGGCGGCCAAGTCGCTGGACAACGAGCTGCGCATCCTGAAAGCCGAAGAGGAGCGCCTGCAGGAGTCGATCCGCGCCTATCAGGGCCGCGTGGACATCGCGCCGCAGAGAGATCAGGAGTTCCGCGAGCTGTCGCGCGACTACGAGGCCACCAAGACGATGTACGCCTCGTTGCTGAGCCGTTACGAAGAGGCGCAGATCTCTGAGAACATGCAGCAGGTCCGCCAGGGAGAGCAGTTCCGCATCCTGGATGCGGCCGTGCCTCCCCGGATGCCGGCCGCGCCGAACCGGCCGCAGCTGCTGGCCATCGGAGCGTTCCTCTGCCTGGGGCTCGCCGCCGGCATGGTGATGCTGGCCGAGAAGCGCGACACCTCCTTCCACACGGTCGACGAGCTGCGCGGCTTCAGCCGCGTGCCCGTGCTCATGAGCATTCCCAGGATCACCACCCGTCCCGACGTGCTTCGCCGCAGGGCCCGCGTCTCGCTGGGAACGCTCGCCGTGGCCATGGCCATGGTGATCCTCGCGGCGGCGGCGTGGTCCTTCTCCCGTCACAACGAAGATCTCGTGCGCCTGCTCGCCCGGGGCGCCACACGGAGCGTTGCGTCATGAAACCATCTGGCTCTGCCGCCCAGGTCCGCCCCACGGAATCACCCGCCCGCCCCCGCCCGCCGCGGACGGTGACGGTCCCTCCTCCCGAGGGGATGGATCCGCATCTGGTCAGCATGCTCAAGCCTCATTCCTTCGAGGCGGAGCAGTACAGGACACTTCGTCACGTCCTGGAGCGGCGTCATCGCACCGACCTGCTCAGCCTCGTGGCGGTCACCAGCGCGGGGGTGGGGGACGGCAAGACCACCACGTCCCTCAACCTCGCCGGGGCGCTGGCGCAGGCCCAGGACGCACGCGTGCTGGTGATGGACTGCGACCTGCGCAGGCCGGCTGTGGCGCAGCACCTGGGATTGCCCGACCAGGGCCCCGGGCTGGCCGGGCTCCTGCGCGATCCCCAGATGAGCCTCGACCAGGTCGTGCGGCGCGTGGAGCCGTTCGCGCTGTGCGCCGTCACGTCCGGCCGCTGCCCTGACTCCCCTTACGAGCTGCTCAAGTCGCCGCGCATGAGCGATGTCCTGGACCAGGTGCGCCGGCGGTTCGACTACGTGATTCTGGACACGCCTCCCGCCGTGGCCTTCCCCGACTGCCGGCTCATGGAGAAGGGCATCGACGGCTTCCTGCTCGTGGTGAGCGCCCACCAGACCCCGCGCAAGCTGGTGGAGGAAGCCCTCGCCACCATGGAGCCCTCCAAGGTCCTGGGCTTGATCCTGAACAACGACGACCGGCCGCTGTCCGGCTACTACAACTACTACGGTCATTACTACGGCTCCGGGCCAGGTCAGGAGGCCTGATCGGGCTCCTCTGTCCGCCGGCGCGCTCCTGAGGGCGCGCTTCCCCGTCACCTGCTGGAGACACGCGCACATGTGCGGCATCGTGGGCTACGTAGGTCATCAAGAAGCACTGTCGTTCCTGCTGTCGGGACTGCGCCGACTGGAATACCGCGGCTACGACTCGGCGGGGGTGGCAACCCTCAACGGGCACGGTCTCGAGATCGCCAAGAGCGCCGGGAAGATCGCGGCGCTGGAGAAGCGCCTGGACGGGGCCGCCCCGCGCGGCAACCTGGGGATCGCGCACACGAGGTGGGCGACGCACGGGCGCCCCTCGGATGACAACGCGCATCCCCACACCGACTGCCGGCAGCGGGTTGCCGTCGTGCACAACGGGATCATCGAGAACCACCACCTTCTGCGGGAGGCCCTGGCCGCGGAAGGCCACGTCTTCCGTTCGCAGACGGACAGCGAAGTGATCGCGCACCTGGTTGAGCGATACCTCGACGCCGGGCTGGTCGAGGCGGTGCGGCGGGCGGCAGGCGATCTGCGAGGCGCCTACGCTCTGGCCTGCATCGCCGAGACGTCACCCTCCACTCTGGTGGCGGCACGCGGGGGCGGCTCCCCGCTGGTGATCGGCCTCGCCGACGGCGAGCTGCTGCTGGCTTCCGACATCCCGGCGCTGCTGGGACGCACGCGCGACGTCCTGGTGCTCGAGGACGGCGAGATGGCGGTGCTCACCCCCGCGGGAGCGGACGTGCGGTCGCCCCGGGGGACGGCGGTGCGGCGCCAGCCCATCTCCATTCCCTGGGACCGTGAGGCCGCCGAGAAGGGCGGGTATCCCCACTTCATGCTGAAGGAGATCTTCGAGCAGCCCGAGGCGGTCCGGGCCACCCTGCGCGAGCGCGTGGATCCTGACAGTGGCGATCTGACCCTTCCCGAGCTGGGTCTCCCGGACGAGGAGCTGGCCAACCTGGAGCGCATCTCCTTCGTGGCCTGCGGCACTTCGTGGCACGCCGCCCTGGTCGGCAAGTACCTGATCGAGTCGTTCGCGCGCCTGCCCGTGGACGCCGAGATCGCCTCCGAGTTCCGCTACCGGGATCCGGTCATGAGCCCGCGCGTGCTCACCGTGGCCATCTCGCAGTCGGGCGAGACGGCCGACACGCTGGCCGCGATGCGCGAGGCCCGGCAGCGATCCGCGCGTACCCTGGCCATCTGCAACGTGGTCGGGTGCTCCGCCGCGCGCGACGCCGAAGCGGTGCTCTACACGCGGGCCGGACTCGAGATCGGCGTGGCCTCCACCAAGGCCTTCACCGCCCAGATCGCGGCCGTGACGCTGCTGGCGTTGAAGCTGGGGCTGGCCCGCGGCCGCCTCGATCCTGAAGCCGCACGGGGGATCGGACGCGACCTGTGGGCATCCACCGGCCTCATCTCCTCCTGCCTGACGCACTGCGACGACCTGCACGAGATCGCGCGCCTGCTCGCCGACAGCCGCGACATGCTCTACCTGGGCCGGGGCCTCCACTACCCGCTGGCCCTCGAGGGCGCGCTCAAGCTCAAGGAGATCTCCTACATCCACGCGGAGGGATACGCGGCCGGAGAGATGAAGCACGGCCCGCTGGCGCTGATCGACGATCGCATGCCGGTGGTGGCCATCGCCCCGCGGGGGCCGCAGCACGAGAAGATGCTGTCCAACGTGGAGGAGGTGCGGGCACGCGAAGGGATCGTCATCGCGCTGGCCTCCCCGGACGATCAGGAGATGCGCTCCCGCAGCGAGATGTTCATCCCCGTCCCCCAGGCGCCCTACTGGACGCAGCCGCTGGTGGCCGCCGTCCCGCTGCAGATCCTGGCCTATCACCTGGGGGTGCTGCGTGGCTGCCACGTGGATCAACCCCGTAATCTCGCCAAGAGCGTGACGGTGGAATGAGACGATGATCCGCATTCTGGCGCTGCTGGAGGGGGCTGCGGTCTGCGCCGCGGTCTGGGGGTCGCTCGCAGGCTGGGCCCTGACGGACGGTTTCGCCCACGCGCTGATGCCCGCGCTCACGGTGGCCGCCTGCGCGGCCGTCTCGTTCTACTACAACGACCTGTACGACCTGAGCGTGGCCCGTTCGCTGGCCGCCTACGCGGCGAGGCTTCCCCAGGCCCTGGCCATCATGCTCGTGCTCTGGGGCGGCCTGCAGACGGTGTGGCCGCAGGTAGCGGTTCCGGTGGGGTCGGGCCTGGCCTCCCTGCTGGCGGCGTGCGCCGCGATGATCGCTCTGCGCTGCGCGGTGTATGCGTGGATGCGCGGGGCACGGCGCCGGCGGGTGCTCATCCTCGGCGGCGGGGCCATGGCGCAGCGCCTGCGCACCCAGATCGAGGCCCAGCCTCACCGGCGCCTGCGCCTCGCCGGCATCGTGGAGTCCTCCTCGGACGTGACCGAGATGGACGCGCTGGTGGACTCGCTGCGCCCTCATCTGATCGCGGTGGCGCTGGAGGACCGACGCGGCCGCCTGCCCATCGCGTCGCTGGTCCGCGCCCGTTCACTCGGCATCGAGGTGCAGGACGCGCTGGAGCTGGACGAGCGCCTGTCGGGAAAGATCGCCATCGAGACGCTGCGGCCCGGGAGCCTCCTGTTCTCCTCCTGCCTGCACACCACTCCCGCCGACCGGGCGGCCGCCCGGGCGCTCAGCATGGCAGCCTCGATCGCCGGGCTGGCTGTGGCCCTGCCGGTGATGGCGCTCATCGCGGGGGCCATCCGCCTCGACTCGAAGGGCCCGGTCCTCTTCCGCCAGGCGCGCGTGGGATTGCGAGGCCGCCGGTTCCGGATGCTGAAGTTCCGCACCATGCACCCGGTGGAGCGCGAGGACTCGGTCTGGGCGCGCGACAACGACGACCGCATCACGCGCGTCGGTCGCGTGCTGCGCAAGTTCCGCCTGGACGAGCTGCCCCAGCTGTTCAACATCCTGCGCGGCGACATGAACCTGGTGGGGCCGAGGCCCCATCCCGAGGTCAACTACGCGCTCTTCACGCAGCACATCCCCCACTACCGCCTGCGCGAGGCGGTGCGGCCCGGCGTGACGGGCTGGGCCCAGATCCGCTACGCGTACGCCAACAATCTCGAGGAAGAGACCGAGAAGATGCGCTACGACCTCTACTACATCAAGCACACGTCGTTCTGGTTCGACCTGAGAATCCTCGTCGACACCGTCAAGGTCGTCCTCCTGGGCCGCGAGTCAGGGGCTTCCGCGATCACACGGACCGCGGCCCGGGGGGACGCGGCACGCCGCCCCATGCGCGGCGGAGACACCGCCGCATGAGCGCCGTGACCCAGGTGGCCGCCCGCTGGCGGAGCGCGGGGGTGACCCACGACGTGCGCGTGGCCGCCCTGGGCGGCGGGACGGGGCTTCCCATCCTGCTGCGGGGGCTGCGCCGGTGGCTGGGCCCGCGCGACCCGCGCTGTCTCACGGCAATCGTCTCGGTCGCCGACGACGGAGGCAGCTCGGGACGCCTGCGCCGCGCGTTCGACGTCCTTCCCATGGGCGACCTGCGCAACTGCCTGCTGGCCCTGGCGGAGGAGAGCACGGAGATGAACGAGCTGTTCTCCTACCGTTTCGACGGCAACGTCGACGTGGGAGGACACAACCTGGGCAACCTCATCCTGACCGCCCTCACCGACATGGGCTCCGGTCCGTCGGACGCCATGGAGCGAGCCAGCCGGTGGCTGGATGTCCGCGGGCGCGTGCTCCCCTCCTCGCTGGAGCCGGTCATCCTGAAGGCTCACTTCGAGGACGGCTGCATCATCGAAGGCGAGTCGCGGATCGCGACGTCGCTCCAGCCGATCCGGCGCCTGGAGCTGGGGCCCGAGAGCGTGCGCGCCTGCCCCCCGGCGCTCAACGCGCTGCGCGAAGCCGACCTGGTGCTGCTCGGGCCCGGGAGCCTCTTCACCAGCCTGCTGCCGGTGCTGCTGGTGCCGGGGATTGCGGAAGCCATCGTCGAGGGCGGGGCGCGTGTGGCCCTGATCTGCAATCTGCTCACGGAGCCCGGAGAGACCGATGGGTTCTCGGCGGCCGATTTCGTGGTCGCGCTGCGCGACCACGTTCCAGCCCTCCCCCTGCACGACCTGCTCCTGCACGAGGGCTCGCTGCCCGCGCGCGCCCTCCAGGACGCGGCGCCGGCCAGGCCCGTGTGCATCGACGAGGAGCCGCTGCGCTTCCTGGGGATCCGCACTATCCGGCGCGACCTGGCGGGGGCCGCCGCGCCGCTGCGTCACGATCCGGACAAGCTGGGGCGCCTGGTGCGCGAGATTGCCCTGGACGTCCCCTGCATGGCGAGCCGCTCATGAAGATCGTCCTGGTGGCCGGCGCGCGGCCCAACTTCGTGAAGATCGCGCCGCTGCTGCACGAAATGAAGAAGAGCGCGCGGCTGCGGCCCGTGCTCGTGCACACCGGCCAGCACTACGACGATGCCATGTCGGGCCGTTTCTTCCGGGATCTGGACATCCAGCCCCCGGACGTGAACCTGGAGGTGGGATCCGGGTCCCACGCGGAGCAGACCGCGGAGGTGATGACGCGGCTCGAGCCTCTCTTGAGCAGCCTCGAGCCCCGTCTGCTGCTGGTGGTGGGCGACGTGAACTCCACGGTGGCCGGGGCGCTGACCGCGGCCAAGCTGGGCATCTCCGTGGCGCACGTGGAGGCGGGCCTGCGCAGCTTCGACCGGAGCATGCCCGAGGAGATCAACCGCGTGCTCACCGACTCCATCTCCGACCTGCTGTTCGTCACCGAGGAGAGCGGCCTGGAGAACCTGGTGCGGGAAGGGATCCACCCCGAGCGCATCCACTTCGTGGGCAACCTGATGATCGACGCGCTGCAGACCAGCCGCGCACGCTGGCAGGCCTCCGATATCTTTCAGCGGCTGGGCCTCGAGGAGACAACGCCGTTCGCGTTCCTGACCCTCCATCGCCCCTCCAACGTGGATGACGGTCCCACGCGAGAGCGCCTGCTGGCGGCCGTTCTCGAGCTGTCGGAGATCCTGCCGGTGCTGTTTCCCGTCCACCCCCGCCTGCGGGATCGCCTGTCGCGCGAGCCGGTGTCGTGGCTCGACGCCCAGGGCATCGACATGCTTCCGTCGTCCGGCCTCTTCGGACTGCCGCCGCTGGGCTACCTGGACTGCATCGCCCTGATGAGCCGCGCCCGGTTCGTGATGACCGATTCGGGCGGCATCCAGGAGGAGACCACCGTGCTGCGCGTCCCTTGCCTCACGCTGCGGGAGAACACCGAGCGCCCCGTCACCGTGACCTCGGGAACCAACATCATCGTGGGCACCGATCCGGCGCGCATCGTCGAGGAAGCCCTGTGGACGCTGCTGTCGCGCCCGCAGGCGCCTCCGGCTCCGCGTCTGTGGGACGGCCGCGCGGCCCACCGCATCATGGAGGTGCTGGAGCGGCTGGACTCCGTGCCTGCGGCCTCCCCCGGGCAGCTGCCCCGGGCTGCGCGCGCAGCCATCCGGCTGCCACGCGGCCTTGTTCAGGCCTCGCGGAGGGATCTCCCGTGACGGCGGTCGCGCAGCGGGCCGACTGGTGGCGGCAGCAGACCGCCTCGCCCCCCGCACCGCATCTTCGCGAAGCGCCGGGGGGCCGCGGCCCGCTCTGGGCCCTGCTCGGGTTCACGCTCGTCCTGCTCATTGCGCCCCAGGCCTTCTTTCCCGTCCTGGCACCGATGCGGCTTGGCATGACGGCGGCCGGCCTGGCGCTGGCGGCCTATCTCTACGATCGCTTCACCCGCTCGCTGCCTGTGCTCATCCTCACGCGGGAGACGTGGCTGGCGCTGGCTCTTCTCGCCTGGGCTCTGGTCACCCTCCCGTTCTCCTGGTGGCCCATGGGGAGCATCTCGTTCATGCTGGAGATCTTCGCCAAGTCGGTGATCGTCTTCTGGCTGGTGGGCAGCGTGGTGACGAGCCCCTGGCGCCTGGCCGCCACGGCATGCGCCCTCTCGTTGATGGCCATCCCGCTGGCCGTGACCGCGATCAAGAACCAGGTGGGCGGCATCTTCCTGCAGCCCGAGGTGAGCGCGAGCGTGAAGCGCATCGCCGGATACGATGCGCCGCTCACCGGCAATCCCAACGATCTGGCCGCCATCCTCAACCTGATCCTCCCGCTCACCACGGCGCTCGCCCTGGGAGCCCGCGGCGCCCTCGGGCGCGCGGTGCTGTGGGGGCTGGTGGCGCTCGAGAGCATGGGAGTGATCGCCACCTTCTCTCGCGCCGGGTTCCTCACGCTGGGGTTCGTGATGATGGTCTACGGATGGAAGCTGTACCGCAGAGGGAGGCTTCCCTGGGTCCTGGCTCTGGTGCTGATGCTGGCCATGCCGCTGGGCCCGTCGGGCTACCTCGCCCACATGAGCACCATCACCGATGTGGAGGCCGATTCCACCGGCTCGTCGCAGCAGCGATGGGGCCTCCTGGTGACGGCCGCCCGCTTCGCGGCCACGCACCCCGTGGTGGGGACGGGGATCGGCCTCAACGTGCTGGCGATGAACGAAGGGCACGCCGAGGTGTGGCGCGAGGTGCACAACGCGTATCTCCAGTACGCCGTGGAGCTGGGACTTCCGGGGGTGGCCTTGTTCGTTGCGCTGCTGGGCTGCTGCCTCGCCCGGACGCGCCGCGCGCAGGACGCAGCCCGGGCGCTCGAGGGGGGAGAGCGGCTCTTCCTTCTGGCCGAAGGGATACAGGTCAGCCTGCTGGCCTACGCCCTCACGGCGATGTTCCATCCGCTGGCCTACCACTTCCACTTCTACTACTTCGCCGGCCTGGCCGTGGGACTGGGCGCGGCGACTCCGATGCGGCCGGCGTCCCGCGCGCGCGATGCCGCGAGGGCCGCGTGAAAGCCAAGACCCTGGACTCCAGGGTGCCTCTGCCGGCCCGTGCCGGGGCGGAGCGCGTCCGTCTGCTGAAGTTCATCACCAACTTCTACATCGGCGGGACGGAGCGGCAGTTCATGGTGCTGGGCCGCGGCCTGGATCGGACGCGCTTCGACGTGCGGGCCGCCTGCCTGCGCAAGGAGGGCCCCTTCCTGGCCGAGATGCAGGCCGAGGGGATACCCGTTCAGGAGCACCGCATCCGCAGCCTCTACCGCCCGTCCACTCTCGGCATGCAGATCCGGCTCGCCGCGGCTCTGTGGAAGGAGAGGGTCCAGATCGTCCACACCTACGGCTTCTATCCCAACACCTTCGCCCTCGCCCCGGCGCGCGCCGCGGGAGTGCCGGTGATCGTGGCTTCCATCCGCGACATCGGCGACATCTGGACGCCACTCCAGCGCCGTCTCCAGAGGCTCGTCTGCCGCCTGGCCGATGCCATCGCCGTGAACGCAGAGGCGGTGAAGCGGCGACTGATCGACGAGGGCTACGACGGAGGCCGGGTGGTGGTGATCGAGAACGGCATCGACGTGGCCCGCTTCTCGGGAGCCAACGCAGCGGGCCGTCTGCGCCACGAGCTGGGGCTGCCTGCGGGCATCCCTCTGGTGGCGGTCCTTTCCCGCCTGAACAAGGACAAGGGGATCTCGCACTTCCTGAAGGCGGCCGCCTCCCTGAGGAGCGCCTGGCCCGACGCGCGATGGCTGCTCCTGGGAGACGGTCCGGACCGCGCCCTGCTCGAGCAGGAGGCAAAGGGGCTCGGGCTGGCGGATCGCGCTCATTTCCTGGGGTTCCGCACCGACGTGGCGGACATTCTCCCCGAGATCACGGTCTCCGTGCTCCCCTCGCTCAGCGAGGCGCTGTCCAACGTGGTCCTGGAATCGATGGCCGCCGAGCGTCCGGTCGTGGTGACCCGGGTGGGCGGGCTTCCCGAAGTGGTGGATGACGGCGTCCATGGCCTGCTGGTGCCGCCGGGTGACGAGAGGGCCCTGGCCCGGGGCATCGACACGATGCTGAGGGATCCCGGACGCGCGGCCGACATGGGGCGCTCGGCACGGCAGCGCGTGACCCGCGAGTTCTCACTCCAGCGCATGATCGACCGCACGCAGCAGATGTACGAATCGCTCCTGGAGCGTCACGTCCGGGGGCAGGCGTGATGAGCCGGCCGTTCCTGGCCTCCGCGCCGCGTGGCGAGCCCGAGCGTGAGCTGACCGTGCGCGCCATCACCACGGACGAAGAGTTCGATCGCCTGGCTCCCGCATGGGACCGGCTGATGGAGCAGGCCCGGATGGACAATCCGTTCGTGTCGTTCGCCTGCATGCGCACAGCGTGGGAGTGCTTCGGCGAAGGGAACCGTCTGCACATCCTCGTGGTGCAGGAGGGCGACGAGCCGGTCGCCATCGCCCCCCTGATGCTGGGGACGGTGCGCCTGATGGGCCTTCGCCTGCGCCGCCTGAGCTTCATCCACCACGTGGCCATCGAGCGGCTCGACTTCATCGTGGCGAAGCAGCACGAGGGGGCCTACGCGGCCATCTGGAGCTACCTGCGCGAGCGGCGCGACCTGTGGGACATCCTCGTCCTGCCCCAGATCCCGGCTGCCTCGCGCACGCTCTTCGAGTTCCCCCGGTGCGCGGCGCGCGACGGCTTCCTGACCGGCTTCTGGCGCTCGGCCGACGCTATGTACGTGCGGGTGCGCGGTGAGTGGGACGCCTACATCGACAAGCTGGACGGGCGGCACCGGGCGAATCTGCGGCGCAGGCTGCGGCGCCTGGCACGCGAGCACGTCGTGGATCTGGACTACGTCTCGCCGGGCGACGATCTGGAGGCCGCGATCGACGACGGCCTGCGCATCGAGGCGGCCGCCTGGAAGGGAGAGGCCGGCACGGCCATTGCCTCTCTCCCCAAGGTCCGGGCCTTCTACACGAAGCTCGCCCGCCGCTGCGCGTCGCGAGGGTGGCTGCGGCTCCGCTTCCTGACGGTGGACGGGCGGCGGGTGGCCTTCTCCTACGCTCTGGTCTTCCGCAACGTCTTCTACTCGCTCAAGAGCGGCTACGATCCCGAAGCCGCCGCGCACTCGCCTTTCACGCTGATGTCGTACATGATGCTGCGCGACGCCTTCACTCGCCGCATGTCGCGCTACGAGTTCCTGGGTCCGGCGGATTCCTGGAAGTTGGCCTGGACACGCCGCTCCCACCCTCATTGCTGGCTCTTCGTCCTTCCCCGCACCCCGTGGGCGTGGGCTCTCCACCGCGTGAAGTTCCGTCTGATCCCCCGGCTGCGTAGACATCCAGCGCTCGCGCCGGTACGCAGCGCTCTACTGCGGCTGCTCGATCGCTCCCCACGGGAGCATCGGGCGCCCGCTGCACGCTGACGCCCGGCGGCCGCGCCGCCGCTTCACTTGCAGGAGATCGACGCATGTACGTACCTGCCTGGCAGGGCCTCAGTCCCAGGCACCTGCTGCGCCAGCGCGGCAGCGATCCACTCCCCTTCCCGCTCGGTGAGCGCAAGGCGATCCAGTTCTACCGCGCGAGCAGCGCCTTGTACCATCTGTTCAAGGCTCTGCCACTGGAGAAAGGCCAGATCGCCCTGGTCCCCGACTACCACAGCGGCAACGAGATCTGGGCCATCCGCGCGGCGGGCGTTCCGGTGCGCACCTATCCCATCGGCCGCGATCTGCGCCCCGATCTGGAAACGCTGGATCGTCTGGCCACTCCGGAGGCACGGGTGCTGCTGCTGATCCAGTACCTGGGATGGCCCCAGCCGATGAAGGAGATCCAGGACCTGTGCCGGCGCAAGGGGCTGATCCTGGTGGAGGACTGTGCCCTGTCGCTGCTGAGCCGGGACGGCGGACAACCCCTGGGCACGTTCGGGAACTACGCGGTCTTCTGCCTCTACAAGACCCTTCCCCTCCCCAACGGCGCGCTGCTGGTGCAGAACACCCAGCCCCTGCCGGGCCTTTCGTCGCTGCCACTCAGGACCTGCACGTTCCGCTCGGTCGCAGGACGATCCATGGAGCTGATGCTGGGATGGCTGCGCAGCCACCATGAGATCACGGGGAAGAGTCTTTACACGCTCAAGAAGGCCGCCGGCCGCGCGCTGGACGTCCTCCGGGTCCGCCGCCATCCGCTCGGCGACATCGGCTTCGACGTGTCGCACGTCAACATCGGCATGTCGTCGCTCTCCCAGCACCTGATCCAGCGGCTGGACTACGCCCAGATCGTCCGCACCCGCCGCCGCAACTACGAGCTGCTGCGATCGCGCCTGGGCCACCGGACCAGCCTGCTGCGCCCCGACCTGCCGGAAGGGATGGTCCCGCTCTTCTTTCCGCTGCTCGTGGCCGACAAGCAGGCGGCGGCGGAGCGGCTCTGGCGCCACGGCATCGAAGCGGTGCAGTTCTGGAACGAAGGGGTCCCCGGCGTGGACGGCGAGCCCTCCTCGGACGCGCGCTTCCTGCGGCGCCACGTGCTGGAGCTGCCGATCCACCAGGAGGTGAGCGCCTCGCAGGTCGAGTACATCGCGGAGATGGTCCTCTCCTCGCCCCACGTCTTCGGTCCCATCTCGCTACGCAGGCCGGAGGCGGCGGCCTCATGACCCCCCGCCTGGCAGGCGCGGCGCGTGCGCCTCGCGAGCGCCTGCACCACCGGGGTCTGATCCTCGAACGGATCTCCAGCCGCGTGGAGGTGGAACGGCTGCGCCCCGAGTGGGAAGAGCTGCTGGGCGACAGCGACGCCTCCACCTTCTTCCTGACCTGGGAGTGGCTCGCAGCGTGGACCGACCATCTGATGCGCGGCGAGCTGGCTCTCCTGGTCGTGCGCGAAGAGGGTCGCCTCATCGCGCTGGCGCCGTTCTTCGCCCAGCCGGCGCCCCTGATCCATGCCATCCCCTCGACCCGCTGGCGCTTCCTCGGCTCGGGGACCGCCGGCTCCGACTATCTCGACCTGGTGCTGCGCCGCGGCCGCGAAGCCCAGGCCTGCGCCCTGATCGCGGACCATCTGGCCGGACAGGGGGTCTCTGTGGAGATGGCCAATGTGCGCGGCGGGCCGGCCGGGGCCGATGCGATGGTGTCCGCGCTCGAGGCGCGCGGCTGGAGGACCCACTCTCGGGAGATCAACGTCTGTCCCTACATCCCGCTTCAGGATCTGACCTGGGACGGCTACCTGGCCTCGCTGGGGTCCGAGCATCGCTACAACTTCAACCGGAGGCAGAAAAGCCTCAGACGCACCTTCCGGGTCGAACTGGAGAGCGCCAGCACCGAAGCGCAGCGGGAGCAGGGCCTGACCGCCCTGCTGGCGCTTCACGCGAAGCGATGGGAGGAGCGCGGCGGCTCGGATGCCTTCAACGATCCCGCGCTGGAGCGCTTCCACCACGACGTGACGCGCCGCGCGCTGCATCGTGGATGGCTCCGGCTGTTCACGCTGCGCCTCGATGGAGAAGCGGCCGCGTCCCTGTACGGGATCAGCCATGGCGGCGTCTTCTCCTTCTATCAGTCGGGCATGGAGCCCCGCTTCTCCACCCACAGCGTGGGGCTGGTGCTCATGGGACTGTGCATCCAAGCTGCGATCGCCGAAGGGGCGCGCGAGTTCGACCTCCTGCACGGAGCCGAGCGGTACAAGGCCCTGTGGGCGCCGCGATCCCGCGCCATCCGCCGGCTGCTGCTGACCCCGCCGGGCGTCCGCGGACGTCTGGCCCACGAAGAGGCGCGGCTGCGACAACTGGCCGGCGCGGCCGCAGACCGTTTTCTCCCCGCCGCATTGCGGCGCCGCATCGCCTGGTGGCGCGGCGCTGACCTCCAGACGCCCACGAAAGGAGGCCGGCGTTGATCCGAAGGATGTTGAAGGGAACGGTGGCCGCCGCGCTCTCGCACAGCGGCGGGCATCGCCTCATGGGACGGCTGGCCGGTGCCTCCAACCCGACCCTGGTCCTCGGCTACCACCGCGTGGTGGAGGACTTCCCCACGGCTTCGCGTCACGCCATCCCCAGCCTCCTGGTGAGCCGCGACATGCTCGAGCGCCACCTGACCTGGGTGGCCCGGGATCACCGATTCGTCACGCTGGACGAGGCCGCCCGGGCGCTCTGCGGACGCACCCATCCGAAGCAGCCCCTGGCTGCGGTCACCTTCGACGATGGCTATGCCGACGTTCACGATCACGCGCTCCCTCTTCTGACGCGCATGGGGATCCCGGCGACCATGTTCGTGGCGACCGACCTCGTGGGAACCAACCGGCCTCTCGTCCACGACCGGATCTACGCCCTGCTGAAGCGCGCGCTGAACGACCCGACCCGGACGACGCGAGACGTCCTCCGGCAGGTGTCGCAGCGCATGGGATTCCCCTCCCTTCAGGCCGCGCACGGCATCCTGTCCGGCGATCCCCTCCTGGCCACGCGGGCCGTGCTGACGTCCATGCCCCTGGGCGGCATCGGGCACCTGGCGCGTGCGCTCGAAGAGGAGATGGGCCCCGCGGACCTGGGGCCCGATCCGCCCAGCCCGCTCAGCTGGGAGATGATCGAGGCCCTGCGTGCGGGTGGATTCACGATCGGGTCCCACACCCGCAGCCACCCCTTCCTCACCAACGAGACCCCCGCCCGCGTGGTGGAGGAAGTGCGTGGCTCGCGCGCCCGGCTGCAGAGCCACCTGCGATCCGCGGTGAAGCACTTCGCCTACCCGGACGGGCGCTTCGACCGCACGATCGTGGATGCCGTCTTTACGGCAGGGTACGCGCACGCGTGGACCGTCTGCCATCATCGCGACGAGCTCCTGCCCCACCTCAGCCTTCCGCGGCGCCTGCTGTGGGAGAACGCCTGCCTCGGGACGTCCGGCCGGTTCTCCCCATCGGTGATGGCCTGCTGCGCCGCGGGCGCCTTCGATCTGCTCGCCCCCTGCCGCGTCCAGCACGTCGATGCGGTGGCTTCATGACCTCCACCTTCAGGCCCGCGCTGGTGCTGATGTCGGGCCGCACCGCCGGCGTTGCCGTGGGGTTCCTGATCCCCCTGGTGCTGGTGCGTGTGTTCGATCAGACGCAGTTCGGCACGTACAAACAGGTCTTCCTGGTGTTCGCGACCCTGTACGGCATCGCGCAGGTGGGCATGGCCGAGAGCCTCTTCTACTTCCTGCCCGCGGCGTCCGAGCGCGGGGGCCGCTACGCGGCCAATGCGCTCCTCGCCCTGGGGCTGGCGGGCGTTCTGGTCATGGGCATGCTCACCTGGTCGGGCCCCGCCCTGGCGCGCTGGATGGGGAACCCGGAGCTCTCCACTCCGATCGTGCTGATGGGCATCTACCTGATGTTCATGCTCATGTCGACGGTCCTCGAGATCGCCATGATCTCACGCCAGAGCTACCTGACCGCGGCTGTCACCTACAGCGCGTCCGACGTGGCGCGCGCCGCGCTTTACCTGCTTCCGCTCCTGGCCTGGCCCCATCTGGAGGCCCTTCTGCTCGGCGCCATCACCTTCGCCCTGCTGAGGACCGCATCCACGCTGGTGTTCCTGACGCGCCGGTTCCGCGGGCAGCTGCGACCCGACCTGGCGCTCCTGCGCATCCAGATCGCCTACGCCGCCCCCTTCGCCCTGGCGGTGATCCTCCAGATCCTGCAGTCGAACGTGCACAACTACGCCGTCTTCTACCAGTTCGACACGGCCAGCTTCGCCATCTACTCGGTGGGGTGCCTGCAGATCCCGCTCATCGACCTCGTGTTCTCGTCGGCCTCCAACGTGATGATGGTCAGGATGGGCCGCGCCCGCGCGGAGGGGAGGCTGCAGGAGGTCCGGGCCATCTGGGAGGACATCACGCGCAAGCTGGCACTGGTCTTCTTTCCGCTGGTCTGCCTGCTGCTGGTCACGGCGCGCGACCTGATCGCCATCCTGTTCACGCCGGCCTACCTGGCGAGCGTCCCCATCTTCATGGTGTGGTCGGGGGCCATCCTGGCGTCCGCATTCCAGGTGGACGGAGTGCTGCGCGTGTTCGCCCGCACCCGGTTCATCCTGGTGATGCACGGGGTGACGCTCCTGCTGGTGCTGATCCTGATCGGGCCCTTCATGTCGGCCCTGGGCCTGGTCGGGGCGGCGCTCGTGTCGGTCATCGCAGTGCTGGCCGCCAGGGGGCTGGGTCTCTGGCGCATCAGGCATCTGATGGAAGCCACCGTGGGCACCCTGCTTCCTTGGGGGCGGCTTGCGGGAATTCTCCTGATCTCCGTCTTGGCCGCGGGGCCGGCCTGGCTGGTGCGAACGGAGGCGCCGCCGGGGGCGTTCGCCACACTCGCTCTCACCGCCGGAACGTACGCCATCGCCTACGCATCGATGCTGCTCCTGTTCGGCGTGCTGACCGCGGCCGAGCGCGAGGCGCTGATCGCTCCGCTGCGCCGGAGCCTGGCCACCTCGCCTCAACCCGAAGAAACCCGCGCTCCCTGACTCTCGGAGGAGGCTACCCTCATGTGCGGCATAGCAGGCATCGTGAGCTTTCACGCCGGCCCCCCGTCGCCCGACGAGCTGCACGCCATGTGCGGCACCCTGGCCCACCGCGGCCCCGACGACTACGGGCACGTCCTGCGCCCGCGCGCCGCCCTGGGCATGCGCCGCCTCAGCATCATCGATCTGGACGGCGGGCATCAGCCTGTCTGCAACGAGGACGGCACCATCTGGGTGGTCTTCAACGGAGAGATCTACAACTACCGCGAGCTCCGGCGGTGGCTCGCCTCGCGCGGGCACGTGCTGTCGAGCCAGTCCGACACCGAGGTCATCGCGCACCTGTACGAAGAGCATGGGCCGCGGTTGGTCGAGCATCTGCGCGGGATGTTCGCCATCGCCCTGTGGGACGAGCGGCAGCAGCGGCTTCTCCTGGCCCGCGATCGCATGGGCATCAAGCCGCTCTACTACATGGTGCACGACGGGCGGCTGCTCTTCGGGTCGGAGCTCAAGACCATCCTGAGGGCCTCCGGCGTCCCGAAGGAGCTGTCCTGGTCCTCGGTGGGGCACCTGTTCACGTTCCTGTCCACCCCTGAATCCGAGAGCATCGTCTCCGGCATCCGCAAGCTGGAGCCCGCCCACCTGCTGGTGGCCTCCGAGGAAGGGGGCCTGCAGATCGAGCGTTACTGGGAGCTGCGCTTCGAGCCCGACGAGCACACCGACGAGCAGGCCACCATCGAGCGCCTGCGCGCCCTCCTGGAGGAGTCGGTCCGCCTGCACATGGTGAGCGACGTGCCGGTCGGGGCGTTCCTGAGCGGCGGCGTGGACTCCAGCTGCGTGGTGGCCATGATGGCCTCCCTCTCGGGCACGCCGATACGCACCTTCTCGATCG
This sequence comes from Candidatus Polarisedimenticolia bacterium, assembly GCA_050747525.1. Taxonomy (GTDB): domain Bacteria; phylum Acidobacteriota; class Polarisedimenticolia; order JACPZX01; family DASXTC01; genus JBOGOC01. The sequence goes on along the minus strand of JBOGOC010000083.1, from coordinate 21,371 downwards.
GCTTTCCGGAGAGCGACTACAGCGAGCTGTGCTACGCGCGGATGATCGCACGGCGCTTCGGCACCGATCACCACGAGCTGGTGCTCGAACCGGACGTGCTGTCGGTGATCGACGACCTGGCCTGGTACCTCGACGAGCCGTTCGGAGACAGCTCCGCCATCCCGACCTACATGGTGTCGAAGCTGGCCGCGGGGCACGTCAAGGTGGTGCTCTCGGGCGACGGGGGCGACGAGGTGTTCGCCGGCTACGACCGGTACCTTGTGGAAGCCCGCGAGCGACAGTGGCGCTTCATGCCCGCCGCAGCGCGCGGCGTGCTCGGACTGATGAGCCGCCTCATCCCCGACGGCGTGCGCGGTCGCAATTACCTGCGCCACGTGTCGCTCCCCGGCCCGCTGCGCTACCTGGACGGGGGCACCCTCTTCCGCCGCGACGACATGCGTCGGCTCCTGCACCCGGATGCCTTCGACCGGGTGGTGCGCGACGACCCCTGGCGCAGCCGGCTGGCGCTGCTCACCACGCCCGGCCAGCACTGGCTCTCGACGCTGCAGCAGCTCGACATGCACACCTACCTGCCGCTGGACATCCTGACCAAGGTGGACCGCATGAGCATGGCGCATTCCATCGAAGCGCGCGTGCCGCTGCTGGATCACAAGCTGGTGGAGTTCGCCGCCGGCATCCCGCCCGGCCTCAAGCTCAGGAACGGCCAGACCAAGCACATCTTCAAGCGGGCCATGGAAGGGCTCCTGCCGCCGGAGATCCTCCACCGGCGCAAGCAGGGCTTCGCGGTGCCTCTGGGCCGCTGGTTCCGGGGACAGCTGGGCCCCTACCTGCGCGACCTGCTCCTCTCCTCGCGCTGCCGGGAGCGCGGGATCCTGGACACCCGCTACATCGCCCGTCTCCTGGACCGGCACGATCGGGGCCGCGAGCTGGACCTTCATCTGTGGACCCTCATCTCCTTCGAGCTGTGGTGCCGCCGTTTCCTGGACGAGCAGGTCGGCCAGGCCACGGCGGCGGGCGCGCTCGCGGGACGGGCCTGAGGATCTCCATGCGCCCTCTCCGCATCGCCCTCGTAGCGGCCGGTCCCGAGTCGGTCCCCGGCGGGCAGTCGGTGCAGGCGCGGCTGCTCCTGGACCGGCTGCGGGCCCGCGGCCACGAGGTCTCCCTGCTGCCGATCAACCCGACCTTCCCGCGCGGCCTGCGCTGGGCGCGCCGCATCCCCCTGGCCCGGACGGTGCTGAACCAGGCTCTGTACCTGCCGTCGCTGCTCCGGTTGCGTGGCTGCGACGTGGCCCACGTCTTCTCCGCTTCTTACGGCTCGTTCTTCCTGGCGCCGGTTCCCGCCATCGCGGCCGCCCGCCTGTTCGGCCGCCGCGTGATCCTGAACTACCACAGCGGCGAGGCGGACGATCACATGCGGCGTGACGGGCGGTGGGTGGCGCCCTGGCTGCGGCGGTGCGATGCGCTGGTGGTCCCCTCCGTCTACCTTCAGGAGATCTTCGCGCGCCATGGCCACGTGGCGTCGGTGATCCCCAACGTCGTGGATCTCTCGCGCTTCCCCTTTCGCGAACGCGGTCCCTCGCGGCAGCGCCTGCTCTGCACCCGCAACCTGGAGCCCATCTACGCCGTGGACGTCGTCGTGCGTGCCTTCGCCCTGCTGGCCCGCGACCGGCCGGGCGTGACGCTCACGCTGGCCGGCACCGGGAGCCAGGAGACTTCCCTGCGCGACCTGGCTCATCGCCTCGGGGTGCGCCCGCACTTCACAGGCCGCGTGGAGCCGGATGCCATGCCACGGGTGTACGAGCAGGCCGACCTGTTCCTCAACGCGTCTGTGGTGGACAACCAGCCGCTGTCGATCCTGGAGGCGTTCGCCGCGGGCCTGCCGGTGGCCACCACCGGGACGGGAGACATCTCCTCGCTGGTGAGCCACGAGGAGACAGGGCTGCTGGTCCGGTCCGAGGATCCCCGGGCCCTCGCCGCGGCCGCGGCCCGCCTCATGGACGACTCTTCTCTGGCGGCGCGTCTGGCCCGCGGGGCCCGTGCCCGCGTCGAGCGGCACGACTGGTCGAGGATCGCGCCGCTGTGGGAGTCGGTCCTGGCTGGACCTCCCGAGGGCGGGCCGGGACGGGCCGCCGCCCAGGCCGCGAGGAAGAGCGCATGATCACCCTGAGGCGTCTCGCGCGCATGAGCCCCGCCGAGCTGGCGGGACGCGCTCGCCAGAAGGCCCGTGCGTGGCTGGAGCGCACGGGCGTGGTCCCCGCGCCGCGATGGCCGCTGTGCCAGGCCCTCCCCGGAGAGATCCCGCGCGAGCTGCTGACGCCGGAGGAAGAGGCCCGCCTGTTCCCCGGCGCAGCCGATCCGGAGTCGGCTCTCCTGATCGCGCGCCGCTTCCCCGACGAACGCCACCGCATCCTTTCCGACGCCGACCGCATCATCCTGGGACGCTTCGACCTGCTCCGCCATCGAGGCCTGTTCTTCGGCGATCCGGTGGACTGGCACCTGGATCCGCTCACCGGAGGGCGAGCCCCCCTCATGCACTGGAGCCGCCTGAGCCCGCTCGAGCCGATCCCCGGGGGCGACCCCAAGCTGGTGTGGGAGCTGAATCGCCATCAGTGGGCGGTGACGCTGGGACAGGCGTGGCGGCTGACGGGAGACGATCGCTACGCCGAAGCGTTCGTCCGCGCGCTGCGAGGATGGCTGAAGGCCAATCCGGTGGGCTGGGGGATCAACTGGACCAGCAGCCTCGAGGTGTCCCTCCGTCTGATCGCGTGGGGCTGGGCCCTGGCTCTGCTGCGTCCCGCGCCGGCCATGACGCCTGAGGTGCTCCGCTCGCTGGCCGCCGCGATCGCTGTGCATGCGTCCCACATCGAGCGCAACATGTCGAGCTGGTTCTCTCCCAACACCCATCTCACCGGCGAAGCGCTGGGGCTCTATTACGCTGGGCTCCTGCTCCCCCGCATGCCGCGCGCGCGCCACTGGACGAGCCTGGCCGATCGGATCCTGCGCGAGCAGATCCGGAGCCAGGTGCTCGAGGACGGCGTCTACTTCGAGCAGTCGACCTGCTACCAGCGCTACACCATCGAGATCTACCTGCACAAGGTGGCGCTGCACCGCCGGCGCCATCAGTCGGACCTGGCGTGGGCCAGCGATCGGGTCAAGGCGATGCTCGACTTCCTGCTGTCCGTGCGCGGACCCGACGGGATGCTCCCGCAGATCGGCGACGGTGACGGCGGCCGCCTCCTTCCCTTCTCACCAGGCACCCCGGAAGACGCGCGCGGCATGTTCGCCCTGGCGGCGGCCCTGTATCACCGCCCCGACTATGCCTGGGGTGCCGGCGAGCCGGTTTCCGATCTGGTCTGGATGCTGGGAAAGCACGGGCTGGACGCCTTCGAGGCGCTCCCCCACGATCCGCCCGACGGCTCCGTCTCGCGCCTCTTCCCCGATGGGGGATACGCCATCCTCGGGTCGGGATGGGACCCCGGCGAGCCCCGCATGCTGGTGGACATCGGACCGCTGGCATCCCCCGCCGCCCCGGGCCACGGTCATGCGGACACGCTGAGCGTGCAGTGCTGGGCCCACGGCGAGCCCTACCTCGCGGACCCGGGGACCTACTGCTACACGACCGACCCGATCTGGCGCGATCACTTCCGCAGCGCCGGCGCGCACAGCACCGTGCTGGTGGACGGACACGGCGCGGCCTCTCCCAGCGGGCCCTTCTCCTGGAGCGCGCTGCCGGTGGTGCGGCGGCGAGGCTGGAAGTCCGATCCCATCCTGGACGTTGTGGATGCCGAGCACGACGGGTTCGGCGGCTTTCCCGATCCGGTGACGCACCGCAGGCGGGTGGCGTTCATCAAGCCGTGGTACTGGGTGATCGTGGACGATCTGGCCGGAGACGCTTTTCATCAGATCGAGCTGCGCTTCCAGTTCCACCCGGGACGCCGTCTGAGCATCCTCCCCACACACTGGGTGGCCGCCTCGGGCGCGGGCCGCCGCGGTCTGCTGATGCGGGCCTTCGCCACTGTTCCGCTGACGGGCCGTCTCTGCCATGGCGAGGTTACGCCCCCTCAGGGATGGTACTCCCCCGTCTTCGGCCGCCGCGTCCCCGCCCCGGCCCTGGTCTGGTCATCTGTGTCGCGACTGCCCGCGCGCGTGGTCACGCTGGTGATGCCGAGGCAGGACGTGACCGCCGCTCCCCCCCGCGTGTCCTCGTTGATGAGCGAGGGCCCGCGCCTGGTGGGCATCGTCCTCGGAGACGGCGAGGAATTCGTCATGGTCAACGACAGGGAGATCCTGCTCGAACGGAGGCCCGCCCGATGTGTGGCATCGCTGGGATCCTGAGCCTCGAGCCGGGCGCGCGGCCGGACCCCGCGCGCCTGCGCCGCATGGCCCGATCGCTGGAGCACCGCGGCCCGGACGGAGAAGGGATCCTGGTGGACGGCCCGGTGGGGCTGGCTCACCGGCGCCTGGCCATCGTGGACCTTGCCGGAGGCGCGCAGCCCATGTCCACCGAAGACGGCGCGCTGCACGTCGTCTACAACGGCGAGATCTACAACCACCTGCACCTGCGCGCGGAGCTGGAGAGCCACGGCCGGCGCTACCTCACGCGCAGCGACACCGAGACCCTCCTGCACCTGTACGCCGAGACGGGGACCACCTGCGTGAGGCGGCTGGAAGGGATGTTCGCGTTCGCCCTGTGGGACCGCGCGCGCCGGCGGCTCCTGCTGGCCCGCGATCGGCTCGGCATCAAGCCTCTGTACTACGCGCTGACGCCCACGGAGCTGATCTTCGGGTCGGAGATCAAAGCCATCCTGGCGGCGGGCGGGATCAGCCCGGAGCTGAACCGCGCCGTGATCCCCGAGTATCTGGCCACGCGCTTCGTCTCGGGAGAGGAGACCTTCTTCCGCGGCGTGCGCAAGCTGCTGCCGGGCCGCCTGCTGACCTGGTCGCCCGAGACGGGGATCCGGAAGGAGCGCTGGTGGCAGGCGCCGGAGGTCGGGCCCCCTCCGCGCGGAGGCATGGAGAAGACGGCCGCCGGCGTGCGCGACCGGGTCACCGCCGCGGCGCGCAGCCACCTCATGAGCGACGTCCCGCTGGGGCTCTTTCTATCGGGCGGGCTCGACTCCTCGGCCCTGGCCGCGCTGGTGGCTCCCATGGCCGGGGGCGAGCTGAACACCTTCTCGGTGGGCTTCGACGATCCGCTGGCCAGCGAGCTGCCGTGGGCACGGCTGGCCGCCCGGGCCGTGGGGGCGCGCCACCACGAGGTGACCGTGACGCCGGCCGAGTTCCTCGGCGCCCTGCCGCGCCTCATCTGGCACGAAGACGAGCCGATCGCCTTCACCTCGAGCGTACCCCTCTACTTCGTGTCGCGCCTGGCTCGCCGCCACGTCAAGGTGGTGCTCACCGGCGAAGGGGCCGACGAGCTGTTCCTGGGCTACAACCGTTATCGCGTGACCGCGTGGAACGAACGTCTGGGCCGGGGCTGGTGGTCCATTCCCGGCGTGGCCTCGACCCTCGCGCACGCGGTGAGCGCGTTTCCGGCGTCCCTGCGCTCGCGTGCACAGCGGACCTTCCTGACGCGTCGCCCCGGGCCGCGCGATCTGTTCTTCGACAACTTCGCCGTCGTCCCGCTGTCCCTACAGCGAGGCCTGCTCACCGAGCAGCTGGCCGCGGAGGCGCGCGATCCCTACGCCGAGCCGATGCGCTGCTGGCACGAGGCTCACGGCGGCGTGGTGGACCGCATGAGCCGCGCGGACATGCAGACCTATCTGGTGGAGCTGCTCATGAAGCAGGACCAGATGAGCATGGCGGCGTCGCTGGAGAGCCGCGTCCCCTTCCTGGACGCCGGGCTCGTCGATCACGTGCTGTCGCTGCCCGGCAGCGTCAAGCTTCCGGGCTGGCGCACCAAGGTGCTTCTGCGCGCCGCGCTCGGCGATCTGGTCCCACCTCCCATCCTGCGCCGTCGCAAGATGGGGTTCCCGGTTCCGCTCGGCCCGTGGCTGCGCGGACCTCACCGCAGCCTGGTCGAGGATCTGGTCCTGGGACCTCGTGCCCTCGCCCGCGGGCTGTTCCATCCCGAGCCTCTGCGCCGCATGTGCGCCCGGCACTTCGAGGGCGAAGCCGATCACGCGGAAAGGCTCTGGCTCCTGCTCAACCTCGAGACATGGCAGCGGATCTTCCTCGACGGGGAGGAGCCGCCGCCCGTTCCCGGAGGCGCCCATGCTTGAGAACCATTCCATCATCTGCTTCGCCCACGACTGGCACGGCGATCCCACCAGCAAGACCCACATCATGCGCCGCCTCGCGCGGCGCAATCGCATCCTGTGGGTCAACTCCATCGGCATGAGGCGGCCGGCCGCCTCCGGGGCGGACATGGGCCGCATGCTCCAGAAGCTGCGGCGGGGCCTCTCCGCGTGCCGCGAAGTGGAGCCCAACCTGTTCGTGGCCGATCCGCTGGTCATCCCGCTGCCGGGCATTCCGGCGGTGGAGCGGATCAACGCCACGATGCTCTCCGCCTGGCTGCGCCGTCTCTGCCGGCGGCACGGCCTGTCGCGCCCGATCGTGTGGAGCTTCCTCCCCACCATGAACCGCCTGGTCGGGCGGCTGGGCGAGCGCATGGTGATCTACCACTGCGTGGACGAGTACGCGGCCTTCAGCGGTGTGCCCAGGGAGGCCCTCATCCGCATGGAGCGCGACCTGGTGCTCCGGGCCAACCTGGTGTTCACCTCCTCCGAGCAGCTGGGGATGGAGCGGCGCCGCCTGAACCCCGCCACCCACTTCGTCTCGCACGGCGTGGACACCGATCACTTCGCGCACGCACTCGATCCGCTGACGCGGGTTCCCGAGGACATCCGGTGGCTCCCGGGGCCGGTGATCGGCTTCTTCGGCCTGCTGGCCGACTGGGTCGACCTGGACATCATCCTCGCCATGGCCCGCGCGCGGCGGGACTGGTCCTTCGCCCTCATCGGCAAGGCGTCCACGGACCTCTCGCCCCTGCGCGGCGAGCCGAACGTCTACCTGCTGGGGCAGAAGCCTTACAGCGCGCTGCCCGGGTACTGCCGGGGGATCGACGTGGGGATCATCCCGTTCCGGATGAACGACCTCACCATCCGGGCCAATCCCCTGAAGCTGCGCGAGTATCTGGCCGCCGGCCTGCCGGTGGTGGCCACCCCGCTTCCCGAGGTCCGGCGCTACAAGGATCTCGTGCGCCTCGCCTACGGGGCGGACGGCTTCGTGCAGGAAGTGGAGGCGGCTCTCGCCGAGCGCGGCGAGGACGCGCGCCGGAGACGGGCGCAGGCCATGGCCGCCGAAGGATGGGAGGCGCGCGTGGCCGAGATCTGCGAGATCCTCACACCACGCCTGGAGGTGGCCGCATGATGACCGCATGGATCCTGGTGCTGGCCGCCGCGGCGGCAACGGCCACTCCGGCGGACGTGCCCGAGCCCGAGGCGCCGCGCGCGCGCGTGGAGACCGAGTGGCCCGGGGCCTCGTCGCGCACCCTCGAGGTGCCGGCCGGCGCAAGCTTGCAGGAAGCGCTCGATCGGGCGCGGCCCGGCGACGAGATCGTGCTGCAGGCGGGCGCCGAGTACCGCGGGCCCTTCACGCTCCCCGCACGGGAAGGATCGGGATGGATCGTGGTGCGCACCAGCGATCTGGACGGCCTTCCCAAGCCTGGGGGGCGCGCGAGCGAGTGCCACGCGCACTCCATGGCGCGCCTGGTGGCCTCGCGCGGGTCGGTCGTGACCGCCGAGCCGCGCGCGCACCACTACCGGCTGGTGGGGCTGGAGATCGCGCCGACCCCCGGAACGTTCCTCTTCGAGCTGGTGACGCTGGGGGCCCCACCGCACGCGCGCGGAGACGAGGCGCACCACATCATCATCGATCGCTGCTACCTGCACGGCGATCCGGCGAAGGGGACCCGGCGCGGGGTGGCGCTGCACTCGTCTTTCAGCGCCGTGATCGACTCCACCCTGGTCGACTTCAAGGAGGTGGGAGCCGACTCGCAGGCCATCGCCGGATGGGCCGGCCCCGGCCCCTACCGCATCGCCAACAACCTGCTGGAAGCCGCCGGAGAGAACGTGATGTTCGGCGGGGCCGATCCGGCCATGGCGGGACTGGTCCCCGCGGACATCGAGATCCAGGGGAACCGGCTCACCAAGCCTCTGGCCTGGAAGGCCGACGACCCCTCCTACGAGGGGACCGCCTGGTCGGTGAAGAACCTGTTCGAGCTGAAGAACGCCCGGCGCGTGCTGGTGGAAGGAAACGTGTTCGAGCGCAACTGGGCGCACGCGCAGAACGGCTTCGCCATCCTGTTCACCGTGCGCAACCAGGACGGCTCGGCGCCCTGGTCCACCGTGGAGGACGTGCGGTTCGAGCGCAACATCGTCCGGTTCGCGGGATCGGGCGTGAACATCCTGGGGCGTGACGATGCCGCTCCCAGCGGCCAGGCGGCGCGTATCGCCATCCGCCACAACCTCTTCACCGAGATCGGCGGACCCCAGTGGGGCGGCGCCGGCATCCTGTTCCAGATCCTCAACGGGGCGCGCGATCTGATCATCGAGAACAACACGGCGATCCATTCCGGCTCCCTGATCATGGCGGAGGGGCAGCCCAACGAAGGGTTCACCTACCGCTTCAACATCGCGCCCAACAACCAGATGGGGGCGGTGGGGACCGGCACGGCGCCCGGCCAGGCCACGCTGCGTCGCTATTTCCCGGGATGCCGGCTCACCCGCAACGTGATCGCGGGCGGAGCGCCGCGCGATTACCCTCCCGGCAACTTTTTTCCTCCGACGCTGGAGGCGGTGCGCTTCGTGGACCTGCGCGGGCACCGTTACCGTCTGAGCGACTCGAGCCCGTTCCGCAATCCCGAAGGCGGAGAGACCCTGGGCCTGGACGTGCCGGCCCTGTGCGCCGCGCTGTCCGCCTCCGACCGTCCCGAAACCTGCAAGGAGCGCTGAGCCCGGCCGACCCATGTCAACGTTCCTCTTCTGGGGCGCCGTGGCAGCCCTCATCTATCTGCACGCCGGCTACCCGCTCCTGCTGGCCGTCTGGGCCCGTCTGAAGCCGTGGCCGTCCCCCTCACGGCACGAAGACGCGGCGCCCGGGCGGCTCCGCCGGCCGGCTCCCCTGGTCAGCGTCCTGCTGGTGGCCTGCAACGAAGCGGAACGGATCGACGCGCGGCTGGCCAACCTGCTGACCCTCGACCATCCGCGCGATCGGCTGGATATCCTCGTGGCCTCGGATGGATCCACCGACGACACGGTCCGCCGCGCCCGCGCATGGCACCAGGAGGGGGTGCGCGTCCTGGCCCTGCCGCAGCGCGGAGGCAAGCCGGCCGCGCTCAACGCGCTGGCGGCCCTCGCCCGCGGAGACATCTTGATGATGGCCGACGCGCGGCAGCGCTTCGAACCCGATGCGCTCCCCGCGCTGCTCGCCCACTTCGACGACCCGCGCGTCGGCGCGGTGAGCGGGGCGCTGGTGCTTCGGGCGGATGGGTCGGTCGGACGCGGCGTCGGAGCGTACTGGCGACTGGAGAGCTTCATCCGGCGCCAGGAAAGTGTGATCGACTCCAGCGTGGGCGTCACCGGAGCCATCTACGCCGTCCGGCGGCATCTGGTGACGCCGATGCCGCCCGACACGCTGCTGGACGATGTTCTGATCCCCATGCGCGTGGTACGCCAGGGCTACCGCGTGCTCCACGAGCCGCGCGCCCGCGCCCTGGATCGCGCCTCCGGCAGCGGGCGCGAAGAGTTCACCCGGAAGGTGCGCACGCTGGCGGGCAACTTCCAGCTCTTCGCGCGCGAGCGGTGGATGCTCCTCCCGTGGAGGAACAGGCTCTGGCTGCAGACGATGTCCCACAAGGCGCTGCGCCTGCTGGGGCCCGTCTTTCTGGGGCTGGCGCTGGCCGCCAACGTGGCGCTGGTCACGGCGCCCTTCTACGCGGCGCTGCTGGCCGCCCAGATCCTCTTCTACGCGATTGCCCTGGGTGGTGGGCGCCTGTCGCGCTGGGCACGGGTTCCGCACCTGGCCATCCCCCAGGTCTTCTGTCTGCTGCACGCGGCCACGCTGGTGGCCTTCGTGCGGTTCGTGAGCGGACGTCAACGGGTGACATGGGACCGGGCCGGCTTCTGACGCATGCGGGCCCGCACGGGCGTGACGCACTTCATGGAGGTTCGACGATGGCCAACGTCGGCTCGACGGACTGGATGTGGAAGGAAGAGGCAGGCTACTACCCCGAGTCCCCCCAGGCGCTGCGCGAGAATCCGCTGCTCCCCGACATGAGGAGCCTGCGGGATCGCCGGATCGCTCGCCTGTTCACGCGGATGGGCGGGCTCTCCACGAAGTCACGGGTCCTGGAGCTGGGGTGCGGGCGCTCCATGTGGCTCCCCTGGCTCGGGCAGAGCCATGGCGCCGAGGTGATCGGGATCGATCTGGAGCCCCATGCGGTCGATCTGGCCCAGGCCAACCTGGCCGGGGCGAGGGTGAAGGGGATCATCCTGTGCCGCGACGCGTTCGACCTGGATGACGAGGAAGCACTCGAGGGCGCCTTCGATCTCGTCTACTCGATGGGGATGATGGAGCACTTCGACGACCCGGTTCCCCGGCTGTCCGTCCTCGGGCGCTACCTGGCCCCCGGCGGACGCCTCCTCACCACCGTCCCCAACATGCGCAGCGTCAACTGGCTGCTGCAGCGCCTGGGCGATCGGCGCACGCTCGAGGCGCACGTGGTCTACACGGCACATCGGCTTCAGCTCGCGCACGAAGCGGCCGGCTTCGAGACCATCGCCACCGGGTACGTGGGCTTCTTCGACGGCTACCTGACGTCGAGCGCATCGTCACCCAGCCGGCGGCAGAAGCGCCTGCATGCGGCCCTGTGCCGATCCGCCAGCCTGGCGACCACCGCGTGGCTGCGCGCCTGCCGCGGTCTCCTGGCCCCCGAAGGGAGCCTGTGGTCGCCTCACGTCTTCTACGTGGGAAGGCTGGCAGGGCAGGAGACGGCGGCCGGCGCGCGTATCGGGCGGGCTTCCGGGAGCGTGACTCAGTCGAAGTGAAGCGGCCGGAACCGCGACACTCGGTCGTGATTCCGGCCGCCGACGCGCGCGCGCGTCGCTACGTCCCTAGTTGGTCTGGATGCGGGCTTCGCCCACTTCGCTTCCCGCGTCGATGAACACCACGTTCGCCGCCAGCGGGAAGCTCGCCGTCCGGGCGCTGGTGTGGAACACCACGCCGTTGCGCGCGTAGGTGACGCTGCCGCCGGACACCGACACGCGGAAGACGTCTCCGGCCGCCGCGCTCACGTCGGCCTGGTACGCCCCGTTCTCGCGCACCTCCGCCACACCGGACTGGACCCGGATGCCGAACTCGATGCCGGACGGCTGGATGCCGCTCGACCCGCTGCTCAGCCCGAAGACGCGGTTGGTCCCGGCCTCGGTGAGCTCGAACTCCACGAACCCGTCCGAGGTCAGCTGCTGCGCGGACACCGCTCCCGAGTCGGCCATGTCGTCCACCCCGCCGGTTTTCTGGAGCCCGCTTCCGCTGGCCGTGCAGTTGACCAGGCTGGTCCACTGCACATCCGTGAGCCCGGAAGCCGGAGGCGGTGGCACCGGGTCGCCCGGATCCGGCTCGCCGCCCGTTCCGCTCCCTGCCTCCGCCATCGCCGTGGCGATCTCTCCCGCGCTGAGGGCGCGGCCGTACAGGCGGACGTCGTCCACCGAGCCGGCGAAGTACTGCCGGGTGACCCATGGATAGCGCCCTATCGAGAACGGCACCGTGCTCGTGGCGGAGGCGGCCCCGCCGGTCCACGGCTGCGTGCCCTTGAGGACGCCGTCCAGGTAGAGCCTGCCCCCCGACGTGTCCAAGGTCATGGCGACGTGGTGCCAGGCGTTGTCCGCATAGCCCGTAGCCGGCATGGTGCATCCCCCTCCGTTCCAGACGTTGCTGGAAGCGTCACGGAAGTACCATCCGCACAGGTTCCCCTCGTTGACGAACAGCTGGTACCCGTTGAACGAGCTGGGGAAGTACTTGTTCACGATCCCGGCGAGCCCCGGAGACGTCGTCCGGATCCAGGCCATGAGCGTGAGCGGGAACGCATTCAGCGCCGGCCGGTGATGGACTTCGACGTAGTCGTTGACGCCGTCCAGGGCGATCGCGCGTCCCAGGCGACCCGGAACACGCGCGGCTCCGTTGTGGACGGTGCCGTGATACGCGCGCCCCGAGGAGTCGACCGCGATCGGCCCCTGGGTCTCGTCGAACTTCCAGTGCCCGATCAACCCCTGGAGCGGCGTGACCGTCCCCGCCGCCGCGGTGGTGAAGGTTCCGTCGGGCGACGTGGCCAGCCCCGCGGGATCGCGGGACAGAACCCGGAAGTGGTACAGCGTCGAGGGGTTCAGTCCGGTCAGCGTCTCGCTGTGCGCGGTGATGGGCGCCGGCCGCACGGGAGATGACGAGCCGTACGACGTGGTCGGTCCGTACTGCACCTGGGTGTCGGACGGCCGGTCGGTGCTCCAGGAGATGGTGGCCCCCGTGGAGCCGAGCCACGAGACCGTCACTCCGGAGATGGCAGGCGGCGGGTTGCTCACCTGCACGCTGATGGGCGCGGAGGTTGTGGTGTTCCCCGACGCGTCCCGTGCCGTGGCCGTGAGGGTGTGCGACCCCTGCGCCACCCCGACCGTGCTCCAGCTCGTGGTCCAGGGCGAGCGGGTCACCTCGGCGCCGACGGGGCCGCCGTCCACGCGGAACTGCACGCCGGCAACGCCCATGTTGTCGCCGGCGATGGCCGAGATGGGCACGCTACCCGAGACCGTGGCTCCGGCCGCGGGCGCGGTGAGGGACACCGTCGGGGGCACCGCGTCGGCGGGCGCCACCAGGCGGTGGGCCGGGATCTTCACGATGAAGGCGTCCAGGCGTCCCGTGCCGATGTTGCTGGTCCACATCATGTACTGGCCCGTGACGTCGAGATTCCCCTTGGGATCCTTGGAGTAGTCGTCCCCGCCGCCGGCGGCATTGAGATCGGTCATCACCGGGGCGACCACCAGGACATCCTTCGAGCCGTCCAGGCGGAAGCAGACGATCTCGTTCGCGCGAGGCAGCGCCCCGCGCGTGGCGTTGCTGGCGCAGGCGTACTGCTGGGGCGTGGGCATCCCCGGGCGTGAGTTGGTGTGGCTGATGTGGCCCACGTCGACGCTCCAGTCGGTGACGTGGTAGACGACCGAGCTGGTCATGGCCGCCAGATCCCACACCCGCACCGCGCCGGGCAGGGCGTTCCAGTCGTCCTCGTTCACCAGGTACCCGTACCCGGTGTCGGCGTGTCCCGCCGCGCCCTCCTGATCCAGCAGGAGCCTTTCGGTCCCGGTGGTCAGGTCCACGATGCGGTTGTCCTCGCCGTACGTGTAGTCGACGTTGTCGAGCATGATCATGTACCGGCCGCTGTGGTCGAGATGGCACTCGTCCAGACGCCCCCGCGCCGGGTACCACGAGAACTGCGCGAGGTCCTCACGGTAGGCCAGGCATCCCACCATCGCCGAGCTCGACGAGGAGCGGAGCGTGGCGGTGTGCACCCGGTCGTCGTCGCTGGAGTGCATCTGCCAGATGTAGTAGCCGGAGCCGAAACGCGAGGTCGCGTCGTACACGGTCTGCATCTGCCGCGTGACCACGTCATAGCGCAGCATGCGCGCCCCGCTGTTGAGGTACAGGGCGTGAGGCATCGTGGCGCTGAAGTACCAGCCTTCCGCGGTCGCCGAGCGCAGCGGGTCGCCGGCATTGAAGAGAGCCCCCAGGTTGCGCACCTCTTCCGTGACCTTGTTGTAGCTGAACAGAGTCGGCCCTGCCCCTCCTCGGCCGGCGTTGAGCCCCAGGAACATGAGGAGGGTGTCGCTCCCCACGTGGTTGTTCATGTTCCTCCAGTACGAGTACCCCACGGGTAGGACGCAGTCGGTCCCTCCGCAGTCGCTGCCGTTGGTGATGCGGGCCCCTTCCGTGAGCCAGGGCGCGGGGAACGTGAACGCTCCCCTCGACGGGACGAAGCCCGCGATCTGCGATGCGCTGGGACGCGGGCGCACCTCGCCGCTGGTGGTCTTCTCGAGAAAGCCGCCTGGAAAGGCCGTTGTGGACTGGGCACGACCGGTGCCGTGCATCAGGAGCGTGGCGGTGAGGGCAGAAAGGATGAGGACACGAACAGTATGGGCGCGAAGGCCGAGTGGCACGTGATCCCTCCGAGAACCGTCCGCGGAGGATCACCAATACCGTCCGAGGCCCTCGACCAGGCGGGGGTCATCGGCCTGAGGTCAGTGAGTCCATGGTGCCCTGACGCCGGGGCGACGCGTCACCCGCCACCCTGTGGCGGGTCAAATCCCAGTTGGGGGGGCCTCCGCAAGACGCAGTACAGCGAAGGAACGTACCCCATGGACACTACGGGAGGATGATGACTGGGGAAATTGTAAGTAAACTATCGCGCGCCGGATTTCCGGCGGGGCGGCGTCAGCCGCCTGACGATCCGAAACGGATCCACTCGGCGGCCGTGTGGAAGCGATAGCCGACGTTGCGCACCGTCAGGATGCGCCGCCCTTCCGTGCCCAGCTTCTCACGAAGGCGCCGGATGTGCACGTCCACCGTGCGCGACTCGATGTCGGCGTCGCGATCGTAGCTCCAGACCTTCTCCATGAGGAACTCGCGCCTTAGGGCCCGGCCCTTGGCTTCCAGGAGGGTGCGCAGGAGCTCGAACTCCTTGGTGGTGAGGCGGATCTCCTTGCCCTGCACCGTGACCGTATACCGGTCCAGGTCCATCTCGATCTCGCCCGCGCGCAGGACGCGCGCCGGAGGCGCCATCGAGCTGCGGCGCAGCAGGGCGCGCACCCTGGCCACCAGCTCGATGGGACTGTAGGGACGCGTCATGAAGTCTTCGGCGCTGAGCTCCAGCCCGATGACCTTGTCCACGTTCTCCCCTTCGCCGCTCAGGGCCAGCACCGGCAGGCGGGCGGTCTCGGGGTTGCGCCGCATGCGCTTGAGGAAGGCCCCACCCTCCAGCCCCGGCATGCCGATGTCCAGCACGGCCAGGTCCGGTGTCTCCTCGGTCACCGCGCGCAGCGCCTCCTCAACTTCGCGTGACACGACCACCCTGTACCCCTCGTGCTCCAGGGCCGGCCGTAGCTGGTCCACGAGGTCCTGCTGCTCCACTACGAGAAGTATCTTCTGGGCCGTGGCGAGACGGCGGTCGTCGCTCTGCATGGTTCTCCCGCGCGGGGCGTTGGGAACTCGATCCGTACTCAGACAAGAGTAGGCGACCATCCGCACGGACCCAATGAGTGTTCTCCCCCATTCACCCGGCGGAAATAGCCTGCGGGCAGTGGGTCGCCCGCTCAGGCCTGGATGAGCCCCTGACGGATGGCATAGCGTACCAGACCGGCCGTTTCGTGGATGTTGAGCTTGGCCATGATGCGGGTCCGGTGCGATTCCACCGTCTTCACGCTGATCCCCAGCACCGAGGCGATCTCCTTGGTGGTCTTGCCTTCGGCCACCAGCTGGAGCACCTCGCGCTCGCGGGGACTGAGGGGGTCGGTGAGAGGCTCGCCGCTGTGCAGGTAGGCCTGCACCACGTTGCGGGAGATCCCCGGGCTGAGATACACGGCACCGCGTGATACCTCGCGGATGGCCTGCTCGAGATCCGTGGAAGCCTTGGCCTTGAGCAGGTACCCTGTGACGCCCGCCCGCAGCGCCTCCAGGATGTACTGCTCCTCGGAATACATGGTGAGCAGGATGGTCCGCGTTGCGGGGGACACCTTGCTGATCTCGCGACAGGTGTCCAGGCCGTTCAGCATGGGCATGGCCAGATCGATGAGGGCCACGTCGGGCTTGGAATCGGCGGCCAACCGCACCGCCTCGCGTCCGTCAGCGGCCTCGCCCACCACCTGGAATCCGGCTTGCTCCAGCAGGAGCTTGAATCCCTGGCGCACGATCACGTGGTCGTCGGCGAGAAGGATTCGAAGAGGCATCTGGATCTCCCCGTGCGGACGGCTGACGCGATGACGCCGTCATCCTAGGCGAATTCACTCAACGGCGAAACCGGGGAAATCCCCGATTACGAATCGGGGATTTCCCGATGCCGGCCGTGTTCTTCACGGGCGTGCTCTGGACGGGCCTGCTCTCAGAGCGGGAGCTGATGGACGACGCGGCCAGAGACCACGGTGGCCAGGACCGCTCCGGTCAGCGTCCATCCTCCGAAGGGAGTGTTGCGGCTGCGCGAGCGGAAGTGCGAGGGATCGACGGTGGTCGGTCGGGACGTCGAGAAGACCGTGATGTCCGCGTCCGCGCCCACGGAAAGCGTGCCGGTCCCCGGAGGCAGCTTCAGGATGGAGGCCGGGTTCGTGCTGTAGAGGCGCACGAACCGGGTCAGATCGATGCGCTTCGTCCCGACCAGCCGGTCCAGCCCGAGGGCCACCGAGGTCTCCAGCCCCACCACGCCGAACGGCGCCTGATCGTACTCCACGTCCTTCTCTTCGATGGTGTGCGGAGCGTGGTCCGAGGCCACGGCATCGATGGTGCCGTCGGCCAGCGCCTCCAGCACGGCGGCCCGATCGGACTCGTCGCGCAGCGGCGGGTTCATCTTGGTGTTGGTGTCGTACCCGCACACCGCCTCGTCGGTGAGGCAGAAGTGGTGGGGCGTCGCCTCGCAGGTCACGGCCACTCCCCGCGCGCGGGCCTCGCGCACCATCGTCAGCGACTGGCGCGTGCTGATGTGCGGCACGTGCAGGCGCCCTCCGCACAGCTCGGCCAGGCGGATGTCCCTGTACACCATCACGTCCTCGGCGGCCCCGTTCAGCCCCTTCAGGCCCAGGACAGTGGCATGGAACCCCTCGTTCATCACCCCCTCGTTGGACAGCACCAGGTCTTGCGCGTGGTTGATGACCGGCACGTCGAACATGCGGGCGTATTCGAGAGCCTTGCGCATGAGGAAGCTGGAGGAGACGGGGTGGCCGTCGTCGGAGATGGCCACGCATCCCTGCCGCACCAGGCCCCCGATTTCGGCCAGCTGCTCCCCTCTGAGCCCCTTGCTGATCGCCCCGATGGGGTGCACTTTCACGAACGCCTGGGCCGGATCGCGATCGTGGCGGCGGCGCTGCTCGTCCGCCCGCGCCTTGATGTACTCCGTGACGCTGGGGTCGTCGTTGACGGGCTGCGTGTTGGGCATGCAGGCCACCGAGGTGAATCCGCCCGCCGCCGCGGCGCGGCTGCCGGAGGCGATGGTCTCCTTGTCCTCGCGGCCGGGCTCGCGCAGATGGACGTGCATGTCCACGAACCCGGGAGCCACCACCGCGCCGTCGCACTCGATCACGCGCTCGTCCGGCTGCGGGCGCAGACCGCGCTCCACCCGCGCGATCCGTCCCTGGTCGACGCGCACGTCGCGCAGGTCGTCGATGCCGTTGGCCGGGTCGATCACCCGGCCGCCTCTCAGGAGCAGCCCTGCCATCCGCGCCGTCTCCTTCACGCCGCCTGCGGCGGAGCGCCGCCGGCCAGCAGATAGAGCACCGCCATGCGGACGGCGATGCCGTTGGTCACCTGCGCGAGGATCACCGAATAGGGCCCGTCCGCCACCTCGCTCGAGATCTCCACCCCGCGGTTGATCGGGCCGGGATGCATGATGATGACGTTCTCGGCGGCGCGCGCGACCCTCTCGGAGGTGAGGCCGAACAGATCGAAGTACTCGCGCACCGAAGGGAAGAACCCCTTCCCCTGTCGCTCCATCTGGATGCGCAGCATCATGATCACGTCCGCCCCCTCCACCGCCTCGTCCAGGTTGTGGCTCACGCGCACGCCCAGGTCGTGGATGCCGATCGGCATCAGGGTGAGGGGCCCCGCCACCGTGACCTCCGCCCCCATCTTCTTCAGCAGAAAGATGTTGGAGCGCACCACCCGGCTGTGCAGGATGTCTCCCACGATCACCACCTTCAGTCCGGCGAGGCGCCGCTTCTTCTGCCGGATGGTGAAAGCGTCCAGCAGGGCCTGCGTGGGATGCTCGTGCGACCCGTCGCCGGCGTTCACGATGGAGGGCTTGCCCAGGACGCGGCTCAGGAAGTGGGGCGCCCCTGGCATGCCATGCCGGATGACGATGAAGTCGGGGTTCATCGCCTCCAGGTTGCGTGCCGTGTCTCGCAATGTTTCGCCTTTCACCACGCTGCTGGTGCTCGCCGAGAAGTTGAGCGAATCGGCCGACAGCCGCTTCTCGGCCAGCTCGAACGAGGTGCGCGTGCGGGTGCTGGGCTCCATGAAGAGGTTGATGACCGTCTGCCCGCGCAGCATGGGCACCTTCTTGATCTCGCGCTGCGACACTTCGGCGAACGATTCCGCCGTGTCCAGGATGAGGGAGATCTCCTCCGGGGTGAGCGCCTCGGTGCCTAATAGATGACGGCTCTTCAGCTGCATGGTCAGCCTCTCTTCCGGATCAGCTCGACGCTCTCACGCCCGTCGGATTCCTTCAGGCTCACGCGCACCTGCTGATCCAGCGACGTGGGGATGTTCTTGCCGACGTAGTCGGCGCGGATGGGCAGCTCGCGATGGCCGCGATCCACCAGGACGCAGAGCTGGATGCGGCGGGGCCGCCCCAGGTCGATCAGGGCGTCCAGCGCGGCCCGGATGGTGCGCCCGGTGAACAGCACGTCGTCCACCAGGATGATCTTGCGCCGGTCCATGGGGAACGGGATCTCCGTCTTGCGCAGCACCGGGTGCTCCGCGATGGTGGTCACGTCGTCGCGGTAGAGGTTGATGTCCAGGGTCCCCACCGGCACGTCACGCCCTTCGATGGCGCGGATCTTGGCCGCCAGGCGCTGGGCCAGAGGGACCCCGCGGGTGCGGATCCCCACCAGGGCCAGGTCGTCCGCGCCCCGGTGTTTCTCGAGGATCTCGTGGGCCATGCGGGTGAGCGCGCGGTCGATGGTCGCTTCGTCCATCACCACGCCCAGCACGGGCTCGGGCTGTTCGGGCATGCGCCGCTCCTGATTTCCTCGCAGCGCCCCGGAGCAAAAAAAAACCGCCGAATCCGGCGGTCAGTGGCGGGTGACGATTCGCGGGCGACGCGAACGCATGCCTGCTCTCGTCCTCATCCTTCTTTCGGTCCTTTCCCGCCTCTCCGGGCGCGCTTAAAGGCGGGTGCAGGATAGCACAGCGCCCCGGCGGTTCAAAGAGGTTTCGCTGAACCGCCCGGGACCACGTGCACGGGATGCCCCTCCAGAAACTCGGGGCGCAGCACCCGGCGCAGCAGCCCGCCGCGCATGCCCGGCTCGATGGGGAGCCCCATCAGGTAGATGGCCGTGGGCGCGACGTCCAGCAGGTCCACCTCCTCGGGGCGCACGCCCGCCTGGACCCCGGGCCCGTGCAGCAGGAAGATACCGTCAGGACCGCGGCGCCACGACCCCGAGATCCCTTCCTGCGCCTTGCGGGCCCCCACCCAGGCGGCAATGCGATCGGTCATGGGGATCGGCTCCACGCCGTGGGCCGAGACGATCATCACGAACCCGGTCTCGCCGGCCGCGTCCAGCTGCTCTCCCAGGATCTCGTCCAGGAACTCGTAGTAGCCCGTCACCACGCGGCTCAGCGGCCCGCCCGCCCGCGAGGCCGGCTCGCCGAACTCGGCCGGGGCGTGGTAGCGGAGATAGCGTCGTGTCACCTCGGCGAGCCCCCGCAGGCGCACGGCCAGCAGCCGGGGGCCGTGGCCCACGCTCTTCGTGGCCTCGAGCGCTTCGTCCCGCACGGCCATGTCGAGCGCCACCGCATCCCGCAGGGCGTCGAGGGCCCCGGCGTCATGCGCCACCGTGCCTTCCGCCTCTCCCAGGATGCGCTGCAGACGGCCCGCCACGCGCCCGGCATCGTGCAGGGACGGCGGCGCGGAGCCCCATCCTGCGAGGACGGTGCTCAGCCCCGCGTGCCGCGAGAATTCCCAGATGGAGCCTTCACTCCATGCCGGGCCCTCCTGGGCCGCGCTGGTGACGTATCCCCATCCGCGAAGCCACGCCATCCCCAGGCCTCGCGGAAGAATGGCCAGTCCGTCCGGCCCCATGGGGAGCGCGTGGCGCTCCGTGGCCCGCCATCCCGATGCCCACGCCGGTCTCCCCGTCAGAAGGGAATCCCAGGCCACCTCCGGCATGCAGGGGTGCACGGTGTCGAGGCGCGAGGAGGCTCCCTTGCGCATCATCTTCTCGAACGAGGGAAGCTCCCCCGCCGCCACCAGGGGCAGGAGGTGATCCATCGACGCGGCGTCCATGGCCAGCAGCACCAGCCTCCCCTCGCCCACGGTGGCCATCATGTTCTCCGCGTCCGCGACGACCTCGGCGGCCCGACCGGGCCGGGCCGGCGGGGTCGAGCGCGCCGACCGTCCCGTCACGGAGGTGGTCAGCACCAACACCGGGATCATCAGGACCGCAGCGGCCAGGATCCTCAGCCGCCTCGCCGGGCCTCTCGCTTTCACCTGAGCCATCGAAGCCAGCGCGCACGACAGCAGGAAACAGGCGGACATGACCGTCACGTCCGTGCGGAGGATCTCCCGCGCGTCGGGAGGAAGCAGTTCACCGACCGACCTCGCGTTCAGCGCGTACAGCGCGGCGCACCCGAACAGAGCCGTCGTGGCGAACCAGACGATGGCCTTGAGGCTCTGCCATCTCGGGCTCAGACGGCGCACGGCGAAGAAGCGCAGGAAGACGAACAGGGTCGTCAGGACGAGGGCGGTGACGGGGACGTAGACGGGAGCGAGCGAAGCCATCGCACGCGCCAGCTCCATGCCGCTGGATCGCGCGGGTGGCACTCCGTTGAGGAGGACCACCAGGCACGCCATGGCGAACGTGGCGTACACGCCTGCCCAGGCGGCGTTGGCTGCCAGCTTCCAGTAGCTCACCGGCCGATGCTATCTCACGTGCGATGTCATGGGCAGCCCCGTGCCAGGCGGAGGGTCCCGCTCGAGGCTTCCCGGCGGCTGTCCTGCTTCCATGGCGGCCGGGGGCGGGGAGTGGTCTCCGAGGCGCGCTCGGCGGCGTGGCGTTGGCCACGCCGCACTCGCTCCATTCCCTCCTCGCCCCCGGCCTCGCGTGAGTCGGCTCGCAGCCACCGCGTCAGGCAATCTGCGCCGAACGAAGACCGGATGATCGCGCGCGCTCCCGCGAGCTCGGTCCTGGTCTTCTCTCTTCTTAACGGTTAGGCGGGTGACGGGGAGTGGTCTCCGGGGCTGACGAGTGTCTTCGCGAGCGCCGGAGGCGGGGAGTGGTCTCCGGCGGCCCTCAGGAGCCCGAACTTCCCTCAGTTTCGTGGACAGGTATGTTATGCGGCCCCCAACTCGGCTTTCTCAAACTCCTCCGGGGTTCGATAGCCGAGGTACGAGTGCCGGCGCTGCCGATTGT
>JBOGOC010000082.1:0-23097 GCA_050747525.1 Candidatus Polarisedimenticolia bacterium | reverse complement strand
GCGTCGGGGACGGCCGCCGGCTTGCGCGAGGCGCGCGCCGCGGGACTCACGTCGGCCCCCTTCACGATGACGGGGCGCCTGGGCGTGGTGCTTCGCGCGTGGCTTCCACGCACCGCTCCCACCATGCTGAGGGCCGCGAACACCGAGCACACGAAGTAATCGGGCATGGAGAGGAGAGAGCAGACCTGGGCGACCGATCGCTTGCCGTCCACCAGCCGCAGCACCGACTGGAACTCGCCGGGCAGGTTCAGGCCCGGCTCCTCCAGAACGGGCCTCTTGACGACGTACACGGTGTCGAGCGAGCCGATCTCCTCGAGGATGAGCGCGCGATCGCCCCCTTCGAGCACGCCCTTGAGGATCAGCGCCCGCGGATCGATTTTCAGGTGAGGGGTGCCGGGGGCGATCTGGCGCTCCCGGACGCGGTACTCGCCGCGATCCGCGTTGAACAGCGCCAGGACAATCTCCTCGGCGCGCCCGCGCTCGATCTGCGTCAGCTCGGCCGAGCCCGCCAGGCCCAGGTCCACGATCGCCTGGCGCAGCGTCGTCTCGCGCGCCTTTTCCTCGGCCTCGATCCACTGCGCTTCAGTGATGGCGCCGTTGCGCAGCAGGTAGGAGCGGAGGCTCTCTTCGGGATCGGTGGAGATGGCCCAGGCAATGGAGCCTTCCTGGAAGTGCACCTCCCGGGTGATCTCCGATTCCGAGGTCTCGGGGCGGAAGGTGGCCTGGAACACACCGGTGAAATCGTCCTCCCGCAGAGCCGCGAGCAGGCGCGGGAAGCGCAGGTCCTTGAGATCTCCGTGCAGGTGAAACAGGGACAGGGGCATGGGCGTTTCGAGGTCTCCGGCCGAGGATAGCCGTCGCGCGAGGCCGGGGAATTATAAGCAGGCGGGATCGAGGGTGTCAAACAAACGGCACATGTTCTTCATGCTATACTCGCGCCCCTTCGGCGGAAACCCGCTGATCCTCGCCCGAGTCATCCAGGAGCCACGTCGGCGCCATCTCCATGAAGTCGCTCGACCTCGAAGCGTCCCCCGCGAGCCACGATGCCATCCTGGTGGGGAGTGGCGTCGCCGGCCTGCGCGCGGCCATCGAGGCCGCCGAGGGGGGGCTCTCCGTGGCGCTGCTCGCCAAGGACTCCGCTCAGGACACCAACACCGGACTGGCTCAGGGAGGCGTGGCCGTGGCCTTGTCTGACGAAGACCAGGTCGGGCTGCACTACAGCGACACCCTGGCCGCGGGGGACGGGCTGTGCGACGAGGGCGCGGTGGCCGTCCTGGTGGGAGAAGGGCCGCGCTACATCACCCAGCTCATCGAGTGGGGCGCCCAGTTCGACAGGGAAGGGGCACGCCTTGCTTTCACCCGCGAGGGGGCGCACAGCGCCCGGCGCATCCTCCACGCTCATGGTGACGCCACGGGACGGGAGATCCTGCGAGCCCTCTGGCTGCGCGCGTCGTCCTTGCCGGGGATCACGTTCTACCCTCACACCTTTTCGGTGCAGCTGCTGGTGGAGGACGGGCGGTGCCACGGCCTCATGGCGCTCGACGAGCGCACGGGCCGCTCCCGCAGCCTGAGATCATCCGCCTTGCTGCTGGCCACGGGAGGACTGGGACAGATCTACGGCGAGACCACCAACCCTCCTCAGGCGACCGGCGACGGGATCGCCATCGCATGGCGGGCGGGGGCGGTGCTGCGGGACCTGGAGTTCGTCCAGTTCCATCCCACCTCGCTGCGCCTTCCCGGCGCTCCCTGCTTCCTTCTCTCGGAGGCTCTGCGCGGCGAAGGAGGAGTGCTGCGTTCGGTGGACGGAAGCCGCTTCATGGCCGGCGTGGATCCGCGCGCCGAGCTGGCGCCACGCGACGTGGTGGCGCGGGCCATCGTGCGGGAGATGCGGCGCAGCGGCTCCGACCACGTCCTGCTGGACATGACGGGGCAGGACGAGGCTTTCCTGAGGCAGAGGTTCCCGGGCATTCATGCCACCTGCCTGAGCTACGGTCTCGACATCGCCCGCGCGCCGATCCCGGTCGCTCCCGCCGCCCACTACGCCATGGGCGGGATCGCCACCGATCTCTGGGGGCGCACCTCGGTCCCCGGCCTGCTGGCGGCGGGTGAGGTGGCCTGCACGGGCGTTCACGGAGCCAACCGCCTGGCCAGCAACTCGCTGCTGGAAGGGCTGGTGTTCGGAGCGCGGGCCGGCCAGGCGATGCGGGAGGAGCAGGCGCCGGCCGCCGCCGGGCCGCGATTCCTCCAGGCTCCGCGCGGCAGCGACCCTGCCGCTGTCGGCGCGCTCACGCGCGGCGTGCGTACCTCCGCATCGGAGCACCTGGGGATCGAGCGCGAGGGAGCCGGGCTGGCCGCGGGCCTGGCGACGCTGCGGGAGATGCTCGACTCCATGCCTGCCGCCGACGTGTCGGAGCCCGCCTCCGCGCGCACCGCACGTCCGGGACTGGAGGCGGCCAACATGGCGGCGGTGGCGATGCTGATCGCGCGCGCGGCTCTGGCCCGCGAGGAGAGCCGCGGGGCGCATCACCGCAGCGATCATCCCGGAAAGGATGACGGGGCGTTCGGCCGGTCGTTCGGGATGGTGGGGGAAGAGAGCCCGCGGGCGATGGAGGGGGCGCTCGCGCTCAGGTGATGAAGCGCAGGCAGCGGCTGTATCGCGACTTCGAGAAGAAGTAGACCACTTTGTTGCCGATGCTCTTCACCCGGTCCACGGCGCCGGTGCGGATGTACTCTCCGTCCTCTCCCTTGAAGGACCACCAGATGATGAAGGCCTTCCCCTTGATGTTCTCGCGCGGCACGGTTCCCCAGGATCGGCTGTCCTTGGAATTGTCCCGGTTGTCGCCCATGCAGAAGTAGTGCCCTTCGGGGATGAGTATCTGCTCGAAGTCGGACTCGCGTCCGTAGCCGCCCGGTCGCCGCGTGGCCGGCGCGGCCGAGGAGAGGGGAGCCTCGCCCTCCTTGATCTTCACCCACGACTCGGGAGTCATCTCGTTCTCGTGGGCCTTGTACGGCTCCTCCAGCGGGACGCCGTTGATGTACACGATCTTGTCGCGGATCTCGATGAACTCGCCGGGCAGACCGATCACGCGCTTGATGTAGTCCTTCTCCGGCTCCTCGGGGTACTTGAACACCACGATGTCGCCGCGGCGGATGTCGCGCACGGGAAGAAGGGTCCTCTCCAGGCTGCCGGGGCTGGGGCTGTAGATGAACTTGTTGACCATGATGTAATCGCCCACCAGCAGCGTGGGGATCATGGACCCGGTGGGGATCTTGGACTGCTGGAACACGAAGGCCCGCGCGAAGACGACGAAGATCACGCAGATGACGATGGTCTCGAAATAGTCGCGCACGATCCCCTTGGTGGTCTCGCGCTCCGCCTGCGCGGCCGCGGGTGCGGGGAGGATGTTCTCGGCGCTCATGTCGGTGTCCATCGTCTCAAGGCTCGTGCCACGGCTTCTTCGGGGCTCTGCGCCACCTGGGTGATGTCGAGCTGTTCGGGGTCGACCAGGCCCAGCGATCGAACGGCGTCCAGGAAGCCCTGCCAGGCGTCTCCCAGAAGGACGATGGGGCGGTCCTTCAGGAGCCGCGCCTTGTGCATGGCCCAGAGGAAGGTCAACTCTGCGAGGGTCCCGGCTTTGCCGCCGAGGATTATATAGCCCTGGCTGCGGTCTATCAATTCACGCGTCCGTTCGAACAGGCCCTCTTCCTCCAGGTGCTCGGTGAGATACGGGTTGGGAGCGGCACGCAACGGGCTCAGGGCGCGCGTGGTGATCCCCAGCGCCCGCCCTCCGGCTTCCAGAGCACCGCGCGACGCCGCCTCCATCACGCCGCCGTAACCTCCGGTGACCACGGTGAACCCTTCCGCGGCGAGCAATCGTCCGATGTGGCGCGCCGTCTCGTACGTGGCGGTGCCCTCCACGGGATCGGCGGATCCGAAGACGGCCACCCCCGGTGTCACCATCAATACCCCCTCGCCACGCCGTAGCGGCGCGGATCGGCGGCGCCGTAGATCCATCCCGACGCGCGATCGACACGGATGGTCTGCACCTCGCAGCGCGGCGCGCGCTCGTGCACCCCGTGGCCGCGCGCCTTCAGCGCGTCCAGGACGTCCGCGGGGAAGTCACCTTCGTCCAGCTCGATGCGATCGGGCAGCCACTGATGATGGAATCGTGGCGCGCTCACGGCAGCCTGCAGCTCCATGCCGAAGTCCACGTAGTTCAACAGCACCTGGAGCACCGCCGAGATGATCGCGGGGCCTCCAGGAGACCCGAGCACCAGGATGACCTGGCCTTCCGGAGTGGTGACGATGGTGGGCGTCATCGACGAAAGCATGCGCTTGCCCGGCGCGATGCTGTTGGCCTCGGCGCCCACCAGGCCGTAGAGGTTCGGGACGCCCGGCTTGATACTGAAATCATCCATCTCGCTGTTGAGGAGAAACCCGGTGCCGCGCGGCACGACCCCCGATCCGAACAGCTCGTTGAGCGTCGTGGTGTAGGAGACCGCCATGCCGCCGGCATCCACGATGGAGACCTGCGTGGTGGAGCTTCCCTCGGCACCTACAGGCCGGCCCGGTCCTGCCTGATCGGCCGGAGTGGCGCGATCGGGCCTGAACCCCGCCATCCGGCGGGAGGTGTAGGCGGAGGACACCAGCGCCTGCACAGGCACGTTCACGAAATCGGGATCCCCGAGCCAGAGCGACCGGTCGGCGAAGGCGCGCTTGAGTGCCTCGGAGACGGTGTGCACGTACGCGGAGGAGTTGTGCCCCAGAGGGCGGAGCGCGAAGGGCTCCAGCATCTGTAGAGTCTGCAGCAGGGCCACGCCGCCGGAGCTGGGAGGAGGGGACGAGACCACCCGCAACCCGCGGTAGGTCCCTTCCAGAGGAGTGCGCAGCGCGGGCCGGTAGGCGGCGAGATCCTTGCGGGTGATGAGGCCGCCGTGCGCGGCCATGTCAGCCGCGACGGCCTCGGCGATGGTCCCCTCGTAGAAGGCCCGCGGGCCCCCTTCGGCGATCGCCGAGAGAGTCCTGGCCAGATCGGGCTGCACGAGGCGCATCCCCGCCTCGAGCGGCTCGCCGTCCTTGAAGAAGATGAGGCGCACCTGCTCGTGGGGAGCCAGGAGATCGCGAGCGTTGCTCAGCGCTTCGGCCAGCCCCCGCGGGACGACGAACCCTTCGCGCGCCAGGCGCACGGCGGGCGACACCGCCCGGCGCAGCGGGATGGTCCCTCCCTTTTCCAGGGCGAGGGCCAGGCCGGCCACAGTACCTGGGACTCCGGAGGCCATGTGGCCGCGCAGGCTCCGGCCGTCGACGACGTTGCCGTCCCGATCGAGGAACATGTCACGTGTGGCGCCGGCGGGGGCCGTTTCGCGATGGTCGAGAAACCAGGGCGGACCGCCGGGGGGCTGCACCAGCATGAACCCGCCGCCTCCCAGGTTACCCGCCTGCGGATAGGTGACCGCCATGACGAACCCCATCGTCACCGCGGCGTCCACCGCATTGCCCCCTTCGCGCAGGACCTTGAGCCCTTCCTCGACCGCGAGCGGCTCGGGGCCGACCACCATGACGTGGCGCGCGCGCTCGGCTGGACGCGTCGCGGCGGCCGGCGCCTCCGGAAGGCAGACCGACGCCACCGCCACCAGGAGGGCCGCCGAAAGAGGCCCGGCAAGACGCTGCACCGTCAGGCGCGACATGGCGGAGGCGATCAGCGCGCGGGGTGATGCCCGCCGCCGGCTGACGCGTCGTCCCCGATCAGGCTGCGCAGGCGCTCGATCTGGCGGCGGTTCCGCCGGAGGCGCACGCCCAGCCACACCAGGTAGCCTCCGATCAGGAGCCAGACGATGGCGTAGGCGATGAACAGGTACCAGAACTTCTGTGCGTCGTCCAAGAGCTTCCTCCCGTCATTGAGGCCTTCGTCCCCGCAGCAGCCCCGCCGCAGCGGCTCGTTCGTGAAGGTGCCGCAGCGTCTCCTCGTCCCGGCCGATCGGGACACGCAGCGCCATCAGGCAGGCGTACAGGGCCAGATAGGTGATCACGCCCATCAGGAAGACCTGCTGCATCTTCGGCTCGAGCCCGCCCCCGCCCGACACTTTCAGGACCAGGGGATGGTGCCCCCGCCAGAGCTTCACCGACCAGTAGACGATCGGGACGTCCAGGAACCCCACGATCCCCACAACCGCCGCGAACCGCGCCTGCTGATCCGGATCGTCCGTGTAGCGGCGCACCAGCAGGTAGGCCGCGTAGATGAGCCACAGGATCAGCGTCGTGGTGAGCCGGGCCTCCCAGGTCCAGTACGTGCCCCAGACCGGCCGTGCCCACAGGGGCCCGGTCAGCAGCACGATGGTGCACAGAAGGAGCCCGGCCTCCGCGGACGCGTGCCCGACGGTGTCCCACCATCGGCGGCGGGTCGCCAGATAGGCGATTCCGGCCACGAAGGTGACGAAGAAGGCGAAGAAGCACACCAGGCCGGCCGAGGCGTGGAAGTAGAAGATGCGCTGGATATCTCCCATCACCCGTTCGCGAGGCGCGTAGAAGAACGCGCCGTAGAGGGTGGCGATGGCCAGCGCCGTGACGGCCAGCGGGAGCGCCATGCGGGCTGCGTGCGGGAAGGTGTCGTCGCGGCGCATTCACTCCTCGAGGATGTAGTCGAACGTGAGCCAGGCCGCCGTCAGGAACACGACGTCGAAGATGCCGGCCATGGTGAGCCACGCCCGGGCCTGAGGATCCCAGGCGGCGCCGCCCAGCGCGGCGGCCGTGGTCTTGACCGCGGAGATCATCAACGGCACCGACAGGCTGAAGGTCAGGATCGGCAGCAGCACGTCCCCCCGTCGCGTGCGGGCCGTCATCGCGCCGAACAGTGTCCCCACCGCGGCGAAGCCCAGGGTGTGCACGCCCACGACGAGGGCCAGAGGCCCGGCGGCGGGAAGAAGGTCGGCGTTGAACAGCAGGGCGCTCAGAGGCAGCACCACCGCTTCCACCAGCAGCATAGAGAGGCAGCTGGCCATCAGCTTGCCCAGGTAGAGCGTGCCCGCGTCCACGGGGCAGAGCCTGAGGCCCTGGATGCACTCCGCGTCGCGCTCCAGGGCGAAGCTGTGGCCGAACGACAGCACGCCGGCGAAGGTGAAAGCCACCCACAGGACCCCGGGGGCGGTGCGGCGGAAATCGGCCGTGGCGAAATCGAAGGCGAAGTTGAAGATGACGAGCACCAGCAGCGAGAAGAAGAACATCGCCGGCAGGTTGTCCAGGCTGCGCCACTCGATGCGCAGGTCCTTGGCGCACACCGTGACGGCCTTCCGTGCCTCGCGCAGCAGCGCCGCAGCCACGCCGCCCGCGGGGACGGCGGCCCCTGCGGCCGCGCCCTGGGCCGTCTGCGTGAGACGGCCGCTCACGCGGCGGCCTCCACGACCTCCAGGTAGGTCCGCTCCAGAGTCTCGCGCGACAGTCCCGCCGCGGCCGATTCCCAGGCCATCCGCCCGTGCGTCATGATGGCCACGCGGCTGCTGAGGCCGAGCCCTTCCTCCAGGTGATGCGTCACCATGATCACCGAGCGGCCCCGGCCCTGCACGTGCTCCAGGATGCCGCGCAGCATCCGCGAGGCGTGCTGGTCGAGCCCGGTGTAGGGCTCGTCCAGCAGCACCAGCTCGGGATCGTGCAGCAGAGCGCGGGCGATGCACAGCCGCTGCTGCATGCCGCGGCTGAAGGTGCGCACCGGGTCGTCGGCTCGATCGAGCAGCATGACCTCCTCGAGCATGGCTTCGGCCCGGCGGGCGGCCGACGGCAGGTCGTACATACGCGCGTAGAAAAGCAGGTTGTCGCGCGCGGTCAGTCCTCCATAGAGGAACCCGCTGTGAGCGATGAACCCCGTGCGGCGCTTCACCGGATCGGGGTGCAGACGCGGATCGAGCCCGAACATCTGCAGCGATCCCTGCGTGGGCTTCATGAGCGTGGCGAGGATCTTGAGCAGGGTGGTCTTGCCCGCGCCGTTGGGGCCGAAGATGGTCAGGAACTCGCCGCGCCCGAGCGAGAGGTCCACGCCCCGCAGGGCGAGCAGCGCTCCGTAGCGGCGCTGCAGTCCGCGCGCCACGACCGGGAGCGCCTGGGAGGCCTCAGGCGACGCCATCCTGGTCCATCTCCCGGTAGATCTCCACGGTCTGTCGCGTCAGCTTCTCGCGCTGCTGCTCGTAGTCCTCGCGGGTCAGCTTGCCGACCTCGAATTCCATCTGAAGATCCTTCAGGCCGGACAGGGCTTCCTGGCGACGCCCCATCAGCTCGCGACGCCGATCGCCCGCCTCCTGGAGGGCGGCCTCTTTCGCGGACTCATCCCGCCACGCCAGCAGGGGCCCCAGCACGAACAGCGCCACCGTTCCCGCGATCACGGCCGACACGGCGAGGATCATTCCGCGTCCTCGAGATCGTGTGCGATGCGCTCGCGGTAGAGGCGGTCGGCTTCGCCGGCCAGCGCTGGGCCCGCGGCGGCCGGGACCTGCGCGACCGCCCGCCGGCGCCATGCCAGCAGCACCACCGTCAGGGTCCCCAGCCCCGCGACCGCCGCGATGAAGGGGACCGCCCAACCGATCAGATTCAGGCCCGTGCGCTCGGGGACCACCCGCACCTGTGGCCCGTGCTCGGCGATGTAGCCGGCGATGAGCGACGCGGGCGTCGCGCCGCCGGCGAGCGCCTGGGCGACCTTGGCGCGCTCCTCCGCGGCCAGGCCGCACGTGCACTCGTGGATGGTCTGATTCACGCATCCGCCGCAGAAGCAGAGGATGACGCCGGTGACCTGGATGGCCTCGGGGGACTCCACGATGGGGCCGGTCACGCCTCCTTCGTTGTGCCTGTGGGGGTCGGGAGGCGACTGCGCCGGCAGGGCGGCCGCCGCCAGCAGCAGCACGGCAGCCCCGACGATGGATCTACGAAGCAACAGAGGGGGCCTCCATCACCGTGCGCCGGCTGCGGGCCGGCGCGCTCCTCCATTCGGGCAGGACCGCGATGTGCGTGCCGATGATGACCACGAAGCCGCCCAGCCACAGCCACGACACGAGCGGGTTGAGGTACGCCTTGAAGGTGTAGCCCCCGCTCTCAGGGTTGTTGTCCACGAGGATGGTGTACAGATCGTCGCCCAGGTTGGGCGGCCAGCTCGTCATGCCGTAGATCGCCACCTCGGTGGTGGGCTGCTCGGAGGCGCGGTAGAAGCGCTTCTCGGGGTGCAGCGTGGCGACGAGATCTCCTCCGCGGCGCACCTCCAGAGTGGTCGACAGCACGTCCCGATGATCGTCGTGCGAGGACGCCGTGTCGGTGAAGGTCATGGTGTAGTGTCCCACCGAGAAGCTCTCGCCGCGCTTGAGGGTGGCCGTGGCCTCCTGCTGGAACGCGGACGAGCCGGTGATCCCGACGAAGATCATCACCATCCCCACGTGGACGAGATAGCCGCCGTAGCGCCGCTTGTTGCGCGACACCAGGCCGGCCAGTCCGCGCGGATAGCTCTCCGAGGCGGTCCTCATGCGCGCGCGCGCGCCGCGATGCAGCTCCTGGGCGATGGTGGCCAGCACGAAGGCGCACAGGGCGAATGCGAGCGTCGCGCGCGCGTGCCGCACCCCGAGCGCGAACGAGACGGCAGCGACCCCCGCCGCCGTGGCCACCGGCCACGCGAAGTTGCGCGTGAGGTTCTGCCCCGAGGCCTTGCGCCATGCGATGAGCGGCCCCACGCCCGTGACGAAGATGAGCGCCAGCCCCAGGGGCACGATCCACTGGTTGAACCAGGGCGGGCCCACCGAGACCTTGGTCCCCTGGATCGCCTCCGACAGGATGGGGTAGACCGTCCCCCAGAAGACCGTGAAGCAGATGGCGATGAACAGGATGTTGTTGAACAGGAAGGCGCTCTCACGCGACAGGAGCGACTCGATGGTGTTCTCGGTCCTGAGGCGGGGGAGGCGCAGCACCAGCAGGGCCAGGCACAGCACCACCACGGCGACCCAGAAGCCCGCGAACCATGGGCCGAGGGAGGACTTGGTGAAGGAGTGCACCGACGAGACCACGCCGCTGCGCGTGATGAAGGTGCCGAAAATGGACAGGCAGAAGGTGATCAGGATCAGCAGGACGTTCCAGACCTTCATCATGCCCTTCTTTTCCTGGATCATCACCGAATGGATGAACGCGGTCATGGTGAGCCACGGCATCAGCGAAGCGTTCTCCACCGGATCCCAGGCCCAGTAGCCGCCCCATCCCAGCTCCACGTAGGCCCAGTAGCCTCCCTGGAGGATGCCGATCCCCAGGAAGAACCACGCGAACAGCGACCACCGCCGGATGGTCGTGATCCACTCGTTGCCGAGGCGTCCCGACATCAGAGCCGCCATGGCGAAGGCGAACGGAACCGCGACGCCGACGTAGCCGAGATAGAGGCTCGGAGGATGCGAGGCCATGAACGGGTTCTGCAGGAGGGGGTTCAGCCCCGTGCCGTCCACCACGCGCTGCCCGGTGGGCTCGAAGGGGTTGCTCACGAAGTGCAGCATGAGCAGGAAGAAGGAGGCCACTCCCAGCAGAGTCCCGGTGACGCCGGGCATCAGCTCGCGGTTGCGCGCTCTGTTCTGGAAGGCCACAACCGCCGCGTACATGGACAGGATCCAGACCCACAGCAGGAGGGAGCCGGCCTGGCCTCCCCACAGCGCCGTGACCTTGTAGATGTCGGGCTGGCTGCGGGTGGAGTTCTGCGCGACGTAGAGGATGCTGAAATCATCGGCCAGAAAGGCCCCGATCAGGGCCAGCGAGGAAACGGTCAGCAGGCCGGCCACGGCGTACGCTGCACGCTCACCGCTGCGGATCATCGCCGCGTAGCGGTTTTCCGCGCCGAGCCAGCTCGCGAGCACGCCCCACACCGAGCACACGAGCGCCAGCAGGAGGCAGTTGTAGCCCAGATCACCCATTCGTCGCGTCCGCCGACTGCCCGACCCCCTCGGCTTCGTACTTGGACGGGCACTTGGCGAGCAGGTTGTGGGCCTGGAAGACCCCGCGGGAGTCGAGGGTCCCCTCCACCACGACGTCGCCGTTCTCCTTGAACGTGTCCGGGACTTCGCGCCCGTACACGACCGATACCCACTGCGAGCCGTCGGTCACCGCGAAGGAGACCCCCACCCCGTCGGGATGGCGGAGGACGCTCCCTTCCTTCACCTTGCCGTAGATGCGGCAGTTGGAGGATTTGAGGGCGGGATCCGCGAGGAATTCCTTGACGGAATGGTCGTAGACGAGGCTCTGGTTGAAGCTGTAGACGATCAGCCCGCCGAGGCCACCCAGAATGATGATCCCACCCACAAGGAGCTGCAGACGTTTTCTTGGCATGGCCGCGCTCATCTTATCACGTCGCTTCCGGGTTCGAAGTTAACCTGCCCGTTGCCGCCAGTATTCCGTCGCGAGCCCGGTTGCGCCAGTGCTGACGGCCACATGGAGACGAATGCGATTTCTCCGAGTTGCCGGTGAAGGAGCCCTGCCTATATTGGAGCGGCAATCC
Organism: Candidatus Polarisedimenticolia bacterium; assembly: GCA_050747525.1. GTDB lineage: Bacteria > Acidobacteriota > Polarisedimenticolia > JACPZX01 > DASXTC01 > JBOGOC01. The sequence continues at coordinate 11,602 of JBOGOC010000082.1, read as the reverse complement.
GCCCCCCGCGGGCCTGCCCGCCCGCAGGGGTGGGAGCGGCTCCCAGCCCTCCCATGAAGTGCCTGTAAGGGGAGCCCGAAAGGGCTCCCGCCCCCTCCCCTCGCAAGCGAAGGCCCCGCGTTGACACTCGAGCGAGCCGTCCGGCGGGGAGTGGTCGAAGGGACCCTCTGGAGCCTGAGCCGGGTCACGCGAGCGTTGGCCGCGCGCGCTTTTGCGCGGCCAGCTCGCGTGAGGCGAAGGCGGAAGCGGGAGAGAGCCGTCGTGGCCAACGCCACGACGGCGAACGTTCCCGGAGACCACTCCCCGCCGGTCGGCGCCCGTCCGGAGCTACGGCCGCGGCGCCAGCAGCGCCCGAACCTTCTGGCGCAGCTCTTCGCCGACGTTGACTCCCTTGATCAGGATGTCGGTCGCTCCGGCGCCCTGGAGGCTCTTCCAGGTTTCGCCGTAGAGCTCCGTCTCGTCGCGGGCCGTGAACACCAGAACCGGGGTCCCCATCTTGCGGATCGTTCCCAGCAGCTGTGCCCCGTCCTGTCCCTCCTCGAGGGACAGGTCCAGGATGACCAGGTCGAACCGTCCGGCCGAGATGGCTCCGCGCGCTCCGGTCACGTTGGGGACCACCGTGGTTTCGAATTCGGCTCCCAGGGAGTCGCGCGTCAGCTCGGCGAAGTAGTTCTGATCTTCGATGATGAGGATCCTGCGCTGCGCCGTGGAGGGCCTGGGGGCGGTGGCCGATGCGGCGCCCGCGGCGTGAGGGGAGGCCGGCGCCGTGGGATTGAAGGTGTGGCCGCACAGAGGGCAGTTGATGCTTCCCGGGATGACGGCCATGGGACCCGTAGGCTCCGGCTGGATCGGATGGGCCTGCTGCGCCTGCTGCGCCTCCTCCGCGGCGTCCGGCGGCGCCTCGGTGTCGACGGGAGGGCGGACGGACCACTTCTTGCCGCACTGGGCGCAGGTGAGCGTCGCGCCACGGGGAGAGATCTTGCGCTCATCGAGGGAGTAGTTGTTGTTGCACCCCGGACAGCTCACCATCATGGCGGCAGGTTCTCCGGCGGCGTAACATAGGCTCCGTTGCTGGGGTTGGCCAGTCACCGTATACTACGTTGCCGTAACGGGATAAGGGCGAGAGGGGCGATGAGTCTCAAGGAGATGCTGGAGGCGGAGCTGAAGACCCTCGAGAGGGAGCTCAAGGTGGAGCTTCCTCAGGAGATCAAGAAGGCCGTCGCCATGGGCGACCTGCGCGAGAACGCGGAGTACCACTCGGCCCTCGAGCGCCAGCGGCTGGTCCAGTCGCGCATCAGCCAGATCATGCAGAGGCTGTCGGAGCTGTCGCTGGTCCGTCTCGATCAGGTCCCCAAGGACCGCATCGGGCTGGGCACCCTGTTCAAGGCGATCGACGGCGATGACGAGCGCGAGGTGGAGTTCGAGATCGTGATGGACGGGATGGGCGACCCTACGAAGGGGATGATCTCGGTTTCCTCCCCTCTGGCGCGCGGCTTCCTCAACAAGAAGGTGGGCGACGAGGTCACCATCACGGTGCCGTCCGGAAGCCGGACCTACGAGATCGTGGACGTCAGGACCGTCCACGATCGGAAGTGACCTGCCGGCGCTCCAGCCTGAGCCGCGCGATGGTCCAGAGGATCTTCGTTCCCGCCTTGATCGTTCCCGACACCGTCCCGCTGATCTTCGATCGGCCGATGCGCTGCCGGTAGGGGACCGGCACCTCGCGCACGCGCAGGCCCGCGCGCAGAGCCTTCACCTGCATCTCCGCGGTCCAGCCGAAGGTGGGGTCCTTCATGCCCAGAGACTGCAGGGCCTCGTAGCGCAGGGCCCGGAAGGGTCCCAGGTCGGTGTAGCGATGTCCGTAGAGCATCCGGATGAGAGCGACGGAAACGTCGTTCCCCCAGCGCGCATGAGCGGGGACCGCTCCCGGATCGGCGTCGCCCAGGCGCCGCGATCCCAGCACGAAATCGCATTCGCCGGTCACGATGGGAGCGACGAGGTCGCGCAGCCGCGCGGGATCGTCGCTGAAGTCGGCATCCAGGAAGGCCACGATGTCCGGCGGGTCGGGCGCCAGCGCGGCGATGCCGGCCAGACAGGCGCGTCCATAGCCCCGTTTCGTCTCGGTGACCACGGTGGCCCCCGCTTCCCGCGCGATGCGGGCCGTGGCGTCGGTGCTCCCGTTGTCGGACACCACCACGCGGCTCAGCACGGCGGTGGCGCTTCCAGACGCTGCCAGGGGCCCGGCCGCCAGCTCGCGCAGGGCCTGGAGCACGCGCGGGAGGGACATCTCCTCGTTGAGGGCCGGCAGGATGACGGCCACGCGCAGGGGCGCGACGGCACCGGAGGACATGCGCCGAAGGTAGCATAGCGGCGCGGGTCTGCTAGGATGGCGCCCAGGTCGTCCCGTCCGTCCGTCTCCGCGTCCCAGGCTTTTCTGCATCGAGGTTCCCATGCGTCGCATGGCACCCATGGCAGCGGCGCGGCGTTCGATCCTGTCCCCCTCGTTCATGCCCCTCTGCCTTCTGCTGGCCCTGGGCCTGAGGGTCGCGTGGGTGATGTCCGTGGATGCCCGCCCCGTGGATGATTTCTCCTGGTATCACGCCCGCGCCGTGGACATCTCCCAGGGCCTGGGGCTGGTGGATGAGGGCAGGCCCACGGCGTACTGGCCGGCCGGCTATCCGATGCTGCTGGGATCTCTGTACGCCTTGTTCGGCGCCTCGGTGGGCGTGGCCCAGATCGCCAACATCGTGATGTCTCTGGCCACCATTCTGATGACGTGGCGCATCGGCTCCCGCATGCTCGGCTCGGAGACGGCGGGTCGTCTGGCGGCGCTGCTGCTCGCCCTCTGGCCCAATCAGATCGCCTACGTGTCCCTGACGGCGACGGAGATCCCGTTCTCGTTCGTGCTGATGCTGGGTATCCTGTTGTCGCTGCGCCCGGGGGCGGGCGCCGGCGCATCTCTGGCCACCGGAGTGGTGTTCGGCATGGCCACCATGATCCGTCCCCAGGCGGCGCTGCTGCCGGCCTTCCTGATCGTGTGGCGCGGGCTGTTCGCTCGATCGGAGCACTGGTCGTGGCGATCGTTGCGGGGGGCGGCCTGGCTGCACCTGGGACTGGCGCTCACCCTGGTCCCCTGGACGGTGAGGAACTACCAGGTGTTCGGCGGCTTCGTGTTCGTGGCCAACAGCGGCGGCGGCAACCTGCTCATCGGCAACCATCCCCAGGCGACCGGCGGGTACGGTGAGGTGCCGGGTTTTCCCGAGGTGACGGACGAGAGGGCCGAGGACGTTCTGGCGGCCAGATGGGCGACGGAGTACATTGTGCAGCACCCTGGGGAGGCTCTCGCCCGTATCCCTTTCAAACTATGGCACCTTTACGGCAAGGACGTGGAAGGCATTTACTGGAACGAGGTCGCGATGGGGCGTGGTGACGCTTCGCCGCGGCAGCGTCCTCTCTACGTCCTGAAGCTGGCGGCCCAGGCCTTCTACATGGGCGTGATGGCCTGCGCGCTCCTGTCCCTGGTGACGCTGCTGCGGCAAAGCCCGCCGTCCCAGGTGGATGCGGCGGTCCATCTGACCGGCTGGGCGGTGGTGGCGTACTTCACGCTGGTCTTCGCGGTGCTGTTCGGCAGCAGCCGCTTCCACCATCCGCTCGCCCCCTGGCTCGGGGTCTACGCGGCCTCGTGGCTGGCCGGCCTCGTGGGTGTGGCGCAGAATGCTTCGCCGCGGCCCGCCCCCGTCGAAGCCGTCGCCGGAAGGGGCCGGTTGCGATGAGCATCGCCGACCGTGACCTGATGAGCGTCCAGGGGACCGTCGACGCCGCGCGCGTCCCCCGATCGCCGGCTCGCGCGATCGTGGCGCTGCTTCGGCCGAAGCAGTGGATCAAGAACTGCGTCATCTTCGCCGCTCTGGTGTTTTCCCACACCCTGACGGACCCCTCGCACCTGCTCCGATCGCTCTTCGCCTTCGCGCTGTTCTGCGCGGTGTCCAGCGCCGTGTACGTCCTCAACGACATCATGGACCTGGAAAGCGACCGGGCGCATCCCACCAAGTCGCGGCGCCCGCTCGCGGCGGGCGAGCTTCCGGTGGGGGTGGCGGGGCTCCTGGGCCTGGCTCTGGCCCTGGGTGGGCTGGTGCTGGCCTACCAGCTCAGCCCACCGTTCGCGGCGCTGGCGGCCCTCTACCTGATGACCAACCTGCTGTACTCGGCATGGCTCAAGAAGGTGGTGATCGTGGACGTCATGATCATCTCTTCGGGGTTCGTCATCCGGGCCATCGCCGGGGGGGTGGTGATCGGGGTCGAGATCTCTGCGTGGCTCATTCTGTGCGCGGTGCTGCTGTCGCTGTTCCTGGGCTTCACCAAGAGGCGCCAGGAGCTGGCGCTCCTGGAGAGCCGCGCGCAGGAGACGCGTGCCATCCTGCGCGAGTACTCGCTGGCCTTCCTCGATCAGATGATCTCCATCGTGACGGCCGGCACGGTGGTGGCGTACTTCCTGTACACGCTGGCTCCCGAGACGCGGGCCAAGCTGGGCACGCCCTACCTGCCGCTCACCATTCCGTTCGTGCTCTATGGCATCTTTCGGTACCTTTACCTGGTTCACCAGCGCCATCTGGGGGAGAATCCCACCGGGGCGCTCTACTCCGATCCGCCGCTGCTGATCAACGTGGTGCTGTGGGTGGTGACGGCGGTCGCCATACTCTATTTCCGATGAGGTCGAGCTCATGACGTCGCGGGTTGCTGTGCTGAAGACGGATGTGGGGAGCGTGCTGGAGGACTACGGCCGGCTGATGCGGTTGGCCGGCTACCAGCAGGTCCTGTCCCGCGACATCCCCACTCTGCTCAAGCTGAACCTTTCCTGGACGAAGTACTTCCCCTCATGCTCCTCGCAACCCTGGCAGGTCGACGGCGTGCTCAAGACCATGCTGGAGGACGGGTACCCGCAGTCGGCCATCCTGCCCGTGGAGAACCGCACAGTGGTCACCGAGCCGTGGAAGGGGGCCCGCAACAACCGCTGGCTCCCGGTGCTCCAGCGGCATGGGCTGACCTTCCAGCCCCTCACCGAGGTGAAGTGGATCGTCCACCGCTTCAAGTCGAAGCTGCTGCGTCTCAACCAGATCTTCCCCGAGGGAATCGAGATCCCCGAGATGTACGTGGGCCGCCAGATCCTGCACCTGCCCACGATGAAGACGCACGGCCACAGCGTCACCACCGGGGCCATCAAGAACGCCTTCGGCGGCCTGCTCAAAGAGGTGCGGCACTACGCCCACAAGCACATTCACGAGGTGCTGGTCGACCTGCTGCTGATGCAGCGCGAGCTGCACCCGGGGGTGTTCGCGGTCATGGACGGGACCGTGGCCGGAGACGGAGCCGGGCCGCGCACCATGGTGCCCAAGGTGAAGGACTACATCCTGGCCAGTGCCGACTCGGTGGCCATCGATGCCGTGGCCGCGCGCATGATGGGGTTCGATCCGATGAAGATCGACTACCTGCGCATCGCGCACGAGATGAAGCTGGGCGTGGCCGACCCCCGCGACATCGAGATCGTCGGCTCGTCGATCGAGGGCGTGAACTTCGGCTTCGAGGTGAGCCGGTCGCTCGTGATCTGGGGCGATCAGATGCTGCGCCGCGGTCCGCTGCGCTTCATGGAGAAGGCGGCGCTCCACTCGCCCATGGTGGTGTGGGCCCCCATGGCTTCCAACATCTACCACGACTGGCTCTGGTATCCGCTCGTCGGCCAGTCGCGGATCCGCGAGTTCCGCCGCACCAAGTGGGGGCGCTTCATGGACGAGCGCTACGGCTCGGGCGGCCCCGGGGCGGTGGCGGTCGGCCAGCCGCGCGAGGTCCCTGCAGAGCGGTAGAACGTCAGGGGCAGGTCACGGCCGGTATCTCCGAGCCGTTCGATCCGAAGCCGGCCGGGCCGGCGCCGCATCCGTTCTGGGCCCGCACGAGGTAGAACAGGATGTGGTACGGATTCACGGGCAGCTCCGTATCCAGGGCTACGGTGTCTCCCCCGTCGGACTCCACGCAGACTCCCATGTCGAAAGCCAGGGGATAATAAGCGGCGCGGATCACGTCGTACTGGAGAGCTGTGCCCCCCGGCAGCTCCGGATGCAGCCAGGACAGGACGCCGCCGGCTGACAGTCTCAAGTCGAGGGCCTCACCCGGAGCCTGCCACGACGCAGGATCCGCATCGTCGCAATCCGCCTGACAGGACGTGAGCCCGTCACCATCGTTGTCCACTTCGTTCGTCCCGGCGAGCGACGGCCATGACGGATGAGAGCAGTCGTTGTTCAATCCATCGCCGCAGACCTGCGGGGCCCCAGGGTGGACGGTGGCGTTCGTGTCGGCGCAGTCCCCCTCGCAGGGAGCGTACTGATCCTGGTCTCCATCTGTTTCCGAGACCGGAACCGCCGGCCAGGAGGGACTGCTGCAGTCATTGTTCAGCCGGTCACAGATCTGGGGTGCGCCGGGATAGACCGTCATGCTCGCATCGTTGCAGTCTCCTTCGCACAGAGCGAACCCGTCCTGGTCTACGTCGGCATCGTCGGCGGAAGCAGGGGTGGGCCAGAGGGGACTGCTGCAGTCATTGTTCAGATGGTCACAGATCTGTGGCGCGCCGGGATAAACGGTGGGACTCGCGTCGGCGCAGTCTCCGGCGCACGCAGTGAACCCGTCACCGTCGTTGTCACCTTCGTTCGTCCCGGCAAGCGACGGCCATGAGGGATGCGAGCAGTCGTTGTTCAGCCCGTCTCCGCAGATCTGCGTGGCCCCGGGGAAGACGGCGGGGCTTGCGTCGTCGCAATCTCTTTCACATCCGGCGTCGGGATCCCACGCCAGGAAGCCGTCGCCGTCTGCGTCCGCGGCTGAGGGCACGGTGTAGGCGCCGCCGCTGCGCATGGGCTCTGTGTCCCCTCCTCCCCAGACCAGCATGGCGTCTTCGGCCCAGACGGCCGAGGCGTGATCGCGCCGCCAGGGAGCGTTGGCCGTCGTGGTGAGGGTCCAGGAGTCGGTGGCCGGTTTGTAGCGCATTCCCGTGTTCTTGAAGCTACCTCCCCAGACGATCATCTCCTGGCCGGTCCAGGCCATGCTGAAGTACGGTCCGGTCACATTCGTGGTGGACGACATCGGAGACCAGGAGTCGGTCACGGGGTTGTATCGCTGTCCGGTCCCTTCCCAGATGAGCATCTCGGTGCCGCTCCACACGGCGTGGTCGCGGGACACTGAAAGGGGTGTCGTGGCCATGGACGACCATGTGTCGGCGACCGGGTCATAGAGTCCTCCGGTGGCCGAGCCGCCTCCCCAGACGATCATCCGGCTTCCGGTCCAGACCGCCGCGTGAAGCTCTCTGCCCGCCGGCGCGCCGGAGGTCGCGGTGCTGGTCCACTGGTCATGAGCGGGATCGTACAGGCCCCCTGTGTTGAGCAATTGGACAAAGCCATCGATGTTGGGCCCCTTGCCTCCCCACACGACCATCTCGCTGCCTGTCCACACCGCAGAGTGATTCGTGCGCGCCGGCGGGGCGTTGGTGGTCCCGGTGGCAGCCCACGTGTCGGTGATCGGATCGTACCGGGCACCCGACAGCAGATATCCCGAAGAGTCTGCGATTCCACCCCAGACAATCATCTCGCTGCCGGTCCAGACGGCCGTGTGCTCCCTCCGAGGGGACGGTGCACCCACCAGGGTGACCGGAGCCCACGTGCCGAGGGCCGGATCGAACCGAGCGCCCGATCCAAGAACCTCCGTGGAGCCCTGAAACGAGTTGGGAGAGCCTCCCCATACGATCATCTCGTTTCCCGTCCAGACCGCCGTGTGGTTCGTTCTCGCCTGCGGCGCCCCCGTGAGGCCGATGGGGGTCCATGTGTTGCTGGAAGGATCGTAGCGCCCTCCCGTGGCGGTGGGCTTTGTCATCTGTGAAGGGGTTGCGAACGCCCCTCCCCACAGGATCATCTCGTTTCCGGTCCAGACGGTGGCACTGTAGGCACGTGCCCCGGGTGCGTTCGTCGGCGAGATGGGTGTCCACAGGTTCGCAACCGGGTCGTAGATGGCTCCGGTGTTCGAATACGGTGCACCCCCAAGGCCGCCCCAGACGATCATGCGGCTTCCAGTCCATACGGTCATCTGCGCGAGGCGGGGACTGGGAGCGTTGACAGGGCTCACGGGCGCCCATGTATCGGTCTGAGGGTCGTAGAGCCCGGCGCTTGTATCAAAATTGTAGAGAGGGAAGGAGGGGGGAGGCCCGGGCGGGGGCGGAGCCTGCTGGGCGCCTCCCCAGATCACCATGCGGGTGCCTGTCCAGACGGCGCTGTGCTGCTCGCGCTTCGATGGAGCGCCCACGTCGGACATGGGGGACCAGGTGTCGGTGGTGGGGTTATATCGCCCGCCGGGCCATTGGTAATTGGCCAGCCCGCTGAGGGTTCTATAGCCCCCCCAGAGGATCATCTCGCTCCCCGTCCACACGAGGCTGGGGATGTTCCTGACAGGCGGCTGACCGAGCGTCGACATGTTCGACCAGACGTCGGCGATCGGGTCATATCTCTTGTTCGACGCGTCGGAGCCGCCCCAGACGAGGAGCTGCGTTCCGGTCCACACGGAGACGGTCGTGCCGGTGGGAGCGTTCACCGCGGACACCGGCTGCCAGGCATCGAGAGAGGGATTGTAACGGCCCGACTTCGAGGGGATGCCGCCCCACGCAAGGACGATCGTTCCGGTCCAGGCCAAGGAGGTCTCTGAGGAGAGAGCGGGTGTGCGATTCGGAGCGCCCAGGATCGAAATGGCCGACCAGCTGTCAGTGGCAGGATCGTAACGGTGCCTCGCCGGGTGCGAGCCCCCCCAGACGATCATCTCGCTGCCGGTCCAGACAGCCCGTGCGGTGTACGTAGGGTCGGGAGAGTCCTCGAGCCCTCCGGTCAGCCAGGTGCCTTGCGGATCGCATCCTGCCGCCTGGACGGGCCGAGGCACCATCCAGGTCCCGTCCGCCACCGCGGCGACCTTCGACTCGTCGAAGCGGTCCTCGAGCTCCAGCCACCAGTCCTCCCAGGCTCTCTTGGCGAGCACGCGGGCCGTCTCCGAGGCCGGGCCCAGGACGACGAACCGGTCTCCTTCATCGGTCACCGGGCCCAGCTCAGCGGCCTGCCGCCTCGCCTCTACGTGGATCCGATCGTCATCGGCGAAGAACCGGCGGGCCAGCCGGTTGACCAGCGCGGGACGCGCCAGGCATTCCTGGATCAGGAAGGAATCATGGTGAAGGGCCGCGTGAAGCTCGATCAACCGGCCGGGCAGGCGGGAGTCCCTGGCCATGCGCTGCGCTTCCCGCTGCAGCGCGGCGGCGGTCACCTCGGTGGACCACCAGGTCTCCAGGGCGGCCGAGGCCTTCAAGTAGTTCCTCACCTTCTTCTCGATGAGAGCGCGCGGGACGGCCTGCTCGAAGGGCAGAGTCGCCCCGATCTGGTGCGCGTAGTAGACGCGCTCGATGGCTTCCTGAGCCTCGACGCGTTGCTCGAAGCTCAGCTCGCGCACCGCGGGTGGAGAGGCCGGAATCATGGTCCAGAGGAGTGATATGGAAAGCGCAACCAAGATACACATGCCTAGCCTTATACCCTGAAATAAATGCCGCTACAAGACCCCTTCTCATCGTGTGTATTGGCCGCGGGAGCTAACGGGTTCCTTGAATTCAGTGGGCTGCGGTCAAAAAAAAGGGGGCCGTGAGGCCCCCTGGTCGTATTTCCCGGTTTATCGGGGTCAGCGCTTCTTGAGGAAGTCGCGCATCCCCTGGGGATTGGCCGCCATGGTTTCCTGCCCCTCTTCCCAGTCGGCCGGGCAGACCTGGTCGCCGTGCTCCCGAACGAACTGGAAGCCCGTCAGCACGCGCAGAGCCTCACGCGCCGAGCGGCCCACCGGCAGGTGGTTGATGGTGGCATGGCGGACGACGCCATCCGGGTCGATGATGAACAGCCCGCGCAGCGCCACGCCGGCGTTCTCGATCAGCACGTCGTAGTTGCGGGCCATCGTCTTGTTGATGTCGGCCAGCAGTGGGTAGGACAGCTTGCCTCCCAGCCCGCCCTCGGCCTTGCCGGTCTCGACCCATGCCTTGTGGGAAAAGTGCGAGTCCACCGAGATGCCGAAGATCTGGCAGTTCTTCTCGTTGAACTTGGGTGACATGTCGTGGAACTTCAGCACCTCGGTGGGGCAGACGAAGGTGAAGTCGAGCGGATAGAACAGCAGGACCACCCACTTCCCCTTGTAGTCCGAAAGCTTGTACTGCTTGAATTCTCCATTGAAGTATCCCTGCACCGCGAAATCGGGCGCCGGGTTGCCGACCAGGCTCATGGTGTCATCCTCCTGCGCCGGATGTTAGCACGAGGGATGTTGCCCCGGACGGGCCTCGGCATTAAGTTCCTTGCCCGCAGGCGCAGGTGCGCCTTGGAACAGGGGGCAGCATGTCCAGGCAGAAGATCCTGGTGGTGGATGACAGCCGCCTGATCTGCCAGGTCGTCTCCGACGCCTTCTCCGCCGAAAACTTCGAGGTCTACATCGCCGAGGACGGCGTGGCGGCGCTGGCTTGCCTCCGCGACGAGCGGCCCGACCTCATCATCGCCGACATCCTGATGCCCCGCATGGACGGCTGGGCGCTGTGCGAGGAAGTACGGCGCGACCCGGCCACGCGCGAGATCCCTTTCATCTTCCTGACCACCGAGCGCGACGTGCCCAAGCGGATCAAGGGGCTGGAGATGGGGGCCGACGACTACGTGGTGAAGCCGTTCGCCAAGGAAGAGCTGGTGGCGCGGGCGGTCCGCCTGCTGAGGCGCACCAGCCCGGCACCCCCGCCGGCCGGCGAGCCCACCGAGCCCGGCGCCCTCGCGGGCTACACCGGCTACCTGCCGATGGCCGACCTGCTGCAGGCCCTCAGCCTGAACGGGTGCTCGGGGACGCTGAACATCTCGGGGGTCTCGGTGGGACGTATCTATTTCGATCACGGCCGGATCCTCAACGCGGAGGCACAGGGACTGACTGGAGAGAAGGCCCTGTTCCGCGTGGTGGCCTGGCCCGAGGCACGGTTCTCCTTCGAGCCGGGGAAGGTCCCCTCCCGCGTGGCCCCGGTCATCAGCGGGAGCACCTCATCGGTGCTGATGGAAGGCTTCGCCCACCTCGACGAGCTGAAGGACCTGATCGCCGCGCTGCCTCCGGGCGATCAGCATCTGAAGATCGCCCCCGAGCACCGGTTAGCTCTGGAGAACCTCCAGCTCAGCACAATGCAGCGCCTCATCCTCTTCACAGCAGGGGACAGGGGTGATTCCGTGGACCACATCGTGAACACGGTCCCCGAGACCGACCTGGCCGTGTACGCAGCCGTGCAGGACCTCCTGTCCCGCGGCCTGCTGGTCCCCGTCCCGTCGCGCTGAAGTCGGGGGAGCCGGTCGGCGGGAGTGGTCTCCGAGGCCGTGCCGTAGGTGACGGGCGCCGCCCGGCGGGGAGTGGTCTCCGAGGCGCGCTCGACGGCGTGGCGTTGGCCACGCCTTACTCGCTCCACCTCCCTCCTCGCCCTCGCTCGCTGGCCGCGCAAAAGCGCGCGCGGCCAACGCTGGCTCGACCCGGCTCAGGCTCC
>JBOGOC010000081.1:0-10563 GCA_050747525.1 Candidatus Polarisedimenticolia bacterium | reverse complement strand
TCACGGTGGACGGGCGAGTGGAGAAGCGGTTCACGGTGGGCGGGATGCAGATGACGGCCTTCCTGGCGGCGGAGAACCTTCTGAACCGCGACGAGCTGGTGCTGCGCGAGGTGGACCGCGACCAGCGCGGCATCCAGGAAGGCGAGCGGCGCTTCGGCCGGCGATTCGAGATCGGGGCGTCGATCCTGTTCTGAAAAGGGGTAAGATGGCCTCTCATCCGGCTCGTCGCCAAGGGAGGTCTCGTGGCCACCAACCCGATTACGCCCATCCTGTATGTAGGGGAGAAGAACATCTCGTCGTGGTCGATGCGCGGCTACCTGGCCATGCTGCACAAGCGCGTCCCCTTCGAGGAGAAGGAGATCTCCCTGACCCGGGACAAGAGCCGCGCGCTGAGGCGCGAGGTGTCTCCCACCGGCAAGGTGCCGGTGCTGCATCACGTGCGCGAGGGCGCCCGGCTGGTGATCCCCGACTCGCTGGCCATCCTCGAGTACCTCGAAGAGACCTTCCCGCCGCCGGCCCATCCCGCGCTCTGGCCCGAGGACCCGGCGCGCCGCGTGCGCGCGCGGTGGATGGCCGCGACGATGCATTCGGGGTTCGCGAAGCTGCGCGAGAGCATGTCGTTCAACCTGTGCTTCCTGCCCAAGCCTCCCGAAGCCACCCCCGAGGCGCTGGCCGAGGCGGCAGAGGTGCTGGATCTCTGGGAGAAGGCGCTCTCCGAGGCGGGCCCCTTCCTGTGCGGGGCGTACGGCGGCGCGGACATCATGTTCGCGCCCGTGGTGTGGCGCCTGACCGCCTTCCGTGTCGAGCCGCAGGGGCGGCCGCGGGCCAAGGCCTGGATGTCGGCCATGCTCGAGCATCCAGACGTGCGGCGCTGGATGGACCCGGCCCGCGCGCTGACCCCCGTCGCGTCCTACTGAGCCGGGCCGGCCCCATGGACGGCGTCGCCCTGGTGCTGTGCGAGGGGTTGTTCGGCGCCACACAGGGGAAGACGGCGCACGGGCTGGTGCGCTTCACCCGGCGCTACCGGGTGGCCGGCGTGATCGACTCCACCCTGGCCGGGCGCGACGCGGGCGAGGTGCTCGACGGACGCCCGCGCGGCATCCCCATCGTGGCCGGCCTCCGGGAGGGGCTCGCGCTCCGCGGCGAACGGCCCACCCACCTCGTGGTCGGGGTGGCGACGGTGGGAGGGCGCCTGCCTCCGGCGCTGCGTCCCGCGATCGCCGAGGCGCTGTCGCAGGGCCTCAACGTCGACTCGGGCCTGCATGAGCTGCTGGGAGATGACCCGGAGCTGTCGCGGATCGCCGCGGCCTCGGGGGCCCGGCTGCGCGACGTGCGCCGCACGCCACCGCGCGCGGAGCTGCGCTTCTACTCGGGCAAGATCGACCAGGTGACGTCTCCGCGCGTGGCCGTTCTGGGGACCGACTGCGCGGTGGGCAAGCGCACGACGGCCTGGCTGCTGGTGCAGGCCGCGGAGCGGGCGGGTCTGCGCGCCGAGATGGTCGCCACGGGGCAGACCGGCTGGATGCAGGGGGCGCGCTTCAGCGTGCCGCTCGATTCCATCGTGAACGACTTCGTCACCGGAGAGATCGAGCATGCCGTCTGGAGCGCGTGGAAGGAGGCGCGCCCCGACCTCATCGTGGTGGAAGGGCAGGGGAGCCTCATCCATCCGGCGTATCCGGGCGGGTTCGAGATCCTGGGAGCGGCGCGCCCGGCGGCCGTCGTGCTGCAGCACGCTCCGGGACGGCGGAGTCTGGAAGGCTTCCCGGGCGTGCCCGTGGCGCATCCGTCGCGCCACGTCGAGGTCATCCGGCTGATCAGCGGGGCCCCCACCATCGCGGTCACGCTGTCGCGGGAGGGGCTATCTCCCGAGGAGCTGCGGCAGGCCCTCGCCACGCTGCTCGGCGAGACCGGCCTGCCGGTGCTGGACCCTCTGGCCGACGACGGAGCGGAGCTGGCCAGCGTAGTGAGGTCGCGCGTGATGGAGTCTTCGTGAGGCTCACCGAGGCCCGGGCGCAGGTGATCCCCACGCCTCTGAGCGTTCCCTACCGGATCGCCGGCATCACCTTCGATCGCGTCGACCTTGTGATGGTGTCGCTGCGCGACGGGAAGGGGACGCCCGGGTACGGCACGGCGTCTCCCGTGGCCCAGCTCACCGGGGAGGATGCCGCGGGCACGGCGTCCACCCTTCAGGAAGAGATGCTGCCGGCGGTCGTGGGGCGCGATGTGTCGGACCTGGAGGAGACGATCGGGCGCGCCGCCGCCTCGGCCCCGCGCGCGCGAGCCGCGCTGGCGGCGTTCGACATCGCGCTGCACGACCTGCACGCGCGCAGCCGGGGGGTCCCTCTGGTCACGATGCTGGGCGGGGCGCGTCGCCGGCTGTTCACCTCCATCACCATCGGCATCGGCGATCCGGAGCTGATGGCGGACACCGCCCGGCGCCACGCGCGGGCCGGCTTCCGGGCCATCAAGGTGAAGATCGGCGAGAACCCGGACGCCGATCTCGACGCGGTGCGGCGCATCCGGGAGGCGGTGGGGCCGTCGGTCGCCATCCGCGTGGACGCCAACCAGGGGTACGACGCCCCGACCGCGGCCGAGGTGGCGCGCCTTCTCGATCCGCTGGGAGTCGAGCTGATCGAGCAGCCGGTGGCGGTGGGGGACCCGCTGGCCTTGAGGCAGGCGGGGCTGTCCACGCGCATCCCGGTCGTGGCAGACGAGTCGGTTCACGTGGTGGAGGATTTCGAGCCGCTGAGGGCCGCCGGCGCGGCGCGCGGGGTGAACATCAAGCTGATGAAGTGCGGCGGCGTGCTGGCGGCGCGGCGTCTAGACCAGGCGTTGTCCCGGGCCGGCTGGGCTTCGCTGGTGGGCTGCATGGACGAGTCACGCGCCAGCATCGCCGCGGCCGCCCACTTCGCGGCCGCCGCGGAGAGCGTGGCGTGGATCGACCTGGACGGTCACTTCGACCTGGCCGCCGATCCGTTCACCGGTGGCGTGGAGCTGGTGAACGGCGAGCTGGTGCTGAGCGACGCTCACGGATTGGGCGTGAGCCTCCCCTCCTGACGCTGCAGTCGCGGCGCCACCACGTTCTAATGAGCCCCGGGGCTCAGGCGCAGGGGGACCAGGAGGGTGCCGCCCCACGACATGCGCTGGGCGCATTCCTCGAAGCCGTCTACGAGCAGGAGCTCCGTCCCGGTCGACGATTCCCTGTTCAGGGAGAGGCTGTCGATCCAACCCACGGTCTCTCCGCCGGACTCGAGGCCATAGTAAGAGAACGCGTTCGCCGTGAAGCAGCCTCCCCCGAGTTCACAATAAGGGTCGTAGGGGAACGGGCCCGCCTGCGATCCATTCACGGTCACCAGGTAGTCCTGGGTGCCGGGCCGCATCGTCACAGTGACGTCGTTCCATCGGGCGCGCTGATAGGCAAGACCCAGGTCCACGCGGTACCCGTCGGTGACCCGTCCATTGACGAATCTCAGGTTCAGGTACTGCTGGCCTCTGGAATCGCTGATGGCCATCTCGGTGGACCCGGAACGGAAGGGAATGAGCGCAAGCTCCAGCTTCAGGATGTCGCTGGAGTCGAGTTGATGATCGCCGAAGAACATATAACGCTCGAAGCCGCCACGCTGGCACCCGTCTTGAAGATCGGGGTTCGTGAGCAGCTTGCCGACGACTCCTTCCGGCTGGGCGGCATGCAGGGATACCGGCAGGATCATGACCACGCACACAATGACGGCGACGAATCGGGGACGCATCGAGGCACCTCCATGGAGCTTGGCCGGGACGCCGGGGCAGTCGGCGAGTGACTCAAGCATACGCCGATCTACGGGGTTCAGAGCCAGGGAAAAGCGGTTCTCAGGACCCCGTGTCCCCCCGCCTCGATCACCCGGCCGTGGCCGGGGACGAGTCGGTCGAACTCCCACGAGAGCACGACATCGAGAGACCGGCGCAGGGCCTCGCGCCTCCTGATGTGCAGGCGGAACAGCCGCGAGGGGGCGGCGCGCCCGGCGATCCCGTTGGCGCGCTGCAGCACGCTCTGCATCCACCCATCCGCCGGGGGAAGGTTGAAGATCAGGTCGGCCACGATCAGGGTCTTCGAGGGGCGGTGCAGGAAGACCACCTCGTTGATCTTCGGGATCCCCTCCAGGGCTTCGTGGATCAGGCCGGGATCCCGGAAGGACGCCGGGTCCGACGTCAGCACGCGGGGCTGACGCAGCGCGGCGTTGCGCCGCTCGAACCCGGCCGGCGCGTTGAACTGGGCGGTGTCGTAGCGATCGAGCCAGGGCCCCAGATGCAGGTTGTGCATCAGGCTCGGCGCGACGATGAAGGCCACCTCGCCCAGCGCGTCGACCTGCGACGCGGTCTCTTCGTCGAGCGCCACGGGAGAGTGGATCAGCAGCTTCCCGGAGGCGAGCCGGAGCACGGTCATCCTGTGCCCCAGCTCGAACCCGGCGGCCCGCTGCGGGCGATCGACGACCCATAGATCGGGGGCCAGGAGCTCCAGCGGTGTCACGCGGGGCCGCCCTTGTCGGTCAGGCGCATCACGGCATCGATGGCGCCGCCGGCCAGCGCCCATCCCGTCACCTGCCGGATCCCCTCGGCCAGCACGAAGCCGGCCGTGGCGCCGTGCCAGTTCCACAGGGGGAAGCCCTGCGTGAACCAGGCGAGCAGCCCGAGGGCGGCCGCCATCCAGACGCGGCCGCGCCGGCCGGACGGAACGCGCGACAGGACCCACGCGGCGATCATGGCGGCGCCCACGTCCCCCAGCAGCTCGCGCAGCAGGGGGCGGGCCGGAAGGTCCCACACCGGCGGCACGCCGGCCCCGCACAGGGCCGCCTCCGGGACCACGGCGTGAAAGAGCGCCCGCCAGATCAGCAGCACCACGCCGCCGGCCAGCCCTCCGGCCACCACCTTCGCCATCGCGCCTCTCAGGACGCCTTCCTCCCGATGGCCAGCAGGTGGGCGCTGACTCCCATGAGAGACGGCTCGGCTTCCACCTGCCGCAGGGCGTCCATGAGGCGGGCCCGGCGTTCCTCGTCGGCCAGGCGCTGCCCCACGTCGGGAAGGAGCCATGCGGGCCCCTCCACCGCCAGCACGGCGAGCGGGTGCAGCCCTGCGTTGCGCATCTCGGTGTCCAGCTCCTCGGGCCGGTGGAAGTAGGCGGTGGTGAACCAGAACGGGTGCCGCGTGAGATTGCGGTGCTGGCCGCTCGCGAGATCCTCCGCGACGATCCCCGCGAACGCCGGGTCATCCAGGAAGCCCGAGCGAAGTCCATCCAGCAGCGACGCGAAGCGCGAGATGGCGGCCGCGATCACCACTCCGCCGGGGCGCAGCACGCGCCGGCACTCGCGCAGCGCCTGCTCGCGGTCGGGGCGCTCGGTGAGGTGGTACAGCGGGCCCAGCAGCAGGACGGCCTCGACGCTGGCGTCGCGCTGATCGAGGCGCCGCGCGTCTCCCACGGCGGCCGAGGCGATGGGGCGGGGGTCGGCGGCGGACGCGGCGCGCGCCTGCTCGACGTGCGAGGGCTGGACGTCCACCAGGTGCGTCTCGTAGCCCAGCGAGGCGAGCCAGCGCGCGTAGACCCCGGGGCCTCCTCCCACGTCCAGCACCACGGCGGGCGGGGGAGGGAGCCACCGCCGCGCGATGTCCTGGGTGCGCTGCAGCTCCAGGGCCCCCGCGCCTTCGAGCCGCCCCTGCTCGGCGCCTCCTTCGTAGTAGGACAGGATGTCGGGGGTGCTCATCCGTGGGCCGGCTTGCGGGCCGCCGCGTACACCACGTCCGCGCCCAGGCTGCGCACGTCATCCTCGCGCAGCCGGCGCTCCAGCTTCCCGCGCAGCCGCAGGCGCGCGGCGGGATCGAGCTGCTCCACCGTGGCCCGGTAGCCCGAGCCCATCACGATCCGCCAGAAGTCTGCGGTCTCGCGCAGCGGATGCTCTCCCGGCTCCATTTCGATCGTGGCGGCCGCCGGCACGCCTCCTTCGGCCAGCAGCGCGCGCAGCGCCGCCGCGTCGCCGATCCGGTCCCAGGGTGCGAAGGCGCGGTCCAGGTCCGGGCGTTCACTGCGCACCTCCTCCCAGAAGATGCCGTCGGCCGGGCCGAACACCCCCTTCCCCCACGTGGTGACCGCCAGCACCCCGCCGGGGCGGACCATGCGCCACAGCTCGCGCACCCCGCCCGCCATGTCGTCGAGAAAGAAGATGCCGAACACGCAGATCACGGCATCGAAGGCGGCGTCGGGGAGCCCCAGCGACGCGATGTCTCCCTGGCGGAACGACACCTGCGCGAGGCCGCTGTCGGCAGCCTTGGCGCGGGCGAGCGACAGCAGATTCTGCGCGAGGTCCACGCCCAGGACGCTCCCTTCCGGGCCCACGCGCTCTCCGGCGGGGAGCGCCGACGCCCCCGAGCCGCAGCAGGCATCGAGCACCCGCGCCCCGCGAGGAATGTCGAGTCTCTGCACGGTGCGGCGCCCGAACCGCTCCCAGAACGAGAGGACCGGGTCGTCATAGGTGTCCGACGCCAGGTCGTACGTGCCCGCGGTCCGCTGTCTCGTGTCCATGAAGGATGACTTTATCATGGGGCCGGAGGGCGCTAGAATCGTTCCGTGATAGTGCGACGGCTTCGATCCGTCCTTCAATTCCTGAGGAGGTCCCGCATGCTCGAGGTGGGCGATCAGGCACCCGATTTCAGCGTGACCGATCACAGCGGCAAGACGGTGCGTCTGGGAGACTTCAAGGGGCGGCGCGTCATCCTCTGGTTCTACCCGAAGGCCGACACCCCTGGCTGAACCGCCGAAGGTCGCGGGTTCCGCGACCAATATGACGAGTTCAAAGCGAAGAGGACGGAGATCCTGGGCGCCAGCTTCGACACCGCCGCGGACAATGCGGCCTTCGCGAAGAAGTTCTCCTATCCCTTCCCGCTGCTGTGCGACACGTCCCGCAGCCTGGGACTGGCGTACGGGGCGTGCGACACCGCCGACGCGGAATATGCCCGGCGCATCACCTACGTCATCGGCGAGGACGGGCGCATCGCGCAGGCGTACCCCAAGGTGAGCCCGTCCACGCATCCTCAGGAGGTGCTGGCATCGCTGTAGAGACCGAAAGCCGCCTGTTCCGGCTGCGCCACGATCGCAAGATCGCCGGCGTGTGCGGCGGGCTGGCGCGCTATCTGGAGGCCGATCCGGTGATCGTGCGCCTCGCGTTCGTGGCGTCGATCTTCATCCCGCCCTTCGCGGCCGCGGCGCTGATTGGCTACCTGGCGGGATGGCTGATCATCCCGCTGGAGCCCGAGCCCGCCTCCCCCGACGCGGGCATGCCGCCGGAAGGGACCGTGTCCCTGGAAGGCCCGCCTCCCGCGGCCGGCGTCTCGCTCCCTCCCGATGCCAGCCTGGTGGGAGGGATCCTCTTCGTCGCCGTGGGGGTCCTCTTCCTGCTGCTGAACCTTGGTCTACTTCCGTGGGACATCCTGCGCTTCTGGCGATGGCGCGTGCTCTGGCCGGTGGTGGTGATCGCACTGGGGGTGCTGATGCTGGTGCGGTCGTTCAAGATCGGCGGGGCACGCTCCGATGCCCGCTGACAGTCCGGGCACGCAGGACACGGCCGCGCGCCGGCTGGCCAACCGTCGCCGCGCCTACAAGGGGCTCTCCTTCGGCACGACCCTCATCTGCCTGGGCGTGGTGCTGCTTTTCAACACGCTGGGCCGTCTCGGCTGGGGTGTGTGGTTCGATCTGGTGAGACTGTGGCCGCTGCTGCTCATCTCCATCGGGCTCCGATCGATCTTCGTCCCTACGCGCCTGCACATGCTGAGCCTGCTCGGGCCTCTGATGGTGGTGTCGGCCACGATGCTGACCGTGTCGTGGTACCGCGACGGCGTCAAGGGAGGGTTCGAGGATCTGGAGCGTGGCCGTGCGGTGGGAGTCTCCTGCCCCGGCCCGTTGCGCAGCGCGGCGGCGCGCCTTCACCTGAACGCGACGGTGTCGCGGGTGAGGCTGGTCACCGAGCCGCTGCCCGAAGCGCCGGACAAGGCGCCCGGAATCGCCGGCACGCTGCGCTACCTCGACGAGGAGCCCGCGTGGGCCTGCAGCAGCGAGGGGGATCTGTGGCTGGGCACCGAAGGGAGGGAATCCGGGCTGACCCTCGTGGTCCCCTTCGGCGCCAGACACGACCTGTGGGATGCCCGCCTGGGGTCGGGATCGCCCGTGGCGGTGAGAGGCGACCTGATCGCCTCGTCGACCGAGCTGGACCTGCGAGCGTTCGATCTGGACATGGTGGACCTGGATCTCGCGGCCACCACCACCCGGATCCGGCTGGGCCAGCCGCGGCGCCGGGTGAACGTGCATCTCGAAGGGGGCGCCGCCAACGTGCGCATCGGCCTGCCCGCGGGGACCTGCTTCGTGCTCTCCCGCGATCGCGCCCTCAACGTGCTGAAGGGCGACGCCCTCCCTCCCCGCAAGCGCCGGGCCCGGCGGCTGGTTTCCACGGCGTGCCCGCCGGGCGAGATGGGAACCGACACGTCGCGCTACGAGATCAACCTCGAGCTCCCCTTCTCCACCGTGAACGTGGAGACGGACGGCGGCGCTTGAGGTGCGCTTCGTCCTGACCCTGGTGGCGGCCGGGCCGCGCGCGGCCCTGGACGACCTGCTGCATGCCATCGAAGGGCTCATGACGCCGGGCATGCCTCCCCTCAGACAGCTCGGCCCTCCTGTGGCCGGCCTTCTCGCTGGATGGTACGGCTACGTGGCGGCGGCCGGCTGGCTCGACTGGGCCGCTCGCGTGCTGGCCGGAGGCTGGAAGGTCCCGGCGGTGCTCATCGAGTTTTCCCCCGCCGTGCTGGTGGGCGTCCCTCTGCTGCGCGCGGCGGCCTCCGGGACTCTGGAATGGTGGCAATGGCGGCGATGGCTGTTCGGCCCGGGGGTCGTGCTGGCCCTGGCCCCGTTCGTGGCGGTGGCGACCGACTATTATCTGCTCGGCTCGATCCTGGTCACGTCGGTCCTTCCGGGAGGGTTCTCGGTCCTGCGCTCGGACGATCTGTTCCTTCTGATCGAACAGCTGGACGCGCGGCAGGTCATGGCCCCCGGAGGCCGGCTGGCCGCCGGCGCGGTGTGCACGCTGGGCCTGACCGTGGGAGCGGTGCTGGCGGGATGGACCTACCTGCTGGGGGCCTGGTGGCACGGCGTCATCGCGCGGGCGGGGGCAGCTTCTCCAGCGCCTCGCGGGCGAGCCGGGTGACCCGCCCGGCGGGAGCCATCTTCACGATGGCTTCGAGCTGCCGGCGCGCCTCCTCCTGATCTCCGCGTGTCTGCGCCACGCGCGCGAGATACAGGCGCGCGTAGGCCGGCAGCGAGCCGCGCGTCCGATCCAGCTCCAGCACGGTCTCCATCTCGCGCCGGGCCGCTTCGAGGTCACCGCGCAGGTAGTGGGCCTTCCCCGCCAGGAAGTGCGACGACGCCATGGAGTCGGTCGACAGCGCGACGTCCTCCGCGTCGAGCATCGCCGGGTTCCCGGGGAGATCGTCGGGCAGGGTCTCGGCTCGCGCCAGCTCCGTGCGTCCCTTGTCCGCCAGGTACTGGTACATGTAGGGATCGGCGCTCGACACGCTGGGATGGAGCTCCCGGTCCAGCAGGGCGAAGTCGTACCAGTACTGGAACTTGGACAGGTAGACCTGCCCCAGCATGGTGTGCGCCTTGCGGTTGAGCGGGTCGAGCGCCAGCGCGGCCTGCAGGCTCGACTCGGCCTTTTCCCAGTCGAACCCCAGCAACTGCAGCTCGGCGTCGCGCATCAGCGCGTCGCGCGCGGCGCGCCCGTTGAGCGGGCGCCCCAGGATCTCCAGCCAGTAATCGGCCAGCACGCGCACGGTCTCGGAGCCGCCGCGCGTGCGCTCGTCGCGCAGCCATATGATGGCGGCAGCGTGCCGGCCCGATCGGGCGTGCGCGCGCCCCAGCGTGACGCCGGCCCAGGCCTTGTCCTCCGCCGAAGCCGCCTCCATGGCCAGGACTTTCTCCGACAGGAGGGCCGCGCGGTCGAAGGCCCCTTCGCGGAACGCCGCGCGCGCGGCCGCCGCGAGCCGGGCCGCCTCGGGATCGTGGACCGCCGAGGCGGACGAGCCCTTCGGCTCGCGCCGCGCGGCCGCGTCGCCGCTCTTCAGCGACTTGAGCCACCGGTTCTCGGCATCGCGCAGCGACTCTCCATAGATCTCCTTGAAGAGCTCGTGCACGTCGGCGCGTCGCGCGTCGCGGTACCACCGAGCCAGAGGCTCCATGCCGCGCGCCGTGGCCAGAGAGCGCAGGAACGACGCGGCGTCCAGAGTCCAGAATTCTCCCGTGGCCGGGTCGGTGGGCTGGCGCGACAGCAGGAGCCCCATGGGCCAGAGCCCGGGATCGCGCGTGGAGCGGGCGGCCCACGCGTCCAGCGGGATCGTCTCGAACGACTCGCGCCAGATCAGGCCGATGGCCGCGGCCAGGCCGGGCAGCTCGCGGTCGGCCCGCGGGCCCCAGGGAGCCGCCTGCCGCAGCAACCGGCGCGCCGCGAGGGCCAGGGCTCCGTCGGGCCAGGCTGCGGCGCCAGCGGGCATGAC
>JBOGOC010000080.1:0-99511 GCA_050747525.1 Candidatus Polarisedimenticolia bacterium | reverse complement strand
CGCGCGTCGGTCGGCTTCGGGGGCGGCGGCGGCCAGGCGCTGGCCTGCGCGCTCAAGAACCCCACGCTGTTCCAGCGGCTCGGCGCCCTCTCCCCCTTCGTGATCAGCCGCAAGGATTACGAGGCGCAGGTCCCCACCGCCGAGAAACAGCCTCTGGTGGTCTGGCTCGGATGGGGCGCCTACGGCACGCGCTCCGCGAGCGAGGCCGTTGACACCGTCCAGGGAAATCGCGAGCTGTGGGGATTGCTGCGAGAGCGGGGCCACCGCCCTTCGGGCGGCGAAAGCCCCGAAGGGAGCGGGTGGGACATCTGGCGCGGCCGCGCCGGCGAGATGATCGCCGCTCTCTTCCCGCGGCGCGCCGAATAGCTCAGAATCGCAGTGTGGCTTCCGGCTCCACCTGAGGCGATCTATGACAGAATGCTTCTCATGACGACGGTGGGGGCGGTTCCCAGATCCTTGATACGCGGTGCGGTGTTCACCATCCTGGCCCTGTCGATAGCGGGGGCCGGGTTCCTGATGCGGTCGCAGAAGGCGGCGCCGCCCGAAGAACATCCTGCCGGGAGCGTTTCCAAGGAGCCCGATCGTCCTGCATCGCCGGCGCGCGACGCGATCGAGAGCTTCATCGGAGTCGTGCTGGCTCGCGAGTCGGTGGAGGTGGCCAGCCCGCTCGAGGCAAGACTGGCTCAGGTGCTCGTTCATCTGGGAGATCACGTGAAGTCCGGTGCGACGGTCGCCACGCTCGGCACCGCTCCCCTCAGACAGGAACTCGCGATGGCCGAGGCTTCCCTGCGCGCCGCGGAGGCGGAGCAGCGCCGCGCCGACAGCTTGCTGGCGGAGGCGCGCCGGCGCCGAGGGCGGGTCGACTCACTGGGAGAGTTCGTGGCGGAGGCGGATCGCGCCGCGGCCGAGCTGGATGAGAAGCTGGCGGTGTCGGCCTTCGAGGCCGCCCGCGCGCATGTGGACAAGGAGACGGCCGGGGTGCAACGGCTGCGCGAGACGCTGGCCAGCTCCGAGCTTCGTGCGCCTTTCGACGGGACGGTCGCGGCGCGATTCCAGGATCCCGGAGTGATGGTTCACCCCGGCACACCGATCGTGCGGCTGATCCGTTCGGACGATCTGTGGGTCCGGTTCGCCGTGCCGGAGAAGGATCGAATGGGGATTACGGCCGGCACGCGCGTCGACGTCCATCTCGAGAACCTCGACTTCCCGGTGGCCGCCGTGGTGGAGCAGATCGCCCCGGAGGTGGACGCCGCCTCTCGAATGGTCTTCATGGAAGCCCGGCTGGACGTTCCCGCGAAGCTGAAAGGGGTCGTCCAATCAGGTCTGACGTGCCGGGTCTCCTTGCCGGGGACGGCTCGCGCCGAGACGGGCGGCGCGTGACTCGTAGAGGCGCTCGAGAAAGTCGTAGAGGACCAGCTCGTGCGGCCGGTGTACCGAGCGCAGCAGGCGGTTGACGTGCAGATGGACGTAGCTGGCGGCGAGATCGTCGAAGGGGACCGCGAGCCGTCCGGTGGCCTGCAGGATCTTCAGCTCGGAGATCAGCGGCGCAAGCCGCGCTGAGCGCTCGCAAAGCGGGTCGATGGCGGGCCACAGCGGATGATCGGCGGCCATCTCGGGATCGAGGAGCCGCACGAGGTCTCCGCGCTCCTTGCGGAATCTCGCCCCCAGCTGGATGCGCAGGCTCTTCCCCGAGCGGAGCTCCGCCCCATATCCCTTGCGCAGGCGCGCGACGAGCGTCCGGCGCGCCTGCAGGTCGAGCCCCAGATCCGACAGGAGCATGTCGATGCCGCGCGCGCCCAGGCGCCATCGGGCGTCGGCCCCTTCGTCTCCCTCGAGGTGAGCCAGCAACCCGAGGGCCGCCTCGCTGTCGACGTGGAAGATCCGCTCGGCCAGCTCGATCCCTTCAGGACCTCCGTAGCGCTCGACCTCGCGCTCGTAGGTGTCGAGCTGCACGCGCCAGACGAGGCCGTCCCGGATGAGAGGCCGGAGTGACTCGTGCATCGCGGGGAGCACCTCGGAGCCGAGCTTCCGGGGGTCACCCTGGAGACGCAGGCGGACGTGCCAGTCCGGATCGCCGTAGCGAAGGAAGAACCACCGATCCGCGGCGCCCGAACGAATGGCCTCGTCCACCAGGGGGCGCACCGCCTCGCTCAGAACCCTGTCGGCCGACGCCGTTCCCGTGTACAGCTTTGCGTAAAGCCATTCCGAGCCGGGCGGGAAGCGACGGGGCCGGCGATCGGAGACGCCAGCGGAGACGCGCGTGGGGCTCTGGGACACGGCAGGGGTCCGCTCCGCCGGAGCCGGGTCGGGCACGCCGACGAAGGGGATGACCATCTCGTGGACGAACCTCCCTTCGGGGCCGTGGGCGCCAAGCTCCTCCGGCGGCGGGAACATCTCCTTGAGGACGACGTCGCGACGCTCCTTCACCATCTCCGCGAACGCGTCGAGGCTCAGGGGATTCTCAAGGTCCACCGGCAGCTCCCTGTCCGACTCCACCATTTCGACGTAGCGCGGAAGGGCGCGCTCCGAACGGAGCCTCTGCATCGCGAGGTAGCGCGCGGGCCCGCGCACCGAAGAGATGGCGCGGATCGCGTCGCGGTCCAGGCGCCAGCGCGCGAGCGCGAGGATCAGCCGTCCCGTCGCAACGCGCGGAAGGAACGACGCGCTTTCGAGAGCGCCCCACGACCACGCCAATCCGGCGGAGAGCCCCTGATTCTGCAAGGAGCACAGGAAGCGATACACACCCAGCGACCGCCAATGGTAGGCGTGAGCGTTGGTGAGGCGCGCCTCGACCCGTTTGCCCAGCCGCCGGGAGCGCAGCACGACGCGGCCGTGCTCTATCCCCACCATCAGATCCGTGACCGGGATCTGCCGGTCCGCGGGTGCTCCTGACCTGCCGAGGTAGGCGATCTCGTAGTCCCGCAGCACGGGACGGCACAGGACGTTGCCGAGCCGGCCCTCCGGCAGGTGCACAATCTCCGCGAAGATGGCGTCGGGATCGCAGGCTTCCTCGGCCCGCAGATGGTGTTCGACGTGTCGTCGCATCTCCTCGTCGGCGTGACAGAACCTTCCCATCAGGCGCGCGCCGGTGGGGCCGCCGGCATACTTCAGCCATATCTGGAACCGGCCGTCCTGGATGGCGGTGGAGGATTCCGCGCAGAGTGTCGCCGTCACGCTGAAAGCGTCCGGGAGCGGCGGTGGAGGACCGTGCGTCTGCATCGCCTCCAAGTCCCCCCGGGTCAGTACGATCTCCCGGGCGCCGGCGCCCGCGGCGCGTTCCAGCTTCCGCAACAGGAACGCGTCCCGGGCGGTCCAGCGGCCCGGCTCCGGGTGGCCGCCAGCGATCGGCAGCCCGTCCAGCAGGGGGGAGGCCTCCGCGCCGGGGGCGGCCGAGGCCAGGAACCCGATCCCGGCCTCCTCGTCGAGCAGCTCCATCAGCGACACCTCGGCACCCTCGTAGCGGGCGATGAAGCGCTCCTTGAACCTCGCGAACGCCGGGTCGGCCGTGGCCGCGACCAGATGATGGAGAATCCGCACCCCTTCGACGATCTCGCCGAGGGGCTCCCCTCCCAGAGTGGCGCACGGCGAAGGCTTGAACAGATCGACCTGGAAGAGCCGTTTGCGGTCGATCTCTCCCGGCAGACTCGCGAGCCTGCGCGCGATCGCCTCGTAGCGCGAAGGGTCGATCCCGAGGCCTCCGGCGTCCAGCGCCGCGAGCGCCTCCTGGGTGTCACGCAGCCGCTCGATCACATCGGGGCGCGATCCGCCCACCGCGTCCATCAGCCCGCGCATCGGCTCGGGGCCCGTCACCGGGATCTCCAGATCCGGGACCAGGATCTGACAGTCGATCAGGTCGTTGACGTACTCGCAGGCCTCCTCTATCGTGACGTCGGGGTTTCGCTCGAGCAGCAGCCCGGCGAGGGACTGGGCCGTCGCGCCGTCGCGGGCGTGCTCGAGCGTCACGCGCAGGTGTTCGGTGTCCTCGACGGACACGAGCCGGTGCGACCGTCCCTTCCCCCCCTGCCGCGCTTCCACGTATCTCACGCGGCGGGCAGCCCGGTACAGGCTGGAGTTCGGCCGGTAGGTGAGCGACGAGCGCAACTCGGGGTCCCGAAGCAGCGTCTCCATCAAGGTGAAGAGATACGACATGTCCAGACGCGTGCTGCGCCGGTAGGCCGGGCGCCCTTCCAGGATCAGATCGGTCGCGCTTCCGATCGTCCCGAGGGAGCAGCCGGAGAAGAGGCCGAAGGGCATCGGCCGCCCGGCCATCCGGGCGAAGTAGCTGACCAGGGAGCGCTCGATCCGCCCTCCCCGCTCGCCGTCGGGATCGCGCGTCCAGGCGGCCAGGCTCTCATGGAGATCCGGCGAGGCGACGAAGAGCGCTTCGCGCGTCAGGGGGGCGTCCACGATGGCTCGCAGACGGTCGCGCAGAAGAGCCCGGTCGGAGGCGAGGGCTCGCGCCAGTCGCTCGGGATCGCCTATCGCGGAGGCGGCCTCGAGCCTCGCCCCCCACGCCGCGAACTCCTCGAAGGGGAGCACCGGAGTGCGCAGGACGAAGAAACCGGAAGGGAGGAAGGTCACGATGGGGAAGCCCGACGCGCGCGCGGCAGGGCCGGTATCAGGGTTCTGTCCCACGCCGGGTCCTCGGAGGTGAGCGCCGCCAGGAGCGCCAGCCCGATCCCGGCGATTCCGTTGAGCATCCCCCGTTCATTGCGCCACTCGCTCCCTCCGTTGCCATCGGGCATCAAAGCCGAGAAGCCGGCCACCCCCTCGCCCGGTCGGCGAAACTGCAGGGTC
The DNA here is from genome assembly GCA_050747525.1 of Candidatus Polarisedimenticolia bacterium. Classification (GTDB taxonomy): domain Bacteria; phylum Acidobacteriota; class Polarisedimenticolia; order JACPZX01; family DASXTC01; genus JBOGOC01. The sequence continues at coordinate 94,714 of JBOGOC010000080.1, read as the reverse complement.
CGCTCGTACCAGTCCACGGCCGCTTGACCCAGTTCCTCGTCCCCGGTGTCCTGGTACAGCCTGTTGAACAGGTGCGCGTTGCCGGCGGCGCCATGACAGAGGCCCGCATCGATCGCGCGCGTGGTCTCGAACGGCCGGGACGCGGCCGCGCGCGCGATCCGGATCGCCTCCCTCTCCCACGATCTCTCCGACGCGCCACGCGCTGCTGACAGCAAAGCCGCCGCAATGCCCAAATCCCCGTAGCACCAGGCCAATCTTGCGGGGGCCGGTCTGGAATCCGGGTGGACGAAAGATGGGAACCTCGTGGCGTAGCCCTCTCCCAGCTCCTGGGCGAGCAGCCACTCCACCGCCCGCGAGAGCAGCGGTCTCGCCACGCCGGCGGCCACCCCCGATTCGCACGCGGCCCCCAGCAGCGCGATGATCCCCGGCGTGCCGTGCGCCACGCCCAGGTTGTAGTAGCCGTGCGGGAAGTCGCGCCGCGTCTCGGGCCAGATCCACTCGGGGGGAGTCCACCAGGTGATCCCGTCCGGCGTCTGGAGCGCCGTCTCCGCGAGGCACTCGACGACCCGTTGCAGGCACGTCACCGCCGTGGGACGGGGAAGCCTTTCCAGCGCGTAGACTCCGGTCCCCACCAGACCGCCGATCAGATCCCAATGACCAGGCCACGGCGAGCGCTCGAGCTCCGCGAGCAGCACGGCGTCAATCTCTTCGTTGGGATCGTCGTCCCCCTGCTCCAGCAAGCTTCCTTCCAGGTGAGCCACGGCCCAGGCGACCCCCGTAAAGCCGTCCCAGAGCGAGGAGAAGGTCGGCTTCCTGGAGAGCAACTCGATCGACCGATCGAGCAGACGCACGGCTGTCCCCTCGCGCCCCTGACCGGTCTGGTGCCGGCTCAGGTATGCGTAGAAGATCGCCCGGCCGGCGGACCCGCCGGCCAGCGCGGCGACTCACCCCGCGCCGACGCGCGGGGCGATCTCGTCAAGAATCTCGGCGGCCCGCTCCGCCAGTCCCCCGGACAGCAGAGGGCGCCAAGCGGGCCGCTGCGCGCGGATCTCCATGATCGTCTCCCTTCGAGGACCGGAACATGAGGGACCTCGAGGCGGCCGACCGCCTCGGGGTCCCTCTCAGAGCGCTGGATCAGCTCACCAACTGGAATACCGCGACGCTTCGATTAGCAGACAGTGGCAGTATCGCAGCCGGCGTCGCAGGTCTGCTGGCAGATCTGGGGGTACGTCGTGCACTGATCGCAGGTGTCCAAACAGCCGGGGCCGCCGCACGTGCCTGCACAGGTGTTGCCCGAACATGTGGCTGGACACGTGTTCCCGTTTGTCGGGTCGCCGCCCGCCACGCCTTTGAGCTCCTCGTCCGTCAGGCGTCTGACGGTCTCCTTGTTCAGGCTGAGCTTCCTGACCTTCTTCTTCACCGGATCCTCCTCTGGTTAGAGAGCTTGAACCATTCCCACGGACGACATGGAAGACCCCCGAAGCCCCCGCTTCTGGTCGCTCCAGGAGCACTGCCGGGTCCCTCCCCGTGACGGGATCGAGCCCATCTCGACAAACGAAGGTCCGAGCAGAACTCGACCCTCCGGTTGATTAGTGACGGGGGGCCGGACAAAGTTCCCCGACCGTCTTCAGGATGTGATCTGGGCCGCCACGAGATCGGCGTACATTCCGTCGAGCCTCATGAGCTGCTCGTGGGATCCGCTCTCGACCACGCGGCCGTCCTCCATCACCAGGATCAGGTCGGCATGGACGATGGTGCTCAGGCGGTGGGCGATGATGATCCGCGTGCAGGGGAGCGCGGCGAGGCTCTTGTGGATCCGGCTCTCCGTGATGGCGTCCAGCGCGCTGGTGGCCTCGTCAAGCAGGAGGATGGCGGGCTGCTGGACGAGCGCCCTCGCGAGGGCCACGCGCTGGCGCTGCCCTCCCGCCAGCGATGCGCCTCCGTCCACCAGGATCGTCTCGTAGCCCAGAGGCATGGCCGACACATCGTCGTGGATCTGAGCCAGCCTGGCCGCCTGAATCACCTGCTCGAGCGGAAGCGTGGGGTCGGCCAGAGCGATGTTGCCGCGGATCGTGGTGCCGAAGAGGTAGGGGTGCTGAGGGACGATGCCTAGCTGGCGGCGAAGGGAGCGGGACTCGAGCCCCGCCAGATCGACGCCATCGTAGAGGATGCGCCCCTTCGTCGGCGGATAGAGCCCCAGGAGGAGCTTCGCGAGCGTCGACTTGCCGGAACCCGACCGCCCGACAATCGCCACGTGAGCTCCCGGACGGATTTCGACCGAGACCTCCCTGACCACCTCGGGGGAGAGCGGCCCGTACCGGAAGGAGACCTGCTCGAGCGTGATCCCTCCTCTCAGCTTCACCGACCGCGTGACGGCCGCGCGGTCCTGCTCGGGAGGGGTGTCGAAGATCTCGTTGATCCGCTCGAGGTAGCTGCCCAGGAGCTGCAGCTTCAAGCCGGTGGAGACGAGGGCGGACAACGGCACGAGGAATCCAGCGGCCAGGGCGCTCATGGCCAGCATCGTGCCGAGGCTGATCCCGCCGCTCATGACCAGGGTGGCGCCGTAGCCCAGGATGATCAGAGGGGAGGCCATCGACAGGGCGTCCAGGGCCGAGTCGACGAGGGCGCTCAGCCGTCCCCGCCTGAGCGAGACGTTCATCACGTCCACGAACAAATGCGTCCAGTGCTCCACCGCGCGATGCTCCACGCCGCTCGACTTAAGGGTCTCGATCCCGGCCATGATCTGCACCTCGTAGCTCTGGGAGCGCGACTGTGCCTCGAGGGATTCCGAGGTCAGGTCCCGGAACGTCCGGCGGGTGAGCAGGAAGACGGCCACCCGGATCATGGCCAGCAGCAGGACGAGCCATCCCATGGACGGGCTCGCGGCGAGCAGCAGGATCAGATAGAGGCTCACCAGCCCCCCGTCGAGCAGCCCCGAGACCGTGCTGGAGGTGATGATCTCGCGCACCGTCGCGTTGCTCTGCAGCCTCATGAGGAGATCTCCGGCCGGCCTCAGATGGAAGAAGGCGTACGGGAGGCTCACGAGGTGATCCATGAAATCGAGCGTCATCTTGGAATCGAGGTGGGTCTGCAGGCTGAGGACGAGATGGGCTCGCACGCACGAAGCCAGGAAGCGGAACACCACCACCATGAGGAGCCCCGCGCCCAGGACCGCCAGCAGGTGATGATCGCTTCGCGGCACGACCCGGTCGACCAGCACGCCGACCATCAGCGGCAGCGCCATGGCCAGGATCTGGATCAGCACGGAGATCACCACGACGCGCGACAGGAGCCCCGAGTGCTCGATCAGGCGCCGGTGGTGACGCCACGTCCCCTGCGCGCGCCGCCCGCGGCCCGGCTGGAACTCCTCGCTCGGCTCCAGCTCGAGGGCCACTCCCGTGAACGAGCGGCGGAACTGCTCCAGCGAGACCTGTCTCCGGCCTGCCGCCGGGTCGACGATGTCGAGGCGTCCCTTCCGGAGCCTGTCGAACACGACGAAATGCTTGAAATCCCAGTGCAGGATCGCCCCGGGCTGGAGGAACTCCAGGTCCTCCGCCTCCAGCCGGATCCCCCGGCCGCGCAGACCGAACCAGCGCCCGGCCTCCAGGAGCGACAGGGCGTTCGCTCCGTCACGGCCCGAGCCCACGATGGATCGCACCTCTTCGAGCGCGACCCCCTTGCCGTGGTAGCCGAGCACCATCGCCAGGCAGGCGGGTCCGCAGTCGGTCGCGCTGAGCTGCTGAACGAACGGGATCCTTCTCCGGCGCTCCGCGCGCTCGAGTCTCTTCAGCGCCGGAAAGCGCTCGCTCAGGGAGGAGGCCCGCTCGGGACTATCCACGACGCTCCTCGAAGAGCGCCTTGAGCGACGGGACGAGCATCACGAGGAGACTCTGCGAGCGGACGCGCACCGCCGCGCGCCCCAGCATCCCGTCATGCAGGTCGTACACCTGCTGGTCGGTCATGAAGGTGGGGTTCAGAAGCCTGGCCCGCACCACGACCACCGGCCCGGTGAGGGAGACGGTGTCGGCGATCTCCGGACCGAGGTAGCGCCGCGCGGCCTGTGGGCCGATCACCTCGTCGCCGATCGCCTCGATCGTCGTGGCCTCGTACGCGTACCGGTACCCCAACAGCTCGAGCCGAAGCGGCATGCCGAGAGCCAGCTGCGGCCGGTAGGAGCCCGGCAACATGGCGATCACCGACACGGCCGGCGCCGGACCCAACAGGGAGAGGATCATGTCCCCCGCCGCGACGACCTGCCCCGGCCTCACGTGGAGGTCGCCCACAGAGCCTGCCTCCGGGGCCCGGACGATCCGCTGCTCGAGGCGCGACTCGGCTAGGTCCTTCTGGCCGCGCAAGGCGATCAGGGACTGTCGCAAGCCGGCATCCGAAGGGTTCTTCAGGTAGCTGACCAGCAGGAGCTCGAACTCCCGGCGCGTCCTCTCCAGCTCGGCGCTCTCCTGCCGGTCGTAAAGACGCACCATGGGCTGGCCCGCTCCCACGGTCTCGCCGGGCTGCACGTCCACCGAGGTGACCGTCCCACCCGTCACCGCCGTGATCTCCCTGCGACCCTCGATCTTCACCACGGCGGGGCCTTCGGCGTACTCGCCGATGCGCCCCACCAGCAGGAAAAGGACCGCTATGACGAAGAAGGCGACCAGGACCCAGTAGGTCCAGCCGGTCCAGGCCGGTGAGATGCGGAGAGGCTCCCCCTGGCGCTGCCGGCCCTGGACCAGGTTCTCGAGCGCCTCCCGGCGGAACACATCCAGGTAAGGCTCCCTGCCGTCCTGTCCGGGCATACCGATCCTCCTCTCCTGGACGGAGATCGCACTGAGGATGTAGTGATCGGAAGGGCCCTAAAGTTTCAAGAGAAATCTCGCAAGGTGGGCCTCAGAGCGTCGCGGGCCTCCAGGAAGTAGCGGTCGTGGCTGAGGCGGTGAGCCGTCACTTCCTCTTCTCCTCCAGCGCGGCCCACCGGGCGTAGAGCTGCTCGACCTTCGCCTGGAGCTCCTCCAGCTCCGCGTGCCTCGTCTGCAGCATGGCCGCGTCCGATGCGATCGCGGGATCCGCCGCGCGCTTCTGCGCAGCGGCGAGCTGCGCTTCGGCGTCCAGGACGTCGGCCTCCATCCCGTCCCACTCGCGCTGCTCGAGGTAGCTGAGCCGCCGGGGCCCAGGCGCGGACGCCTTCGTCGCGGGCGCGCGCGCCGTCTCCTTACGCGGCGCCCGCGCAGCCGGCCGGTTCGCCTCCCACTGGTCGTAGTCGGCGAAGTGGAGCGCGCCCCCCTTGCCGTCCAGCGCCAGGACCTGCGTGGACACGCGATCCAGCAGCAGCCGGTCGTGGCTGACGAGCACCAGCGCCCCGGGGAAGTCCAGCAGCGCTTCCTCGAGGACATCGAGCGCCGGGATGTCCAGGTCGTTGGTCGGCTCGTCCAGCACCAGCAGGTCGGCGGGCTGGAGCATCATGCGGGCGAGCACGATGCGGGCGCGCTCGCCGCCCGAGAGGCGCGACACCGGGGCCTCGAGCTGCGCGGGCTGGAACAGGAAGCGCTTGGCCCAGGACGCCACGTGCAGCGCGCGGTCGCGGTAGATGACGCTGTCCGACTCGGGCGCGAGCGCCCGTTTGAGCGTGAGGGTCGGGTCGAGCGTGTCGCGGTTCTGATCGAAGTAGACGACGCGCAGGCCTTCGGCGCGCTGGATGGTCCCGGCCGTCGGCGCGATCTCCCCGACGATCGTCCGCAGCAGTGTCGTCTTGCCCGACCCGTTGGGCCCCAGCACGCCGCAGCGCATGCCCGGCGCGAGCAGCAGGTCGAGGCCGTCGATGATGGGGGTCGCGCCGAACGCCACCCGCAGTCCCTCGCACGACCAGAGCCGCTTCGTCCGGCGCCCTGACGCGCCGAACTCGATGTCCAGGGACGGGGCGTTGCCGCGGGACCGCGCCTCCGCGAGCGACTCGATGCTGGCCTCGGCCGCCTTGATGCGCGCCTTCGCCTTGGTCGTGCGCGCCTTGGCGCCGCGGCGCAGCCAGGCCACCTCACGGCGCACGAGGCCGGCCAGGGTCTCCTGGTAGGCCGCCTGGTTGGCCAGCGCGGCGTCGCGCGCCTCCAGGAAGTCGGCGTAGCTGCCGCTCACCTCGAAGAGGCCCGCGGGGTGAATCCGGTTGATCTCCAGCATCCTCCCCGCGACATGCTCGAGGAACCAGCGGTCGTGGCTGATCACGATGAAGGCGTTGGACTCGTTGCGCAGCAGCCCTTCGAGCCAGAGGATGGAGTCGATGTCCAGGTGGTTGGTCGGCTCGTCCAGCAGCAGGAGGTCGGGCTCCCCGGCGATCTCGCGCGCGATGGCCAGCCGCGCCCGCCAGCCCCCCGACAGGACGTCCGTCGACACACCCGGGTCGGTGAATCCCGCCCTGGCCAGGGCCAGCAGGGCGCGCTGGTGCCGCTCGGCGTCGTCGAGCCGCGGGTCGGCCGCGAGCGCTTCGACGACGACGTCCTCCGCCGACCGCCCCGGGGCGAAGACCGGTGTCTGCGGTACGAAGCCGATGCGGATGTTCTTGCGATGGGAGCGGGTCCCCGTGTCGGGTCTCTCGAGGCCGGCCAGGATCCGCAGCAGCGTCGACTTCCCCGCCCCGTTGGGGCCGACCAGCCCCAGATGGTCCGCTTCGTGCACCGCGAAGGTCAGCCCCTCGAACAGCGGCGGCCCGCCGAACGACTTGGTGAGGCCTTCACAACTCAGCAGCGCCGGACGGGGCATGGGTCTCCTCGAGGAGGCCCACCATATCAGACCTCCATCCCTGGCCCTGAAGACCTAGTCCCGAGCAGGGTCCATGTCCTGCCCTCAGATGACTTCCAGACGGTTCAGCGCCTTGAGCAGGAACCACGTCCCGAACACCACCCCGAAAAGGATGGTGACCATGCGGTTGTTGCGCTGGAGCCACGCGTTCACTCCGTCCAGGATCGCGGTCGACCGGCTGGAAGAAGAGGTCGCGAGCGCCAGGATGGCAAGACCGGGACTCTGCGCCAGCAGCACGAACAGAAGGAACGTGAGGGCCGAGATCTTGATGCCCATGTGGGCATCGGCGATGACGCCGATCGCGCCCAGAGTGAAGACCAGGAACTTGACACTGACCAGCATGAGCACGGCCCCCGCCCCGAAGGCTGCAAGGGGCGGCATCGAGCCGGCCTTCCTGACCCACAGCGGCGGCGGCGCATCTTCGTCTTCAGCTCCCACCGCCGTGCGCAGCGCCTTCACGTAGAGCAGCAGGGATGACACCAGCAGCACGGTCCCGGCAAGAAGGCGTGGCCCGGATTGCGATTGCGCTTCGATGGGCTCGAGAATGGCGCCGAACAGGACGCCTTGGAGCAGGCGGACCGCCGTCATGCCGGCCACCCACGCCCAGGCAGAACGAATCGACGAGCGGGCCAGGAGCAGTGTGACCAGGGTCTGCAGCGGCAGAGCCGCACTGACGAGTATCAGCGGGGCAAGGTCGATCCACATCTCAAACATCTCTGATGTGGAGGCTAGCATCGCAAGCGGTCCGCCTGTGAACATCCTGGCGCGCCGGCTTCTCTACAGGCTCACGCGAGCGTCGCCGGCGGATCGTTCGTGAGGTCGGCGGTCGGACGATGACTTTTGCTTCTATTTGTTTGTCATGTGCCACTCTTATGTTGATATTTTTGTATGACATTCACTTTTATTATTGACATCATTGCGCCCGCGGTGTATCAATCCAGGCTACCCGCTTCGGTGTCTCATCGGGCGAGGGGGCGGCGCGCGGGCCCGAGCCGCGCGAGCCGTGGCACCATGCTCGCCGCGTGACGCAGGAGGCGGGCGACGATCTCGATCTTCTGCGCCGGGCCGGGCGAGGGGCGAGGCTGGCGGTCGACCCGCTGGCGGGCCTCGGCGACGGCGACCAGCCCGACCCGCAGGATATACACATGAGGATCCGCTGGGTGCTGCGGGTGCGGCGGCGCATCGCCTGGCACCAGATGCGCCGGGGGATCGTCTCTACTTCAGGGCGGGCGACGCCATGATGGAGGCAGAGGTGATCACCCAGCCGACCGTGCGCACCGGGCAGCCCCGCCGCCTCTTTCAGGCGCGCGATCTGGGCGGTTCGACGACGACTCCCGCTTCGACATCGCGCCCGATGGCCGCCGATTCGTCATGGTGCGGTCCATCCCCACCGAAGGGCCCGGCCCCCGCCTGGTCGTGGTCGAAGGGTGGAGGCCCTCAACGGGGACGGCGGTTCTGACGTGAAAGGGACCCTTTTTTCACCCTGGACAAGCGCCTGCCAGTTCAGGCAGTGTTGACTCATCGTGTCTCAGAGCCGTCGGAACTTGATGATCGTGGCTTCACAAGAGCCTGCCGAATCGCCGCGGTGGCCCGAGCGCATCCCGGAGCTGGCCAGGGACTGGAGCTGCCTGCACGACTCGGCCCATCGCGAGCGTGCCCTGGCAGAGCTCTGGACGCTCATCAACATCGCCCTCCAGAAGTACGCGCTCGTCTGCGCTCTCCGGCTCGGGCCGCTGGACCCTGAGGACATCCGTGACCTCGCGGCGGACAAGGCGCTGGACATCTTGAGCCGGATCGAGAGCCGCTCGTGGGATCCCGCCGGGTCCACCCCGGCTGAAATCTGCGGCTTTCTCGCCGGCGTGGCGCGCCATGGCGTCATCGACAAGCTGCGAGCCAGGAGCCGCGAGCTGCGTTGGTTGCGCGATCCCGCCGGCCCGGCGGCGGTCCCCCCAGCGTGCCGTGAAGCGGATGCCGAAGGTTCCGCCGAGCACGCGGAGGCAATCCTCGAATGCTCCCGGCGGCTCACGCCAAAAGCACGCCAGGTCTGGTTCCTCCGCGTCTTCTACGATCTGCCGTCCTCCGAGATCGCACGCCATCCCGACGTGACCAGCACCCCGGCTGCCGTGGACGCCACGCTTCTGCGCTGCAGGAAGCTCATGCGCGCCTGCATGCAGGTCAGAGGGTTCGATCCGGGCAGGATTCCCACCGGGACGTTCACCATGCTCTGGGAAGTCCTGGTGAAGGAACGGAAGACGGCCACCCGATGACGTCACACCCCACCGACGACCTGCTCATCGATCTGTCGCTGAGGCTCCTGGAAACCGGCGGTTCGGACAGCGTCCTGGACCACGTTCGCGCTTGTCACGGCTGCGAGAACCGCTTCCGCGAGCTCTGCCGTGAACAAGAGCTGCTGCGGCTGCGCCCTCGGCCCACCATGGCGTCCGGCCGATTGACGGCGCCGATGGACACTGGTGGGGAGGACGGCACGGCGAGCGAAGGTTCTCGCCTGTTCGCCTGGGGCGCCGGCGCCGCGTTCGCGGCCGTCGTGCTCCTGTTGAGCATCGAGCTGATGCTGCGCCAGGCCGGTGACCCGCTCGACTACTGGCTGCCCGTGGAGGCCGAGAGCGTCGTGTTTCGTTCGGAGAACCTGTTCGGCGCGAAGCGGTTCTCGGAGGCGCTCGACGCCTACGGTCGCCAGGATGCCCGCCAGGTCGTGGAGCTGCTCGAGGCATCTCCCCTCCCGGACGAGAGTGACTACGACCCGTTGAAGCTGGTGCTCGCGAGCGCGCTGGTCAGGGAGCGGCGATATGCCGAGGCCCGCGCCCTCCTCGAGAAGCTCGACATCGAGACGCTGCCGCTTCCCGCGCGCGATCGCGCCAGATGGATCCTCCTCACGGCTCTCTGGAGGTCGGGAGACCTGGCCGCAGCGGAGCCGATCCGGCGCGAGCTGGCGTCGCGGCAGAACGAGTTCACCGAGAGGGCGAGCCGCCTGGATCCTCGGGCAGTCCGATGAGGATGAAACCGGCCCAGTACGCCGGATGCTCGAAAGGGTGCCGTCCCGTCTGGTCGGTCAGCGTGCGCAGATGGCTCTTGGCTTCCCGAAGGGCCCGCGCGAGAGGCATCGGGGCGCCGCGCCGGCCCGTGATGTCGTCATAGAACCGATCCATCAGCATCGCCGCCGCCCGATCGTCAACCGGCCAGAGGCTGGCAAGGACGCTGCGGGCACCCGTCGCCAGCAGGGCCGGGGTGAACCCGAGGATCTCCCCACGCGCGGCGCCGGCCGCGCGGGCGGTCTCGCAGCCGCTCAACGTCAGAAGCCGCGCGTCGAGGTCCCATCCCAGAAGGATCTCCTCGACGTCGAGGATCCCGTCGTCTTCCGACCCGTTCGGCGACTCGTGGCCCGCGAGCGCGAGCCCGGCGAGCTCCGGTTGACCGTCACCGAGCGAATGCCCGGCGAAATGGATGACGTCGAAGCGGCCCAGCCGCTTCTCGCTCGCCATGTCGCGAAGACGTCGCTCCACGCTGTCGGGCCCGTGCAGGACGACCGCATCGGTGAACTTCCTCGCCACCAGGGACACTTCGGCTCCGGCGTACGGAAGAGGCGGAAGCGTGTCGAGACTGGTCTCGCTGCGCGTGAACGATCGTCGTGAGCGCCGCAGATCACGCGGCCCATCCAGAACCGACGTCATCCGCAGCGGGCCCTCTTCCTCCCGATGAGGAGGCGCGGCCGACATGGCGAGCACCGATCGAAGCTCGCGCTCAGGCTCCTTGCTCCATCGCTCGGCGAGCACGCTCGCCACGAGGGCCGATGGGATGTAGCTCACGTCGTAGGCGTCCCCGACCAGCCGGCCGTCGGGGCCTGTCAGGCTCTCATAGGGCAGGAGCCCCCCTTCGATGACGAGGTGCTCGACCCCTCGGAGGTAGGGAACAGCCGGGTCGAAGTAGCGGCGAGCCCAGACTCGCTGATCCGCCACCACTTCGGGGTCGGGGTCCACGTGCAGAGGCCAGAAAGCCGCCCGGTTCATCCGCCTCCAGGCCTGCCTCAGGCGCGCGGCATCGCTCTCCTCGGGTGGAGGAAGCGGGACCCAGATCAGGGGTCCGGTGCGGCGCAGGACGTACAGCCATCCTTCGGTGCGCAGCGGTAGTGCCGGATCCAGAGGATCGACACCGAGCGGGACCTCCAGCAGGCCCAGCAAAGCCGTGTCGGGACCGAGCATCGAGCGCACGCGCTCCAGCGACGCATCGGGTGGAGCCGATGACACCAGGAATCGCCTCTCGAGGGATCTCAGGAGGCCGCGCACTTCGAGCGATCTCACCATCAGCCTCCAGGTCCCGGGGAGCCAGGAGGGCCCGCCCCGCGCAGCCTGAGAGAGCGCGCGCCTCAGCGCCAGCAGCTCGTCCCTCAGGGCCCGGGCCTGCTCGAAGCTCCCCTCGTCCTGCGTGCGCCAGAGCGCCAGACGGGCGAAGTCGAGATGGATGGCCGCCCGGGATCGCTGCAAGGTGGTCCAGGCCTCCTCGCCGCGGCCCTGTCGAAGGGCGATGACGGCAAGCTCATCGAAACCATCGAGAGGAAGGACGCGCCTCGCGAAGCCGGGGGCGTGCCTGTCGCGTGAGGCCCGGTAGATCGTCGCAGCCTGGCGGTAGAGGGGCTCGGCCTCGGCCCACCTTCCCTGCAACGCGAGCGGCTCGGCGAGAGCGCTGGCGATGACACCGTTCAGCTCGTGTCGCGGCAGCCCGAGGGAGAGCAGTTCGTCGCGGGCACCCACGAGATAGCGCTCCGCCCCATCGAAGCGGCCTGTCCGGCCCAGCACCCACCCGATCAAGGTCAGCGTGTCGGCCTCCGCCAGCGACGGGGAGCCGCTGCGCCGGCGTGCCAGCGCGCTTCGATAGAGGGCGATGGCCCCATCCATGTCGTTCTTCCGGATCCAGTTCCCCTCGGCCTGCTCCAGGTCGGCCCGTACTCCCTCTAATGCGGGTCCGGCCCGTTCGAGCAGACGCCTCGCTTCCTGCGTGAGACGCCACGACCGTTCGCGCTCCCCCGTGATCCTGGCGGTGCGCCCCCGGGTGATCAGCGCCGGTGCCCGCCTCGGATCGTCAGGGCCGATGACCCGTTGATAGGCCTCCAGCACGGCATCGAGCGTCGTCTCCGCGATGGCGAGCTCCCCCGACCGGCTCGCTGCCTGCCCGACCAGCTCGAGGCTCACCAACGTGTCCATGGCCATCGGACCCAACCGCTCCGCGCGCGAACGAAGCTGCGAGACGGCGTAGTCCATCGCCTCAGCGTAACGCTCATGCCGGAGGAACCGGTCGAGAGTGGAGTCCGACGCCGGGAGCGCGGGGCCTGGCGGGGTGGCGCGAAGGCCGGCACCGGCGGCCATCACCCAGAGAACGCAGACACTGATGAGTGCGACGCGACGCATGTCCCTACCTGTTCGAACGGCTCATCTGTCGCCTTGGCTCTTGATTCTACGCCGGCCTCGCCACCCGAAGAGGAAATATTCCGTCCCGGCCCCCGTCTGGTCGTGGTCGAAGGGGTTGACACCTCCTGGCGGGTAGGCGTATAGCACAACCTCTCCCCTGCCCGGGAGACGCGCATTGCCCGAGCCCTCGGCAAATTCGTATCCACGGATGATCAACGATGCCCCCATCTGACAGCGGACTGGAGAAACTGAATGCCGACCTGTTCATGGCCCTGCAGGCCTGGGAACAGGAGCCCGAACGCCAGCCGGACGACGGCATCACCCTGACACTGCGATTCGAGGGGGACCTGGCGCCCATGGAGGGGCTGGGGTTCGAGACTCACGCGGTGTCGAACGACGAGGCGATGGGGGCGGTGCGATTCAGCGACCTCCGCGCCCTGGCGGCTCACCCCGGGGTGCTCTGGATGGAAACGGGAGAGCCGCGCCGCATCAGCCTGGACACAGCGGTCCGGGACATCAAGGCCCGAGCCTCCAAGGCCGATGCCGTCGGAGGCGACGGAGTCTGGCACCCGGTTGGTGACGCGTTCGGCACGCTCAAGAGCGTGCCCGATGGCACCGGGAAGGACGTGATCGTGGCGATCATCGACACCGGGATCGACTTCACGCACCCGATGTTCATGAAGAGCCTCGGCCCTCCCAAAGTGACGCGAATCATGCGGATCTGGGACCAGGGGCTCGTTCCTACAAGGCGCCAGGATTGCCCGGATGAGAACCTGCTCAATCCAGGTGGAACCTATGGAGTCGAGTTCGACAACTTCGAGATCGAGGCGGCCCTCAACGGGGGAGCTCCGATCAAGCACCAGGACTCCAACGGCCACGGCACTCACGTGGCCGGGATCGCGGCGGGGGGGCCGCTGTTCCCGGCGGGAGGCGACGCCAGCAGGGTTGGCGTGGCGCCGGAGGCCGACATCATCGCGGTCAAGCTTGAAGACAACCCCGAGCCCATCCGGTACAAGCTGGCGGCGGGTATGGGGCACGCGGTGGATTGGGACAGAAGATGGAGGGACGCAGTGCTCTACTGCCTGCGGACGGCCAAGTACGTCCTGAAGAAGCCCGTGGTGATCAACATGAGCGTCAGCTCCATCCATCAGGCCGGCGACGGCCTTGACCAAAACTCGCGCTGGCTGGACGCTCGCTTGGATCCGAGCAAGCCAGTGGACACGAAGAAGATGAATTTCCCAACCGGCGCCATCCTCGTGACGTGCGTCCCCAACGTCGCGGATGACCAGGCCGCGCGGATCACCGTCCCGCAAGCCGGACAGATCATCGTGCCCATCGAGATCAAGGACGACCGCAAGGGGGCCAACACCACATGGAAAAACGGCAAGGACAGGGTGCACAGCCCCTTCCTGCGCACGACGTTCTGGTACCGGCGGAACTTCGACAAGGTGAAGTTCGCGCTTCGCTTCCCGCACCAGACGACCTTCAGCACCGACTTGGGAGTGGGCGGGCACCTGATCCAGAGCTTGCGACTGAACCCAGGGCCTCCACCATCGTTGTCCATCCTTCAGCTTCAGTCCGGGTCGGCCAACCACAAGGTCGCCTGCCTCCACGGAGTCGAGCCGTCGGTGCCACATCCATCAGGTGGGACGGTGCGCCGTCACGTGCTCACTCTCTTTGTCGAACCGAAGGTGCGTCGCAGAACGGTCACCTACCTCACGGGGATCTACGAGGTGCGGATCACCGCCCCCGCCGGCACCGAGGTCTTCTTCATGGGCGATCGCCAAGCCTGGGCTGCCAATACTGCAGTCACGATGCTGATCGCCGGCACGATGGCCGACGGCCAACCACTCCCTCAAGAGGTCAACATCACACAGGAGTTCTCCGCAACCGATACCCTGGGACAGCACGCGATCACGGTGGCGGCCTATGACGACACCGATCACACGATCTTCGCGAACTCATCCCGCGGACCGTTGCGTGATTACTCCGATCCTCCAAGGCCCCCCATCGCCACGAAGCCGGAGCTCGCCGCCCCGGGCGTGGACATCGACTCGGCGCAAAGTGCAGACAGTAATGCCGGCCCCGGCGTGCGCACTGCTTCGTGGAGGGCGGGCGTCCGTTTCACCATGAAGGATGGGACGAGCATGGCAGCGCCCATGGTGACCGGGGTCATCGCCCTGATGCTGGACAAGAATCCGTCGCTGAACACCACCCAGGTCCGTACTCTTCTGACCAAGGCCGCCAAGAACCGACCCGGCGTGGACCCGGCGGCTCCAGGGACTGCGCACGACCGGGCGTACGGAAGCGGAATGGCGGACGCGCTCGAGAGCCACAAACCACCGCCGCCACCCTAGGCAGGAGCGCATACATGACGAAAAATGGCTCATGAGACGGAGCGTCCCATTGCAAGGGGATTGACATCGTCTGCAGGGTAGGCGTATAGAGGCACCTACTGTACCGCCGCACAACTTCCCCCTGCCCGGGAGATGACGGAGCCACAGTGGCCCCCCCGGAACCTCAAGAGTCCCCACGGATGAGCAGGGATGCCCGATCCTGACAGCGGATTAGAGAAGCTGGACAACAACCTTTTCATAACCCTGCGCGCCTGGGAACAGGAGCGCGAACGCCTCCCGGATGATGGCATCACCTGCTTGCTGCGATTCGAGGGGGACCTGGCGTCGATCGAGGCCCTCGGGTTCGAGACCCATGCGGTGTTCGACGACGAGGCGATGGGGGTGGTGCGCTTCAAGGACATCAGCGCCCTCGTGGCGCACCCCGGGGTGCTGTGGATGTCGACGGGAGGCCGGCCTCACGCCACCCTGGACAGGGCGGTCCCTGACATCAAGGCGCGAGCCTCTTCGGCCGCTATCGCTTCCGCTCCCGGTACCGCGGGCCTCGGAGGCGATGGACTGTGGCACGCGGTTGTCGCGTCAGGCCAGCTCACCAGCGTGCCCGACGGCACCGGGACAGGTGTGCTCGTCGCGATCCTCGACACCGGAATCGACGTCACGCACCCGATGTTCATGAAGAGCCTGAACCCACCCAGGACACGGATCAGGCGAATCTGGGACCAGGGCCTGGACCCGGCCAGCCTCGACGATTGCCCGAGAGAGGACCTTCTCCTCCCAGGCGGAACGTACGGAGTCGAGTTCAGCGCCGGGGATATCAACATTGCCCTCAACAGCACGGTGGCGATCGCGCACAAGGACTGCAGCGGCCATGGCACGCACGTCGCCGGCATTGCGGCGGGGGGTACGCTGTTCCCGGCGGTCACCGGAGCCAACGCCAGCAGGGTCGGCGTGGCCCCGGAGGCCGAGATCATCGCGGTCAAGCTTCTCGACGTTCCCGACACCATCAGGTTCAAGCTGGCAACGGGTATGGGACTCGAAGTGGACTGGCGCAGACGGCTCCGCGACGCCGTGATCTACTGCCTGCGGACGGCGAAGGAGCTGGGCAAGCCCGTCGTGATCAACATGAGCTTCGGCGACACACACAAGCCCGGCGACGGCCTGGACGAGAACTCGATCTTTCTGGACAGCCTCATGGATCCCGGCAAGCCGGCAGGGGACCTCAATTTCCCCAAGGGCGCCATCATCGTGAAGGCGGCCGGCAACACGGGCGACATGGCCGATAGCAAGGTCGCGAGGATCAAGGTCCCGGCAGGCGGAACGATCATCGTGCCGCTGGAGCTCAAGGAGCGCCGCTTCGGAGGACCCCGCCACACGTGGCAGAACTGCGCTACCAGCCTGCACCATCCGGACATGGTCGCTTCTTTCTGGTACCGCCGTAACTTCGACAAGGTGAAGTTCTCGCTGCGCCTCCCGCACCAGATGCTCTTCAACGTGGACTTGGGTGTCGGACAGAAGCTGGAGAAGAAGCTGCAGCTCAACGCCGGGTCGCCCCCTTCTCTCACGGAGGTTACGAGCGGAGGCAACGTCCACCGGGTGGTGGCCCGGCACGAAAGTAATCCCTCGGTGCCACATCCGTCCGGCGGGACGGTGCGCCGGCACAGGTTCCAGCTCCTCGTCACACCAAAGGTCGTTGGCGCCACCGTCACATACATCGAAGGTATCTACGAGGTGCTGATCACGGCCCCCGGGGGAACCGAAATCTTCTTCATGGGTTCTGAAGCGGGCTGGGGCTTCGGGGGCTCTGCCTTCTTCACGATCGCCACGCAGAGGGCCAACCCACTCGACCCCCTTGATCCGGCGGTCCCGGCCGCCATCACGTCGGAGTTCTCGGTCGTCGACACTTACGGACAGCACGTGATCACTGTGGGGTCCTATAACCACGCAGACCACAAGATCGACAGCTCCTCTTCCCGCGGACCGCTGCGAGATTTCTCGGATCCGCCCGGCTCCAAGCCTCTCATCGCCACCAAGCCGGAGCTCGCCGCGCCGGGTGTGGACATCTCGTCGGCGGAGGGCGTGGACACCAATGTCGGCACGGGCGTGAAAGTACCGCCGTGGACCTCGGGTGTCCGTTTCACCAAGAAGAGTGGAACAAGCATTTCGGCGCCGATGGTGACCGGCATCGTCGCCCTGATGCTGGACAAGAATGCCGCGCTGAACACGACCAGTGTCCGCAACGCCCTGATCGCCGCCGCCGCCAATCGAAAAGGCGTGGGCCTGACCGGGACGGCGCACGATCGGGCGTTCGGCAGCGGGATGGCGGACGCGCTGGAGAGCCACAAGTAGACCTGATGGCTGGAGACGAGATCTACATCGCGCGGCTGGGGGCGTGGATCGCGCGCGCCCTCGGGGAAGTGTCCAGCTTCACCGTCGACCTCGACACCGAACCGCTCGGCCTCCAGATGCCCGATGCCTTGGTCGTCGACCCGGCCGTCAAGGCCGCCGCCACGGCGCTGGCGGATGCCGCGGTGGTGCTCTCCCTTGCCGCGGACGAGCTGGACGCGGCGCTGGCCAGCGGGGCCGAAGTCGATCTGGCGAAGGCCCTCGTCCACCTCCTCGAAGGGGTCTATCGTTTCGGCGACGCGGTGGCGCAGCTGGTCGATCGGATCGAGGCCGCGGCGACGGCACTGCCGGTGCCGGATCTCACCGCAGTGCAGGCCTTCGCCCCGCAGTTGGCGCGACGGGCGTTCGGCTACCTGGTCATCAGCGTCCTCGAGGGGCACTCTCCCCGGCTGGTGTACCTGCTGAAGCTCCTCGGCCTCATCGAATGGCGCGTGGTCCAGCCGACCGGCCAGCTCCACGAGCCGCGCTACGTCCAGAAGGAGCTGCGCCTCGAGCGCATCAGGGATCTGATCCGCGATGCCGCCGCGCACCTGGCGGCGGTCCACAAATGGGGAACCGCTCAGTTCGACCCGGGCGAGCTCATGGACGGGATGCTGGCGTTCTACCGGGAGGGGACCTCCCTCGGGCGCGGCGAGACAGGCGGCGACGCGTTCTTCGAAGTGAGCCCGTTCCGCTGGAGCCGCGACAGCTCCGTAGCCCCGCCCGGGCTGATGCTGGACCTCAGCGCCGCCACCACGCACAACTTCGACCAGCGCGTGCTGATCAACGACCTCTGGGGCATGGACTTCAAGTCCTCGATCGCGCTCGACGGGGGCGTGATCTTCCGCTGGAAGCCACCCTTCGAGTCCTCCGCGGCCCCCAAGATGGGCACCATCGGGGGCGCCATCTCGTTCCTGGTGAACCGCAACCCCGAGGCGCGCGGCTTCACCATCGTGGGGGGCAACGACCTCGTCCATCTGACGGCCCAGGACGTCGGGATCGGGGCCGAGCTGACCATCGGCGCCGGAACCACCGGCCAGGTGAGCATCGATCCGAGCGTCGCGGCGGAGCTCAAGGGGCTGACGCTCACCCTGGGCTCGAAAGATTCGGACAGCTTCCTCGCCTCGCTGCTGTCGCGCGCCGAGGTGCGCGGCGTCTTCGACCTGGGGCTCTGCTGGAGGATGAGCCAGGGCATCGTGTTCAAGGCGGCCGGCGGCCTCGAGATCGCCATCCCCATGCACCAGGACCTGGGCGCGGCGCGCCTGGACACCCTCTACATCATCTTGAAGATCCGCGACGACGGCTCGCTCGCGCTCGAAGCCTCCGCCGGGATCACCGCCCTCCTGGGGCCCCTCACCGCCATCGTGGAGCGGATGGGGGTGGAGCTCGTGCTCGACTTCTCGAGCCAGGCCGACGCGCCGCTCGGGCCGGTCGACCTGCGTCTGCGCTTCAAGCCGCCCACGGGCGTGGGCCTGGTGATCGACGCCAACATGGTCAAGGGCGGGGGCTACCTCTACCTGGACTACGAGAAGGGCGAATACGCCGGCGCGCTCGAGCTGGTGTTCTCCGAAGTGCTGGCTCTGAAGGCCATCGGGCTCATCACCACCCGGATGCCGGACGGCTCGGACGGCTTCTCGCTCCTGATCATGGTCACCGCGGAGTTCGGAAAACCCTTCCAGCTGGGGTTCGGATTCGCGCTGCACGCGGTCGGCGGGCTCCTGGGCCTGCACCGGACGATGCGCCTCGAGGAGCTGGCGGAAGGGGTGCGCACCGGCGCCGTGCAGAGCGTAATGTTCCCGAGCGACGTCATCGCCAACGCGCCGCAGATCCTCTCCGACATGCGGCGGTACTTCCCGCCCGAGCAGGGCACGTTCCTGATCGGACCGATGGCCAGGATCTCCTGGCTGACGCCCCCCCTGGTCACCGCCACGATCGGCCTGGTCATCGAGCTGCCGCCGGGCAACGTCGCCATCCTGGGTGTCATCCGATGCGTGCTCCCGGACGAGGAGGAGCCGCTGGTCGTGGTGCAGGTCAGGTTCGTCGGCGCGCTGGAGATGGACCGCAGCCGGCTCTGGTTGTTCGCCGCGCTCTTCGACAGCCGGGTGCTGTCCATCACCCTGGATGGGGAGATGGGCTTTCTCTTCGCGTGGGGGGGCGACGATTCCGCCCTCCTTCTCAGCGTGGGGGGCTTTCACCCGAGGTTCAACCCGCCGCCTCTCCCCTTCCCCGTCCCGCGGCGCGTTGCCATCTCCATCCTCAATGAGCCGAACGCACGCATCCGGCTGGAGGGTTACCTGGCGGTCACCTCCAACACCGCGCAGATCGGCGCGCGCGCCGAGCTGTTCTTCGGCCTGGACGAGTTTTCCATCGAAGGCCACATCGGCTTCGATGCGCTGTTCCAGTTCTCCCCCTTCCACTTCATCGTCGACTTCTCCTGCTCCCTCTCGGTGAGGGTGTTCGGCGTCGGGGCCTTTTCGGTGCGGATCAAGGGTGCGCTGGAAGGAACCTCGCCGTGGCACGTGGAGGGCATCGGATCCATCCCTCTCCTCTTCTTCGACATCGACGTGCCGTTCTCGCACACCTGGGGCGAGAGCGCGGACACGGTGCTGGCGGCGATCGAGGCGATGCCGATTCTCCAGGGAGAGCTCGAGAAGCGCGAGAACTGGCTCGCCCTGCCTCCTGCCGGGGCGCACCTTTCGGTGAGCCTGCGCGCCATCGAGGCGGCCGCGGAGCTGGTGCTGCATCCTCTCGGGGTGCTCCGGATCAGCCAGCGGGCGGTGCCGCTGGAGCTGTCGATCCACAAGATCGGCAACCGCTCCGTCTCCGACATCGAGCGCGCGAGCCTCGTCGTCGCAACGCCAGGGATGGAGCGCAAGGCCGCGGCCCTCGAGCCCTTCGCCACCTCGCAGTACGTGGAGATGGACTCCGGGGCGAAGCTGTCCTCCCCGGGATACGAGAAGCAGGTGGCCGGCGCGGACGTCTCGGTGTCCGGTTCGGAGACGCGCACCAGCCACGCGGTGAAGCGGATGGTGCTCCACGAGCTGGTCACCATCGACAACAACTTCAAGCAGCATGCCCGGAGCTTCTTCGATGCCGGCAAGGCCTGGTTCCTGGTGATGCTGGGCAGCAACGCCACCTCGCGTTCCGTGCTCTCCCGGGCGAACCGGGCAGCGAAGGTGCCGTTCGCGGACAAGGTCGTCGCCACCGAGCCGGGCTTCACCATCGCCATGCTCGAAGACAACACCCGCCTGTCCGAAGCCGTCACCTTCACCTCTCAGGCGAAGGCGAAGGACGCGCTGGCGGCCCACCTGAGGGCGAACCCCGCGATGGCCGGCACGCTGCACGTCATTCCCACTGCCGAAGCGCAGCGAGCCGCATGAGCGGACCGGGCGCCTACACGTTCCTGCCGTGGGTCCGCGCGGGCCTGGCCAACCGGATCGCGGCACCTGCGTCGGCGCTGCGGGCGTCGGTGGATGTGTCGCTCGAGCTCCAGGGCGTGCGAAAGGATGGCGGGACGGCGAGCGTTCCCATCCATCGCAACGTCGCGTTGTACGGGCCGGGCGACATCATCGGCATCGATGCGGCCCAGATCAGCCGCGTGGAGCCGGCCAACTGGGTGACCAACTTCGAGCCCAACTATCTCGCGGCCATCGAGTTCTACGACGAGGACTTCCCATGGCGTTACACGCCTGCGCCCCCCTCGGGACGACGGCTGCTCCCCTGGCTGTCACTGATCGTGCTGGAGGAAACCGAGTTCAAGGAGGCCACGGCCGCCGCCGGCCGGCCGCTCTCGTACGTGGAGGTGTCCGTCGACTTCGCCAGCGTCTTCCCGGATTCGTCCGAAGGGTGGGCCTGGGCTCACGGCCACTTCAACGCCGAGCTGTCCGCCTCGGTGGTGGAGAGCAGCGCGACCGCGGCGTCCCAGGCGGCACAGAGCGCCATCCAGGCAGCGCCCGACGGCTCCTGCTCGCGGCTGCTCTGCCCGCGCAAGCTCAAGCCGACGACGGCGTATCACGCCTTCCTCCTCCCGGCCTTCGAGAGCGGCCGCCTGGCGGGGCTCGGCCACGACCCGAAGCCGATCTTCGAGGATCCGGCCAACGGCCTCGACTCGACCTGGCCGGCGTGGGGAGCGTACGGGGCCAGCCGACCGGAATCGGCCTTCTTCCCCTTTTATTATCGGTGGTACTTCCGCACGGCGGAGCGCGGCGACTTCGAGTCCCTTGTCCGCCTCCTGAAGCCGAAGAAAGTGGACAGCCGCGTCGGCCACCGCGACATGGACGTGACCCGCCCGGCGCCCAACATCACCGGCATCAACGATCCGGACCTCGGGGGCGTGTTGCGGCTGGGGGGCGCGTTGCGGGCTCCACTGGAGACCCTCGCTCCCGCGGACCGCGCAGAGCACGACAAGTACGACGCCTGGGACTCCCCCTCTCCCCACCCCTTCCAGGAGCAGCTGGCGGCGTTCGTGAACCTGGCCGACAGCTACCAGGCCTCCGGCCCTTCGGCCAACACCAACAACGCCCTGGACGAGAACGTTCGCACCGATCCGGATCCGCTGGTGACTCCGCCCATCTACGGCCGCTGGCACGCGCTCACGGAGCGTCTTCTCGAGCAGCGGGATGGAAGCGACGTGCCGAACCGCACGAACTGGGTCCACGATCTGAACCTCGATCCGCGCTGGCGCACGGCGGCAGGGTTCGGCACCAAGGTCATCCAGACGGATCAGGAGAATCTGATGAAGGCCGCCTGGGATCAGATCGGGGACGTGCTGGAGGCGAACCGCCGCATCCGCCAGGCTCAGCTCGCCCAGGCGGCCGGCAGGCGCCTCCACGCGACCCATTTGACCACCGCCGCGGGAGTCTCGCCGGGCGCGATGATGCTGATCAGCTCCCCGATGAAGGCGCGCCTGATCTCCGGCGGCCGTACGGTGCGGCAGCGGATGCTGCAGAGCCCGATGGGGCTGGCCCTGACCTCCACGCCCATGCGGCGCGTGATCCGGCCTGGCGGCCGGGTGGCGAAGCGCCTGGACCTGGCCGGCGCGGGCAACGCCGCCGCTCTGGTGGCCCGCGCCAACGTGGGAGAGGTGTCCGCCGCGCCGCCGCGGATCCCTCCAGCGAAGCTGCTCACGCCGGATGCGCTGGCGGATGCGGCCGCTCCCAAGGGAACCCTCGATCCGGTCCTTGCGCGCCTCGGAGCATGGGTCGGCCGCCATCTTCTGACGGCATCGCTCCTTCTGGCGGCGCTGGTCGCGCTGGTGGTCCTCCTGCTGGGATGGACGCCCATCGGCTTCATTGCGGGCGGCGCCCTCCTGGCCGCGGGGGTCGCCGTCGGCGTGCGCGCTCGCGCGGTGGCGCTGCACGCGGACGCCGCTGACCGGATGCGGGAGGACCGGCAGACGCCGGCGACCGTCGATGCGATGCCGGAGTCGAGCTCGTTCGTGTTCGCGCCCGCCCCCGATCCCCGCACCGCCGCCGCGCGCCCCGCCGTCCAGCCCGGCGGGAAGGACAATCCGGAAGCGCTCCGCTTCAAGGAGGCGCTCCGCGATCAGTACCAGGTGATTGCGACGAGCAGAAAGCTGGGCCGGCTTCCCAAGACCGTCCCCCTGGACCTGCCCAGGGTGGCGGCCGACGTGGTGAAGGAGACCCGGCCCGATCTGACGGTGCGCCGCTGGACCTTGTCGGGTCTGAGCATCCCGCCGCGCATCCGCGACCAGGTGGGCGACGCCTTCGCCGAGGTGATGGCCTACCCCGAGTTCGACATCCCCATGTATGAGCCCCTGGCCAGGATCAGCGCGGAGCTGCTGGTCCCCAACCAGCACCTGGTGGAGCCCGACAGCGTGACCCTGATGGAGACGAACCAGCGATTCATCGAGGCCTACTTGGTCGGCCTGAACCATGAGTTCGCCCGCGAGCTGCTGTGGCGCGAGTACCCGACCGACCAGCGCGGCAGCTGCTTCCGGCAGTTCTGGGACGTCCGCAAGAAGATAGCGGCTGCCCCCGACCCGGCGGCGGCGCGCGAGGCGCTCAAGGACATCAAGCCCGTCCACACCTGGCCGTCCGGGGCGGACCTGGGCGAAAACGACAATCGCGAGGCCGGTGCCGAGCCGGAGGAAGAGCTGGTCCTGGTCATCCGCGGCGAGCTGCTCAAGAAGTACCCCAACGCCATCATCAGCGCGCAGCCCGCGAAGTGGCAGATGACAAACGGCCGGCCCGACAAGTCGAAGGAGCGCGTCCTGGACGAGAGCGTCGCCCCCATGACCCCTCTGTACGAGGCGCGTGTGGCACCCGACATCTTCTTCTTCGGCTTTGACCTGACGGTGCCCCGGGCGCGGGGAGACGACACGGTGGACGACCAGCCAGGGTGGTTCTTCCGGATCGAGGAGGTGCCGGGGGATGCGCGGTTCGGTTTCGACGAGTCGCGCGAGGCGGGCAGCCAGATCAACGTCTGGAATGACCTGGCCTGGGCCGACGCGGCGCCGGGGCTGCAGGACGGGGCCCCGATCCGGGTAGCGGGCATCCCCGCGCTGACGCTGACCGAGCCGGCCGGCGACGTGATCGAGAAGCATCCGCAGTGGGAGCAGGACCGGTTCGTCTCCCTGAACGACCTCAGCTCCGCCGAGCTGGCCTACATCACGCTTCAGGCGCCGGTCATCGTAGCCATCCATGCGTCGGAGCTGCTTTCGAAGAGCGGGGCGTAGCCATGGCCGGGATGGATGACGCGCGCAAGGCCTACAGGGCGGCGAGCCAGCGCGCCGAGCGGTCGCGCACGGAGCTGATCGCCGCTCGCGAGGAGGTCAGGCGCCTGCGCCGTCGAGCCGA
This sequence comes from Candidatus Polarisedimenticolia bacterium, assembly GCA_050747525.1. GTDB lineage: Bacteria > Acidobacteriota > Polarisedimenticolia > JACPZX01 > DASXTC01 > JBOGOC01. Next base: position 70,954 of record JBOGOC010000080.1, on the reverse strand, counting down.
GGCCATGGCCAGGGTCGCCCGCGGCCGGCGGGGCGACGGCGCGGCCGCCGAGCTGCGCGAGCTCGAGGCGCGCCTCCGCGAAGCGGAGAAGCGCGTGAAGGAGGCGGAGGCCGGCCGGGCCGGATCGCGCGAGACCCTGGTCGAGGCTCAGGATCGATTCGCCCCATTCACCGATCCTCCCCGGGCGGTCGGGCGCATGCCCGATGACGTCCCCTTCGCGCTCTTTCCGCTCCGGCTGGAGACCCGCTACCAGACGCGCACCGTGAACGGGGCTCCGGCGCGGTTTCTCTGTGTGCGCGTCTTCCCGGACGACGTGCTCGTGGACACCTTCCAGCCCGAGATCGCGCAGGTGGAGCTGGACAACGTCACCCTCTACTGGACGCACGTGTGGCGCGCGGGGGGCTCCCGGGAAGGCCGGCGCGCCGCCTGGGCCGCGCTGGTGAGGAGCCATGGCGCTGGACGAGCCCGCTGGCTCACGCAGCGCATCGCGCCGCTCGACCCGGACGACGAGCCGGTGGCCGCGCCAGGAGATCACATCCTCGTCGTGCGCACCGTGTCGCTTGTCCCCGATCCTGAGAAGGGGCCCATCGCCCGCTTCTGGGAGCGGGTCTGGTCGTCGCGGGGCGCGGAGCGCGACGAAGCCTTCGCCGACCTCGCCTCGGATCTCTCGGACGCGCGGGCGGCGCAGGTGGAACAGCAACTCGCGCCGGTCAACCTGCGCGACCCGGCCGTGAAGCCCGGGCCGTCGGTGAAGGGCGTGGTCGCTTTCCTGAGCCTGCCGGACCCGGCCACCTTGCCCCTCTCGCAGCAGGCGTGGACCCGGCCCGCGCGCGCCTGGCTGCTGCCGGAGCGGCTGGTGCTGATGGGATTCCGCAACGGAGCCGAGGTGCTGCGCGAGGTAGGTGAGCCCGTTCCGGCGGAGCTGCAGGTGGGCCCGGACCCCATGGCCACGGGGGACCAGCAGCTCAACGCGGACGAGGCGGATCTCCAGGTGCCCGAGGCGCTGCGCTGGACGGTCGACCTCGAGGACGCAAGGGCCAGGGGCATGGCCTTCTGCGTGAACCTGACCGAACGTGGCGTGGTGCCGGAGCTGGACCTGCTGCTCGTGCTGGGCGTGCGATCCGCGAGCGACGCCGCGGAAGGAGCGGCGGAGCTGTCGGAGCTGATCCGGCATCACCAGTCGAGCCGCAAGGGATTCTCTCTCCTGCCGCAGGGACGGGCGACCAACAACACGGACACCTCGAGCGCCGGGTACAGCTGGTGGGAGGACCCCGACGAGAGCTTCCGGCACTTCTTCGAGACCGACGCCAGCGACGACCCCTCGCAGTGGGAGCGCCGCAAGGACGGCGCCTGGCTCGCGGGCATGCTGGGGCTCGACCCGGAGGTGCTGCGCGCGTCCCCGGCCTACAACGGCACCGATCAGGCCGAGGCCCGGGCCATGAACATCGCGCTCTGGCCGGCCACGCTCGGCTACTTCATGGAGCAGATGATGGAGCCGGTCTTCTCCGAAGCGACCGTGCGGGCCACGCGGGCCTTCTTCAACCGCTTCGTCATCGGCCGCGGGACCGTGCCGCTGGTGCGTATCGGCCGGCAGCCCATTGGCATCCTGCCGGCCACCGCCTGGTCCAGGATGGGCTGGTGGTCGCAGCCGGATTACGGGCGCACCGCGGCGGCTCAGGGACTTCCGGGTCAGGATTTCCTGTCCGCGCTCCACACACTCTCGGAGCGGGCCGCAACGCTGTGGCGCGGGCTTTCCGCGCAGGTCGCCCGTGTCGGAACACCGGGCGCGGATCCCCACCAGACGCTGCTCGATATCGTGGGGCTGCATCCGGGATCTGCCGAGCTGTACCAGCGCTACGCGCAGAGCTTCTCCCAGCACTACAACACGCTGGGGTTCGCCACGAGCCCGGCCTCCTTCAACGTCACCACGGCGGCCCGGCGCTACGTGCAGGCCGGATTGCAGGCGCTCGGGGATCTGGGATGGAGCGGCGCGCCCGACGGCGAGCTGCCCGGAATCCTGGAGAAGATCTTCCTGGGAACTCCGAGCCTCCTCAAGGGGGACCTGGTCCAGGCCGAGGTCACGGAGACGGCGCCGCTCGCGTCCACGCGCGCCGACGGGCTGAGCTACATCGCCTGGCTGCAGACCACGGCCCGGATCTCCCATGACGCCCTGCGCCGGCAGGAAGGGTTCGACGGCGCGCCGCCGCGGGCCCTTCTCTACCTCCTGCTCCACCACGCGCTGGACCTCGGGTTCGTCGACACCGCGCTCGCGCTGCGGCGCGATGTGCTGCAGCTGCCTGAGGCGACCTTCAAGGCCGAGCGGAAGGAGCCGGCCTTCATGGACGTGGCCGCCGCGGCAGGCAGCCGGAGCCGCTGGCAGAGCCTCTACCTCCCCGAGCCCGCGATCACCGGCGATCCGGGCAAGCGCCTGGGCGATGCCATCCCCTCGCTGCCGGCCTCGCGCCGGCCCTTCCTGGAGGAGCAGCTGTCGGCGCTGGACGTGCTGAAGGCGGCCGGAACCGCCGCGCTCGAGCGCGCGCTGCTCGAGCATCTCGACTGCCTCAGCTACCGGCTGGATGCGTGGCGCGCGGGGATGCAGGCGGCCCAGCTCTCGTACCTCCGCCAGGAGACGGCGAACGGCTTTGGCCGGGGCGGCCTGCTCATCGGAGCGTACGGCTGGCTCGAGAACCTGCGCCCGAAGGAGCAGGAGCCCGAGCCGGTGGAGCTCGATCCCGAGCTGGCGGCGATTTTCGGAGACCCTGACGGCGCGCCGCTCCTGCGCGATCCCTCCAGCGCCGGCCACATCCACGCGCCGTCGCTCGACCATGCCGTCACCGCCGCCATCCTGCGCAGCGGACATCTGGCCAACGCCTCACCGGGGGCGCCCGATCTGCTCGCGGTCGAGCTGACGTCCGAGCGGGTGCGCCTCGCCCTGCGCGTGATCGATGGGATCCGCAACGGCCAGTCTCTGGGGGCGCTCCTCGGCTACCGGCTCGAGCGGGCTCTGCACGAGGTGCCGGGCCTGTTCCTGGATCGGGTCATCTACGCGCTCCGCGCGGTGTTCCCGCTGATCGGAAACCGGAACCGACAGACCCAGGTGGCGGCTCCGATCACGCAGGTGGAGGCCCGCAACGTGATCGATGGCGAGGCCTTCCTCGATCACGTCGAACGAACCGGCGCGATGACCTACCCCTATGGTGTGTCGGGGCTGCCGGGGCTGGGCGAGCTGGCCGGGCCGGGGATGCCCACCGTGGCTGAGATCGGTGCGGTCCTTGACCGATGCGTGGCCGAGCTGCGCAGCGTCGCCGACGCGGTGGCCGACCTCGGGGTGGCGGAGGGCGTCTATCAAGTTGTGCGCGGAAACTACGACCGGGCGGCGGCGGCGCTCGACGCCCTGTCCAAGGGGACTCATCCGCCGGTGATGGAGGTCTGTTCGACCCCACGCGGAGGGTGCACAATGACCCACCGGGTGGCGCTGCACCTGCAAGGCGGGCTCGCGCCCACCGATGCCGGGAGCGGCCGGCCCCGCGCGCTCGGCGAGCCGGCGCTGGCGCTCTGGCTGGCCGGCCAGATGCCCGATCCGGCCACCGTGTTTGCCAGGGTGGGATGGCGGCATGCAACGACGTTGGCTGGGTCGCTCACGCCGAGCATGGCGGACCTGGGGCTCGCGCCGGTCGACCTCTTCTACCTGCTGGACGCGGGGGGCGAGAAGGCGCTGGCCGGCTTCGACGAGCTGCTGATCGACTTCGCCGAGCGGGAGGCCGTGCCTCGACACGACGCGGTGTTCGAGCTCGAGTACAGGCCTGCCGGCGTGACCGGCCTGACTCTCTTCGAGCTCGCGCCGCTGGTGCGCTCCCTGCGGGGGTTCGTTCTGGGCTCGCGCGCGCTGACGCCAGGCGATTTGTCGCTGCCGAGCGAGGGCGGCAAGGCCGAGGGCACTGCGATGATCGTGCGCGCCGACAAGCCGCAGGCGGTTCTGGCGGAGATGCAGACGACGCTTCCTGCGATCGAGACCTTCATCGGCACACTGGAGGCTTCCATCGCCGCCGGCATCGATCCCGAGCTGGCGCGTGACGCCGCCCGGGATCACCTCGATCAGTGGCTCGTGGATTACGCGGCGATGGCGCGGCCCGTGGCCGCGTTCGGGCTCCCCGCGGGCGGTTTGACCGCGGGCCTGGAGGGCCGGCGGCCGCGATTGCGTATGATGCGCGAGATGCTGGACACGGCCGTGGCCCGCTGGCAGCGCAAGCAGCAGGAGTACGATGCGGTCATGGCCGAGCTCGGCGCGCTGCCGGGGACAGCCACGGACGCCGAGCGCACCGCGCTCCTCATCCAGGCCGGGAGGACCGTTTCCACATCGCTCATCGCGCCGCTGCCTCCCCTGCTGACGGATCTCGAGGACTCCGTCGGCGCGCTCCGCGCGGGGTTCGACGCCGCCCTGATCAGCCTCACCGCGCTTCGTGACGGAGCGGCGCAGACCGGCGCGACGCTGACGGCGCTTGGCGCTTTCCTGCCGACGTACGAGGCCATGGACTACACGGTTCTCGACCTCGCGCCTTTCCGTGACTCTGTCCTTGCGCTGGCGCGGGATCTGCTGCAGCGAGCCATCGCGCTGCGTGACGACATTTCCGTGCGCATCGCCGCGGCCACGAGCTCGCTGGCCCGGGCTGCGGCAGCGACGGGGAACCCGGCGCAGGCGGCGGCGCTCGAGGCCGGGCACGCTCTCCTCGGCGAGAGCTTCCTCATGCTTCCGGAGTTCACCCTCTCGTCAGACCGGCTGGCCGAGTGGGAAAACGTCTGGGCGCGCCGCGCGGAGCTGCTGGCCCACCTCACCAGCGGCCCGCAGGCCACGCGCTTTCCCGTTGAGGACTGGCTGCATGGCGTGGCGCGGGTGCGCGAGAGGGCGCGGCACCTCGAGATGGCCATCCTGCTCGGGGAAGCCCTGGGCGCGGACAGGTCCCCGACGCTCGACGCCTTGCAGTTCCCGCACCGGGCGGATGATGCCTGGCTGGGCCTGCGCTTCCCGGAGACAGCGTCCGGCGGCGGCCCGTTCCGGCTCGTCGAGGACAGGCTCCTCTACTCCCCACACTTCGGCCCGTCGGCCGAGATCGATCCGACGCGGCCGGACGCCACGTACTCCGGGTTGCTGCTCGACGAATGGGTCGAGGTCGTCCCCACGGATGAGGTGACCACCGGGCTGGCGTTCCACTTCGATCGGCCGGGCTCCGAGGCTCCGCAGGCGATCCTCCTCGTGACGCCCGCCGTGCACCATGGCACGTGGCGGTGGGAGGACCTGGTGGACGCGTTGAGGGAGACGCTGGACTCGGCGCGGCTGCGCGCCGTGGAGCCCGCCCAGATCGATCAGACCACGCTCGGTCCGCTCATCCCCGCCGTGCTCTCGGCGGTGACGATGTTCCCGATCACGGCGATGTTGAACTTCGCGCTCAACAACAGTCTCGATTCGGCGCTCGCAGAGGCGGAGCCATGAACAAGTACATCGTCAGCGACCATCTGGAGCCGATCCTCCGCGGTGAGGTCTCCCAGCCGACCACGGTGATGTGGAACCGGCTGGAGGGACGGCCCCGCCGGCCGGACTTCACGCGGGCCTTGAAGGCCGAAGTGCGGGACCCGCTCTGGCTGCTCACGAGGCAGTGGCAGATGGGCGAGTTCCACGCCGAGGACGCCGGCTCTCCGGTCACTGCCAAGGTCGCGTGGCGCACGGACCCGATCGCGGAGGTGCGCGGGGTCGAAGGGACGGCGCGTCCTTACGATCCGGATCTGCCGCTCGAGGCACGGATCGAGGCCCGCCCCGTGCCTCTCACGCGCCGCGGCCGGCCGCACAACGTCGACGTGCGCCTGGCGCTGGGCCGGAGGTGGTCGAGGCTGCTCGAGGCCTCCGGCCACGGCGGGCGGATCCCCGCCTTCCGGGATTCATACGGCTTCATCGCGCCCGATCCGGCCGATGAGGCAGACTTCCCCGTCACCGCGCATGCCGCTGCGTGGCAGACGCTGGCTGCGGTTGCCACTCGGGCGATCGACGGCGGGGCGCTCCTGCTGCACCTGTCTCTTCAAGGCGCGCTCGCCTCCGACGGGCTCGGCCTCACGGACCCGGGGAAATCGGCCATCGACGGCCTCGGCACGGAGTTTCTCGCCTGGGCGCGGGCGCTCTACGTCCAGTCCGACGAGCTGCCCTGCTGGGATCCGCGTCACCTCGAGTACGCCGTGGAGCTCTCGGCGCCGAAGGGAGTGCGGCCGGCCGCGCTCTCGGCGCGCGAGTATCGCGGCGGACGGCTCGACTGGTTCGACTTCGACGCGGCCGCGCCACGGCGGGAACAATCGCCGACCAGCCAGGCGGAGACCATGGTGAAGACCCTGCTCCCCACCGCGGTTCAGTTCGAAGGAATGCCCAACACGCGCCACTGGGCGTTCGAGGAGGGCGCGACCAGCTTCGGCGACATCAGCCCGGACACCACCGACATCTCGAAGCTGCTGCTCATCGAGTTCGGGCTGGTGTTCGGGAATGACTGGTTCCTGCTCCCCCTGAGCGTGCCCGTCTCGGGCGGCTCGCTGACCGAGATACGCGGACTGGCCGTGAGCAATGTCTTCGGCGAGCGCCTCTGGATCGAGCCAGCGGTGCCCGCGGCCGCCCCGACGCGCCGCTGGCGCATGTTCCAGCTGGCGGAAAAGGGCGGTGCGGACGGCCGGCTCTTCGTTCCCGCCACCACGGTCGGCCTCCTGGAAAGCGCCGCCGTGGAGGAGGTCAGCTTCGTGCGGGACGAAGTCTCGAACATGGTGTGGGGCGTGGAGACGGTCGTACAGCTGACGGACGGCTCGTCGCGCCGGGGGCGTGAAGCGGCGCTCGAGTTGCACGCCAGGCACCGGGGGGCGGTGACGGCCTCGCCGAACCCGGCCCCCACGAACGACGCGAAGGTGGCCTACTCGCTGATGACCTCGGTTCCGGAGCACTGGATCCCGTTCATCCCGGTGCATGTTCCAGGCGACAACCGGGAGATCCAGCTGCAGCGGGCGGCCATGCCGCGCCTTCTCGAAGGGACCGCGGGCGTGACGCCCCGGAAGGTCCAGCCGCGGACCCAGCTCCTCATGGAAGGACTGGACGCCACGCCGCCGGCCCGGTACATCATCGCGGAAGAGGAGGTCGAGCGCGCCGGCACGGTGGTCGAGCTGCGCTGGCAGCGCTGCCGGTGGCGGCAAGGGCGCGTCGTGACCTGGCTCGGGCACCAGCGCTCGGTCGGCCGCGGCGAGGCCTCGAGCGGGCTCGCGTTCGACACGCTCGTACCTAAGAAGGCGACGTGACGAAGAACACGGCCCCAGGTTTTCGTAGATCCCTCATCGAACGTGAAGGACACTTCTGACGAGATGGCTCTCCGGCGGATCGCCGCGCTCCTGCTTGCTGTGCCGGGGATATGTGCGGGTGATGGCGCCTCGGCCGCTACCCCTCCGTTTCGCAGGTACACCACCGCCGACGGTCTTCCCACCAACACGGTCACGTCCTTGCACGCCGACAGCCGCGGCTTTCTCTGGGTCGGCACCGACGACGGGCTGGCGCGGTTCGACGGCGACCGGTTCGAACTGTTCGACGATCGGGACGGTCTGCCCGAAGGGCCTGTCAACACCATCCTGGAACATCCGGACGGCGCGCTCTATGTCGCCACCGATCGAGGCGTGGTCCGCCTTGGAGACGGCGGCCGGGGGGCCCGTTTCGAGCGGCTGCCGGCCCCCTCGGCGATCGCGGATCACGCCGACGATCTGGCGGTCGGGCCCGACGGGGCGCTGATCGCAGCCACACACGCCGGCCTCTTCCGGCTGCGGCAGGAGCCCGGTCCGCGATGGGAGCCGATCCCGTTGAGCCTTCCGGGCGCGGCGGATCATATAGGGTGCACATTCGTCCACGTCGACACGCGGGGCGCCATCTGGTCGGGATGCGGCAGCCGGCTTCTGCGCATCGCCCCGGACGGACGCGGCGACACCTGGGAGCTCCGGGCGAGGCTGGAAACGCCCCTCGGCGCCATGTGGATCATGGACATGCGGGAGGATGGCCTTGGGCGGCTCTGGGTTGCCGGGTCGGGGTTTCTCTGGCGCCTGGCGGCCGATGCGGTCCCCGGGCAGGATCCCGTCGCGCGCGACTACTCCGGCTGCCCCGGCGGCGATCTGCGCATGTTCGCCCTGCTTCAACGTCGCGACGGCACGCTCTGGGCCGGCACGGCCAACGGACCCGCGCTCGTCCGCGACGATCTGTCCGACGAAGACTGCCCGCTGCAATTCACGCACCCCGGAGTGAAGACATCGTCTCATGCGTCGTTTGACCTTGCGGAAGATGATGCGGGCAACCTGTGGGCTGGCGAGTCGTCCCACGGGCTGGTCCGCATCCCTCCCCGGGGATTCGACTTCTTCGACCAGCACGACGGCGTCCCGCACCTGGATGTGACCGGTCTGGCGGAAGGGCCGCGCGGCGAGGTGGTGGCCATGGCGGGCGGCGGCATGCTGCTGGTGCTCGAGGGAGAGACCTTCAGGCCCCTGGGGCCCCTGCTGCCCGAGAAAGTCGCCCTCGGCTGGGGCGCCAACCAGAGGATGCTCCTGGATGGCCACCGCGACTTCTGGCTCGGCACGCGTCAGGGTCTGTACCGGTGGCGGGGGGTGGACGACATCCGCCGACTCGCGCAGCGGCCTCCCGAGCACGTCCACGGCTCGGCCGTGCTGCGGGTGTTCGGTGACAGCCGCGGGGATCTGTGGATCGGTGCGGAGGAAGGCACGGGAGGAACGCTGTGCCACCGGGCCCGCGACGACGGCGCCGTGCGCTGCTTCGGAGCGGACGACGGCATCCCGGAAGTCCGGGTTCGATCGATGGCGGAGAACCCGGCCGGCCAGGTCTGGTTCGGGTTCCGCGACGGCACGCTGGTGCGTCGGCGCGGCGGGCGCTTCGAGCGGATGGCGCCGCCGGACGGCCCTGTCCCCGAGGAGATCAACGCCGTGCTGGCCGATCGCGGGGGGCGCCTCTGGGTGGCAGCTCCGCGACGGGGGCTCTACCGCGTGGACGGCCCCGGGGACCAGAGCCCGCGGTTCACCCTGTACGGGCGGGAGGCCGGGCTCTCCAGCCTGGATCTGCGCTGCCTCGTCCAGGATGCCGACGGCCTGATCTACATCGGGACCGGGAGGGGGATCGACCGTTTCGATCCCTCGAGCCTTCATGTCCGCCATTTCACCGCCCAGGAGGGTCTCCTCAACACCAGTCTGCTGACGGCCGCTCACACGGCGGACGGCACCCTCTGGTTCGGCACGGGGAACGGGATCGCGCGGCTGGCGCCGCAGCCCGATCCGCCCAACACTCCCCCGCGCGTCTACATCATGAGTCTGAGGATTGCCGGGGAATCGAGGACCGTCTCACCACGAGGCGCGGTGCGGCTCGACGATCTGTCGCTCGAGCCGCATCAGAACAACGTCGAGATCGAGTTCACCGGGATCGCACACGGCGCCGGCGAACGGCTCGGCTTCCAGACGTGGCTGGTCGGAGCCGAGACGGGCTGGAGCGATCCCTCTCCGCGGCGATCGATCGCCTACGCGCGCCTCGCCCCCGGGAGCTACCGCTTCCTCGTGCGGGCCGTCAACGCGGACGGGCTGGCCAGCGACGATGAGGCGGGCCTGAGCTTCCAGGTCGCGGCCCCGGTCTGGCAGCGCTGGTGGTTCCTCTCGCTCACCGCGGCGGGACTTCTGGCCGTCGGGATCACCTTCCATCGGCAGCGGACGGCGCGCCTGGTGGAGCTCGAGCGCATCCGCACGCGCATCGCGAGCGATCTGCACGACGAGGTGGGTGCGGGCCTCTCGGAGATCGCGCTGATGGGCGAGGTCTGGGCCCGCCAGGGGCAGGGAGCCGACGGCGCGCCTCGCCGCATGGCCGCCGCCTCGCGGCGCCTGGTCGACGCCATGAGCGACATCGTGTGGGCGATCGACCCCGACAAGGACCGCGTCTTCAGCCTCTCGCAGCGGATGCGCCGCTTCGCGACGGGGCTGGCCCGCGGGGCGGGGATCACGCTGCGGTTCGAGTCGATCGGCGAGTCGGAGGACCGCTCCCTCGACGGCGACACGCGCCGCGAGGTGCTGCTGGCCTTCCAGGAGCTGGTCCACAACGCCGTCAAGCACGCGGCGTGCGGCCGCCTTGACGTGCGCCTGGAGGTGGAAGGAACCGATCTGGTGCTGCGGGTCTCGGACGACGGAGCCGGCTTCGACGCCTCGATTCCCTCCGAGGGGTCCGGCCTGGCCTCGGTGCACAGACGCGTGAAACGCCTGGGCGGGCACTGCCGGTTCGAGACGGCTCCATCCGCCGGGACCCGCGTGACCCTGAAGGTTCCCTTGCGCAGGCAGACCCTCCCCGATCGGGGAGGGCCCCCCGCCGCCGGCTGACGCTATCATCCTGTCATGGACCCAGCCGACTCCATCGCCGTCGCCATCGTGGAGGATCGCGCCGAGACGCGCGAAGGGCTGGCGGCGCTGATCGCCGGCACACCCGGGTTCCGGTGCACGGGGGCCTATCGCTCGATCGAGGAGGCGCTCCCGAGGTTCGACGACGCCCGGCCTCACGTGGCCTTGATGGACATCCACCTGCCCGGGATATCGGGAATCGAGGGGATCCGCCGGCTCAAACCGCGGTTCCCCGACACTGTCTTCCTCGTGCTGAGCGTCTACGACGACGACGAGCGCATCTTCGAGGCCCTCTGCGCCGGGGCGTCCGGCTACCTCCTGAAGAAGACCCCGCCCGCGCGGCTGCTGGAGGCGCTGCGCGACGCGGCCGCTGGGGGCGGGCCTCTGAGCCCGGAGGTGGCGCAGCGCGTCATCCACCTCTTTCGGGAGTTCCGGCCGCCGGAGAAATCCCAGGAAGAGCTGACGCCGCACGAGGTGCGCATCCTCAAGCTGATCAGCGAGGGGCACGACTACCCCTCGGCGGCCGCCGAGCTGGGGGTCGCCACGTCCACCGTCATCTATCACATGAGACAGATCTTCTCGAAGCTCCAGGTCCACTCCAAGTCCGAGGCCGTGGCCAAGGCGCTGCGAACCCGCCTCCTCCGCTAGCTTCGCGTTCCTCCCCGATCGGGGAGTGCGCCCCCACGCGCCATGGGCGTAAGGTCCGCCTCAACAGGAGGTGACCCATGGTGCGTCGCAGATCCCTTCCGCTTCTCGCAGCCCTCGTCGCCGTCATGCTGGTCCCGGCCGCTGTCCTGCCGGCGCTGGCCAAGACCTGGGGCACGAGTTGGTTTCCGATCGGCCCTGCCCCGGCGTGCTGCATGTTTCCGGGAGGCGAGAGCGGGCGCGCGACGGCCGTGGCTATGAACCCGTTCAATCAGGGAGAGATCTGGCTCGGGACCGCCGGCGGCGGCGTGTGGCACACGACCAACGCCGACTACAACCCGGCCTCGACCTGGAAATGGTTCCCCGTGTCGGACCAGCCGCCCGTGCCGGGCGGCGAGTGGTCCCTGGCGATCGGCGCGCTGGCGGTGGCCGACTGCACCATCGGGCAGTGCACGCGCATCTATGCCGGCACCGGGGAGAACGCCATCCGCCGTGACACCTACCACGGCAAGGGGCTTCTCTTCGGCACCTACACCGGATGCGCGGGATGCGCCGGAATCGTCAGCTGGAGCCCCATCCACGACAAAGGCAAGTCCCTCGACGGCACGACGGACTGGGACTTCCGGTTCGGCTCCATCAACGACATTCTGCTGGACCCCTCCACCACCGGGCCGAACCCGGAGACGCAGGTCATCTACATCACCCTTTCGAGCGGCGTCACCGCTTCGGCCTCCGAGACGACGGTCACCGCCCCGGAGCCTCTGCAGGGGAGCGCGAAGGCCGGATACGGCCTCTACAAATCGACCAACAACGGCATCAACTGGGACAAGCTGATTGTCCTCGGAGCGGAAGGGGCCAGGCCGACCGATCTTGAGATGGACCCCCAGGACCCGAACGTCCTCTACGCCGCGTTCGGAGGAAGGGGAATCTTCAAGACCACCGACGGCGGCAACTCCTGGTGCCCGCTCAACCCGGGGATTCCCAGACCCGGCAGCTCCAACTGCCCGGTGGGGGCCGGTCTGCACCTCCCGAATCCGAACACGATCACGTTCGATCACGTCGAGCTGGCCATCGAGCGCGACCCGACCCAACACGAGCACCTCTACGCCAGCTTCGGCATGTGCCCCGAGAGGCTGACCGACAACTGCAAACCCTCCATCTTTGAAACCGTCGACGGGGGCGACTACTGGTACGCGAGATTCCAGGGAACCCAGTCGGAAGAGGCAAAGGCGCTTTGTCCTTCCGTCTACAGCCGCTACACCCACGGCCTCACCATCGCGCCGGGCCATGACGAACGCCTCTTTCTGGGGGGCGTCCATCTGTGCGTTTCGTCGAACCGTGGCACTTCCGGGTCGTGGTCCGCGGCCGACGACAGCCTCCAGCCCCCTACACCGCGGACGACCATCCATTTCGACCACCGTGAACTGGTGTTCGACGCCGTCGGCCTGCACGCCCTGTCCGTCAATGACGGGGGCATCTACTCCTCGAACAATCAGGGCTTCACCTGGACGTCGCGCAACGACACCATCCAGACCATCGGGTTCCAGTCGGTCGCCACATCCTCCCAGACGAACGTGATCCTCGGCGGCACGCAGGACAACTCGGCGATGATCTGGGCGGGCGGCGGCAAGGTGTGGGACAGCCAGCCCGGCTTCGGGGACGCCGGCTACTGCGTCCTGGATGAGGACTTCAACGGGAACATGTACTCCACGACGAATGCCGCCACGAGCGGCGTGGTCCCGCTGAAGAGGATTAACGGCGGCTCCTGGCAGGAGAGCGTCTCGTTCTTCATGACCCACGAGCCGTCCTCGATCTACTATCCCCCGCTGGTCCAGTCGCCGGCCCCCACGGCGGGCCAGATGCCGCCCCAGCACGCCCTCTACTACGGCACGCACAGCCTGTGGAGAAGCGACGACGACGCAGCTAGCTGGACGCCGGTGAGTCCCGAGCTGTGCTCCGATCTCGGGCCCGAGCCCGAGATCGCCGCCAACCGGGACGTCGTCTCGGCCATCGCCGTGGCCCCAGGCGACCCGGAGCGTATCTACGTCGGGTGCTACAGCGGCCGGGTGTGGGTCACCGATTCGGCCTGCGGCCTGTCCTCCTGCTGGTCCCAGATCGACTTCGGGCTTCCGGCGGCGCCGGTCACCTGGCTGGCCGTGGACCCCGTGAACAAGGACCTTGTGTGGGCGACGCTGTCCGGGTTCTTCCCGGGCAGCCACGTCTTCCAATACAACGCGATGCTGGTCAAGTGGCTGCCGACCAGCTCGATCAAGGAGCTCAACGGCGTCCCCGCCAACACCATCGCCGTCGAACCCCACGGCCCGAGCCAGCCGCGCGTGCTCTGGCTGGGGACCGACAAGGGGGTCTACCGCAGCCCGAACGGCGGACTGAGCTGGTCCCGATACGGCAACGGCCTGCCCCAGGTCCCCGTGTACCAGGTTTCGATCGACGAGACGCACAATCGCATCGTGGCCGGGACGCACGGGCGCGGCGCGTACATGCTGACCGGCCCGAGGCTGGGCAACTTCAACGACTGCCAGGTGATCTACGGCTACGATCTGCCGATCTTCGGGACGGGCTTCCCTCCCACCGTCGCCTGCACGATGAAGCTCCTGCGTGAGTTTGGGACGGTGTGCGGCAACGGGCCCTATACCCATGACGCCGATGGCGGCCTCCTGAAGACCGACCGTGACGGAACGCTGGTCACCAGCAAGGGCGCCTTCTACGACGGCAAGCCGGTGGCCCTGGGGTGCCACGCGGGCAAGTGCGCGGGCGGCACGACACTCAATGACTGCAACCGGCCCACGGACCGCCTCGCCGCCGTCGTCGTGACGTGCGGCAACCAGGTCGGGCTCGACCAGATCAACGGCTGTCCGGCCCTCATCAATCCGCCCAGCGGCAAGCTGACGCTGACAGGGCTGCAGTTTCCGTCGCAGGCCGTCACCCTCGGCATGTGCGGGGAGCCCGACGCCGACTCGCTGGCCAGGCTCGAATCGGCGCTCACCGGCGGGGGCTCGTTCGACTTCGCGCCGACGGTTCAGTCCGGAGACGGCACCTCGCGCGTGCTCTGCTCGGTGAGCGTGCCCTACCTTGCGGAAGACACCCCGTCAGGCGTTCTGACGGCCGCCCGCGATGCCGTGAACGCCAGCCCCGCGTGCCAGACGTCCGGCGTCAGTGCCCAGTTCGTGCCGCCGGTCCAGGTCGAAGGGGAGGATCCCTATCTCATGGCCGGCACGCTGTGGCTCTCGGCCTCCGGCCTCGCCGGCAGCCAGCTCGTCGGCTCGATCGACGCCCCGGCCGGCCAGGCGGACGGCATCTGCTTCGGCCTCGGCAACCTGGGCACTCCGGTGAGCGACCAGCTACGGCTCATGCGCGTCCGGATCAGGACAGCTCCCTCGGGCGCCCAGGGGGGCACCATGACCGTGAAGACGCACTCGAACCTTGGCGAATGCGCCATCACCGTGCCGACCGGCATGGGGCAGTCGTCCATGGACATCGCGAACGCGATCTCGGCGGCCTTCCAGGCCCCCGAGATCCTCCCCATGTCCCCGCAATGTCCGCCGGGTCACAACCCGCGCGACGTGCGGCAGGAGGGAGACTCCCTCATCATGGGTCTGGCTTCCGAGATCACCGTCTGTCTGGACGATCCCGGCGTCGGCATGGCGGCCCTGCCGGCGGACGTCTGCTTCACCGATGCCGACTGCGCGGACGGCAACCCATGCACGCAGGACACATGTCCGGCAGCCGGCGGCGGCCAGTGCCAGCACATCCCCGAGCCGGACGGCATCCCGTGCGACGATCAGAACGCCTGCACGCTCGGCGGGCTATGCAACGCCGGCACGTGCGGCACGCCCATCGTCTGCAACGACGGCCTGTCCTGCACGGATGACGTCTGCGATCCGGCGATCGGCGCCTGCGTGTCGTCGCCCGTCACCTGCGATGACGCCAATCCATGCACGGCAGACCTCTGCAACCCGGACACCGGCGGCTGCCTCTTCCTGTCGCTCACCGGCCAGCCGTGCGACGACGGTGACCTCTGCACCGGCGAGGGCACCTGTATCCTCGATACGGTGAGCGGGGCTCCCGCCTGCGTGATCACTCCGGCGTGCGACGACGGCGACCCGTGCACGGATGACGCCTGCGACCCGGCGACCGGAGCCTGCCAGATGGCGCCGATCCAGTGCGATGACGGCAATGCCTGCACGCTGGACTTCTGCGACACCGAGGGAGCCTGCGTCTCCGTAGCGGGGGGGCCGGGAGGCGGCGGGACCTGCGACGACGGCAACGCCTGCACCCTCGGCGACACCTGCGTCCCCGATGCGGGGGGCAATCCCGTCTGCGCCGGCCAGCTGAACACGTGCGATGACGACAACGCCTGCACCACCGACTCCTGCGATCCGGCCACAGGGGGGTGCGGGCATCTGTCCGTCGCCATCGGCGACGCCACCGGTTTCGAGTTCACCGGCAGCACGTCGATGACCTGGTCGCCGGCTCCTCCAGTGATTTTCTGGAACACCTACCGCGGCACGATACCGCCCAACCTGCTCGGCAGCCGCGCCGTGCCCGGACCGCTCTACGATCAGACCTGCTTCGAGTCGGCCGATTCCTTCGGTGACGGTGCCCTGGTTTCCACCGACGCCCAGGTGCCGCCTCTTGGAACCGCGTTCTACTACCTCGTCTCGGGCGTCGAAGGGTGCGGTGAAGGCCCCGTCGGCCGCGACGGAAACGACTCGATCATCCCGAACGTCTCGCCATGCCTTCTCCCGTGAGGTGAAACCGTGCTCCACGACCTGCTCAGGTTCGTCGCCGTCGCCACTCTCGCGATGGCCGTGTCCGCCGTTTCGCAAGACGCATCCGCCGGGCCTGTCGCCAAAGGATCGACGCTCGTGGTCCCGACCGACTACCCGACGATCCAGGCAGCCATCGATGCGGCCAGACCGGGGCGCACCGTGCAGGTGCTTCCAGGCACCTACACCGAGCAGCTCTTCATCGGGAAGGATCTGTTCATCGTCGGAGCCGGGATGGACGCCACGATCATCCGCGCGCCCGAGACACTCGTCCCGAATCATCTTGGCTCGCCGTCCATCGTCGAGGTCCACGGTGGCGCCAGGGTCTCGATGTCGCAGCTGACCGTCCGCGGGCCGGGGGCCGCCGCTTGCGGAGAGAGCGGCGTCCTGAGATGGGGCATCCGCGTGCACTCCCAGGCCCATCTCGACTTCGGCTTCTCGGCCGTCAGGGACATCCAGAACACGCCCATGGCGCTATGCCCACGAAGCGGCACCGCCATCTCCGTGGGCGAGTCGACGCCAGGCCGCCCGCCGGCCAGCATCAACATCCATCATTCGGAGGTGACCAGCTATCAGTCGGTCGGCATCATCGTCCTGGGCGAGGGTTCGTGGGCGAGCATCGCCCACAACACCGTGGCAGGACCTGGGCACGCGGGCGGCGTACCCACCGATGGAATCGAGCTGGTGGCCGGCGCCGTCGGCACGGTCGTGGACAACACCATCAGCGGGAACATCTGCCCCCCCGACATGCCGGAGAACTGCGGGCCGGACTTCTTCACCCAGTTTCAGCATGCGGGGGTCGGCGCCGGCGGGAGCGGCCCGGGGACATTCATCTCGCACAATCGCCTCATCGGGAACCAGATCGGGCTGTTTCTCTCGGAGGTCGACAAGATCGCCCACAACGTGATGGTCGACAACGACTACTTCGGGCTGGCGCTGGTGGGTGTGGCCGATGGCTCCTTCAGGATAGATGGAGGCGAGATCACGGGGAGCGGCGGAGGCCTGTGGGTGGCGGCCATCCTCGTGGACATGACCGTCGTCCTGAACGACGTCGATATCTCCGTATCGGGACCTGCCGTGGAGATCCTCGAGGATGGCGGGTTCACGGGGACGGTGATCGGGGGGCCCTGAGGCGGTGAAGCGGGGCTTGTCCGGCGGCCCTGAAGATGGTGTGATGCCCCGAGATGATTCCGCTTCCGGGCCTCGTGCTCCTCGTCTGGATGCTCCGGGTCTGCCGGGCGGTCCTCGCCATCTCGTGCCTGGCGTCGATCCTGGCCATTCGAAGCGCGCATGTCTCGTGGCGTGCCGGCCGGCCGGGGACGGCGGCCGAGAGGCTCGCGTGGATTCTCGTGGTCCCCGGCCTGATCTGCCTGATCACGTTTCTTCCGCCACCTTCTCTCCATGTTCTGATCGAATCGTGTCTGCCCGCTCTCGTCAGCCTGGCGACCGTTTCGTATGTCCGTCGGGGCAATCGGCGGCGCGGGCATGCGTCCCTCGGCGGCCCCCGCATCCTCCGCATCGCTCTGGCGTCGCTCGTGGGGTCGGTGCTGCTGCTCGTCGCCTCGGGCCTGGGAGTCCGGGCGGAGCAGGCGCGGAGGCAGCGGCGGCATGAGGCCGAGTTGGCCCGCGGCCGGAGCCACCAGGATGACTTCCGTGCGATCGTCGCGGCGGATGGCATCGTCGTGGCCGGGGAGACGAGCACGCCTCCCGCGCAGGATGACGACGCGTGGATGTTGATGCTGGACCGATCGCTGGAGGTCCGGCGGGCGTACGCGCCTCCCCTGCTGCATCGCCAGACCCTCCATGCCCTTGCCGCAGCCGGCGACGACCTGGTGGCCGGAGGCCAGGACGATGAACGTCCGGTGTGGCTTCGCTTCACCAGGACCGGAGACCCGACGGCGCGCACGGCCTGGCCGTGGCCCGGCGGCGTCTACGCGCTCGCGCCGTTGAACGGCGGGACGAGCCTGGTGGCCGGAGAAAGAGACGGCGAGGTCTTCATCGCGAGCGTGGATGTCTCCGGCTCGGAGACCTGGTCCGTGTCTCCACCCATGAAGGGGAGGCTCGTGGCCATGGCGACCGACGGACACAGCTATCTCGCGGCCGGCTCCGACGACCCGCTCGCCATGCCGGGCTCCATGACGGTGCTCGCTGGAGGGACGACCGATGGCAAGGGATCCTGGACGAAGACACTGGGCGAGTCTCGCTTCTCGCCCGCAACGCACGACCTGGCGGTGCTGGCGCCGGACGCCTTCCTGGCTCTGGGGACGACCGGAGAGGCGCCCGAACGTCTGTCCGATCTCTGGCTGGCGCGCATCTCGGCGGACGGAACTCTTCTCGAGGAGCGGACATTCGGCGGTGCGCGCGGCGAGGCGTCGGGCGGACTGGCCGTGGCGGGCTCACGGGTGTTCGTCGCCGGCTACCGCTTCGCTCACCCGCACGACGAGCTCTGGCTCCTCGAGCTCGACGCCGGCGGGAACACGGTCTGGGAGAAGACGTACGAAGCCAGGACGCATGGCCGCCCGCTGGCCCTTGCCGCCACCCGCGAGGGGCATCTCGTCCTGGCCGGATACCGGGAAGCCGAGGACCTCCATCGCGATGGCTGGGTCGGCCTGTTCGACTCCGAGGGGCGGCTCCTCACGCAGCGCACCTATCCTTGAGACGGACAAACCGGCCAACCGACTGCCCTCTTCCTTCGTCATCGGCGCCGCGGTCATGGTGGCGTGTCTGGTCAGGCTGCGCGCGGCGGCGCCAACCCCTGCCCGGTGAAGCGCCGCCGCGGAGCGAGGCCATTGAAGCCTCATCCCTAAGTCGCACGAGGACGGCGGATCTGACGCGGCAAAGTAAGTTTTTGAGCCACCCCCCCTCTGTTTTCGTATACCCCCCAACACCGGCCGGCCCGAAAACCGCTCCACCCCTCCCCGTCCAGGAGGCCGTGAGATGAAGCGAGCCCTTGCTTGGCCGTTCGTGTTCCTGTTGCTGTCCGCCCTGGCCACTCCCCTTCACGCCCAGCACACCTTCCATGGCAACAACGCGCGCACGGGCGTGTACGCCGGCTCCGGCCCCAGAGACCTGAGCCGGGTGAAGTGGACCTTCAAGGCGGCGGGCCCGGTGGTCACTTCGCCGGCCGTGGTGGATGGCGTGGTCTACATCGCCAGCCTGAGCGGTCATCTGTATGCGCTGGACCAGGAGACCGGCAAGGAGAGATGGAACTTCAAGTCGCGCATGCCCATCGCGTCGTCCCCCGCCGTCGACGGGGACACGCTCTACTTCGTTTCCTCGGCGGGGTCGCTGGCCGCCCTGGACGTGGCGACCGGCAAGCCGAAGTGGGTCTACGCCATCGAGCACGAGAAGCGATTCGAGGCCAAGGGGCTCAACGGGTACAACGCCGCGCAGACCATCCCGGACGCCTGGGACATGTACACGTCCTCGCCCGCCGTGGAGGGGGGGAAGGTCTTCTTCGGCAGTGGCGACGGCAACGTCTACGCCGTGGACGCGCGCAACGGCATGCTGCTGTGGAAGTTCCCCACCCAGGACGTCGTGCACGCGTCGCCGTCGGTGGTCAACGGCATCGTCTACATCGGCAGCTGGGACAGCCGCTTCTACGCCCTCGACGCCGAGACCGGCCAGCTGAAGTGGTCGTTCCAGGCCGGTGAGGACGCGGCCATCCACAATCAGGTCGGGTTCCAGTCATCCGCGGCCGTGGCGGACGGCACGGTGTACGTCGGCTGCCGCGACGCCCACGTGTACGCCCTGGACGCCGCCACCGGCCGCAAGCGCTGGGACTACCCGACCAGCAAGTCGTGGGTGAACGTCACCCCGGCCGTGCGTGACGGCACGGTCTACGCGGCCACCTCGGACAGCTCGCGCGTGATGGGCCTCGACGCGAAGACCGGCCGGCTCAAGTTCAACGTGGACGCCGGGGCCTTCGTCTTCTCGTCGCCGGCGCTGGCCGGCAACGCCCTCTACATCGGGACCCACGGCGGGACGCTGTTCGCCATCGACGCGAAGACGGGCGACGTGCTCTCGCGCTTCCAGACCGAAGGGGCCAAGGCCGATCCCCTCAAGATGCTCACGCCCGACGGCAAGCTGAACCGCGAGGCCTTCACCCGACCTTCGGCGACTACCAGGACATGTACATCGACTTCTTCAGGTTCCGGTCGGTGGGCGCCATCATGTCGTCTCCCGCGGTGGCCGGAGGCGTGGTCTTCGTCGGCAGCATGGACGGGAACGTGTACGCGTTGAGCTGATCTCAGCCGGCAACGGTGAACGGCCAGACGATCGGCACGAAGAACGTCGCCACCACGAAGAACCAGAGCAACAACGGGAGCCCCAGCTTCCAGTAGTCCCCGAAGCTGTAGCCGCCCGGCCCCATCACCATCAGGTTGACCGGTGTCGCGATGGGCGTGAGGAACGAGGCCGCCGCGGCCACGGCCACGCTCATCAGGACCGGCCGCGGAGACACGCCCATCCCGGTCGCCGAAGCGATGGCGATGGGGATGATGATGAGGGCGGTGGCCGTGTTGCTGATCATCTGGCCGAGGATGGCCGTGAGCACGAACAGCCCGGCGACCAGCGCATAGGGCCCCGCGTCGCCCACCAGGCGGACAAGCGTCGCGGCGAGCAGGTCCCCCGCGCCCGTCCGGGAGATGGCGGTCGACAACGGCATCATGGCGCCGACCAGGATGACGGTCGTCCAGTTGATGGAGCGGTAGGCCTGCGTGACCGTGAGCGCGCCCAGTAGGACCATGAGGCACGCGGCGCCCAGCCCTGCGACGACCGCGGGCATCAGGTTGGTGGCGATGAGCACCACCATCGCGGTGACCACCGCGATGGCCAGCTTCGCCCCCGTCCCCATGGGGGCCGCCTGGCGCCGGACCACTTCCGGCGAATCCACGAGGAGGACATCGGGGTCGTCGAGCCGCTCGTCCAGGGCTTCCCAGGTCCCCTGGATCAGCAGCGTGTCGCCGGCCTCGAGCAGGGTCTCGTGCGGCTGCTCCTCGCCCCTGCGCTGCACGGCCAGCACGACCAGGTCGCCGCCGGGGGTCACCATCCCCGGGAACACCGGCGTGCCGATCATCCCCGATCGCGGGGGAATCATCAGCTCGCCCAGTCCGGACCGCGCGGTGAACAGCGCGTCGGCGACGTCGGTGGAAGCAACCTCCGAGCGGAAGGCCAGATGCTTGTCGGCGGCGAAGCTCGCGGCGGCCCTGGCCTCGCCCCGCACGATCAGGATGTCCCCCTCTGAGATCGCGAGCCGCCCGAGCGCGCCCCCCTCTCCGGACTGGATGGTGACCAGCGTCAGGTCCGGATAGTCCCTCAGATCCACGCCGGCCGGGGCCATCCCGACGAACGGCGAATGGGGCCGCACTCGAAGCCGGAACACCCCGTCATCGATTCTGTACTGCTCGATGAGCGTCCGGGCGTGCTTGCTGAAATCGGGCGGGATGGTCCGGCTGCTCCGCTCCGGCAGCAGGCGATGACCGACCAGCAGCATGATCGCCATGCTCCCGAGCAGCAGGGGGACGCCGACGGCCGTGAACCCGAAGTACCCGAAGGCTCCCAGCCCTGCGTCCGCCGCCGCATCCGAGACGAGCACGTTGACCGGGGTGCCGGTGAGCGTGAGCAGCGACCCGGCGTGCGCCGCGAACACGAGCGGGATGAGCAGCTTCGAGGGGGAGCGCTTGAGCCGGATGGCCATCACCACGACCATCGGCAGCAGCGCCGCCACCGCGCCGTTGATGCTGATCAGCGCCGTGAGCAGCGCCACCAGCACCATGACCAGGATCAGCAGCCAGGTGTGGCTCTTTCCCGCCCAGGCGATCACCATGCGCCCCGCCCACGCCGTGACGCCGGTGGTCTCGAGCCCCGCGCTGACCACGAACAGAGAGGCGATGAAGATCACGGCCGGGTCGCCCAGGCCGGCCAGGGACTCCGTCAGGTCGAGTATCCCCACGGCATAGAGCGACACCGCGGTGCCGATGGCCACGATCACCGCCGGCACGCGGTTCCACACGAACAGCACGACCACCACGGCCATCAGGGAGAACGTGATGGCGATGTCGCTCATGGCGGCGTGGTCATTCCGCCGGCTTCGAGGCGAACAGGCTGAGCCCCAGCCGCCGGGACAGGAACCGCGCGACGAGCTGTCCCTTGACGCTGTTTCCCGCTTCGTCGAGCGGCGGGCCGAACGTCCCCAGGCCGCCCTTGCCCGGTGAGACGGCGACGATCCCGCCGCCGATTCCGCTCTTGCCCGGCAGACCGATGTCGTACAGCCAATCACCGGATGTCTCGTACAGCCCCGCGGTCGCCATCACGGCCAGGGCGTGGTGGCACGACGTCTCGTCCACCACCCGCTCACGGGTGAGCGGGTTCACGCCCCCGTCGGCCAGCGTGGCGCCCATCACCGCCAGGTCCTTCGCGCTCACGTTGAGAGAGCACTGCCGCGTGTACAGGTCGACCACCTGCCCGGGGTCGACCTCGATGCGGCCGTAGCTCTGCAGCAGCCGCGCGATGCGCTGGTTGCGGTGATTGGTGGCCGACGCCGAGTCGTACACTTCTTCGTTGAGCGAAAGGGTCCGGCCCGCGAACCGGGACAGACCCTCGTGGATGAACCGCCACTTGGCGCCGTTGGTCGCTCCCGGCACCAGGCTCGTGGTGGCGATGGCCCCGGGGTTGACCATGGGGTTCGTGCGGCCGTCCCCGGCGCGCTCGACGGCGTAGAGGGAATCGAACGGCAGCCCCGTGCTGTTCACCCCGAGACGATCGCGGGCCTGCTCCGCCCCGAGCACCTGGCACACCAGGGCGAACACGAACGGCTTGGACACGCTCATGACGGAGAACTCGTAGTCCGCGTCGCCGGCGGCGTGGATGGCGCCGTTGCTCCCGGCCACGCAGATGCCCAGCAGCTCGCCGGGCACCCGCGCCAGCGCCGGGTAGACGCGCGAGGCCTCTCCTTCCCTGGCCGACCTGAAGCGCTCGTACGCCTCCGTCACCAGGGACTGAACCAGATCGGGAGGAGGCAGGTGGCCGGTCGATACGTACGCGGCCTCTGCCGCCTCCTCGATCTGGACGTCCGTTCGCACTCAGGCCCTCGGCGGCGTGAAGTTCATCGCCATGTCGATCAGGAGCCGCGTGCCGTAGCCGCTGGCGCCCTTGGATCGCCAGGACTCGTCCTTGTCGATGTTGGCCGTCCCGGCCATGTCGATGTGGGCCCAGGGAACGTCGCCGACGAACTCCTCGAGGAACAGCGCGGCCACGATCTGCCCCGCGAAGTCGCCGCCGATGTTCTTCATGTCGGCGACCTCCGAGTTGAGCTCCTTGCGGTAGTTCCGGTGCAGCGGAAACTGCCACACCTTCTCGTCGGTCCTGTCCGCGGCGGCGGCCACCTGATCGACGAGCGGCTGGTCGTTGCCGAGCACGCCCGCCATGTCCTTGCCCAGCGCCCGCAGGCACGCCCCCGTCAACGTGGCGATGGTCACGATGGCGTCGGGCTTCTCCTCGCTGGCCATCACCAGGCCATCCGACATGACGAGCCGGCCCTCGGCGTCGGTGTTGAGCACCTCGACCGTCTTCCCGCCATAGATCTTCAGCACGTCCCCGAGCTTCATGGCCGAGCCCGACGGCATGTTGTCGGTGCACATCAGATAGCCGGTGACCGCCGTCGGGCACTCCAGCTCCGACAGCGCGCACATGGCTCCCAGCACGGCGGCCGCGCCGGACATGTCCTGCTTCATGGTGGCGTGACTGGCGTCACCCGGCTTCAGGCTGATCCCGCCCGAGTCGTACATGATCCCCTTGCCGACCAGGATCAGATGACCGGCGTCCTTGCGGCCCTTGCCGCCGGCCGACTTGGGCTTGTACCGGATCCGGATCATCCGCGCCGGCTCGACGCTGCCGGCGTTGACGCCCAGGATGCCTCCGCACCCCAGCTCCAGGAGCGCGTCCTGGTCGAACACCTCGATGGTGAGGCCGCGCTCGCGCGCCAGATCCTTGGCGACGTCGGCCTGCCGGCTGGCCGTCAGGTAGGCCGGAGGCGCGTCGGCCAGATCGCGCACCACCATGGCGGCGGTGGCGAAGATGCGGCCGCGGTCGGCCCCCTTCTTCAGGGCCGCCTGCTTGTCGGGCGCGCCGACCAGCGTCAGCCGCGACAGCTCGCGCCCGACGATCTCTTCCTTCAGGGCGTCGAAGCGGTAGCTGGCCAGCAGCACCCCTTCCACGATCGCCTGCGCGGCCTGTTCGGCCGGCGGGGTCGATGCGTCCGGGAGCATCCAGGCCAGGTGGGCATGCCGGCGCGCCGCGCGGGAGAACGCCGCGGCCGCGTCACGCAGCTTCGCCGCGTCGACTTCCTTCCTGCTGCCGATGCCCACCGCGACGATGGTGGGAGCGTCGCGCCGGGGCAGCACCAGGACCTGACCTACGCTCCCCTCGAATCCGGACGCCGCGAGCGTGTCCCGGTCCAGGTCGATCTGAGGGGGCACCTCGCCGTCGATCCCGACCGGAACCGCGACGCAGTCCGCGTCCTGGGGAACGGCCTTGTCGACCTCGATGGCGACCTCGGCGTACCGCTCGAGGGAAGGGATAGGAGCGATCTCGGCCAGAGCAATCTTTCCCTGAGGCGCCGTGCGCTTCACTTCTTTCTGTGCAGTTGCCATCGGTCTTTCTCTCCAGGTGGTGGCGTGGAGGAGGCCTCCACGGTTTCAGACGGAGCCCCCGTCGTCGACGGCGGAGGCTCCACGGACGAGTCAGTCAGCTGTCACAGCCCCCATGGGAACCCCAGCACGTGCCAGGCCCCCAGCAGCAGAGGCCAGATGATGAAGAGCGCGATCACGTACGGCAGCATCAGGGCGATCACCGTCCCCACCCCGGCGTCCTTCTGATACTTCGCCGCGAACGAGACGATCAACGCGAAGTACGCGTTCATGGGAGAGACGGCGTTGAAGGGCGAGTCGCCGACCCGGTACGCGGCCAGCACGGCCTCGGGCTCGACACCCAGCCGCATCAGCAGCGGCACGAAGACCGGGGCGAAGATGGCCCACTTCGGTATCGCGCCCGTCATGATCAGGTCGAGCACGCCCACCACCACGACGAAGCCAATCAGCAGCGGAAGCGCGCCGAGCCCCGCCGCCTCCAGGACATCGCCCATCTTCACGGCCGCCAGCGTGGCCATGTTGCTGTAGGTGAACCAGGCCAGGAACTGGCTGATGACGAACAGCAGCAGGAGCAGGCCGCCCAGCCCGGCGATCGCCTTTTCCATGGCTCCCACGATCTTGACGGTGCCCCTCATGGTTCCCGCCCCTATCCCGTAAGCCGCTCCGGCCACCAGGAACACCACCGCGATGAAGACGATCAGCCCGTTCATGAAGGGCGAGTCACCGATCAGCGCGCCGGTCTCGTGATTGCGCAGAGGCGCTCCCGGAGGCAGGCTGAGCAGGGCGAAGAAGGCCAGCACCCCCACGGTCGCCCACATCGCGAACCTCAGCCCGCGCGACTCCTCGGCGGACAGTCCCTTCTTCTGGGGAACGGCCGCGCCGCCCTCGGTGTACGGGCCCAGGCGAGGCTCGATGATCTTGTCGGTGATCAGCGAGACCACCACGGTGAGCAGCACGACCGAAGCGAGGGAGAACCAGAAATTGGACATCAGGTCGATCGACAGGCCGGGATTCATCAGATGGATGGCGTCGTTGGTGATGCCGACCAGGATGCCGTCCAGAGGCTTGACGAAGATGTTGACGCTGAAGACGGCGGCCACGCCCGCGAAGGATGCAGCCAGCCCCACCAGGGGATGCCGGCCCACGCTGAGGAAGGCGGCCGCAGCCAGCGGGATCAGGACCAGGTACCCGGCGTCGGCGGCGATGCTGGACAGGATCCCGACGAACACCAGGATGTAGGTGAGTGACGCCGGGGACGCCACCTGCACGAGCTTGCGGATCATGGCGCCGATCAGGCCGGCCGCCTCGGCCACGCCCACGCCCAGCATGGCCACGATGATCACGCCCACCGCGGTGAAGCTCATGAAGTTCGCGACCACCTGGGAGTACATGAAGCTGATTCCATCCGCGGTGAGCAGGCTCTGGGCCGAGGTGGTGACCATCTCCACGGCGTCGGTGTCCGGGTTGATGGTCTCGTAGGTGACGCTCGCCCCCATCATGTAGAAGATGTGGGAGAACAGGATGACGAGTCCCATCAGCATCACGAAGATCACCACCGGATGCGGGACCTTGTTTCCCACCCGCTCGACGGTGTCGAGCAGTCTTTTCATCAGGGGCTGAGATTCCTGGGGAGCGTGGGGCAACGTGGCTTCGTACATGGTCCCTTCCTTTCCGATTCAGGCTGCTCGAGTGCCTCAGCGGGCGGAAGCCTCTGAAAATCAGGCTAGCCGCAATACCCGCGCCTTCACCATGAGGGAGCCACGCATTCAGCTTACGTGTGATAGGATTCGGGCTCCTCGTCAGTGCACGCTTCGTTACGTCGTCCAGTGAAGCTCCCGGCTCAGGCCAACTCCGCGTAGACACCTCTTGAACGAAAGGAGGAGACGATGGCGACGTTGACCGTCTTCAAGTTCGAAACCCCGGATGGCGCCGACAAAGGCCTCACGCTCATGCAGAACCTGATGAAGCAGAACCTCATTCAGGTGCACGACGCGGCCGTCGTGTCGTGGCCCGAGGGGGCCAGAAAGCCTCACACCCGCCAGCAGACGAACCTCAAGGCCAAGGGCGCGCTCGACGGCGCGTTCTGGGGGATGCTGTTCGGCCTGCTGTTCTTCGTGCCCCTGCTGGGCATGGCGGTCGGGGCGGTGATGGGAGGGCTCAGCGGCCACTTCGCCGACTACGGCATCGACGATCGGTTCATCAAGGACGTGCGGACCAAGGTGAAGGAGGGCACGTCGGCCCTCTTCCTGCTGACCAGCGGAGCCGTCGTGGACCGCGTCCTCGAAGAGATGAAGAAGAACCTGCCCCGCCTGGAGCTGATCGCGAGCAACCTCTCGAACGAGCAGGAAGCGAAGCTCAAGGCCGCCTACGGGCAGGAAGCCGCCGCCCCGGGCATGTAGTTTTTCATCGTCATTGCGCGCGGACAGGCGGATAATAGGGGATGCGCCCGCCCCGCCTCTCCGCGCGCCTCGGTCGATCCCTGTTCGCCGGCGTTCTCCTCGGGTTGGCTGCTTTCGCCTGCGCCCCAGCCGCCATGGCCGCCACCAAGACCTGGGCCGCTCCGGCCAGCGGAAACTGGGGCGACGGAGGCAACTGGTCGCCGCCGGGCGCGCCGGCATCGGGCGACGATGTCCTCATCACGCCTGACGGCACCTACACCGTCACCTTGAACGTAGTTTCCACGGTCAACACCCTGACCCTGGGCGGCACCGCCGGCACGCAGACGCTCCTCATCAACAATACGCTGACTCTCGACGCTGCCAGCACGGCGGGCCCGACCGCCGTCATCACGATGATCGCGGGCACACTGACCGGGGCGGGCCAGCTTCAGGTCGACGGCCCCTTCAACTGGAATGGCGGGACCCTCTCCGGCACGGGGGCGCTCATCGTGCAGGGACCGTTCTCCATCGGGGGAAGCTCGACGAAGACCCTCTCCCAGAAGCCGTTGACGGTCGGCGCCACCACCTTCACCAGCACCGTGGGGGTCACCGTCTCGAACGGGGCGACGATCCAGAGCAACGGGATCTGGGACTTCCAGAGCAACCTCGGGCTCTCCGCCGGTACAGGCGCCGCCCCTTCCTTCATCAACTCCGGAACCCTCCGCAAGTCTTCGGGGACCGGAACCACCACGATGGATCTCCCTTGCACGGGGCCCGGATCCATCTCCGTGCAGACGGGCACCCTGAGCCTGACCGGCGGCGGGACCTACACCGCCGGGCTGTCGATCTCGCCGGGGGCGACACTGACCTTCGGCACCGGCGTGCACACGCTGACCTCCACCTCCAGCGTCACGGGCGACCGGGTCACCTTCTCGGGCACGGTGGCCGTGGAAGGGTCGTACGACGTGACCGGCCTGACCACCGTCACGGGCAGCGCCGTGGTGAACGTCAACGCGGCAGCCACCATCACCAGCCTGGGCCCTCTGACGATCCTGAGCGGAACTTTGAACCTCGGCAGCGGCGAGCCGATCTCGGTCCCTTCGCTCACGCTCTCGAGCGGCACGCTCGGCGGCTCCGACCTGTTCACCGTCACAGGCAACGCCGGATGGTCGGGCGGCACCCTCTCGGGGAGCGGCGGCCTGATGGTGAACGGAACGCTCACCATCAGCGGCACAACCATCAAGACGCTCAACCAGCGCACCCTGACCGTGGGCGACACCATCTGGACCACCATGACGACGGTGACCATGGGAATCGGCGCCGTCATCCAGAGCAATGGAACGTGGGACTTCCGCACCGACCTCGGGCTGAGCGACGGTGTGGCCCCGGCCCCCTCCTTCATCAACGCGGGGACACTGAAGAAGTCGGCCGGCTCGGGGACCACGCCGGTGGGTGTCCCCTGCACCGGGACCGGCGCGGTGGACGTGCAGGTGGGGACCCTCTCCTTCACGCGCAGCGCAACCCACTCCGGCACCATCACCACCTCTCCGGGGGCCACCGTCTCGTTCGCCGGCGGCACCCAGACCCTGACCTCCACCTCGAGCGTCGCAGCCGATCGTGTCGTCTTCGGCACCGGTACCACGACGGTCGACGGCTCGCTGGCGGTCACGACGCAGACCACCGTGTCGGGCACGGCGACCGTCAACGCCGCGGCCACGCTGACCGGACTGAGCGCGCTGACCATCACCACCGGCACGCTGTCTCTCAACAGCGGCGAAGCCGTCGTTCTGCCGTCTCTCACCCTGTCATCCGGCACCTTGACCGGTGGCGACTCCATCACGGTGAGCGGAGCGATAAGCTGGCAGGGCGGCACAATCGCTGGGACAGGACCGTTCACCGTCAACGGCCTGCTGACGATATCGGGCAGCACGTCCAAGACGCTGAACCAGCGGACGCTCACGCTCGGCAACACCACCTGGACCAGCACGAACACGCTGACCATGGGGATCGGCGCCGTCATCCAGAGCAACGGCACATGGGACTTCCGGTCGGACGCTGGGCTCGGCGACGGCGTGGCCCCCGCGCCTTCGTTCGTCAACGCCGGCACCCTGCGCAAATCGGTCGGAACAGGCAGCACGAACATGGGGGTGCCGTACACGGCAACGGGCGGCGTGGAGGTCCAGGTAGGGACCCTCAACTTCACGCGCAACGCGACCCACTCCGGCGCCCTGACATCCTCACCCGGAGCCACACTCTCGTTCGGCGGCGGCACGCACACCTTCGCCGCCACGTCGAGCGTCTCGGGAGACAGGGTTACGTTCACCGGATCGACGGCCAGCGTGGATGGCACGCTCGGCGCTCTCGCGCAGACGTCGATCACCTCGGCGACGGTGACCGTCAACCCATCCGCCACGGTAGCGGGGCTGGGCACGCTGACGGTCAACGGAGGCACCCTCATTCTCAACAGCGGAGAACCCATCGCCGTCCCTGCGCTGACGTACCTCTCGGGCACCATCACGGGCGCCGACGACCTGACCGTGACCGGGGCCATGAGCTGGCAAGGGGGCACGATCGCGGGGACCGGCGGGTTCACGGTCAACGGCCTGCTGACGATATCCGGCTCCACGTCCAAGACGCTGAACCAGCGGACGCTCACGCTCGGCGACACCACCTGGACCAGCACCAACCTGCTGACCATGGGGATCGGCGCCATCATCCAGAGCAACGGGACATGGGATTTCCAGACCGATGCGGGCCTCAGCGACGGCACGGCCCCCGCGCCGATGTTCGTGAACGCGGGCCTGCTGCGAAAGACCGCGGACGCGGGACTCACCACCTTCGGGGTCCCCTACACGGGCACGGGGAACGTGCAGCTGCAGACCGGGACCTTGAGCTTCACGCGCGACGGCACGCACGCGGGAAGCCTCTCGGTGGCCCCGGCGTCCGGCCTCACGTTCGGAGGCGGCACACACGTGCTGGCGGCGTCGTCCGGCATCTCGTCCACGGGGGGAACCGTCCGGTTCACGGCCGGCACGGTGACGGTGGGTGGCACCTACGACGTGACCGGGCAGACCATCGTCAGCTCGGTGGCGACCTTCACCTCCTCCTCCACCGTGACCGCGATGGGCGCCCTGACCCTTTCCGCCGGCACGTTGACGCTCGACAGCGGCGGCCCGATCGTGGTGCCGTCCGTGGCCCAGTCGGGGGGGACGATGACCGGATCCGACGGCGTCACGGTGACCGGAGCGATGACGTGGTCGGGAGGAACGATCTCGGGGACCGGTCCCTTCGCCGTGCAGGGGCTGCTCTCGATATCTGGCTCAACGTCAAAGACCCTGAACCAGCGGACGCTTACCCTCGTGGACACCACCTGGACCAGCACCAACACCATGACCATGGGGGTTGGGGCCATCATCCAGAGCAACGGAACGTGGGACTTCCAGTCCGACCATGGGATCAGCGACGGCCTGCCCTCCGCGCCGATGTTCGTGAACGCGGGATTGTTGAAGAAGTCGGCAGGTCCAGGGATCACGTCCCTCGGGGTCCCCTACACCGGCGCGGGAAACGTGGCGGTGCAGAGCGGCACCCTGACGTTCACGCGTGACGGCACTCACGCCGGCAGCCTGACCATCGGAGCAGGAGCGACCCTCGACTTCGGCGGCGGCACGCACGCGCTGTCCGCGACGTCGAGCCTCTCGGGGAGCACGGTGAGGTTCGACGCCGGCACCGTCACGATGCAGGGCTCCTGTGCCGTCACCGGGCAGACCACCGTCTCGGGCGCGACGGTGAGCGTCGTGCCGGCCGCCACGGTGACCTCGCTGGGTGTGCTGACGATCGAGGGTGGGTCTCTGGCGCTCGGCAGCGGCGAGGCGATCGTTCTTCCGTCGTTTGCGCTGACGGCGGGGACCCTCACGGGGACCGACGGCGTGACGGTGACGGGCAACATGACCTGGTCGGGCGGCACGATCTCGGGTGCGGGCGGGCTCGATGTGCAGGGGCCCCTGTCATTCTCGGGTTCGTCCAACAGGTTCCTGAGCCAGCGAGCGGTGCAGGTGAACGACGCCACATGGACGGGGACCGCCAATCTCGATCTGACGGCGCAGGCGAGCCTCTCCATCGCCGGCACCTGGCTGATGCAGACCGACGCAGACATCACCTCGTCCGGCGCGCCGTCTCCCACCATCGCCGTGCTCGGCAGCGGCATCCTGCGCAAGGCGGCGAGCGGCGGCTTGACGAGCATCGGTCCCCTGCTCACCAATGCGGGGGTGGTGGAGGCACAGTCCGGCACACTGCAGCTCAGCCAGGCCTACACACAGACGGCCGGCAGCACGCGGCTCGCTCCGGGCGCCATCCAGCTCTCCGCGGGCGCGAGCATCCAGGCGGGGCGCTTCGAGGGGACCGGCACCGCCACGGGGAACGTCGTGAGCGCCGGCACCGCGGGCCCCGGCTCCGCCACGCCCGGCCCCGGCACCCTGACCATCGCGGGCAACTACACGCAGGCAGCCGCGGGCGTGCTCGAGGTGGAGGTGGCCGGCCTGACCCCCGGCACGCAGCACGACCGGCTCGCCCTGACCGGAACCGCAGCGGCCACGCTCGACGGCACGCTCCATGTCTCGGTCATCCCGCCTTTCGTCCCCGCCAACGGCGACACGTTCTCCATCATGACGATGGCCTCCCGCACCGGGACCTTCGCGGCCCTCGACGCGCCGCCGCTGGGCGGAGGCCTCGGGTGGCATGTCACCTACGGCCCCACGTCGGTTGTGCTCAGCGTCGGCCCGGTCCTCACCGCGGATCTGGGGATCGCCCTGACCGACTCGCCCGATCCGGTTCCCGTGGGCGGGAGCCTGCGCTACACGGCCACCGTCACCAGCGTGGGCCCCGACCCCGCGACCGGCACCATCGTGACCGACGTGCTGCCGGCCGGCGTGAGCTTCGCCGCCGCGAGCACCACGGCTGGCAGCTGCCTGCACGCGTCGGGAACGGTCACGTGCCAGCTGGGAACCGTCGCGACGGGCGCCCCCGTGGTCATCGAGATCGACGTCACTCCCACGCAGGTGGCTGCCGCGGTGAGCAACACGGTCACGGTCTCGTCAGAGGCGTTCGACGGCGCGGCGGCCAACAACAGCGCGACCGTGATGACGCAGGTCGTGGCGGCCTGCACCGACGCCGACAACGACAGCGCGGCGGTGTGCACGGCGGGATGCCTGCCGCTGCCTGGCGACCTGTGCGGAGAGTGCAACGACGCCAATCCCGCCATCCGGCCGCAGGCGTCCGAGGTGTGCAACGACATCGACGACGACTGTGACGGTGTGAAGGACGACTCGCTCGCCGCGGTGCCCGAGCTGTGCAACGGGCTGGACGAGAACTGCAACGGCCTGGTGGACGAAGGGCACCCCGAGAGCGGCGCCACCTGCACCACCGGCCAGATCGGCATGTGCAACGACGGGACCATGACCTGCATGGGCGGCGGCCTGGTGTGCCTGCGCGATGCCGGCCCCGGGCCCGAGCTGTGCAACGGCGCCGACGACGACTGCGATGGCGCGGTCGACGAGGCGCGCGACAGCGATCTGGACGGGGTGGGCGACTGCGCGGACAACTGTCCCGACGCCTTCAATCCGCCGTCGGACTGCGACGCCGTCCCGGGGACCCCCGACGAGCAGTGCGACACGGACGACGACGGCATCGGAAACCTTTGCGACTGCGCGCCGCTCGACCTGGCCAACCCGCCGCCCCCCGAAGTGGGCAACACGCTGACCGCCTCTCAGGCCGGCCCGGTCACCGGGCTGGCCTGGAGCGCGGTGCCGGGGGTCTCCTTCTACAACGTGTACCGCGGCTACAAGACGACCGGCCTCACCTTCTCGTACGACCAGGAATGCCTGGCCGGCGGCCTGGACGCGCTGATGGCGTCGGACACCGCGGTGCCGCGCCAGCAGACGGTCCTCTACTACGTCGTGTCGTCGCGCTGCGGCCAGTCACTGGAGAGCGTCCTGGGGAGGAATTCCTCGGGGGTGCCCATCGCCCAGCCCTTCACCTGCCCGCGCGCCGAGAACGACACGGACGGCGACGGCGTAGACGACCTGTACGACAACTGCCCCGCGTTCCGCAATCCCAGCCAGGTCGACACGGACGGCGACGGCACCGGGGACACCTGCGACGCGCCCTGAGACGGCCGGCGATCGGGGGCATCGGCCCCGACCGCCGGCCTTGATCCCTACCGGCTCTGACTACTCGAGCAACTCCGACTCCGAGCAGACCGCCAGGTAGTCGATGTTCACCGTATCGAGGTTGGTCCCCCCCGCGGTGTCGCGGATGTTGATGTAGAACGAGGTCTGGTACGGCAAGTCCCAGTTCGTGAAGTGCTGGAATCCGCCCTGCAGCTCGAGCGGGCTGTTGATGATGGCCCCCGGCATCAGGATGAAATACGGCCCCTCTTCGGTGTAATAGTGGCCCGAGAACTTGAAGTTGTCCCCATCCGCGTTGTTGGGCCGGTTCCCTTCGTAGATCAGGGAGATGGTCCCTGCGGGGACATTGTCGAATCGCCACGTGTGGCTCAGCTTCGCGATGCCACCCGACAGCGCTTCCTGCAGGCACTCGCGCACGTTGTTGGATGTCTGCGTCGTGGTGTAGCTCCCGTTGCAGATCGAGCCGGTCACCATCGTTTCCGCGGCGGCCACCACGAGCGTCCCGTTGCACACCGGCTCCGCCTGCGCCGGGATCGAGGCCACCAGTGCGCAGGCGGCCGCCATCACCACGAGCCGTGCGATCCTTCCGGACATGACTCCTCCTTCTCAAGGGGGTCCCTCTCCGCGCCTCCTCCGAATACGCCACGCGCGAATGGGACCTGTGTCTGCTGAGTTAGTGAGGGAGGAAGGAGATGGTTGCGCGACTTCGCGTCAGGGTTTTCCTGGCTTGCCGGGCGGGCGTTTCAAGCTCTTTCCCAGCGATCGGGCGAATCGGACCTGCGCGCGGCAGTCCGGACAGGCGTCGAGGTGGGCCTTCAGCTCGCGCGCTTCCTCGGGGCCGAGGTTGTCGGCCGCGTACCAGAGGAGGCGGCGGGAGTGGTCCGGATCATTCATCAAAGGGCACGGCGGCGGACGTGTCACCTTTGCTCGAAGGCTTCCCCCCGATTCGCCAGGTCCCGCAGCATCAGCCGGCACCGATGGACGCGGGACTTGACGGCCGATTCCGATAGCCCGAGGCGCCGGCCGACGTCTTTATAGGATAGCCGTTCGATGAATATCAGGTGAAGCAGCTCCCGCGCCTGCGGAGGGAGCCTGGACAGGGCGGTCAGGTTGCGGTCGTGCTCTTCCGCGCGGAGGAGGGTCTCTTCGGGGCCGGCCGAGGTGCACACGACCGCCTCGAGGCCGCCCGCCGCGCGGGCCTTGGCGTCGCGTTCGTGCTCGATGCAGGTGAAGCGGGCCACGCTGTAGCCGAAGGTCGTGAGGGCCGCCTCGCCCCTGTAGCGTCCGGACCGGATGGAGTCGACCAGCCTGCCGAGCGCCTCCTGCACGATATCCGCCCGCTCGTGGCTGGTGAAGGAGAACCCTGCCACTACGGCCTCTACGACGCTCCGCACGGCAGAGACCGTCCGCGGATCCCCCTCCAGAAAGGCCTCCGCCTCGCTCCTCCACCCCCGCTCCGGCATCCCTCCCCCCCGGAAGCGTGCGGCGGGACGCTTCCGATCGGTCGGTCCATTACTGTATCTATTGGGAAAAACCGGGCGCCGGTTCCTGGAAGAATCGCCTCAGGCCATCGCCGCGCTCTGCTCGGTCGATGGGCCGGCCACCGCCCGGTCGGCCTCGGTGGCCCCCGCCACCCTCCGGCGCGCCACCACCGTGTAGATCGCCGGCACCACGAACAGCGTGAACGCCGTGCCGATGATCATGCCGGTCACCAGCACCATGCCGATGCTGTTGCGGGCGCCCGCTCCAGGGCCGTGCGCGAACACCAGGGGCATGTGCCCCATCACGGTGGCCGCGGTGGTCATGAGCACGGGACGCAGTCGGGTGGAGGCCGCCTCGATGACGGCCTGCAGCTTGTCGCGGCCCTGCTCCTGCAGGTGGTTGGCGAACTCCACGATCAGGATGCCGTTCTTGGAGATCAGCCCCACCAGGGTCACCAGGCCCACCTGGCTGTAGATGTTCAGCGTGGTGAAGCCCAGGAACGAGAAGAGCAGCGCCCCCGACAGGGCCAGCGGCACCGACCCGGCCAGGATGATGAACGGGTCACGGAAGCTCTCGAACTGCGCCGCGAGCACCAGGTAGATCAGGATCCCCGACAGCAGGAACGTCGCCAGGAAGCGGCCCGATTCGGTGCGCAGCTGGCGTGACTCGCCCGCATGATCGATGGTGAATCCCTGCGGCAGGATGGCGGCCGCCTGGTCCTCCAGAAAGCTCAGCGCCTGGTCGAGCGAGACGTTGGGCGGAATGACCCCCTGGATGCGCACGGCGTTGAGCTGCTGGAAGCGCAGCAGCTGGCGCGGCTCGGTGCTGGTGCTCAGCGTGGCGAAGGTGGACAGCGGCACCAGCTTCCCGTCGCGCCCGGTCACGTAGATGTCCTCGAGCTGATCGGGGGTGAGCCGACCGGCCCGCTGGACCTGCGGGATGACCTTGTAGCTGCGTCCCTGGATGCTGAAGCGGTTCACGTAGTCTCCGCCCAGCATGACGGACAGGTCCCTCCCCGCCTGGCTCAGGTCCACGCCCTGCGAGCGAAGCTTGTCCCGATCGAACACCACCTCGGCCTGCGGCTGGTCGTACTTGAGATCGGCGTCGGCGAATATGAACAGCCCGCTGGCGAACGCCTTCTGCACCAGCGTCCCGGCCAGCTCGTAGAGCTGCTCGGGCTCGGCGGTGGAGGCTATCACCAGGTCGACGGGGAAGTTGCCGCCGCCCGGCAGCGCCGGGGGGACCAGGGGGATGACCCGCACGCCGGGTATCTTCGACATCACGGTCCCGGCTTCCAGCTGCAGCATCTCCGCCGTCTTCTCCCTCTCGCTCCACGGCTTCAGCACCATGCCGCTGAAGCCTCCGGTGGGCGAGGTGATCTGGAAGGTGCTGTCGGTCTCGGGGAACGACTCGAAGCCTTCGTTCACCACCTTCGTGTAGAGCTGCGTCTGATCGAGCGTGGAGTTGGCCGAGGCCTGCACCACGCCGAACACGACCCCCTGATCCTCGTTGGGGGCCAGCTCCTGCTGCGAGAAGAGGAAGAACGGCACGATCAGCAGCGCCACGATCAGCCACAGGGCCAGCACCACCGGGCGCGACGCCAGCGTGGCCGCCAGCATGCGGGTGTACAGGCGGCGCACCGCCTCGAAGCTGCGGCTCACCAGTCCGGCGAAGCCCCGCTCGGTCTCTCCGGACTTCAGCAGGCGCGAGCCCATCATGGGCGACAGGGTCAGGGCCACCACGCCCGAGATGATCACCGCTCCCGCCAGCGTGAACGCGAACTCGCGGAACAGCGACCCGGTGAGCCCTCCCTGGATGCCGATGGGCGCGTACACGGCCGCCAGGGTGATGGTCATGGCGATGATGGGGCCCACCAGCTCGCGCGCGGCCATCACCGCGGCGCGCATGGGAGCCTCTCCCTTCTGGATGTGGCGCTGGACGTTCTCCACCACCACGATGGCGTCGTCCACCACCAGCCCCACCGACAGCACGATGGCCAGCAGCGTGAGCAGGTTGATGGTGAAGCCGGCCGCCAGCATCAGGAAGACCGCCCCGATGAGCGAGATGGGGATGGCCACCACCGGGATCAGCACCGACCGGAACGACCCGAGGAACAGGAAGATGACCACCATGACGATCAGCAGCGTCTCGCCCAGCGTTATGAGCACCTCGCGCAGGGCGTTCTGGATGTAGGTCGTGGAGTCATAGACGATCCTGCCCGACATGCCCGCCGGAAGCTGGGCTTGAATACCCGGCATCGCCTTGCGCACCTGCCCGATCACGTCCAGTGTGTTGGCGGTGGGAAGCACCCAGATCCCCATGAAGATGGCGGTCTGGCCGTTGAAGCGGACGTCCTCCTCGTAGTTCTCCGCCCCCAGCACGACGTCGGCGATCTCGCCCAGGCGCACGATGACCCCCTGGTCCTGCTTGACCACCAGGTCGCGGAACTCCTGCGGCGTGCGCAGGTCGGTGTTGGCCACCAGGTTCACCGAGACCATCGACCCCTTGGTCTTCCCCAGGGCCGCCAGGTAGTTGTTGTGGGCCAGGGCGTCGCTCACCGTCGAGGGGGAGATCCCCAGCGCCGCCATCCGGTCCGGCTTGAGCCAGATGCGCATGGCGAAGGTGCGGTCCCCCAGGATGTCGGCGCGCTGCACGCCGCTGACCGCGCTCAGGCGCGGCTGCACGACGCGGGTCATGTAGTCGCTGATCTGGTTCTGGTCCAGCTCGTCGCTGGCGAAGCCGATGTACATGGAGGCGAACTGGTTGTCCGCCGTTTCCATCTCGATCTCCGGAGCCTCGGCCTCGGGGGGCAGGTCGTTGCGCACCTGGGCCACCTTGGCCTGGATCTGGGTGAGCGCCGCGTTGGTGTCGTAGTTGAGCTTGAGGTGGATGGTGATGGTGCTCAGCCCCTGCGCGCTGGCCGACTCGATGTAGTCGATGCCGTCGGCGCTGGCGATGACGCGCTCCAGCGGCGTGGTCACGAAGCCGCGCACCAGGTCGGCGTTGGCCCCGACGTAGGCGGTGCTCACGCGGATGATGGCGATGTCGCTGCGCGGGTACTGGCGGACGCTGAGCGAGCCGATGGCCTGCAGCCCGGCGATGATGATCACCAGGTTCACGACCATCGCCAGCACCGGCCGGCGGATGAACAGATCGGTGATTTTCATGTCAGCTGTCCTGCGGCCTGGGGGTCGGGTCCTGGCCCGGCTCCACGTCGTTGTTCACCTGCACGGCCACGCCGCTGCGCAGCTTGAAGACCCCCGAGGTCACCACCTC
This sequence comes from Candidatus Polarisedimenticolia bacterium, assembly GCA_050747525.1. Classification (GTDB taxonomy): domain Bacteria; phylum Acidobacteriota; class Polarisedimenticolia; order JACPZX01; family DASXTC01; genus JBOGOC01. The sequence goes on along the minus strand of JBOGOC010000080.1, from coordinate 33,122 downwards.
CTGCCCCGCCTCGAGCCCCGAGACGATGGCCACAAGGTCCCCGCGAGCGGGCCCCACCTTCACGAAGCGCTGCTGCACGCCACGGTACGTCGAGCCGTCCGGGGCGGTCAGCTCTTCCACCACGAACACCGAGTCGCCGTACGGCGCGTAGCTGATGGCGGTGGCCGGCAGGGCGAGGACCGGGTCTGTCTGGCTCAGCACGGCTTCGACCTGCACGAACATCCCGGGTCGCAGCAGTCCTTCCTTGTTGCCCAGCGTGGCCTGCACCTGGATGTTGCGGGTGGCTTCGTCCACCACCGTGTTCACGGCGGTGACCTTCCCATCCAGCGGAGTCCCGCCAGGCATCTGCTCGAACGAGATCCGCACCGTCATGCCGGCGCTCAGGCGCCCGGCATCCTGCTGAGGGACGGAGAAGTTCACGTGGATCGGATCCACCGACTGCAGCGGCACGATGGGCGCGCCGCTCTCCAGGTACTGCCCCACGTTCACCTGGCGGATCCCCAGCACCCCCGAGAAGGGGGCCTGGATGGTCTTGCGCTCGATGGTGGCGCGGATCTCATGGACGCTGGCCTCGGCCTGGCGGTCCTCGGCGCGCACCGAGTCGAACTCGGCGTGGGAGGTGACCCCTTTCTTGATGAGCCCCTCCATACGCACCAGGTTGGACGCCGCCAGATCGCGGCGCGCCTGCGCCGAGGCGAGCTGCGCGCGCTCCTGGCGTGTGTCCAGCTCGACCAGGATCTCCCCCTTCTTCACCGCCCGGCCCGACTCGAACGCGATGCGCGAGACGATCCCGGGGGTGTCGGCGCTCACCGTCACTCCCTGAACGGGCGTGACGGTGCCGATGGCGGCGAGCGAAGCGGGCCACCCCTGCTCGCGCACCACGGCCGTCGTGACCGCCTCGGGCGGCGGCTGGAAGGACGCGGCCTGCGCGATGGCGGCCTGCACCTGGAAGTACTTCACCGCGGCCAGGCCGGACAGGACCGCCGCCACGGTCACGAGCATGATGATCATCCGCCTTGCCATGTTCAGTCCTCCACCTGAATGTGCCGTGCCTCGAGAAGGGTTCCCGTCGCGCGCGCCAGCTCCGCGCGCGCCCGCAGGTAGTCGGTCACCGCGTTGATCTCGTCGAGCCGCGCGCTCGACAGGTCGTTCTGGCGCGTGAGCACCAGGAAGTTGGTCGACAGGCCGTTGTCGTAGCGATCCTGCTCGGCGGACAGCTGCACCTCGGCCGCCTGCCGCGCCGCGCGGGCCGCCTCGATGCGCTGGCCCGCGGTCTGCAGCGAGGACGCGGAGTCCAGGACGTCGGCCCGCACGTTCTTGCGCGTGCGGGCGAGCTCGGCCTCGGCCTGACGCTGGGCGCTGACCGCCTGGACCGCGGTGGCCTTGGCCGTGCGGTTACCCAGGGGGAGGCCGAACACCACCTGGGCGCGGGCGTCCTCGAAGTCGCCGTCGCCGATGAAGGCGTACGACCGGCCCCATCCTCCTTCCAGGTCTCCCGACGGATCATTGATTCCGGGAACAGGGATGGCTCCCTCGTTCACGTCACCCGCCAGCCCGAACCGGTCGTAGGAGAGCACGGCGTCGAGCGCCGGCTTCACGCCGTCGCGCGCGAACTCCGATTCGGCCTGGCGCATCTGCACCGTCGCCTTCGCCGCCGCCACCTCGGGGCGCAGCTCCAGCGCCTGGCGCAGGGACTCTGCGATGTCCACGACCTGCACCGTGACGTCCGGCGGATCAGCCGGGACAAGGTCGTCCGACCAGAAGGAGCCGCCGGCCTGGCCGGGATCCTCTCCCGGATCGTCGAGGATGAGCAGCTTGAGCGCGTTCTGAACCCGGGACGCCGCCTCGCGGGTGGCCAGAAGGTCCCCGCGGCGCCGCTCCAGCTCGGCGCGGGGCTGCGATATCTCCGTGTCGGGGGCGACCCCCATCTCGATGCGCACGCGCGTCTGCTCCAGCTGCTCCTCGGCGAGGCGCACCGCCTCTTCCTGCACGGTCACGGCGCGGCGGGCGGCCGCCAGCCGCCAGTAGGTCTCCTCGACCTGCGCGAGGGCGTCGCTGACCGCCTGTCGCAGCGTGGCGCCGGCGACGCCGCTCTCCGCGGCGCTGACGCGAAGCTCCAGCCGCGCCTCGTCCATGGCCCGATTGCGCAGCAGGGGCTGACGCACCTGGACGCCGACCTGGGTCGAGTAGGCCGGAGTCAGCAACGTGAAGTCGTTGTTGGTCGTATCACGGAAGGCTGAGGTGCGCGCCAGCACCTGGCCTCCGGTCGGCAGCAGCTGGCTCACCGATGCGGACGCATCCAGCCCCTCGGTGGTGGGCGACAGCGATCCTACGGGCGCTCCCGAGAACGCCGAGTTGACGGGAGGCGACGACCGATGCCATCCGCCCGCGGCGTTGAGCACCGGGTCGTACGCGCCCTTGGCGGCGATGATGCCGGCGTCGGCGGCCTCCACCCCCTGACGCTGCACGATGATGTCGTCGTTGTGGCGCAGGGCCAGCTCGATCGCCTCGGCAAGGGTGAGAGGGCGCTCCGCGGCGCGCGCCGCGCCGGGCAGTGGCGGGCACAGCACCAGGGCCAGTATCGGCCACACGCGGAGCGCCCTCATGGCATGAATCTCTTCAGATCGGTCTTCTGGATGCGGGGATCGAGCGCCTCGGCGAAGCCGACCAGCGTGGTGCGATCGATCGCCAGCACCGCGCGCCGCTCGCACTCGTTGAGCTCCACTCCATCGGCCGCCAGCTTGCGCAGGGCCGCCGCCGGATCCTCCAGGAACATCAGCCGGAACGACTCGTCGGTGGCAAGCCTTCCGATCACACGCTCGACATGACGTTGGCTCATTGCTGGATCTCCTTCACCCATGTGCATATCAAGCCTCGTGCCAGGGGAGCACGGGCGGGAACACGGGGTGAGGGGCCTGGCTGTTGTCGGGATTTCTACAGTTTGCTGACTGGCAGGCAGCAGGAGGGCGGGCTGACCAGGATCAGGTGATCCCGTACTTCTCGATGCGCGAGTAGAGCTGGGCGCGTGTGATCCCCAGCAGGCGGGCCGCCTTGGACTTGTTGCCGCGCGCCTGTTGCAGCGCCTTCTCGACGTAGGCGCGATCGACCTCCTCGAGGTTCACGCCGCCGGCGGGCAGAGCGGCCGGACCCTCCGGGCTCCCGTTGCCCGCGGCATCGGGCGCCACGATGGCGGGAAGGTGCTCGCGGGTGATCAGGCCGCCGTCGCACAGCAGGATGGCGCGCTCGATGGCGTTGCGCAGCTCACGCGCGTTGCCTGGCCAGGGATACATCATCAGCCACTCGCGCGCGTCGCGGGAGATCCCGGCGGAGGGGCGGCCCATGATCGCCCCCAGCTCGTCCAGGAACGACTCGGCCAGCGGCAGGATGTCGTCGGTGCGCTCACGGAGCGGCGGCAGATGGATGGCGAAGACGTTCAAGCGGTAGAACAGGTCGTCACGGAACTGTCCGCGCACGATGGCCGCCTGCAGATCGCGGTTGGTGGCCGCGATGACCCGCACGTCTGCCTTCAGCGTGCGTGACCCTCCCAGGCGCTGGAACTCGCGCTCCTGAAGCACGCGCAGCATCTTGGCCTGCACCAGCGGGCTCATCTCGCCGATCTCGTCCAGGAAGAGGGTCCCTCCGGCCGCCTGCTCGATGCGCCCCACCCGCGGAGCCGCGGCCCCCGTGAAGGCCCCCTTCTCGTAGCCGAACAGCTCCGATTCCAGCAGCTGCTCGGGGAGCGCCGCGCAGTTGATCGCCACGAACGGCCGGTCGGTGCGCGGGGAGCCGTGGTGCACCAGGCGCGCGATCAGCTCCTTGCCGGTCCCCGACTCGCCCGTGATGAGCACGGTGGTGTCCGACGAGGCCACGCGCCCCGCGTGCGCCAGAACTTCCTTCCAGGGACGCGACACGCCGATGATGCGCCCCTGATGCCGCGCCTCCAGCTCGCGCGTGAGGGTCTCCACCGTGGCCTCCAGCCGCTCGGCCCGCTCGCGCTCGCGGGCGGCCACGCCCGCTTCTTCGGCCAGACGCTGGTGTGAAAGGCCGAGCGCGATGCGGTCAGCCAGGCGCCGCGCGACTTCCACGTCCTGCTCGGTGAAGCGGTCGGCCTCGCGGTGCACGAAGAACAGGTCCCCCTGCCCCGCTTCGGTGTGCACGGTGACCCTCAAGGACGAGCGCATGCCGAGCGACTTCACGATCTGTTCCTTGGGGCTGTCCGGCTCGCCGTCCTCGGGGATGTTGCGGCGGATCTCGAAGTCGAGCTGCCGCTGTGCCGTCTCGTGGGGGGTGAGCGGCACGGGGCCCGTGGGGACCGGCACGTCAGGCGTCCCCGCCAAAGCCACCAGGCTGACGGTGCCCTCGCGCTCGTTGCGTCTCGTCAGCACCAGCAGGTCGTGCGGCAGGATGGATCGCACGGCCTCGGAGATCCGCGCGAACACGTCGCGCACGTCGAGCGACTCGGCCATCGCGCCCAGGATCGACTCCAGCTGCTCCAGCCGCTCGCGCCGCCGCCTCTCGGCATCCCAGATGCGCCAGTGCTCCACGGCGGAGCCCAGCAAGGCGGCGATAGGCTTGAGCACCCGCTGGTGCTCGTCGGTGAAGGCACGGGGCGTGTAGGAGCTCATCCATACGCCGCCGGTGAAGAGGCCGTTGGCCTGAAACGGCTCCCAGAGAGCCGAGCGGACCCCGGCGCTCAGGATCTCGGCGTCGATGGTGAAGGCCGGGTCCAGCTCCGCGTGGGCGTCTTCCAGGCGCGGGATCGGCTCGGGGCGCGGGCGCAGCCGCGGGGACCACCAGGTCAGCGGCGCCGGGTCGGTGCACCGCGCCTCGCCGCACGGGATGGTCGTGGCGTGCAGGATGGCGAACTTGCCGTCCACGATGCGCACCACTCCCATGTTGTCCGCCGGGATCAGGCCGCGGATGGAATTGGCCACCCGGTCGAACACCTCCTGCAGTTCCAGCGTCTCGGAGGCGGTCTCCGCGATCTCCGACAGCACACGGGCGATGGCGGAGTCGACGATGGTCGTAAATGCCATGATGTCGGAATCTTATCACCCCGGCATGGGCGCCGCGCCGCGTTTTCCGGCTCAGGGACATTGATATATGATGGGACACGACGTCCCGGCCCATGGAGGTGCCCCATGCACACGCCGCTGCTGATCGCGCTCTCCTTTCCGCTGCTCCTCGCCAGCCAGACACCGGTCGACCTTTCGCTGCAAGTGTCGACGCACAGCGGCAGGGTGCCGCTGCTCCTGACCGTCAAGGGTGACCTGAAGGGGATCACCGAAGGAACGACGTGTCTCTTGAGGATCGACCGGGTCTACACGAGCCCGGCAGGCATCCGCTACGACGAACGGAAGGAGCAGCCCTGCACGGCGACCCCCGAAGCTCTGGTGGAGTCTCCGGCTTTCAAGAAGGACCTGGAGCTCAAGGAGCTTGGGGACTACTCGATCCGGATCATCCTGAAGCCGGAAGGCGAACGTGAGATGGCCGGCACCACGCAGGAGGTCAAGGTCTACTACTCCCTCGAGATGGGCGCTCAGGGCTCGCACACTCCCTGACGAGCAGATCGAACAGCTCGTCCATGTGCTCCATGCGGGTGCGGAAGTTGACCGGGTTCACGCGGAACCAGGTCTTCCCCTTGAGCACGGTGGTGGAGAACCAGAAGCGGCCCCCTTCCTCCACGCGGCGGGCCACCCGCGCATGCAGTCCGGCAACAGCGTCTTCATCGGGGCCGCCGGGGCCGCCGGTGTAGCGCAGGCACACGGCCGACATGAGAGGCTCGACGGCCGGCTCGAACTTCGGATGCTCATGGGCCAGCTCGTACAGGCGCCGCGCCTGGTCCACGTTGGCATCCACCCACGCGCCGATCTGCTTCGCCCCATAGCGCTTCAGGCTCATCCATACCTTCAGCCCCCGGAACCGGCGTGACTGCTCGAAGCCGTGCACGTAGTAGTTGTAGCGCTCTCCTTCGGCGTCCATCTCGTCGGTGAGGTACGCGGGGCTCATCCCGAACGAGGCGGTCAGCCGGCGCTCGTCCTTCACCAGGATCGCGCCCACGTCCAGCGGCGCGTAGAACCACTTGTGCGGGTCGATGGTCACCGAGTCGGCCAGGTGCAGACCCGCCAGGCGCCCCGGGTAGCGGTGCGACAGGAGCATCCCCCCGCCGTACGCGGCGTCCACGTGCAGCCACATCGACTCGCGATCGGCGATGCGCCGCAGCGCCTCCAGGTCGTCCACCGCTCCGGTGTTGGTGCTCCCGCCCATGGCCACGATGCACAGCGGACGCACGCCGCGGGCCCGGTCTTCGCGGATGGCCTGCTCCAGCGCATCGAGCCGCAGCCGGAAGCGTTCGTCCGTGGGGAGGACCCGAAGCCCCTGGCGGCCGATGCCGATGCAGTCGGCCGCCTTGTCCACCGACACGTGCCGCTCCTCGGACGTGTACGCGGCCCAGGCCCCCTCCACTCCGCGGTGCTGGGCGGTGTCGCCCGAGACGGCGTCGCGCGCCACCTTGAGGCCGATGAAGTTGGCCGCCATGCCGCCGCTGGTGAGGTTTCCTCCGGCCCCGTCTCCCCACCCCACCAGGTCGGTCAGCCACCGGACGGTGCGTCGCTCCAGCGCCACCGCCGAGGGACCGATGGTCCAGGCCCCCACGTTCTGGTTGAGCCCCGAGGCCAGCAGATCGGCCAGCACCCCGGCCGGCAGAGGGCTGGGGGTGATGAGCCCCATGTATCCGGGGTGCCCGACGTGGGCGCAGTGGGGGATCAGCTTCTCCTCCACCTGCTGGAGGACCTCGGCCAGGGTCGCCCCTTCCCGGGGCATCGGCTCGTCGAACAGCTCGCTCAGCCTGCGCGGGCTCACGTCGGGAAACAGCGGCCGGTCCTCGATCGTCTCCAGGTAGGAGGCCAGGAGGTCGATCAGCCGGTGCCCTGCCTGCCGGAACTCGTCATCCTTCATGGGAATCCAGCACCTTGACCTCCCCCATCAGTCCCCACATATTCCGCTCCGCATCAGGCGGATTCCCGCCGGGCGGTGACCGAATCCTACGCGGAGGTGTGTATTGAGTTTCGCGGAACCCGCCCGATGAGCCCCATCGACGCCTATCTGAGGCTGGCCCAGCAGCTCAAGGCGGAGCGCCTGTCCCTGTCGGCCGGCGAGAAGGCGGCCGTGGTCACCTCGGGCTCCTCGCGCCCCCTCACGCCTCAGCCGCTCAACGCGACCCAGGTGCTCGACCTGGTCAAGGACCTGCTGCCTGGAAAGAAGGTCCCCGTGGACGGCAACGGCCGCGAGCACGTCTTCACCCACAGGACCCAGTTCGGCGCCTTCGTGGGAAAGCTGCGCTTCGAGGCCGGGCTGCCGCGCGTGGAGATCTCCCCAGCCCCGGATGGGACGCCCCCCGTCCCCTCGGCCATCGAAGAGGCGCCCGCTCAGGCGGCGGCCCCGCGCCCTGCCGCGACCACGTCCCCGGCCGCCGTGGCCGCTCCCTCGACCGGGATCCGGGGCGAGATGGACGCGCTGATGCGGCGCCTGACCGAGGAGCGATGCTCGGACCTGCACTTGTCCACGGGAAACCCTCCCCTGTTCCGCAGGGACGGCCGCATCGAGAAGGCCGGCCCCGACGTGGCGATGTCCGCCGAGCGCGTGCGCGACATGGTCTACAGCATCTGCCCTCCCAGGGAGCTCGCTCGCTTCGAGGAGACCCACGACCTCGACTTCGCGTACGAGATCCCCGAGGTCGCGCGCTTCCGCTGCAACCTCTATCTGGACCGTCACGGCGTGGGGGGCGTGTTCCGCGTCATCCCGGCCGCCATCCCGAACGTGGAGGTGCTGGGGCTCTCCAGGCACGTCATGGATTTGTGCGCGCTCAACAAGGGCCTGGTGCTGGTGACCGGCCCCACCGGCTCGGGCAAGTCCACCACCCTGGCCGCCATGATCGACCACATCAACGGCACGCGGGACGCCCACATCATCACCATCGAAGACCCCATCGAGTTCGTGCACGAGAACCGTAAGTGCCTCGTGAACCAGCGCGAGGTGGGCCGTCACACCGCCAGCTTCAAGGCGGCCCTGCGCGCCGCCCTGCGCGAGGACCCCGACATTGTCCTGGTGGGCGAGCTGCGCGACCTGGAGACCATGGCCATCGCCATGGAGACCGCCGAGACGGGGCACCTGGTCTTCGGCACCCTGCACACCAACAGCGCCCCCTCCACCGTGGAGCGGATCGTGGATCAGTTCCCCACCGACCGGCACGAGCAGGTTCGTGTCATGCTGTCGGAGTCGCTGCGCGGCGTGATCACCCAGACCCTGTGCCGGCGGCGCACCGGGGGGCGCGTGGCCGCCTACGAGGTGCTGCTGGTGAATCCGGCCGTGGCCAACCTCATCCGTGAGGGAAAGACGTTCCAGATCCCGTCCATCATGCAGACAGGAAAGAGCCTGGGCATGATGACGCTCAACGATGCCCTTTTCGACCTGGTGAAACGCAAGCTGATCGAGCCGGCCGAGGCGTACCATCATGCCCTGGCCAAAGCCGAGCTGAAGGCGATGATCGAGAAAGGCGGGCTCGGGCTGAAGGTGGAAACGGCAACCGCGTGACGCCCGGCTGGCGCGAGGCCCCGGGACGACCTTAAACTGAGTTCTTTGGAGAACACCGACGCATGGCCTCCTTCGGGGAGGAACTGAAGAGAGAGCGTGAGCTGCGGGATATCTCCCTCAAGGAGATCTCCGAAGCCACCAAGATCAGCATCCGGTTCCTCGAGGCCCTCGAGCAGGACAACTACGACGTCCTGCCGGGCGGCGTCTTCAACCGCGGGTTCATCCGCGCGTACGCGCGGTTCATCGGCGTTGACGGCGAGGAGATGGTCAACGCCTACCTGCACGAGATCTCCCAGCGCGAGGCGCGCCACGCGGCCCCGACAGCGGCAGCTGCTCAGCCGGCCGCCGAGGTGTTCCGCCCCGAATCGCGCCCCACCCCTACGGCGCCACGCCCGAAGGGGGGCGCCGATCGCGAAGCGCGTGGCCGTGAAGCCCGCGGACGGGACATCCCCGCGGAGAGGCGCCACATCGTCCCGTCGCACCGCCCCGAAGGGGTGCAGGCGGTCGGTTCGCCGGCGCTCTGGTGGGGAGCCGGCGGGGTGATCGTGCTGCTGACCGTGGTGGTGCTGGTGATGAGCCTGTCCGGAGCGCGGCGCGAAGGGCGCGCCGGAGGGACCTCGTCGGCACGCATGGCGCGCGCCACCCGCACGGATCCACCGCCGGTCCCCGGGATCGCCAGCGCGGAAGGAGTGACCCCGGAGCCCGTGCAGCCCACGACCACGACCACATCGGAGAACCCCGCCGGAGACGGCTCCACGTCGACCGCCACCTCCGCCCCCCCCGAGGGCGAAGCTGCCCCGCCCCCCCCCATCGAGCACGTCATCCGGGTGCAGGCGACCGAGGTGACCCGCGTGCGGATGGAGTGCGGCCCGCGCATAACGCTCAATCAGGAGCTGTGGCCCGGGCAGGCGCGTACGCTGCTGTGCGCCGAGCCGGTGCTTTTGAGCGCGGACAACGCCGGAGCGGTGCAGTACTCGGTGGACGGGAAGCCCGCGGCCCTGCTGGGGGCGATGGGCGAGAAGGTCGAGGCGGTGCAGGTGGCTCCTCCCCCTCCACCACCGGCACCGGCGTCCCCCGATGGCCGCCCCTGACGCTCGAGCCGAGCTGAGCCCACTCGCCTCCGCGCTCCTGGAAGGCCGCGCTCCTCACGCCATCCGACTCTCGGCCGCACGCGGCGTGCTCCCCCTGGCGCGCCCCGAGCTGCTGCGCGTGCTGGTGGCGCTGCAGCGCGACGCCGACCACGCGGTGCGCCAGGAAGCCTCGTCGCGGCTGTGCTCCCTGTCGATCCCCGAGCTGAAGGAGGCGCTGTCGGACCCGGCCACCGTCCCCGAGGTCCTGCATCACATCGCGCTCTCCGCTTCCATGAAGCCCGAGCTGGTGGAGCCGCTGCTGGTGAACCCCTCGACCGCCGTGGTCACCCTCGAGGCGCTCATCCCCCGCCTCGGCGCCACCCACCTGGACCAGCTCCTGCTGAACCAGCAGCGCCTGATCGCCAACCCGCGCCTGCTGGATCGCATCGCCGCACACCCGTCGGCCACCCCCCTTCACCGCTCACGGGTGGAGGAGTACCGCCGTCACTTCATCGACCGTCCTGTGGCCTTCGCGCCCGAGCCGCCCCAGGCCCATGCCACCATCCACGGGCCGCCCCCCGCCCCGCCCGAGCTCCCGCCCGTCGTCGAGGCGCAAGCGCCCGCCGGGGAAGAGGCGGCCGCAGACGACGTGATGGCCGACAACGCCACCCGCCGCATCATGCGGATGAACACCGCCGAGAAGATCCAGCTCGCCTTCAAAGGATCGCGCGAAGATCGGACGATCCTCATCAAAGATCCCAGCAAGTCGGTGCAGGAAGCGGTGATGGAGAGCCCCAAGCTCACCGAGAACGAGGTCGAGGCGATCGCGCGGATGCGCAGCGTCACCGAGGAGGTTCTGCGCCTCATCGCCGGCAACCGGGACTGGTCCAAGAACTACGCCGTCATCTCGGCCCTGGCAGCCAACCCCAAGACCCCACCCGCCATCGCCATGACCATGGTGTCGCGGCTCAACCAGCGCGACCTCAAGATCCTGGCCGTGGACAAGAACGTCTCCGAGGTCATCCGCCGCCACGCCAAGAAGGTGGTCGACAGCAGAAACGAGCGCACTGGCGGGCGCCCGGGGCACTGAACGCTTTACAGCGGCAGAAGCGGCGCTGTATCCTCCCCCGGGGAATCGTTGCGGGCCATCGATGAAAACAACCTATCGTGGTGTGACCGACGTCGGCCGAAAGCGCGACGCGAACGAAGACTGTTTCGCCGTCGTGCCGGAGGATCGCCTCTTCGTGGTGGCCGACGGCATGGGCGGGCATGCGGCCGGAGAGGTGGCCTCGCGCCTCGCCGTGTCGGCCATCGCCGACTTCATCGCCTCCACCCGCCGCGACGCCGAGATCACCTGGCCCTACGAGTACGACCTGTCGATTCCCATGGAAGGGAACCGCCTCAAGACCGCCATCCGGCTGGCCAATCAGAAGATCCTCGACACCATCAGCCAGAAGAAGGACCTCGAGGGTATGGGGACCACCCTGGTGGGGGCGATGATCAACAGCGAGGGCCGGGCGTACGTGGGGCACGTGGGCGACAGCCGGGCCTACCTCATCCGAGACGACTCGATCCGGCAGATCACCAGCGACCACTCCTGGGTGAACGAGCAGGTGAAGCTGGGGTTCCTCTCCCGCGGCGACGCCAACCGGCACCCCTTCCGCAACGTGGTCACGCGCGCCCTGGGGAGCCGCGAGGACGTCGCCGTGGACGTGGCAGAGCAGACCCTGCAGAGGGGCGACTTCCTGCTCCTGTGCTCCGACGGGCTCAACACGATGATGGACGACGACTCCATCAAGGAGATCGTGCTGGGGCACGGTGGCGACGTGGACGAGGCGGCCAGGATACTGGTTGCTCGGGCCAACGAGAACGGCGGAGAAGACAACATCACCGTCATTCTGATCAGAGTGGACGGCGAATAAAGCCCCCTGGCCGCGCAAGCCATTTCGTCTCAGATGTTTCCGTGTGGCGCCCCTTGACCCGGGCGGGAGCCCTGCATATACTTCACCGGACTTTCCGTCACATGGGAGGGGGTTCGTCTGTGTCCAAGCCGAAATCGCCGATTCACGCGACAGCCACACTGCTCGCCGTGCTCGGCGCCGGCCTGACCGCCTCCTACGCCGCGCCGCCCGCTCCGGCCCCCCATGAGGAAGAGGCGCCCGCGATGGCCGATCTGGTCCGCTCCTGGACCCGGCCGATCCAGTTTCCGCCGCGCATGGCGCAGGGGCTGGGGACCATGACGCGCACCGACGCGCTGGTTTCCCTGTCGTCCGGCGAACGCGCGCACGGATGCGCCACGCCGCTGATGATGGCGCTGTCTCAGCATGAAGGGCGCCTGAACCACCGCTCCCGGATGCTGCTGGACCGGGCCGCTGGCGTCTCGCCCGCGGCACTGTCATCGAGCCTCCCCAGCGCGGGCGGAGAGTTCCGCATCCACTACACGACCCAGCCATCCTCCGCCGATCGGGTCGACACCACAGACCTGGATCGCAGCGGCGCCCCCGACGGCGTGGAGCGGCTGGCGTCGGATCTGAGCGACGTGCTGGCCGACTTCGTGCAGAAGATGTCGTGGCCCCTGCCGTCCACCGACGTCGTGGACGTTTATCTCGTGGGGCTGGCCGGCACCGGAGACAACGCGCTCGAGGGCTTCACGCGGCCCATGACCTCTTCGGCGAGGCCGGGGGCCGTCCGCAGGGCGCTGGAGGACGCGGCGGCGGAGGCGCCCGAAGGGGTCGCTTCGGCCATCTTCCTGAGCACGGCGCTGGCCCGGCCGGGAGCCACGGCGCGCCCGGCGCTGGCCCACCAGATTGCCCACGTCCTGCAGGCCAGGGAATCCTCGCGCGAGTCGATCTGGTGGCACGAATCGAGCGCCCTGTACCTGGAGAATCATCTGGAAGGGTCCTTGAGGCACGCCCTGGCGTCGCTCGGCGCCCGCTCGCTGCGCCGCGGACACGGTCCCGAGCAGCCGAGCCTCACCCTGACCCTGGAAGGCTTCCTGTGGCCTCACTACCTGGTCCAGAGCAGCGGTGGAGACGCCATGCTGGTGCGCCGCCTGTGGGATGAGATGGCCGCCATGCCGGGCAACAACACCCTCGAGGCGATGGACCGCGTGCTGCAGCGCACGATGCAGTCCTCACTGGCCGAGGAAATCCGCGTCTTCAACGTCTGGAATCTCTTTCTCGGAGAGGCCGATGACGGCGGGCACTATCCTTTCGCCGCTCTGCTCCCCACTCCCGTGGAGGACGCGGCGTACGAGATCTTCCCTGTGCGCGGGGCTTCCCTCAACGGCCCGATCGCTCCGATGGGATGCGTGCTGGTGCGGCTGCTCGGAGACGGCAGCGACGGCGGCCTGAAAATCCGCTTCGAAGGGGCCGGCGCGGGACGATGGGACGTGGGGCTGCTGGTGCGCGCGGCGGGCTCCTCCGACGTCCGCTTCGTGCCGGTGGAGCTCGACGACACCGGACTCGCCCAGATCAGCGTGCCCTGGAGGCATCTCGCGGCGGTCGAGCTGCTCGTGCAGAACCTGTCGCCTGGCACGGCTCCCGCCGATTACGCCTTCGCCGTCGAGCACGACCCGCGGGTCCCCTACGACCTTCTCAGCTTCACCGCATCCCCCACCGACCAGGGGGTCTCGCTCGCATGGGCCACCGAGGACGAGCAACGGGTGGCGGGATGGAACGTCTACCGCGGCCTCGGGCCGCTGGGCCCCTTCTCCCGCCTGAACCCCTGGCTCGTGCCGGGAGGCGGGCTGCAGGGACAGCCCATGAGCTACGTCTACGTGGACGACACCACGCAGCCCGGCCGCAAGTACTACTACCGCCTCGAAGGGATCACCTTCGAGGGGTTCGCCGAGACGTCGCATCCGGCCGGGGTGCGCATCGCCCCTCGCGACTCGTCATCCCCGGGCCCGTCACGCTGAAGCTCGCTTTCGTCGTGGCCGCACCGCTGATAGCGGCCGTGTCTGCAGCATGCGCCCCGCCTTCGTCCCCGCCCGCCCCCGTCCAGCCCCAGGCCTTGCCGCAGACGAGCCCGGCGGCGCCCGCGCCGCCGCCCAGGCAGGGCGGGGAGCGGACCACCGTGGCCGGACGCTATGCGACCCGGCTCCTCCTCGACGACCCGGCCCATCCTGCTTTCGGCCCCCTGGAGCCCCCGCCGCCCGTCACCCCGACCCCGGCCCTGCTGGCTCCCGGGATAGGGGCGGGGGCCTTCCTGCGGGAGCGGCGCGCCGGGCCCGCGGTCTCGGTCATGTTCCTTCTGACGGTCGAGACGGACGGCTCCATCTCGGGGGTGGACGTCGTGGGGGCGCTGATGGTGGAGCGCCCCGTGGTGGAAGCTCTGGCCAGCCTTCTGCGGGGCTCGCGCCTGGCGCCTCACACCGGATCCGAGCCGGTGCACATCGCCCTGGAGCTGAAACTCCCCGCCTCGAGCGGGCCGTCCCCATCTCCCTGATCTGATAGACTCCGCGCCCCATGTCCACCGCCATTCAGTCCGCCGTGCGCACCGCGCTCGCCGGCCGCGTGCGTGACCTGTTCGGGGTCGATGCGGGCAGCGTCACCCTCGAGTTCCCTCCCAGCCTGGAGATGGGTGACCTGGCCTGTCCCATCGCCTTCGACCTGGCCCGCGCCCTGAAGAAGAGCCCGCGCACCATCGCTTCCTCCCTCGTGGAGGGAATGCCGAACGTGGCGGGGGTGGCGCGCTGGGAGATCGCGGGGGCCGGGTACATCAACGTCTTCCTGGATCGCGCGCGCGTGCCGGCCGCGCTGATCGAGGATCTCGCGCGCCCGCGGCAGCCCGAGCCGGGCGCCGAGAAGGTGATCGTGGAGCACACCAATATCAATCCCAACAAAGCCGCACATATCGGGCACCTGCGCAATGCCGTGCTGGGAGACACGCTGGTGCGCCTGCTGCGACACGCCGGGCGCCGCGTGGAGGTGCAGAACTACATCGACGACACGGGCGTGCAGGTCGCCGATCTGGTGGTCGGGTTCATTCACCTGAGGGAGGCGCGCTCCCTCCAGGACGTGGACCGGCTGGCCGCCGCGCACGGGGGGCCGTTCGACTATGCCTGCTGGGACCTGTACGCCGAGGTGGGGACGTTCTACGAGCAGGACCCATCGCGCCGCGAGCTGCGCGCGCGCACCCTCAAGCTGATGGAAGACGGCGAGGGGCTCGAAGCCGAGCTGGCGCGGCACCTGGCCCCCCGCATCGTGCGCTGCCATCTGAAGACCATGGAGCGCCTCGACGTCCGCTACGACCTGCTCCCCTGGGAGAGCCACATCATCGAGATGAAGTTCTGGGCCCGCACCTTCGAGCTGCTGAAGAAGACGGGCGCGATCCGGTTCGTGGAGGAAGGAGAGCGCAAAGGGTGCTGGATCATGGACCTGCCGGGCGAGGGGGACGCGGCCGCGGAAGAAGCCAAGATCATCGTGCGCTCCAACGGGACCGTGACCTACGTGGGGAAGGACATCGCCTACCAGCTCTGGAAGCTGGGGCTGCTGGGAGTCGACTTCCCCTACACGCCGTTCCATGCCTACGGCGACGGGGAAATCCTCTGGTCGACTTCGGCCACGGCGGGCGCGGCGGACCACCCGTCGTTCGGCGCGGGGCGCCGCGTGTACAACGTGATCGACGTGCGCCAGTCGTACCCTCAGCGCGTGGTCCAGCAGGGGCTGCGCGCGCTGGGGCACACGGACGCTGCGGATCGATCGCATCACTTCGCCTACGAGATGGTGGCGCTGTCGGCGGCGACGGCGAAGGACATGGGACTGGCCGGGCAGGACGAGGAGACCGGGCGCCACGTGGAGATGTCGGGGCGCCGCGGCTACGGGGTCAAGGCGGACGACCTGCTCGACACGCTGCACGCGCACGCGCTGAAGGAGGTGCTCTCCAGGACCCCCGACGCGGGCGCGCAGGCCGGGACGACGGCGGCCAGGGTGGCCGTGGCGGCGCTGCGCTACTTCATGCTGAAATTCACGCGTAACAAGATCATCGCTTTCGATTTCAAGGAAGCGCTCAGCTTCGAAGGGGAGACGGGCCCCTACCTGCTCTACTCGGTGGTGCGCGCCACCAACATCTTCAGCAAGATGGCGGAGCGTGAGGGGTTCGACCCCGCGCGGGTGCCCGAGATGGCCGCCCAGGTGGACTTCTCGTTCCTGGCGGGCGCGGTGGACGACCACTGGGAGCTGCTCAGCCAGATGACCCGCTTCGACGACATGGTGGACCAGGCGATCCGCACGCTCGAGCCTTCGGTGGTGGCGCGCTACGCCTTCACGCTGGCGCAGCGGTTCAACCACTTCTACCATCAGTTCCCTGTCATGCAGGAGCCCGACGCGAACCTCAAGGCGGCGCGCGTCGTGCTCACGTGGTTGTTCCTCCGGCATCAGCGCGCGGCGCTCGATCTGATGGGGATCCAGGCCCCGCCGCGCATGTAGCCGGCCCGCCTTGACACGAACCTCGCAGGGGACCAGAATCCGCAATGCACGTTAAGCTCTTTTCCCCCCGATTCGTCCGAACGATTGTTCTGCTCTCCCTGGGCGCGGCCCTTTCCTGGGGCCCCGCGCGAGCCGCCTCCGGCCCCGGCATCCTCCCCTTCAAGGACGTGTCTGCCGGCATGAAGGGGGTGGGCCTCACGGTGTTCAAGGGGACCACCGTCGAGGAGTTCAACGTCGAGATCCTGGGCACCATGCAGAACGTCCTCCCCAAGAAGAACCTGATCCTGGCTCGCCTGGACGGTGGGCCGCTGCGGGAGACCGGCATCATGGAAGGGATGAGCGGCAGCCCCGTCTACGTGGACGGGAAGCTGGTGGGGGCGGTGGCCTACTCGTGGGGGTTCGCCAAGGAGCCGATCTGCGGCATCACCCCCATCGAAGAGATGCTGGCCATCTACGACAAGGGGCTCGATCTCCCCTCCTCGGCCGGAGCGTCCCCTTCGGGGACGGGCGCCCTGGCGCCGGCCGGATCACCGCGTTCCGCACCGCCGGCTCCCGTCTCGCTTCTGCTCCACCCCGACCGCGTGGCGGAGTTCATGAAGTCGTGGCAGCGCCGCCTGCTCCCCGCGGTCCCCGCGCCCGCCGGGCTGCAGTCGTTGCGCCCCACGCTGGCCTTCTCCGGGTTCGATCCCGACACCGCGCGGTCGTGGTTTCCCGGGTTCGAGGCTCTGGCCATGCGTCCCGTCATGGCGGGCTCCCCCGGCCTCGCGGCCGCGGCGGCCGACGCGCCGCTCGTCCCGGGGTCCGCGTTCGGCGTGGCGCTGGTGCGCGGAGACCTGGACATCACCGCCGTGGGGACCATCACCCACGTGGACGGCGACCGGGTGCTCGGATTCGGCCATCCCATGTTCAGCATGGGCCCCAGCGCGTTCCCCATGACGCGGGCCTACGTGCACGGAGCGTTTCCCAGCCTGATGTCGTCGTTCAAGCTGGCCAGCCCGCTCAACGAGATCGGCGCCATCACCCAGGACCGGTTCTCGGGGGTGGCCGGCAAGCGCGGGCCGTCGGTGAAGATGGTCCCCGTGCGCGTGGAGATGAAGCGGCCCGACGGCACGCCGCGATCGTTCCGCTTCGACATCGTGCCCGACCCGCTGCTCACCCCGGGCCTGCTGCACGTCTCGCTGTTGAGTCTTCTGACGGCCGAGGAGAAGGAGGCGGGCGAGATGACCCTGCGCCTGCGCGAAGGGTCGCGCATCCAGGTGGCCGACGGGCTGGACGTGAAGCTGGACAACCTCTACTCGGGAGACCTGTCCGCGCTGTACGCCTCGGGGACGGTCGCCTACATGACCTATCTGCTGATGAACAACGAGGACCGCCCCTCGAACATCGTCGGGATCAACCTGCTGGTCGACTACGAGGACACGCGCCGCATCGCGCGCGTGGAGAAGATCTGGCTGCAGAACTACACGGTGAAGCCCGGCGAGACGATCCACGTGCAGGTGAAGCTGCAGCCTTATCGCGAAGAAGCGATGGTGGTGGATCTGCCGCTGGAGATTCCCGACGAGGCCCCCGAAGGGAAGGCCCTGCTGCAGGTGGGCGACTCGCTCACTCTGAGCCGGATGGAGGCGGTGGGGGGAGGCCCGTCCTTCGTCCCGCGCAGCCTCGAGCATCTGGTGTGGCTGCTCAATCACCTCCGCTCCAACCAGAAGCTGTACGCCACCATCATCCGGCCCGACACGGGGGCCTATCTGGCCGGGCAGCGCCTGCCTAACCTGCCCCCCTCCATCTCCACGGTGCTGCTGCCTCCGGCCACCGCCCTGGAGACGCCGAACCGCGCGCGGTTCCGCGTGCTGATGGAGGCCGACGCCGAGACGCCTCACGTCGTGCGCGGGTACGAGAAGGCCACCCTGGAGATCCGCCGATGAGACGCCTGCCCCTGCTTGCCGCCGCCGCGGCCGCCCTGCTGACGCTTGCGGGAGAGGCCGGCGCGTCGTCTCCCGCGGTGTGGGACTACCCCGCGCCGCCTGCTCCCGACAGCAAGACCGCCGAAACGCTGGCGCCGCGTGACGGTCGCCCGGCCGCCCTGCGCATCGAAGGCCGCGCCGAAGGGCTGGCCGTGGGCGAAGCGGGGCGCCTCACCCTGTCGCTCCCGCTGAGAGAGATGTTCCCGGGAGCCTCCGAGCTGAAGGCCCCTTCGCAGATCTGGACCGCCACGCTGGACGACGGCGGGCGCATCCATCTGGGGGCGGGTGACGGCGCCGAGGTGATCACCATCGACAAGAAGGGAACGGCGGCCGAAGGGATCGAGATGGACGATCTGGGGGTGCGCGCGCTGGCCGCCGGCGCGGGCGGAGACCTGTTCATCGGCACCTTCCCCAACGGCGACATCTACAGGATGCCGCGCGGCAAGGATCCCGAGCCCTGGGCCGAGATGGAGGACCGCTACCTGTGGGCGATGGTGATCGATCCGCAGCAGCGCCTCTACGTGGGGACCGGAGAGAAAGGCATCGTCTACCGCGTGACCGCGAAGAACCAGAAGGAGATCGTCTTCGACAGCGACCAGGCGCACATCACCGCGCTGGCGTTCGACCCCGGGGGGCGGCTGCTGGCAGGGACCGACCCGGACGGCCTGCTGTACCGCATCGGAGACGACGGGAAGGCCGAGCTGCTGCTCGACACCGACCTGCGCGAGGTGTCGGCCGTGACGGTCACGCCCAACGGCGTGATCTACGCCGCCGCCGTGAGCCAGGAGGCTCCTCCCGCGCCCCGCAAGCCGGGCGAGAAGAGCGATCTGATGATCGAGGTGACCCCCGCTCCCGACGGATCCATCCTGGAGGACGCGGGCGATCCCCCGCGCAAGATCCAGATCGATCTGGGAGAGCTGCTGCCGGCGGCAGGGCGCCCGGGCGAGGGGACCCTGGGACGTGTGTACCGCATCGAGCAGGGGCGCCCGCCCGCGCTGGTCTGGAAGTCGGACAGCGAGCGCGTGTACGCGCTGGGGCAGTCCAAGGACGGCACCGTTCTGTTCGGCACCGGCGGGACGGGCTCCGGGCGGCTGTACCGGGTCGAGCCGGGCAACGGGGCCACCATGCTGCACCAGGTGCGCGAGGGGCAGGTGACGGCCATCCAGGGGGCGCCCGACGGGCGCACGCTGGTGGGGACCAGCAACCCGGGCCGCCTGTACTCGCTGGACGCCACCTTCCTGTCTTCGGGGAACTACGTGTCGGAGGTCTACGACGCCGGGCGCGCCGCCCGATGGGGCTCGATCTCCTGGGACGCCGACATCCCGTCCGGGGCGCGCGTGGAGATCTCCACGCGCTCCGGCAACAGGCCGGTCCCCGACGACTCGTGGAGCCCGTGGACCCCGTCGTACGCCGTGGATCGCGGGTCCGCCATCGCCAGCCCCCCGGGGCGCTTTCTCCAATGGCGCGCCGAGCTGAGCCGGCTCAAGAACGACGTGATGCCCTCGCTCAACCGCGTGAAGGTGACCCTGCTGCCGCAGAACCTGGCCCCGTCGATCGCGTCGCTCCTGGTGATGGCGCCCGGTGAGAAGGCCCCGGCCCGGCAGGGAGAGTCTCCCCGAGATCCGCCCAAAACCTCGCGCTGGATCACCTGGGATGCGTCCGATCCCGACCAGGACTCCCTGCGCACCACGGTGATGCTGCGGCGCGACGGGGAGACGGAGTTCCGCTCCCTGACCACCGAGGCGGCCTCTCCCTTCGCGCTGGACGAGTCGAATCTGACCGAAGGGTCGTACCTCCTGAAGGTGCGGGTGGACGACACGCTCGCCAATGGGCCGGAGCGGGCCCTGCAGGCGGAGGCCGTCTCGTACCGTTTCGTGGTCGACCGCACGCCCCCCAAGGTGGAGCCGAACAAGAACGCCTCCCGCCCCCCCGCCGGGCACCTGGTGTTCGAGGTGCAGGCGGTGGATGCGCTCAGCGCGATCGCGCGCGCCGAGTACATCCTGGGGCCCGACGACGAGGGGAAGCCCTGGCTCCCCCTTTCCTGCCGCGACGGCATCTGCGATACTCCGGCCGAAAGCTTCCTGCTCAACTTGGACGAGGGCACCGCCCGCGGCAAGGTGAGGTTGCGGGTGGTGGACACCGCGGGGAACACGACGATTTTCGATCCGCAGGCCACCCCCTCGCCGTAGGAGGACGAAGGCCACGCCAGCCTCGATCCTGAACGCCGCGCTCAGGGCGGTCCTTTGCCTGGCCGTTTCCGCGTCGTGCGCGGCGGCGGCCCCTCCGGCGCCCGACGACCCTTCCGCTGGCGACTGGCTCGTCTTCGGCGACAGCGTCGAGCCCACCACGCTCAACTGCGCGCGCACCTCCGAGCGGGCCGCGGTTCAGATATGCCGCCTGGTGGCCGACTCGTTGGTCGACTTCGACGGGAGCCTTGCGATCGTGCCGCGGCTGGCCGCCTCGTTCGAAGCGTCCCCTGACGGCCGTCAGGTGACCTTCCACCTGCGGCCCGGAGTGCGCTGGCACGACGGCAAGCCGTTCACCGCGCGCGACGTGCTCTACACGGAGAAGCTGCTCAAGCAGCTCGATGACGGGCGCCGCCATCGCGTGAACTTCGGGCCTCTGGAGAGCCTCACCGCTCCCGACGATCTGACCGTGCGCGCCACCTACGGCGAGCCTTTCGCCGGAGCGCTCGTGGGGTGGCGCGAGACGTTCATCCTCCCCGCGCACCTTCCCTGGGATCCCAACGGCCCCTCGGCGCTGGACCGCGCCCCGGTGGGGACCGGCCCGTTCGTCTTTCTCAAGTGGGAGCCTCAGCAGAGCATCGTGCTGGAGGCGAACCGGCAGTACTTCGCCGGGCGCCCCTGGGTCGATCGCTACGTTCAGCGCGTGGTCCCCAGCGCCGAAACGCTGCGCGCGGCCGTGGGAACGGGTGACGTGGACGTTGCGCCCCTGGGTGTGGACTGGCTGCGCTCTCATGCCGGCGGGGACGCCGGACTCCCCTTCCGCGCGCGCATCGTCCCCACGCGCGTGATGCAGATGATCTACTGGAACGTCGACGCGGCCCACGGCGTGTTCCGCGACCCGCGCGTGCGGCGCGCCATGACCATGCTGCTCGATCGGCGTGCCTACACCGCCACCATCCAGCAGGGGGTGTACCGCGTGCCGGCCACCCTCGTGGACGTGTGGGGGGGCGACCCGGCGCTGGAGCCGCTCCCCTACGATCCGGCCGCCGCCGCGCGCCTGCTGGACGAGGCAGGGGTCGTCGACCGGAACGGTGACGGCCTCCGCGAAGGCCCCCAGGGGCCGTTCGCCTTCACGCTCATCTATCCCACCACTTCTCCCGACTACCGCGAGATCGCGCAGTTGCTCGAGAGGTCCGCCCGGGCCGCCGGGGTGAGCGTCACCCTGCAGGGGCTCGAATGGGCTGTGATGAGACCCCAGGTCTATGCGCGCAGCTTCGACGCGGCCGTGTACCAGTGGTCGCTGGAGCCGTACCCCGATCCGTACGCCTACTTCCACTCCTCGCTGATCCAGCCGGGATCGGGCACCAACTTCGGCGGCTACCGCAGCGCCGCCTTCGACGCGCTCGCCGAGCGGGCGCGCCGCACGCTCGACCCGAAGGCCGAGGAGGCCCTGCTGCGCGAGATGCAGGCCCTCCTGCATCAGGACCAGCCGTGCACCTTCGTGGCGATCGCCGGATCGGTGGTCGCCATCTCGCGCCGGTTCCGCCACCCCGAGCTGACTTCCGCGGGACTGTGGAACTGGTACCCGGGCCTGCTCGCCTGGTGGGTCCCGCCGGACGAGCGCCGGCACCGCTGAGTCCCCGACGATGCCCTCCTGGCTGATGCGCCGCCTGGCCACCGCCGTGGCCACCTTCGTGCTGCTCACCTTTCTGCTGCACGCGGCCGTGCGTTGGCTGCCCGGTGAGCCGATCACCACGGACGAGCCCGGCACGGGAGGGGCGCAGACCTTGACCCTCCGCCCGGACGCCTCCCCCGTCGAAGAGAGCTACCTGCGTTGGATGGGTCAGCTGGCCCGCCTCGATCTGGGAGTCTCCATCGCGGTGATGCCGGGGCGCCCCGTGACCTCCCTCCTGCGCGACGCCCTCCCCTGGTCGCTGTGGCTCGGCGCGCTGGCGATGATCGCGACCTTCGCCACGGCGATCCCGCTGGCGGCGCTGTCCGCGCGCCGACCTTTGTCCGCCGGATCGCGGGCCGTGTCGGCCGCGTTGTATCTGCTGCAAGCGCTGCCGGTGTTCTGGGTGGCGCTGGTGCTGCAGCACCTGATCGCGGTGCGCATGGCGTGGCTTCCCCTCATGGGGCCCGGAGGAAGCGGCCCCACGCACGACGGCGCCTGGCCGGGCGCCCCCGCTCACTGGGTGCTCCCCTGCGCGGCGCTGGCGCTGGGGTCGCTCGCCCTGGCCATCCGGCTGTGCCGGGACGCTCTGGAGTCGGTGGCGCGCGCGCCGCTGTCGCGCGCCGCGCGGGCCCGAGGCGCCTCGCTGGATCGCGTGATGATGACGCACGGGCTGTCGGGAGCGGCGGTGCCCATGGTGTCGCTGGCTGCCCTCATGCTGCCCGGGCTGGTGAGCGGCAGCGTGCTGGTGGAGTCGATCTTCGCGCTGCCGGGAGCCGGGCGTCTGCTCTACGTGGCGGCCAGCCGCCGCGACGCGCCGGTGCTGCTGGGCGTCTGCCTGCTGGCCGCCGCGGCCACGCTGGCGGCCTCGGTGCTGGCCGATGCCGCGTACCGCCTGCTCGACCCGCGCACGCGGCATGACGGCAGCAAGGCGGCCGCGTGACGTCCCGCCGCGCCGCCGCCGGGTCCGCCCTTCTGGCCGGGGTGGTCCTGCTCGCGCTGCTGGCGCCATGGGTCACCGCCGACCCTCTGGCCATCGATCTGGACCGCCGGCTCCTTCCTCCTGGGCCGGGACGCTGGATGGGGACGGACGAGCTGGGACGCGACGTCATGTCGCGGATCTCTCACGGTGCCCGGCCGTCCATCCTGGTGGCCTCGTTCGCCACGATGGTGTCCCTGCTGGTCGGGATTCCGGTGGGGGCCCTGGCGGGCTACGCGCGCCGCGGGATCGACCTGGCGCTGGCCCGGCTCATCGACGCCTCGCTCGCCGTCCCCTCGCTCGTTCTGCTGCTGCTCATCGCGGCCCTGCGCCCCGCGCAGGGCGCCACCGGATCCAGTGTGCCCGCCTGGGTGATGGTGGGCGCCGCGGTCGGCGTGGTGCGTTGGGGGATCATCGCGCGCTACATGCGCGCCGAGGTGATGCGCCACGCCGCGGGCGGGCTGGCCGAGGCCGCGCGCGCGGCGGGGGCGGGCCCCGGCCGCGTCCTGGCCCGGCACCTGGTTCCCGTCGGGCTTCCGCCGGTGGCGGTGGCGGCCGCGTTCGGTGCCGGATCGGCGGTGATGGCCGAAGCCTCCCTGTCGTTCCTCGGGCTGGGCGTTCAGCCTCCCACGCCGACGTGGGGACAGATGATCGCCTCGGCGGCCACCCGACCGGGAGACTGGTGGATGCTTCTTTTCCCCGGCGCGCTGGTGGCGCTCACCGTGGCTTCGTTTCACCTGGTGGGATCGGGACTGGCGCGCCCGGCGGATTGAGGCTGCCGCTGCGGTAGCCCTCCAGATCGACGGTCACGTGCCGGAATCCCACCTCGCGCAGCCGCCCGGCCACCGCTTCTCGCATGCCGGGCTCCATCAGGCGCGGCAGGTCGCGCGGGTCGCACTCCACGCGGGCCAGCTCGCCATGGGCCCGCACCCGCACCTGCCGGAACCCGCGCTCCAGCAGGAAGTCCTCCGCCAGCTCCACGCGGCGCAGCACCGACGGCTCCACCACGACGCCGTGCGGCACGCGCGACGAGAGGCACGCGGAGGCGGGACGATCCCAGGTGCTCAGCCCCAGGCGTCGGCTCAGCTCGCGGACGTCGTTCTTGGAAAACCCCGCCTCCAGCAGCGGCGCGCGCGCTCCCGCCTGTCGCGCCGCGTCCATGCCCGGGCGGAAGTCACCCAGATCGTCGGTGATGGCGCCGTAGGCGATGGCATGCAGCCCATGCGTGTCGGCCACCGTGCGCAGCAGCGTGAACAGCTCCTGCTTGCAGAAGAAGCATCGTGTCGGGGCGTTGGCCGTGTACCGCGGGTCGTCGAACTCGTGAGAGTCCACCAGCAGGTGGCGCACGCCGATGTCGGCCGCCAGGGCGCAGGCCACCGCGCGATCACGTTCGGCGAGCGAGGCGGAGACGGCGGTCACGGCCAGGGCACGATCCCCGAGCACCGAGGCGGCCACCTTGACCAGGAGCGAGCTGTCGGCGCCCCCCGAGAACCCGATGACGCACGAGCCGATGTCGCGCAGGATCTGCTCGAGGTGGGACTGGCGATCCTCCAGCGTGGCGCCGGCCGCCGCGCCCGCACCGGAAGTGCGTGGCTGCATGGCTAGTTTTCCCGGGCGCCCCGGCGCTTCCAGGAGGCGCCGCCTGCCACCAGGCCGGCCGCCGTGGCGATCTTGAGGACGTCGATCGGAAGGAAGGCCGCGGCGCTCGATGCCGCGAAGCTGAAAGCGCCGCCCATGTACAGGGCCATATAGAGCGCGCCCAGCATGTGAATCGTCAGCACCGCCGCCGCCATGGCCGCCGAAACGCGCCAGAAGCCCAGGTTGCGGTCGCGCAGGAGCCAGGCTTCGAGGGTCACTCCCGCCACGAAGCCGATCAGGTATCCGCCCGACAGGCCCATCATGTAGGCCGGCCCCGACGAGCCCCCCGCGAAGACCGGAAGCCCCGCCATCCCCGCAGTCAGGAACAGCGCCACGGACGACGCGGCGCCGGCGGGGCTGAGCACGGCCCCCGCCAGCAGCACCACCACGACCTGCATGGTGACCGGAAGCGGGTTCCCCGGCAGCGGCACACGGATCCAGCTGCCCATGACCATGAGAACGGCGAACAGCACCGGCGGGGCGACCCTGCGCGAGAGGGCGGGGGCCTGAGAGCGGGTGATGACCCGGGTCGACATGCGGGTCAGGGTAGATGCATGGCGGAAGGCTGTCAACGAGGAACTAGGACCAGATGGTCCCCTGCTCTCCGCCGGGGGGCAGCTCGTGCCCCAGGTGCCGGCAGGCCAGACGGGTGATGCGCCGTCCCCGGGGCGTCCTGTCCAGGAAGCCGATCTGCATCAGGTACGGCTCGTAGATCTCCTCGATGGTGTCGCGCTCCTCTCCCAGCGCCGCCGCGATCGTGTTGATCCCCACCGGGCCCCCCTCGAACTTCTCGAGGATGAGCAGGAGCATGCGCCGGTCGGTCTCGTCCAGGCCGTAGCGATCCACGCGCAGCCTCTCCAGCGCGTCGCGCGCCAGCTCTTCGGTGATTCTCCCGTCGCCTCCCACCTGGGCGAAGTCACGCACGCGGCGCAGCAGGCGATTGGCGACGCGGGGCGTTCCGCGGGCGCGGCGGGCCAGCTCGCGCGCGCCGGCGGACTCCGAGGCCACCTCCAGGAGCCGCGCGCTGCGCTCCACGATGGCCACCAGCTCCTCTTCGGAGTAGAAGCCGAGGTGATGGACGATGCCGAATCGATCGCGCAGCGGCGCCGTGAGCAGCCCGATCCGCGTGGACGCGCCCACCAGGGTGAAGCGCGGGAGGTCGATCTTGATGGACCGCGCCGACGGGCCCTGGCCGATGATGATGTCCAGCTTGAAGTCCTCCATGGCCGGATAGAGGACCTCCTCCAGCTGCGGGGACAGGCGGTGGATCTCGTCGATGAACAGGACGTCCCCCGCCTC
Organism: Candidatus Polarisedimenticolia bacterium; assembly: GCA_050747525.1. GTDB lineage: Bacteria > Acidobacteriota > Polarisedimenticolia > JACPZX01 > DASXTC01 > JBOGOC01. The sequence continues at coordinate 7,294 of JBOGOC010000080.1, read as the reverse complement.
CAGATTGGTCAGCAGGGCGGCCAGGTCGCCGGCCTTTTCGATGAGCGGGCCCGCTGTGCAACGGATGGTGGCGCGTTGCTCGGTGGCGATGATGTGCGCCAGCGTGGTCTTGCCCAGCCCGGGCGGGCCGTACAGCAGCACGTGATCCAGCGCCTCGCCGCGCCGGCGCGCCGCCTCGATGAAGACGGCCAGGTTCTCCTTCACGTGTGCCTGCCCGACGTACTCGTCGAGGCTGCGGGGACGCAGCGTCGTGTCGAACGGTAGGTCCGCGGCCACCGCTTCGGGCCGAATCAGAATGTCTCCGTGGTTCTCTTTCACCGGCCGCTCCTGGAGCCCGCCTCGCCCATGCGAGCACCGCCGATGAACTGCAGGGATCGCTTCAGGAGCTGCTGGAGCTGATCGGCTCCGCTGCCCTGGGATGCATCGGCCGGGCCGGCGGACTGACCGGTGGCGGCGCGCCGCACCGCCTCTTCCGCCTGCTGGACCTGGTACCCGAGATTGACGAGGGCCGACACCACGTCGCGCCGCACGTCGGAGTGTCCGTCATCCGGATGGCGCGCTTCGCGCGAGGTGGGACGCAGATTCCGCACACGGTCGCGCAGCTCGAGCACCATCCGATCGGCGGTCTTGGGCCCCACGCCCGGGATGGCGCGCAGCCGCGCGGCGTCGCCATCGGAGATGGCGGACATCAGCTCCTCGGCCGGCAGGCCCGAGAGGATGGCCAACCCGAGCCGCGGCCCTATGCCCGAGATCTCGATGAGACGCTCGAACAGGTCCTGCTCGATGCGGGTGCCGAAGCCGTACAGGGCGATGGCGTCTTCACGCACGTGCGTGTGGACGCGCAGCGTGACCTGGGATCCCTCGGGGGGAAGGACGATGAACGTGGACAGCGGCGTGCACACACGGTAGCCCACACCACCGGCCTCGACGATCAACTGGTGCGGCTCCTTTTCGATCAGACATCCGGTGAGTCTGGCGATCATCGAGCCGTGCCCTCGCGAGACGCGCGCGCCATTATAGCCTGCGCGGCCAGCGGGGCCATCGGCCTCGTCAACCTTTTCGGCGTCGATCGATCTCCGCCTTGAGCCGCAGGGCGTCGGACTGCTTCGGATCCAGTTGGAGGGACATCTCGATCTGCTGGCCGGCCAGGACCAGATCGTCGTTGAGGAAGGCCGCGAAAGCCATGGCGTTGTGCCGCTGGGCAGCCGGGTCGCCGGGGCGGGCGGACCGCTCGGCCTCCTCGTACACGGCGCGCGCCCGGTCGAGGTGGCCCAGCTTGCCGTGGGCCACGATGAGATTCACCAGCACTTCGTGGCTGGTCGGACGTTCAGAATAGGCCCGCTCCAGCCAGGGGAGCCCCTCGGCGGGACGGTTCTCCCGCACGAGCATGGAGCCCAGGTTGATCAGGGTCATCAGGTCGGACGGAGCGTCCTTCACGGCCGTCGACAGAATGTCGATCGCCTCTGCGCGGCGTCCCTGCGCCTCGCGCGTGAGGGCCAGCCAGTTGGCCGACCGCGTACGCGTGGACTGCTTCTGCGCCTGCATCCCTCGCTTCAGGAGCGTCGCCAGGCTTTCGAGATCGTCACCCTGCCTCATGAGCCGGTAGACGCTCTGCAGCGATCTCTCGAGGCCCGGCTCGATCGCCAGCGCCTTGCGATGGAACGTCAGGGCCTCCCCTGTCTCTTTCAGGGACTCGTGAAGCAGCCCCACCGCACACCATCGCGAGGCATCCCGCAGCCCCTGCAGATCGAGGGAGCCCAGGAACGCCATCCCCTGCTTCTCACGATGCGCGCCGACGTACACGCGGGCCGCGCGCACGAACAGTCCCGGCAGGGGGTCTCCTGCACGCAGCGTCTCCTCGATGTAGGGAAGGGCCGCCTCCGGGTGCCCGCGCATCACCTCCACCTGCGCCAGCCCCAGCCGGGGCGCATCGAAGTGGGGCGCGAGCTTCCTGGCCTCCTCGAACGCCGCCCGCGCCCGGTCCAGCTCGTTGGCCTGCAGAAAGACCTGGCCTGCGTTCACGTGGTAGGTCGCGGTGGCGGTGCCGGCCGACTGCGGGGTTGAGGACCCACCGCTCTGGATGTACCCCAGTGCCTCGAGCCTGGCCATCATCTCCCGATCCACGGTGGAGCCGGTGGGCGAAGGCTCGGCTCCGAGCGGGGCACCGGCCTGGTCGTAGCTGGCGATGCGCACGCCGGAGCGCCCGGCCGGGCCTCCCGCGGCCGAGAAAATTTCATCGGCCACCCGGCCCGGCATGTCGTCCGCCCTGGGAAGCCCCAGCGCGGCGAGCAGCGTGGGCATCACGTCCAGCAGCTCGAGGGGCTCGCGCAGCCTTCCGGGCCGCACTCCGGGGCCCGCGGCCATGAACACTCCGTCCAAGGTGTGCCACAGGCCGGGGCGCGCCTCGATGTCGGGCGGCTGGTACGCGGGGCGCTCGTCTCCGTTGGCGAAACCGTGGTCCGACACCACCATCACCAGGGCGTCCGGGCCGGCCGCCTCCACCAGCTCTCCCACGAGCCGGTCCTGAAGCCAGTAGAAACCGGGCACGGCCTCCGCGAAGGCGCGGCGGACAGCGGGGTCTTCGTCCTTCACGAGGGCCATGGCAGGCGGCAGGTAGTGCGCGAACCTGTGGTTCACCTCGTCGATCCCCTGGTAGTAGACGAGGGTCAGGGGGGTGCGGCGGGCTGTCAGGAGATGGCGCGCCATCTGGTGATAGGTCTTCGTGCTGGCGATCACCTTGATGAGGTGGCTCACCGGATCGCGGAAGCTGTCCTGCGTGTCGAGCGCCGCGCGGGCCTTCTCGAAGCGCACGGCGTCGATGGGCACGATGGACCGGACGTCCTCGTACTCGATGTCCTGCGCATCCACCCGCAGCCGCCCCAGATCGGCCATCAGATCGGGCGGGTACACCGCTCCCGCTTCCGAGCCCTCCAGCGGCAGGTCGAACAGCGAGTAGGCCACGCGGTCGGTCACCATCGCGCCAAGAACCCGCTCGGCGGGCCAGGTGGCCCACCACGCTACCGTGGTGCTCGGGACTTGCAGATCGCTGGCGATGTTCCAGATCGACTTGACGCGGCGCGAGAGGCGGGAGATGGGGACCTCCTGTCCCGTGGCCGCGTCGCGCACCAGGAAATCCAGGATCCCGTGCTCTGCCGGCGGCCTCCCCGTGACGATGGTGGTCCAGAGGATGGGGGACAGCGTCGGTCGCATGGAGCGCAGGATTCCCCAGGCTCCTCGCTCGCGCAGGCGCGCCATGTGTGGCAGCTGCCCGCGGTCCATCATGGGGGCCATCAGGTCCCAGTCGGCGGCATCCAGGCCGATGAGCAGCACCGGAGCGTCCGGACCGGCATAGCCGGCCTTCAGCGGGTGCTCCGCGGCTGGCGCCTCGCCGGTCACCGCCTCCGAGGCGAGCCGATGAGCCTGCGTACGCAGAGAGCCGGGGACCAACCCCAGAGGAGCCAGGCGTGCGGCGGCCGCATCCACTCCCGCGGGGAGCGCTTCCTCCACAGCGATCGCGACCGCCTCGTCGATCGTGGCTCCGCCGGCAAGCCGGCCCCCTACGCTGCCGGCCCCTTCGGGACGGGCCTTGGCCAGGTCGAGAGACAGCTCCCACGGGACGAGCCGGGCCGCCCCTTCCGCGGTCAGGACGCGCGCTTCACCCCGGAATGTCCTGGGCCCGGCCGGGAAGACGACGGGCCCCCGGACGGGAGGGTGCCAGTGAAGCCCGGGAGTGAGGATTTCCTCCGAGGGGTCCCGGCGCAGACCCACGCTCCCTTCGGGGATGCGGGTGACGCACACCCAGCCGACGGCGAGCCCGCCGATGACGATGACGATCAAGGCGGCCAGGGCCGCCCGGACCCCGTGCCTCACGCCATCCCCCAGCGCCGGCGGCTGGCCCCCGCGTGCGCGTGGCAGATGGCCACCGCGAGGGCGTCGGAGACGTCGTGGGGGGCGGGGATCTCGCTCAGGCGCAGCAGGCGCTTGACCATGGCCCGCACCTGCTCCTTGTCTGCATGCCCCACACCGACGAGGGCCTTCTTGATCTGGAGGGCCGTGTACTCGTGAACCGTCAGGCCGGCCCGCGCCATCTCGGCCAGAACCGCGCCGCGCACGTGCGCCAGGACCAGGGCCGAGTGCACGTTGATGTGCTGGAAGACCCGCTCGACGCACACCTCGTCGGGGCGGTGCTTCAGGAGCAGATCGCGGACCCCATCCGCAGCCCTGCACAGGCGTTGCGGGAGATCGGGGATGCGTGACAGGCGCAGCGCACCTGCCTCCACGAGAGACAGGCTCCCCTTTTCATCGTTGATGAGGCCGTAGCCGGTGACCGTGGAGCCAGGGTCGATTCCGAGGATCTTCAAGCGGAGGCCCCGCTCAGGAGGACTCCATCTCGCTCTCGTCGATGTCGAAGTTGGCCCACACGTGCTGGACATCGTCGTGGTCTTCGAGCGCTTCGATGAGGTTGAGCACCTTGCGCGCGGTGGCCCCCTCGGCGCGCGTGGTGGTCTTGGGGGTCATGGCCAGCTCGCTCGAGGCCACCGGGATCGAGCGGCGCTTGAGGGCCTCTTTCACGGCCTCGAAGCTCTCCGGCGAGGTGAAGATCTCCTGGTTCTCGCCGTCCTGCCGCATGTCCTCCGCGCCCGCCTCCAGCACCAGCTCGAGGAGCTGATCTTCGGCCGCCACCTTGGACTCGACGACGAAGTAGCCCTTCTTCTCGAACATCCAGGCGACGGCGTTGGCCGCCGCCATGTTGCCGCCGTGCTTGGAGAAGATGTGGCGGATCTCGGGAAGGGTGCGGTTCTTGTTGTCGGTGACCGTCTCGACGATGACCGCCACGCCACCCGGACCGTACCCCTCGTAGGTGACCTCCTCGATGGTTCCCCCTTCGAGCTCCCCGGTCCCCTTCTTGATGGCGCGCGTGATGTTGTCGGCAGGCATGTTGGCTTCCTTGGCCGCCGCGACGGCCGACCTCAGGCGCGCGTTGCCATTGATGTCGCCGCCACCCGCGCGGGCGGCCACCGTGATCTCACGGATCAGGCGCGTGAAGATCCGTCCGCGCTTGGCATCCAGCGCTCCCTTCTTGTGCTTGATTGTGCTCCATTTGCTGTGTCCGGACATCGCTGGAACGAACCTCCAGGGGTGGGTGTCGAATCGGCCTAGGATGGCCGCGATGTTATCACTTGCCCGGGCAAGAAAAAAGGCCCGCCTCCGCGAGCATCACGGCGGCGGGCCTTTCGATTAATCCCGGCGACGACCTACTCTTCCACACAGTTGCCCGTGCAGTACCATCGGCGCTGGAGGGCTTAACTTCCGTGTTCGGAATGGGAACGGGTGTAGCCCCTCCGCTAAGGTCACCGGGAAATTCGTGTCTTGTACAGCCTCCTGGCTACCAGTGGACCCTGAAGCCCAGGGCCACGGTCAGGCCATCCAAATCAATCTTGCCGCCTTGCACGACGAATATACCATCTGGGCCGTCTACTCCGGCGTTGGACGCAACGAAGACGTTTCTGTCATAGCAGATATCTGCGTCGCCGGGGACAGAACCGCTGTTGTCGAAATCTCCGGGCCGTCCACCGGGCGGGTCGGTAGGGTCGTTGTGGTTGCACGAAACCCGTCGGCCGGGGGGGTCGTCACCGGCCGGATCGCAGCCTTTGCCAACCCTTAGGATCGTGCCATCTGCTCTTCGGACGATCGAATCTTCACATAGCGTGTTCGGCGCCTGGCCTGTTCCGCTGCCGAAGAACTTGGTGGTTCCGTCCTCGCGAAACATGTGCTCCGAGAAGATGACCAGGTCGACCTGATCGTGTGAGCCGACCGTGATGTTGACCGACTGATCCGCGAACATGTAGCGGGCGTCGAACACCATGCTGAACCGGTCGTTGAAAAAATACTCGGCGCCGGCTCCGATGTGCCACTCCAGCGCGTCCTCGACGTTGACGTTCACGGGCCACTGGAAGGGGACCGTGCCAGCCGCGCGTTCCTCGGCGAACCCATCCGGGGTGATGTCGTTGTTCCACTCGCTGCGTGCGCCACGGATATGAGCGCCGGCCAGCCGCTGGTTGAGGGCGGCCACCTCGTCGTCCACGTCCATCTCGGCGAAGATGATGCCGCCACCGAACATCAGGTACGGGTTCAATGGACTGTCCTTGCGGAAGCGGATGACGCCGCTCAGCGAGATGGGGATCTCGGTGATCTCACCAGCCTGTACCGGGATGACCGTCTCCTGAAGCGCCGCGAAGCCAACCGCCTGCGACCCGATGTTCGAGCCCAGGAACGCCTGTCGTACGAACGCGTCGACCGGGCCGACGTCTCCCTGGAAGTAGCTCGCGTCGAACTGAAGCGAGAGCCAGCTGCTCAGGCCGTAGCCCGCCGTGACCTCCAGGCGGAAAGTCTCCTCGATGGTGCTCTCACGGCCCAGCAGGTCGTCGGGCCTCGGGTCGCAGAACGGCCCGGCGGTCTCGTTCAGGTCCTGTGACGTGCAACCCTGGTCCTCGTTGGGGTCGCCGGTGAAGGGGATCCCATCGTCACCAAAATTGCCCACGATGATGTTGGAGTTGCTGCGGACGTCGTCCATGGTGGAGAGGAAAGAGATGTTTCCTCCCAGGTACCACTTGTTCTTGAGGTCTTCGGCTCTGGCCGGCGATGCCAGCACCAGCCCAGCCAGCAACCCCCCGGTGACGAGGAGCGATTTCCGGCTCACTTGAAGCCAATCACACACGTCCATTCCCCCCTTGCGGCCGGAGGCCAGGTCCGGCACCTCGGCCCTCCCGGAAAGGAAGCCCGGGGAGGCCTAACCCCTTAGACCACGTCCGATGGCCTCTGGTTTACAAGAACCAGGCGGCTGGACGGCGAGCGTCTGACGTCCCCGAGGGAGGGGATGGACCGAAGGTGTCCGATATGGGGTAGCTCACGGCTTCGCTGGGCTCTGACTGTGGTCAAGCCGCACGACCGATTAGTACCGGTAAGCTGAGCAGGTCACCCTGCTTACACTCCCGGCCTATCAACCTCGTAGTCTCCGAGGGGTCTTCAGTCTGGCCCGAAGGCCAGAGGGGATACCTCATCTCGAGGGAGGCTTCGCGCTTATATGCCTTCAGCGCTTATCCCTTCCGAACATGGCTACCCAGCGGTGCTCCTGGCGGAACAACTGGTACACCAGAGGTTCGTCCATCCCGGTCCTCTCGTACTAAGGACGGATCCTCTCAAGTATCCTGCGCCCACACCAGATAGGGACCGAACTGTCTCGCGACGTTCTAAACCCAGCTCACGTACCGCTTTAATCGGCGAACAGCCGAAC
>JBOGOC010000079.1:0-38138 GCA_050747525.1 Candidatus Polarisedimenticolia bacterium | reverse complement strand
GGAATGGAGCGAGTCGGCGTGGCCAACGCCACGCCGGCGAGCGCGCCGCGGAGACCACTCCCCGCCGGGCGGCGCCCGTCAATTCGACGAGAGCCGCGAGACCACGCCCCCGCATGACCTGTCGTGGAGCTGGAGAGGCGTCATCCCCCCGTGACTAGAACGGCGAGACGAGGTGGTTGAGGGGGCCCGCGCCGCGGCCGATCTTGCCGGCATGGGTGACCGCGCGCGCGACGTAGCGCTTGGCGCTGTCCACGGCCTCGGCGACGTCCATCCCGCGCGCCAGCTGGCATGCCACCGCGGTGGAGAACGTGCAGCCGATGCCGTGCGTGCTGTTGCTGGTGATCTTGCTGGACGAGAACACCGCGGTGCGCTCTCCATCGAAGAGAACGTCGATGGCGCGCTGACCCAGGTGCCCGCCGGTGACCACCACGTGGCGGGCACCCATCTCGTGCAGGATGTGCGCGGCGTCCTTCATGGAGCCCAGATCGGTGACGCGCGTGCCGGTGAGCGCCTGCGCCTCCTCCATGTTGGGCGTGATCACCTCGACGCGCGGCAGAAGCTGGTTGCGCACGACCTCCAGTCCGGCCGGCTCCATCAGGGGCGTCCCTGTGGTGGAGCGCAGCACCGGGTCGAGCACCACGTGCCTCAGCTCGAGGGAGTGGATGAGAGCGGCGACCAGCTCGGCGGTGCGCGCGGTGCCGAGCATTCCGATCTTCACGGCGGCGATGCTCAGATCCGACACCACCGATTCGATCTGCTGGGCCACAAACTCGTAGGGCAGATCGTAGATGGCCTGGATGCCCAGAGTGTTCTGCGCCGTGACCGAGGTCACCACGGCGGCGCCGTGATGCCGGTAGGCGGCGATGGTCTTCAGATCGGCGGCCACCCCGGCGCCGCCCGACGGGTCGAGCCCGGCGATCGAGAGCACCGTGTGGCTCATCTCGGGAGCCGACGTGGGCGGGGCGATGACAGGGGCCGGCGCGGCCTGGCTGTCGGCGCTCCCGCGGGGCGTCCCGGGGGTGCGCATGGGGTGCGAAGGACCCCGTCTGCGTCGCGGGCGGGTCATGCCGCCGCCTCCCGCACGCGGTCCACGGCTGCGGCCATGTCGTCCGAGCCGATCACGGCAGAGATCATGGCCACCCCCGCCACCGGCACCCGGGCCACCTGCGCCACGTTGCCCGCATGGATGCCCCCTATGGCGAACACGGGGATGGTGACCGCCTCGGCGGCCTGGCGCAGCGCGGCCACGCCCAGGGGCGGGCCATACGCACGCTTGGACGGCGTGTCGAAGACGGGGCCGCACGTGATGAAGTCGGCCCCCGCGGCCTGAGCGGCGACCGCCTCGGTGAGGCCGTGGGTCGAGACACCGACGCGCAGGCCGGCACCCCACATCCGGCGGACCGCCTCCGCGGGGAGCCCGTCGGCAGGCAGGTGAACGCCCCGGGCATGGGCCGACAGAGCCACGTCCACCCTCTGGTTGACGTAGACGTCGGCGCCTCCTGCCGAGGCGGCCTGCCGGCACAGGGACAGCAGGGTCCCAGCCGGGAGGTCCTTCTCCCTCACCTGCATCATGTCGGCGCCGCAGCGAGCCATGCGCGTCATCAGCTCCAGGGGATCCAGATCCGGCCGCAGGCGGCGGTTGCTGACCACATAGATGAGCATCGGGACGGCGGATGTTATCACGCTACGCGATGGGCCATCCAGCGCGGCATGATGGTAGAATGCGGGCCGCATGCAGAAAGCCCGCGTCGCGTCGGTCTCCTACCTCAATTCACTGCCCCTTACCTGGGGTCTGCAGCACGGCCGGCAGCGGGGCCTGTTCGAACTGCAGTTCCACTCTCCCGCCGAGTGCGCGCGCCTGCTCCAGGACGGGATGGTGGACCTGGCCCTGATCCCCTCGGTGGAGTTCGAGCGCACCCTGGGCCTGGTCGCCGTGCCGGGGACGGGCGTGGTTTCGCGGCGCGAGGTGCGATCGGTGCTGCTGCTGACGCGCACCGATCCCCGCGACATACGCAGCCTGGCCGTGGACTTCAACTCGCGCACCTCGGTGGCCCTCACCTGCATCCTGCTGGCGCGGCGCTACGGCGCCCGTCCGCAGCTTCATCCCATGCCCCCCGATCCCGGCCCCATGCTCGAAGCGTGCGATGCCGCTCTGCTGATCGGGGACCCGGCGCTGCGGGCATCGGTGAGCGCCGAGCAGCAGCCGGCCGCCGGCGGGCCCCGCACCATCGACCTGGCCCGCGAGTGGAACGAGATGACCGGGCTCCCCTTCGTCTTCGCCTTCTGGGCATGCCGGCCCGTGCTCGACGTGCCGGCCGTGCGCGAGATCCTCGAGATGTCGCTGGCCGAAGGGATCAAGGCCATCGATCGGATCGCCGACGAGGAAGCGCCGCGAACGGGGCTCCCTCCCGCCTCCATCGCGTCCTATCTCCGGCGCAACATCCACTACCGCATCGGGCCGGAGGAATCCGAGAGCCTGCGATCGTTCTATCGGCTGTGCCGTGAAGAAGGGCTGATCCCCGCCTACGAAGCCGATCGGCCCGCCAGAAGCTCGGGCACGGTGAACAGAGGATAGAAGCGGTACCCGGCCAGCGCCTCCGCGCCTCCTTCGAGCCGGTCCACCAGGCACACCACCGCCACCACGGTGGCGCCGGCGCCCTGCACCGCCTCGATCGCCTGCAGGGTCGAGCCCGCCGTGGTGACCACGTCGTCCACCACCACCGCGCGATCCCCCTTGCGGAGCGGCCCCTCCACGCGCCTTCCTGTACCGTGCCCTTTGGCTTCCTTTCGAACGATGAAGGCGTTCAAAGGAGTCCCTTCCTGATGGCTCACAGCGGCCGCGGCTCCGGCGATGGGGTCGGCCCCCATGGTGAGGCCTCCGATCGCGTCGGCCCGGATCTCTTCGCGCGCCATGAGGTCGAGGATCATCCGCGCGATGAGGAACGCCCCTTCCGCGTCCAGGGTGACCAGCCTGCCGTCGAGGTAGTAGGAGCTGCGGCGCCCCGACGCCAGAGTGAAGTCGCCGAACTTGAGAGCGCGCTCCTTCAGGAGGGCCAGGAGCCTCTCACGACGCGCTTCGGGAGTGGGTGGGATGGCCGCAGGCATGACTTCGCATGTTAACGCATAACTCTTCACGTTTCATGACTTTGTGTTGACAACATAGACACCATCCTCTAGATTCCGCTGCATCATGATGACCGTTTTATCGCATTCATCATTCAGTTTCAGAAATCGGCGAGGAGTGTCATGCCCGCGGGCAAGCACGAAGACAAGGACATCGACAAGAAGGAAATCGGCGCGAGGATCAAGAGGCTCCGCAAGGAGGCAGGACTCAGGCAGTGGCAGCTGGCAGAGATGATCGGTGCCACGCAGCCGGCCATACACATGTACGAGCGCGGGGTGTTGCCGGAGCCGCGGCGCCTGCTCGAGCTGGCCCGGATCGGCGACACGACGGTGGAATGGATCCTGACGGGCCGGCACTGGGAGAACGGGTCCGAGGACATGCGTCGCGTGACCGAGGACGTCTACCGGCTGGCCTTCCAGCTGAAGGAATACGGTCCCGAGGACCGGGAAATCCTGGAATCGGCCGTCCGCACGTTGAACAACGCCGCCGAGGCACTCCAGAAAGGCAGAAGCAGTCACGAGAAGATGACCGTCGAGGAGGCCGCGCGGGTGCTGAAGGAAGCGTTGTCCGGGTCGGTTCCGGCCCTCTCGGCCGCCCTCCAGGCCCATGCCGCGATCCAGAAGTCCCTGGGCACGGAGATGGCGGCGCGCTTCCGGCGCGTCGGACAGGCCGCCGCTCCCGACTCAGCCGACGCCGACAGCCAGGGCAGCCGCCGCCGGCCCCTGAAGATGCGATCCGCGAGCTTCGAGCCCGTCCGGGGACATATATTCAGGGCCGACGGCTCGTTTCTGGTCATTCAGGAGCTGCTTCGCGACAAAGAGCTGCGCGCCGAGCTGGAAGAGACGCTGTCGCGGCTGAGCAGCCGTCTGGAATCGAAACGCTCCCGTGTGGTTCGCATGAAAAAGGCGCAAGGCAAGGAAGCCAACCGCTGACCCGCTGCAGCCCAACTCGGGGACGAGGAGAATGGAAACGGTCCTGATGGTCACTGTGATCGTGAGTGCGATCGTGTTCAGCATGGGTCTGGGTGCCCTGGCCATCGTCGGGTTCGTCAATCTGATCTCGCGCAAAGTCCCCAAGTAGGCGGGCGGGAGGCGGGGGCCCCCGACCCATGTCCGCAGCCCCTCTCCGTCTTCTGGTCATCCACGAGGAGCCGTCGGTACGCCGGCAGGTGGCCGACGCCATTCTCCCGCTCGGAGAGGTCTTCACGGCAGCGGACCTGGCGTCCGCCCGCGCGGCCGTTCCCCTCGACATGGTCGACGTGGCGCTGCTCGATCCCCGGCTCGCGTCACCCCAAAACGGCCTTCCTCCCGCTCTTCCCCTCATCGCCCTGGGTCCGGTCCCGGACGCGGTCGCCGGCGATGCCGGGGCCGCTCCCGGCCCCTTCCATGCCGAGCTGACGCTGCCGCCAGACCCGCGCGCCTGCGCCATGCTGGCGCGCAGCGCCCTGGATCGCCGCAAGCTGGAGCTCGAGGTCCGGAGGCTGCGCGCCGATGCCGCCGTCAGGGGGGAGGTCAGCGCGCTCACGGGACACGGTCCTGCGATGGAGGGAGTGCGCCGCGCCATCCGGGCGATCGCGGACAGCGGCGCGCCCGTGCTCGTCCGCGGCGAGACCGGGACCGGCCGGGCCCAGGCAGGGCGCGCGATCCATGCGGCCGGACCGCGGCGGGACGGGCCTTTCGTCACCCTGCTTCTCTCCGCTTTCTCCCCCTTCGCCCTCGAGACGGAGCTCTGCGGACGCGACCGGGCCCGCGGCGGCGGCCGGGTCGAAAGCGCGCACCGGGGTACGCTCCTGCTGCGGGATCTCGAGGCGCTCCCCGGATCCCTTCAGGAGCCCCTTCTGCGACTCGCGAGAAGCGGCGTCTGGGCTCCGCCCGAGGGCAGGACCGTGATGGTGGACATCAGGCTGGTGGCCACGGTGGGGCCCGGGCTGGATGAGGCGGTCTCGTCGGGCCGGTTCCGCGAGGATCTTCTGCAGTCACTGGAGGCGGTCACCCTTCACATGCCACCCCTGCGCGAGCGCAGGGAGGACATCCCCGTGCTGGCGGCCCACTTCCTGGAGTCCCTCCGTCGGCCCGGAGAGGCGAGCGCGCGCCGCTTCTCCCAGGATGCGCTCGAGGTGCTGTCGGCCCAGGCCTGGAGAGGGAATGTTCGCGAGCTGCGGCATGTCGTCGAATCGGTGGCGCTTCACTCGGATGCCGTGATCCTCAGCCGCCGCGATCTGCCTCGCGCGTTCACGAAGCAGACACCCGAGGGATCGCCGCCGGTGAAGCTCCCCGACGGTGGCCTGGTGATCGAACATGAGATTGCCGAATACGAGAAGGCCATGCTCGCTCTGGCCCTGGAGAGGGCGGCGGGCCGGCGAAGCGAAGCGGCCGCGCTGCTGGGTCTCAACCGAGATCAGATGAAGTACCTCTGTCGCAAGCACGGCCTCTGAATCGTCTCATGTCGAGACGGGCCTGTTGCGCGCCGGCGGAATGCCCCGGAATGTGCGGATCTGACGCCCGCTCCGGCGGGGTGGCCTGATCCGGCTCTGGCACCCGGCTTGCCTATGGAGCGGGCACGGGGTCCCGAGCGTCATTCGGGATGACCAGCACGCTGGACGACGCGGCGGTTGCTCCGGCGTGCTGGTCACCTCGCCCTCGCCCCCGAACATCTCGTCTTGCTCGCGCCGGGTCCGGGGCCCCAACCCCACCCAGTCCCGGCGCGGGAGAGCAAGGGGCCCCGTCGTCCCGCAAAATGCGGCGGGGTCCCCCTTGACCCTCCCGCCGCTCACTCCAGCGGCACCGACCCGGGCAGGCGTGCCACCAGATCCAGGTAGCAGCTCAACGCTTCCCCGGGCCGATCGAACCGTGCCTGGAAGAGATCCCGGATCTCCTCACGGCCAATCGCTTCCTTGTGCAGCCCGTCATAGAGCTGCTGGCCCAGGTAGTAGCCCAGCTCGTGCGTCAGCACCGAGAACATCCGCGGATCCCGCGTGCGGATCCCCTCCAGGAGCCTGGGCGGGACGTCCTGGTGCGCGTGGTAGGAGCGTTCGAACTTCTTGTGCAGGAGGATGAAGTCGATGATCTCGCGGAACCGGTCGTAGGTGTACTCGGTGTTGGCCTCGATGAAGGCGGGATCCTTGCGGTGGTACTCGTACAGCTTGGTCTCGAAGAAGTGATTGCGGCTCGGGTCGATCAGCTTCGACCCGAAGAAGCCCAGGGCCTCCTCCAGTACCGCCCCGTAGAACAGGTCGGCCCGCCCCCGGGACCGGCCCTCCTGCTGAAAGACGTCCCCCCGCAGGGCGAGGTTCACGAAGTGCGCCGCCTCTTCGCCGCCGTGGACCAGGCTGAACTGTCCGATGAAGATCGAGTTGATCCGGGGGACGTAGCAGGAGCCCTTGCGCGCCAGCTGCCTGCGGATCTCCGCCGTCTCGGTGCGGCTGAACCGGCTGGGCGACAGCAGGCGCCTGAAGGTGGCCGCATCCACCTGCGAGTAGACCTCCGGATACCAGTCGACGAGGAACTCGATGCAGGCCCCCTCGCGCCGCAGGCAAAGGCGGTACTTGTCGATCGAGAGGAACCTGAGGATGGTGTCGATCATGTGGTGGATGGTCGGGGTGAGGTCGAGCTGATCGTCGTCGGCCGATTCCGCCTTCCAGCGGTGGATGGTCTGCCGGTAGGACTCGTACTTGGCGAGCGGGCTGGCGTTGAACACGCAATAGGTGCCCGGGTCGATCGACACGACGTCGTGGTGCTCCTGCCCCGCCTCCACGAGCTGCCAGTACACCTCCTCCACGTTCTGCAGCACGCGCGTGGCGCGCTTCTCCAGGCCGCGCGACTGGAGCTGGCGTCTCACCTCGGCCGGCAGATGATCCGAGGCGAGGTGCGACTCCCCGATGAGCACCATGACCTTGGCGCCGGGATTCCTCTCGAAGACGTCCACCAGGCGCGCGGCGGCGTATCGATCGCGCTTGCGGATGTAGCGCAGGCCGCTGCGCGGGGGGCAGTCGATGCCGAACACCTTCACCCCGAACGCGCGCGCCGCCTCGAAGACCTGGCGGAACCCCTTCCAGTCGTAGCCCCACTCCAGGTCGTAGCGGATGCGTCTCTTGAACTCGTCGTCGCTGATCCGCCCGGCCATCCAGCGATCCAGGATCCGCTGGTTGCGCCCGTACACCATCTCAACGGCGAGGATCACCTTGCGCGACCGGGAGGCCACTTCGCTGACCAGGCGCGCGGCGAAGGCCTGCGACGATCCGAGCGCGTGATAGTCGCCCACGTAGACCAGGTCGGCCTTGTAGCACGCCAGCACCAGGTCGTCCCACGAGCTGAGCTGCCGGTAGGCCCGGAACTCTTGCGTGAAGTCGCGGATGTAGCGGCGGGAGGTGTTCGGATCGATGCGCGCGATCTCCCGCTTGAGCTGGGAGACCATGCGGCGATGGAAGGCGATCTCTTCCTTGAGCTGGGCCGTTGCCACGTTCAGCTAGCGGACCTTCTTGTCGGACTTGTCTTCCTCCTTGGCGCTCCCCCCCGAGCCATCGCGGAACGAGTCCTTGAAATTGCGGATTCCCTCACCCAGCCCGCGGCCGATGGCAGGCAGCTTGGCGGCGCCGAACAGCAGGACGAGGATCCCCAGGATCAGCAGCAGCTCCCAGGTGCCTATCTTTCCCATGGTGGTTTCTCCTCAGCCCCCTGGCGGAGGCAGAATCTCCCGATCGCTCCCCTTCCGGCGCGTCACCTTGACCGCGTCGAGATGTTCCAGCAGGGGGATGGCGTTCTTGCGGGACGTCCCGGTCAGCTCCTTGAAGGACCCGATGTCCAGGATGGGCCGTTCCGGCCGCAGCTCCCAGAGCCGCCGCTTCAGCTTCTCGATGGCCGAGGTGGCGTACAGGCGGCCGTCGCCCAGGCGCACCAGATCTCCTTCCGTCAGCATCAGACTCACGATCCTCTCGGCGCGCGCCCGGTCCAGCCTGTGCTCCTTCAGGACCTCGGCCACGTCGGGTGGATTGAGCGCCTCCCGATCGAACGTCTCCATCAGGACCCGCTGGAGGCGCTGGTCGTCCTCCGAGAGGGTCACGCGGTGCGAAGCGAGGTGCACGGTGGCGTCGCGCCGTTCGGACACCACCCCGCGCGCCGCGAGGCGCTCCAGGACGGCCCGGGACACCTCGGAGGCCAGGCGCCCCAGTGCCCGCTCGCGCAACTCTTCGCGCGGCATGCCGGGGCGCAGTGGATGCGCCGCGTGATACGCGGCCAGCGTCAACGTCACCGTCTGCTCCAGGGCCTCCATGGCGGGCGCCGCGATGACGGTGGCCGAGGCTCCCTCGCCCACCACCAGGACGCGCGCCAGCGCCACCGCCGGCTCGACCACGCCGCCCAGCTCACCGGCGGTCCGGCCCATCCTAGCCGCCAGGGTGGCCACCCTCATGCCGGCGGTCTCGGTCTCAAGGTAGATCATCAGCGCCTCCTCCGGGGAGGCGCGCTCCAGGCGCTCCAGGCGCCCCGTCAGGGCCGCGTGGCTGACCCCCTTGTGCTTGGGGGGAAAGGCATCCAGCACCACGCCCCCTCCGATGGTCACCGGGGGTGAGTAACGCCGCACGACGAACCTGTCTCCGGGAAGGCAGCACCCGGGCCGCTCCAGCCTCAGCTGGGCGAACGACTCCTCTCCCGGGGCCAGGACGGGGCGGCCCAGCAGCTTGACCCGGGCCAGCAGCTCGCTCGTCCCCTGGTGGAACCTGACGCGCGACATGTCCTTGAGCGGGGCGGGCGACCCCGCCAGCATCGACAGTCTCACGTCCAGCAGCGACGTGGCGGACAGCTCGCCGGGATGCCCGAGCACCGCACCGCGGGCTACCGAGCCCGTCTCCAGCCCTTGAAGGTTCACGGCGGTCCGCTGTCCGGCCCGCGCCTCGCGAACCGACTCCGAGTGCACCTGGATCCCGCGCACGCGCGACATCCTCCCCTGCGGCTCGATGGCGACCTCGTCGCCCTCCGCCAGCATTCCCGACACCAGCGTGCCGGTCACCACCGTGCCGAACCCCCGCATGGAGAAAGAGCGGTCCACCGGCAGGCGCATCAGGGCCCCGCCACGGCCGGGACGCACGTCCTCCGCCATCTCCGTGATGGCCTGCCTGAGCCGATCCAGCCCTTCTCCCGTGCGCGCGCTGACACCGACGAGAGGGGCCTCGTCGAGGAAGGAGCCTCGCACGAACTCCCGCACTTCGAGCATGGCCAGCTCGCGGAGGTCGGCGTCCACCAGATCGACCTTGGTGAGCGCGATGATGCCGCGCGGAACCCGCAGCAGGGAGCAGATCTCGAAGTGCTCGCGGGTCTGCGGCTTGATCGATTCGTCGGCAGCCACCACCAGGAGCACCATGTCGATGCCCCAGACTCCGGCCAGCATGTTCTTGATGAATCGCTCGTGCCCGGGGACGTCCACGAAGCCGGCGGTGAGCCCGCCGCCGAGCGGCAGCGGGGCGAAGCCGATGTCGATGGTGATGCCGCGCTCCTGCTCTTCCTTGAGACGATCCGGGTTGATCCCGGTGAGCGCCTTGACCAGCTCGGTCTTGCCGTGGTCGATGTGACCGGCGGTGCCGATGACGACGTGCTTCAACTCACCCCCTGGCGCCGCGGATCCGGGACAGCTCCTCCTCGTAATACTTGCGGAACATGATGTCCCACTCCTGGCTTCCCTCGGGGATGACGCGCTTCTGGGACACGATCTTGGCCCGGACGCGGCGCTCGACCTCTTCGTCGCGGCGCATCTCGTGGCGCAGCAGGTCCACGACCTTGAGGCGCACCTGATTGCGGTCGGCGGTGAACCGCGCCCCCGGCACGTTCTCCAGGGCGCGCACCACGACGTGGGAGAGGTGGGTGATCTTCTCGTGACTCAGCTTGGGGCCGATCAAAGGATCAGCTTTCTCTTGCGGACCAGCTCCGCCTTGATCATCTTGAACATGTCGTGGTACTGCACGCCGCGGCGCGTCATCTCGTCCGAGTGCGTGCGCAGGATCTCGCGCACCTCGTCGTTGAGCCTGTCCTCCACCTGCAGGTCATCCATGAAGGCACCCGCGGCCGCGCTGACGGCGGCCTCCGGATCGTCGGCCTCCAGCAGGCCTTCGTCCACCAGTCCCTTCACGATCTGGGAACAGATATGTCCCACCAGCGCCGCCGGGAGCTTCATAACCCGAAGTCTATCACGCTGAGCCGGAAGCTTGGCTCACGTGCGGGATTCCACCGCGGGGATTTGCGTGCGCTCCCTCTTCAAGGCAAGGGGCGCGCTTCCTATGTTCAATGAAGGTGTTGCGTTCCTCCGGGCGCCGTGGGTTGACCACGCGGTGAGGTGAGCATGACGGTATCGATCATCCCGCGGCGGCGCGCTCAATCGCGAGCCCTCCCGGTTCCCACGCGGGCATGAGCCCGGTGTCCGCATCGGTCGCCGGGCTCGGTGAGCCCCGGCGCGTGGCCGTGCTGCGCGCCCTGCACCTGGGAGATCTCCTCTGCGCAATCCCGGCGATGCGCTCCCTACGCGCGCTCTTCCCCAAGGCGTCCATCCTGCTGATAGGGCTTCCGTGGGCACGCGACTTCGTGAGGCGGTTCGCGGGCATGCTCGATGGCTTCCTCGAGTTCCCGGGCTACCCCGGCCTCACGGACCGCCCCGCGCAGGACGCTCTGGACTTCTACCGCCAGGCCGCCGCCCTCCAGCTCGACCTCGCGGTGCAGATGCACGACGACGGCTCGATCACCAACGGAATCGTCGCGCGCCTGGGCGCGCGGCGCGCAGCCGGCTTTCGCAGGAAGGGGGCCCCGCCGCCCGCCTGCATGGACACCATCCCCTGGCCCGACGACGGCCCCGAGATCCGGCGGCTCCTGAGCCTGGCCGGGCACCTGGGCGCTCCGATGTGCGGAGAGGAGACCCTCTGGCCCGTCACCGCCGAGGACATAGGGGAGCTCAAGGCATCCACGCCGGCGGGAGCTCTGCGCGCCGGGCGCTACGCCGTTCTGGTCCCTGGAGCGAGGGAGCCGGCGCGCCGCTGGCCGCCGGAGTGCTTCGCCCGGATCGCCGATCGGCTCGCCATGAGCGGGCTGAGCATCGTGCTGAGCGGGTCGGCGCGTGAGATCGAGCTGACCCGCGAGGTCTCACTGCGCATGAAGGCCCCGGCGCTGGATCTGGGCGGGTCGCTCGGGCCGGGGGGGCTGGGCGCCCTGCTCTCCGACGCCCGGCTCCTGCTGGGCAACGACACGAAGGTGTCGCACATGGCGGCCGCGCTGCGGGTGCCGAGCGTCATCGTCTACACCGTCTCGGATCCCGGGCGATGGGCTCCGCTCGACTCGACCATCCACCGGCGCGTCGTGCTGCAGGAGGCGGACCCGGACTCGCGCAACCCGCGCCACGCCCGCCCGGTGGAGGCCGACCTCGTGTGGCGCGAGGTCCTCTCCCTGCTCGAGCTCGAGCCCGCATGAAGATAGGCTTGATCAGGGATCCCGGCAGCGAGGACGGCGACGGGCAGAGCCTCTACGTGGCGCAGGCGGCCAGGCACCTGGCGTCGCTGGGACATCAGGTGGACGTGTTCACACGGCGCGAGGAAGACCTCGTCTCCGACGTCGTCGCGTGGGCCCCTGGCGTCCGCATCATCCACCTGAAGGCCGGTCCGCCCCGGCACGTGCCGAAGGAGGAGCTGCTCCCCCACCTGCCGGCCTTCTGCGGCAGGCTCGTGGACTTCGTGCGGCTCCAGCGCCCCCGCTACGGTTTCATGCACGCCAACTCCTGGATGTCGGGGCT
Organism: Candidatus Polarisedimenticolia bacterium; assembly: GCA_050747525.1. GTDB lineage: Bacteria > Acidobacteriota > Polarisedimenticolia > JACPZX01 > DASXTC01 > JBOGOC01. The sequence continues at coordinate 26,254 of JBOGOC010000079.1, read as the reverse complement.
CGCCGCGCTGGAGGTCAGGCGGCTGCTGGGGATCCCCTTCGCCATCACCTTCCACGCCCTCGGCCGCGCGCGGCGGATCGATCGGGGCGCGGCGGCCCTTCCTGCCGAGCGGCTCTCCATCGAGGATCGCCTGGTCAGCGAGGCCGACGCCCTCCTCGCAGGATGCCCGCAGGACCGGGACGACCTCGTCACCCTGTACCGCGCGGATCCCCGGCGTATCGCCGTGGTGCCGTGCGGCTTCGATCCGTCGGAGTTCCGTCCCGGGAGCCGCCGTTCGGCGCGGCGGCGCATCGGCATCGACACGCGCGACCGCGTGCTGCTCCATCTCGGCCGAATCGTTCCGCCCAAGGGGATCGAGACCGTGGTCAGGGCGGTGGGAGAGCTGTCCCGGCGGCGCACCTTCACTCGCCTGCTGGTGGTGGGGGGCGAGTCGGATCATCCCGACCCCGTCACCACGCCCGAGATGGCGCGCCTCGCGTCCATCGCCCGCGAGGAAGGGGTGGAGGATCGCGTGGTCTTCACGGGACGGCGGACTCGCGAGACGCTGCGCTGGTACTACGCCGCCGCCGACGTGTTCGTCACCACCCCCTGGTACGAGGCGTTCGGGGTCAGGCCCCTCGAGTCCATGGCGTGCGGCACACCCGTCATCGGCTCACAGGTCGGGGGGATCCAGTACACCGTCCTGGACGGAAAGACGGGATTCCTCGTGCCGCCGAGCGACCACAAGGCGGTGGCCGACCGGGCGTTGAGGCTCTTCAGAAACGCGTCGCTGCGGCGCCGACTGTCGCGCCAGGGGATCGCGCGCGTGCACGGCACGTTCACCTGGAAGCGGGTGGCGCGCACCCTCGAATCCGTCTACACGAGCCTGGCCCAGGCTTCGGCGGAACCCCTGCCATGATCACGCTCGGCATCAACGCGGCCTTCCACGATCCCGCAGCCTGCCTCGTGCGTGACGGAGCGGTCGTGGCTGCCGCCGAGGAGGAGCGGTTCACCCGCGTCAGGCACGGAAAGCGCCCCGCGCCTCTCTCCGCCCGGGAGCTCCCCTTCCACGCCATCCACTTCTGCCTGGGGAGGGCGGGGATCCATCTGCGCGAGGTGGATCACGTCGCCTACTCGTTCGACCCCTGGCTGCCGGCGGCGCCGACTCCCTGGCGGGATCCTGGGTTCACCTCGTCCGTCGTCGACGCGCCGCGGCAGCTGGCCGCCGGTGCCCCGCCGCTCCTCGCGTCACGGTTCGGGGAGGTCTCGGGAGACGGCCCTTTCCAATGGCACTTCGTGTCTCACCACCTGGCCCACGCCTCCAGCGCCTTCCTCCCCTCTCCCTTCGAGGAGGCAGCGGTGATGACGCTGGACAGCCGCGGCGAGAAGGCCGCCACCTGGTACGGGGTGGGCCGGGGAGACGACCTGCGCACGCTCGACCAGGTGGAGATGCCCCATTCGCTCGGTCTCCTCTACGAGCGGGTGACCGAGCACCTGGGGTTCCTGCACGCATCGGACGAGTCCAAGGTCATGGCGCTGGCCTCGTACGGCACCCCCGGCTATCTGGGCGCCTTCCGCGACGCCATCCGCATGGATGGAGAGGGTCAGTACACGATTCGACTGGACGGCCTGCTGGAGGACCTCGGTCCGCCGCGCCGCCGCGGCGGACCCATCGAGTCACGCCACCACGACATCGCCGCCTCCCTGCAGGCGGCCCTCGAGGAATCGGTGCTCCACCTCGCCCGATGGCTGCACCACCGCATGGGAGAAAACGCGGGCGCCTCGCGTGAGGCTCTGTGTCTGGCGGGAAACGTGGCGCTCAACTGCGTCCTGAACGCGCGGCTCAGAGACAGGGGGCCGTTTCGACGCCTCTGGGTCCAGCCGGCCTCCGGTGAGGCGGGAACCGCCATCGGAGCGGCGCTGTGGGTGGACGGGCGCGCCCGGCGCTCCGGACGAAGCTGGAGGATGGAGGACGCCTACCTGGGCCCCTCGTACGACGACGGGGAGATCGAGGGGCTTCTTCGCCGATCGGGGCTCAGATACCGCCGCATGAGCGACGTGGCCGGCGAGGCGGCGGGCCTGCTGGCGGCCGGACGCGTGCTGGGCTGGTTCCAGGGGCGCATGGAGTTCGGGCCCCGCGCGCTGGGGGCCCGCTCGATCCTGGCCTCGCCGCTCAAACCATCCATGCGCGATCGCGTGAACGAGATCAAGGACCGCGAGGACTTCCGCCCCGTGGCTCCCGTGGTGCTCGAAGAACGGGCGGCCGAGTGGTTCACGCAGTCCGCCGAGTCCCCGTTCATGCTGTTCAGCTGCGACGTGCGGCCCGACCGGCGCAGCCGCATCCCGGCGGTGGAGCACGTGGACGGTAGCGCGCGCATCCAGACGGTGCGGCGATCCCAGAACGCGCTCTACCACGCGTTGCTCGCGGCCTTCTGCGATCTGACGGACGTGCCCGTGCTCATCAACACCTCCTTCAACGCTCGCGGCGAGCCGATCGTGTGCACTCCGCGCGACGCGGTGGAACGCTTCCGGATGTCCCCCCTGGACGACCTGGTGATCGGGTCCTTCCATCTCAGCAAGCAGGACGAGGGATGACCGACTCTCCGCGCGCCAGCGTCGTGGTCCCCACCTTCGATCGGCCCGGGCTGCTGGCGAGGTGCCTGGCGGCGCTCTGCGCGCAGCAATGGACCGGCGATCGGTTCGAGGTGATCGTGGTGGACGATGGGCATGCCGCCGAAGTCAGGACGATCGTAAAGGCCGCATCGCATCCCTGCGCCGACTTCCGTTGCGAGCGGACCCCGCGCCGGGCCTCGGGGCCGGCCGCCGCGCGCAACGTGGGCTGGCGGTCGGCGCGCGCCCCCCTGGTGGCCTTCACCGATGATGACTGCATCCCCCAGCCCGGATGGCTGGCCGCGGGCATGCGCTCCCTCGAGACCGGAGCCGCCGGAGCCTGGGGGCACGTCATCGTGCCGCTGGGCCCCTATCCCACCGACCACGAAGTCGAAGCGGCCGGGCTGGAGGAGTCCCCCTTCGCCGCCGCTTCGTGCTTCTACAGGAAGGATGCCCTGGCCCAGGTCGACGGGTTCGACGAGCGCTTCACGATGCCCTGGCGTGAGGACCGGGATCTGCACTTCACGCTGCTGGAACGCGGCATGACCCTGGTGCGCGCGCCCGAGGAAGCCGTGGTCATCCATCCCGTCCGACCCGCGCCCTGGGGCATCAGTCTGCGGCAGCAGCGCAAGACGCAGTTCGAGCCGCTCCTCTACAGCAAGCACCCGGCGCTGTACCGCCTTCACGTGAGGCCCGATCCCGACTGGAGCTGCTACGCGACGCTGGCGGCCGCCCTGGCTGCGGCGGGAGCGATCGCTCTCGACCTGGGAGGCCTGTCGCTGGCAGCGACCGGGGTGTGGGGACTGCTCACCGCGAGGTTCTGCGCGCTGCGCCTGGAAGGGACCTCTCGCACGGTGAGGCACCGCATGGAGATGGCCTTCACGTCGACGCTCATCCCGCCGCTGTCCATCTTCTGGCGGCTCGTGGGCGCCGTCCGCTTCCGCGCCTTCCTGCCGTAGAGCCTAGCCCAGGACTTTCTGGACGGCGAGGATCAGGTCCTGAAGGTTGAAGGGCTTCGACAGCCAGGGGTTCCCCACCTCGTCGAAGAAGGCCTGGGTTTCGGGGCTGGCGGTGTCTCCCGTCGAGAAGATGATTCTGCGGGCCAGCTCGGGATGCGCGGCGGCGACCTGCCGGTAGAGCTCCCTCCCGCTCATGCGCGGCATCTTGAGGTCGCTGATGATCACGTCGTAGGACGCCTCGGAAAGCCGCGTGCGCGCGGTGCGCCCGTCGCCTGCGATCTCCACAGCCATGCCGTGTGCCTGGAGAACCTCGGCCATCACCTCGGCCAGCGGCCCCTCGTCTTCCACCAGCAGCACCTTCCTCCCCGCGAGGTCCCTGGGCGCGATGGCCGGGGAGGCCTCGACGCCGGCCGCCACGGCGGGAGCCTCCGCCTGGACGTCGCCGGCAGGCAGGTCCACCGTGAACACGGCCCCTTCTCCGGGGCGGCTTCGCACACTCAGGACGCCGCCATGCTTCTGGACGGTGGCGTAGGCGAGGCTGAGGCCCAGCCCCGTCCCCTTGCCCACCTCCTTCGTGGAGAAGAACGGATCGAAGATCCTGGGGAGGTTGCGCACCGGGATGCCCGGCCCATCGTCGGCCACCTCGGCGATCACACGATCATCCTTGCGGCGCGTGGTGAGGGTGAGGACTCCGCCGCTCCCCTGCTCGCGCATCGCCTGGTGGGCGTTGTGGATCAGGTTCAGGAAGACCTGATGCAGCAGGTGGCGGTCCCCTGCCACCGTGGGAAGGGCGGGCTCCAGATGCCGCCTCACCTCGATGTCGTCCGCCTCCAGCTGATGCCCGAGCAGCTGAATCACCGCGTCGAGGCCTGCGTTGACGTCCACGGCCGCGTGCTCCGGTGAATGGGGCCGCGCGAAGTGAAGCAGGTTCTGCACGATCCTCTGGCAGCGGCTGGCCTCCGACCCGATGGTGACGAGCCTGGAGCGCACGTCGTTCTCCACAGGCAGGTCCTGAAGCCTCTGGGCCAGCCCCATGACGGTGGCCAGCGGGTTGTTCAGCTCGTGCGCCACCCCGGAGATCATCTCTCCGAGCGCCGAGAGACGCTCGTTCTGCGAAAGCTGCGCCTGCATCCGGCGCGCGTCCGTGACGTCCGACAGGACCACCACCAGCCCGCGGACGCCCGGTGATGAGGCCTTCACCGGAGAGCAGGTCGCGGAGTAGATCCGGCCGTCCGGAACCGACTCGATCTCGAAGGTGCTGGCCCCCTCGGCCTGCAGCAGGGGCGCCAGGCTGACGTCACCCAGTCGGTCGATGCTCCTGGGCAGCCCCGAGGGGTGGAGAGCCTCCAGGTGGCGCTGGGCCGCCGGGTTGGAGAGGACGACCCGCAGCCCGGCATCAAGCAGCAGGACCCCGTCGGCCATCGACTCGAGCATCGAATGAATCTTGCGGCTCTCTTCCTCGCGAGCCATGCGCAGCCGGTCGAGCGTGAGAGACGCCTGGCTCGCCACCGTGCGCAGCAGGCGGATGGGGCCTTCTCCGAGCGCCCGCTCGTCTCGCGACGCCACGGTGAGCAGTCCCATGATGTCGCCTCGCGCGGCCAGCGGGGCGTGCGCCACGGCGCGCAGCTGCGCAGGGCCGAGCGCGGGCTCGCGCGGCGAGTCGTCAGGGCCGGCCACTTCCAGCACGCTCCGGGTGAGCCGCCTCCCCGACAGGCGCCGGGCTTCCTGGATGGCGAGCCGCTGGAGCCGCTTGGTGGTGGCCGGGGTGCATGGCGCCCACAGCCTCACGCGGCTCACCGCCCCCTCCGGCCCCAGGGTGGTGAAGACGCACAGGTCGTGCGGCAGCGCACGGTGAAGCGACGTGGCCACCAGGTCGGCCAGGTCCTCGGGGCTCAGGACGAATCCCAGGGATCGGCTCACGTCGTAGAGCAGGGTCAGCTCGCCGGTGCGCTCCTCTATTCCGGCGTCCAGCGCCTGCTGGAGCAGTGCCGCCCGCAGCGACAGGGCGCCGGCTGGCATCAGGGCCCTCAACGCAGGAAGGGTTTCCGGCGAGAAGGCGGCGCGGCGGCCTTCCAGCACGAGGCATCCCGCCGCCTGCCCGGCGGCCATGAGCGGCAGGAACGCGCGAGTCGTCCCATCCGGGCGCAGCGGCACCATCACCTCGCGCCCCTCGCGCAGCGCCTTCCAGAGGGGGCCGTCACGGACATCGAGCCGCAGGGGCCCCGCGTCGCGCTCCGGAAGCCAGGTGGCCGTCTCGGTTTCGGGATCATATCCCGCCAGCCAGCACCGGCCTCCGTACGCCTCCCCGACCAGCTTCAGCAGGGTGGAGGCCACCTCGTCCGGCGTGCGGGCCATGGACAGGGCGGCGGTGGCTCGGGAAAGGAGGCCCGGCACGCCGCCGGGTTGGGGATCCGGTGGAGGGAGCCGTCTGGATGAGGGGCTCATGGAGACTCCATGTGCCCCTCATCCTAGATGGAGGTTTTCGGGGCTGTCAATCGACTCAGTGGGACGGCTTGGGAACCAGGCTGAGGCGCGCGGCGCGATGGGCGCGTGCTCCGTTCCCCCCGCCGGCTGGCATGGCCGGAGGGAAGGCAGGACTGCCGTGCCTCAAAGCACCCCGCTCGCGGGGCGGCTCGGGCGAGGAGGCGCTGCGCAGCGGCACCATCACCTGGCTGGGAACCGGCCCCTTGGGCGGAGAAGAGAGGTACTTGTTCATGCTGAAGATGCGGCGCAGCTTCTTCTTGGCCTGAGCCTCGATCTGACGGATGCGCTCGCGGCTGAGGCCCATCGACTCGCCGATCTCCTTGAGGGTGAACGAACGCTCCCCCTCCATGCCGAACCGGTTGGCGATGACCATTTTCTCCTGATCGGTCAGCATGAAGATGGCCGAGCGCACCAGGTCTTCGCTCTCGTTGCGCAGCAGCTCTTCCTCCGGGCTCACGCTTGCGTCGTCCACGAGGTAGTCGCTGATCGGGATCGTCTTGTCACGCCCGACCTTGTCGTCCAGGGAGACTTCGCGCAGCTTGATCATCAGGATCTCGTCGATCTTGGAGATGCTGCTTTCCAGCCGCGTGGAGATCTCGTCGCGCCCTGGGCTGCGGCCCAGCTCGCGCGAAAGCGTCGCTTCCGTCTCCCGTATCTTCTTGACCTTCTTCATCTGGTAGGTGGGAACGCGCACCAGGTTCGACTGCTCGGACAAGGCCTTGAGGATCGACTTGCGGACCCACCAGATGGCATAGGTGATGAACTTGGTGCCCTTGGTGTGGTCGTAGCGCTGGGCGGCCTCGATCAGGCCGATGTTGCCTTCATTGAGGAGATCTTCGAAGGGCAGGCCGAGGTTGCGGTATTCGTTGGCGATCTTGACGACGAAGGAGAGGTTCGACTCCACAAGCCTGTTGAGCGTGTCCTTGCGGCCACACTGCTCTGCAACGCGAGCAATCTCCATCTCCTCTTCTTTCGTGAGGATGGAGTACACACCGATCTCGGACAGATACCGTCCGAGGCAGGAGTCTTTCTCGACGCGGCGGCTCATTCGCGGTTGAACCTCACATCAGCGAAATGGACTCCCTGGCAGGGGACCCGGAGCCGGAACTCTTGAGCGATCAATAGGTTTTGTGCCTTTTTTCTCCTTGACAGCATTGTCGGATGGGCGTAATGTCGGGCCAGCGGCGCGGGACTGGAGGTCCCACTACTGATGGTTGGCCGGATGCTCACTTCCCCCCCGTTCGCAGAGCTGTTGATCGCGGTGCAGAGTCTATGTCAGCCCAGCATGCTTGTCAAGAATTTTTTGCCGTTGTAGCATAATTCGTCACCAGTAGAGCTTCCGTTCCTCGGAGAACAGATGGCACAGAGAGAACCCGTTGGAACGGATGGTAACGGTACGAGGAGCACGACGGTGAACCTACAACACAGCGGCCTGACACTCAGACGCGAGCAGCTTCCCCTCGTGGGCAGGCGGATTCGTGAGCTGCGCAAGGACCGGGCCCTCACCCAGGCCGAGCTTGCCGGCCGCGTGGGGATCCAGCAGTCCGATCTCTGCAGGATGGAAACGGGCGAATACAAGGTTTCGCTCGAAACCCTGTTCAAGATCCTCAAAATCTTCGAGATGAACGTGGGAGAGTTCTTCCACGAGCCCCCGGCGGGTGAGATCTCGACCGGCGAATCCGAGTTGTTGCAGTCGTTCCGTAATCTGCCTGCATCGGCGCAGGACGAAGTCCGGCACTTCATCAAGTTCATCGAGAGGCAGTCCCGGAAAGCTCCCCGGCGACGGTAGAGCAAGCTCCACCACGGGTCATACGAAAATGGGTCAAGCCCGGAAACCGGCCGACGGGCACTATGCCCGCTTGATGAGTCAGGGCTATTCCCTGCTCAAGCAGGGCAAGCTGGAGCAGGCCTTGTCCCGCTTCGAAGCTGCTCGTCAGGAGGCAAGCCAGCGCGGCGACGCCGAGCGCGAGAACAAGGCCGTCGCCAGTCTCTCCGCGTGCCACATCGAGCTGGGCGACTACGAGGTCGCTTCCCGAGGGCTGCGCGAGATCATCCTGCGCAGCACCGACGACGAGACGATCTGCGCCGCCTCTTACAATCTGTCCATCAGCCTGCGCCGGCAGGGCCAGCACCAGAAGGCCTTCACCTACGCCCAGAAGGCCTACGAGAAGAGCCGCACCCTAGAGGACCTGAACTGGATGGCGCGCTGCCACAACCTCATCGGCAACATCTACCTGGTCCAGTGCCACCTGGACAAGGCCCTGCGCCAGTACCAGAAGGCGCTGGCCCTGCGCCTGCGCGAGAAGACCATCAACACCTTCTCGGTGGCCATCCTCAAGGACAACATCGGCTACTGTCTCCTGCTGCAAGGCCAGTACGACCGCGGCATCCGGTTCGTCCAGGAGGCGCTCGACCTGGTCACCAAGCTCGACAGCAGGAAGTGCATCTGTGAATGCGCTCACGATCTGAGCTTCGGCTACATGCAGCTGCGGCAGCTCGAGGAGGCGGAGCAGCATGGTCTGCGCGCGCTGGAGATCGCGGAGGCCGAGGGATACAAGGAGATCATCAAGAACTGCTACTACCTCCTGGGGGAGATCAACTTCCTGAAGGGCGATGCCAAGATGCGGGATCACTATTTCTACCGGCTCCAGGAACTCTACCCGCACCTGCCGTTCCTGAGGGACTTCCTGTGCACCTTCGACGTGAGTAAAATCATCGCGTTGAGGTCACCCCAGTAGGATGGAGAAACCCGTCATGAAGACTCACCGGTTCAGCACCCCACGAGGCATCGCGCTGTGGCTTGGCCTGCTCCTGCTCGCCACGGGGGTGTTCGAGGCGGTCACGACGATCGTGGATCCCGACACCGGCCACCTGCTGACCGTGGACGTGATCTCCGATCCGGTCAATCCGGCCCTGCAGGGAGTCAGGCTCAGTGAGCAGCCCCCAGGCGGAAGTCCGATCTACCAGACCATCCCGTCCACCTACGATCCGATCATCGACTCCAATCCCGTGCTGGCCAAGAGTCCCAGCACCGACCTGGTGGTGGTCTGGAGCCGCCGTGACGGCGATGACTTCGAGCTGGCCCTCTCCCGCAGGACCGCGGGCCTGGAGTGGGAGCCGCTCACCCTTCTGACGGACAACTATTTCGCCGACACGAACCCCCGCGTCGTGATGGGGCTCAACAGCGACGTTCACATCCTGTGGTGGGCCAATGACGCGGGCGGACCGGTCCAGCTGCAGTCGTTCGACCCGTCCGGTTTGCCGCTCGGGCCGCCCCAGCGCCCCTTCGAGCCGCCTGCGGGCTCGACCCCACCGGCACGGCGGGGGCCGGTGGAGACCATCGACGTGGACGCGGGAGGCCTGGACGACCCGGGCATCCCGAAGGGATTCAGCAGGGCCTCTGCCTATCCGTGCCTTGCCAACCCCGCCGCGGTCCCCGATCATGGCATCGTGACGGCCTGCGGAGATCCGGCCGCCTGGCAGCTGACCTCCTGCCAGCTCGTGGTGGGGGTCAGGAGCTCGACGGGGACCTGGAGCCAGACGATGATCGATCTCTCCAACCTCGGGAGCACCGCCTCGGATCCCAGGCTCCTGGCGCAGGTGATCGCGGATCAGGCCTGCAACTAGCGCAGGCCTGCAACTGAGCGGTCGGCCGGTCAGTGATGGGGATAGAACGGCCCCCGGTCCCGCTGGTCTTCCTTCTGGATGGTGCGGAAGCGCCTCCGCCGCATTCGCCAGCGCAGATCCGAGACGAGGCGGCGGGGATCCCAGAATCCCTTGATCAGCAGGTAGCCGGTCAGCGCGCCTCCCAGGTGCGCGAAGCGCGCCACCCCATCCGGCGACAGCGCTCCGAGCGTGAGCAGCTCGATGGCCGCAAGGAGGAGGGCGAACTGCCGGGCCGACATCGGAAAGAGTCCCCAGAACAGGATGGTCCGGGTAGGGAACAGCATCGCGTAGGCGACGATCACGCCGAAAATGGCCCCGCTGGCTCCCAGCGTCTGATTCTGCATGAAGAGGCAGTTGACGAGCCCCGCCCCTACGCCGGTGATCAGGTAGTATCGGGTGAAACGTCGGGGGCCCCACACACGTTCAACGTCCGACCCGAACATCCACAGGACCAGCATGTTGAAGAGGATGTGGAAGATGGAGGTCGGCGAATGCAGGAACATGTAGGTGACGAACTGCCAGACCCTGAATCCGAAGAGGGCCTCCGGTGGATTGAGCGCGAAGATGTCACGGAAGGTGCCCCAGGCTTCCTCGCCTCCCAATCCGGCGATGAACAGCTCCAGGACGAAGATGGAGACATTGATGAGGAGAAGGATCTTTACGGCCGGCGTGACGGGGCCGCCGAAGGAGAGCCTGGGCGCGTCGTGATACCGGGGTGGCATGCGGCGAGACTAGCACAGCGTTGCGGAGGCGCTCAACGATGAGGCCGCGCTCCATTGCCATCGGCTGTGGCGCCGCCGCGTTTCTCGGCCTGGCCGTGCTGGGAGTCGGGGCCTGGATGACCTGGCGGCACTTCACGGCCCCCGTTCCACTGCCTGCTCCCGTCACGCTCCTGCCGGCCGATGGTGTGGGGCTGATGATCATGCGGCTGGAGCCGGACAACCTGTGGGTGAAGGGCGCCTTCGATCACATGGGGCGGGATTCGGACGAGCCTGCTCCCACCGGCAAGCTCGCGCCGTTCGAGGTGGTGTGGACCTTCCGTCCCCAGGAAACCGGCACGGACGGACACTTCGTCGCCCTGAGCCTCTCACCCACCGGGCGGCTCTTCGGGCTTTCCATCGACATCGCGCTGTGGAAGGCGGGACGCAACGGCGAGCCGCTCGTGCACCGGGTCGATCACGCGGGCGAGGGGCTCACCTCGTTCCCCGGGGCCCGGATCCCCGGATACTTCTTCGCGCGCAGCAGCACCATCGGCTGGGGCTCCGATCTGGAGGCCACCCAGCGCGGAGTGGATCTGCTGGTGGCCGCCGAGAACCCGGGGGGAGCGCCCCCCGCCGGCAATCAGGCCGTCCAGGCGCTCCTGCCTCCCGAAGGCTCGCACCCGGTGCGCGGGGCGGTGATCGATCGGGATGGCTCGCTGGGGCGCCTGATGGCGTCCCTGCCCGGCGCCGTGGGCGCGGCGCCCGCGCTGACCGGCGTGTCGGGGCTCTCCTTCGTCCTGGATCCTCTCTCGGCGACGGAGGCCACAGGCGAAGTGGTGCTCCATTTCGCCCCGTCCGTCCCGCAGCAGGATCGCGAAAAAATGGCCGGTGACCTGGCCGGCTGGCTGAAGCAGATCTCCTTCGGCGGCCTCGTGCTGGAGAGCGAGCCCCACCTGGACCCGTCGGCCACCACCGTTTCGGTGAAGGCTTCAGGCCTCAACGGGCTCTTCGATGCCGCGGTGCGCGCCATGGCGCGCGCGAAGCGCACCATGGATCAGGAGAAGGAGAGCGAGCCGGCCGCGGGCGAGAGCGATCAGTCCAGCTCGACGTTCCAGTAGGCGATGTCGAGGAAGTTCCGCCACGACTCGTACTGGGCACCCGAGAAGGACACCTTGACCAGCGGATGCCACCGTGGCTTGAGTGGAGGCTTCAGCAGCGTCATCCCCACCTCGGAGGGGAGGTTGTTCCCCTTGCGCGCGTTGCACTCCAGGCAGCAGCAGACCACGTTGTCCCAGGTCGACTTACCGCCGCGCGACAGCGGGATGACGTGATCCAGGTTCAGCTCGCGCGTGGAGTAGCGCGTCCCGCAGTACTGGCAGCGGTTCCTGTCGCGGAAGTAGATGTTCTTGCGCGTGAAGCGCACCTCGTGGCGGGGCAGCGCGTCGTAGTGCAGCAGCACGATGACGCGCGGGATCTTGATCCGCATCCCCGGCGTGGTGATGGCGTCCTCGTCGGGCTGCACGGGGATGTCACACCAGTTCTCCCAGCTGTAGGTGGAGTAGTCAGGCTCGACCGCCTTCACCTGCCCCTTGTAGAGCAGGCAGAAGGCCTTGCGGACGGAGGTCACCTGAATCGCCTGGAAGAGCCTGTTGAGGACGAGGACGTTGGAGTCGAGCATCATCCGTTGCCGTCAGCGGGTCCCGGGCGCCTCCTGCCCGGGTGAGAAGTCCTTGCGCGCCTTCTGCCGGTCCGCGTGACGCTCCAGCGCGAGCTGGACCAGCCGGTCCACGAGGGCGGGGAACGCCAGGCCGCTCGCCTCCCAAAGCCGTGGGTACATGCTGATCGGCGTGAATCCGGGGATGGTGTTGACCTCGTTGATGAGAACGGCGCCGTCGGAGCGGCGCACGAAGAAATCCACCCTGGCCATGCCGGCCAAGTCCAGCGCCTTGAAGGCCGTCAGCGACATCTGCTGCACCGTGGCGGCCTGCTGGGCGGTGATGCGGGCCGGGATGATGAGCTCGGACCCCTGATCGATGTACTTGGCGCTGTAGTCGTAGAACTCGTGACAGGGGACGATCTCTCCCACCACCGAGGCCTGCGGCGCGTCGTTGCCCAGCACCGCGCATTCGACCTCCTGGCCCTCGACCCCCTGCTCGATCACCACACGCCGGTCGTACTGCGCGGCCTCTTGAAGCCCCGCCGCGAGACCGGCCGGTGACTTCACCTTCCTCACGCCCACGCTCGACCCGCCGTTGGCCGGCTTGGTGAAACAGGGATACCCGAAGGCCGCGTCCACCTCGCGGGCGATGCCCGCCGGATCCTCGGCCACGCGGCGCGCCGACACGAGAATCCACGGAGCGCAGGCCAGGCCGGCGGACTGGAAGACCGCCTTCATCGTCCCCTTGTCCATCCCCAGGCTCGATCCAAGAACCCCCGAGCCGACGTAGGGAAGCCCGGCCAGCTCCAGCAGACCCTGCAGGGTGCCGTCCTCTCCACCGGTGCCGTGCACCAGCGGGAACACGACGTCCAGGGCGACGTTCGCCCCATGTCCGTTGCCGATGGGGACGAGCCCCCCGACGGTGGGATCCCCGGTGAGCGCGGCGGGCGTGGCCTGCGCCGTCTCCAGGCCGGCGTCGAGGAGGCCCCGCGCATCTGCGGAGGTGAGCCAGCGCCCCGCATGCGTGATGCCGATGGGAACGACCTCGTAACGGGTGCGATCCAGATGGTTCAGCACGGCGCGCGCGGACACCAGCGAGACCTCGTGCTCCACGGATCGTCCGCCGAAGATGACTCCCACCCGGATGCGGCTCATGTGCCGTGATCTCCCGCGCCGTTGTGTCCGTTATCCGCGCCACCACGGTGCAATCGGGCAAGGGCCATGGCCCGCGCCCGCGTGGTCCTGAAGGTGAGATCAACATAACCATTGGCATAGCGGGCGTCCAGCACCTCGGCCTGCGCGTAGACACGGGCGATTGCCTCGCTGTCGCGCGTTTCCAGGCGGATCTCCCGTTCGACCTGATCCTCCTCCAGGATCGCCTCCAGACGATCCCGGATGCCGGAAAGCCCCTCTCCCTTCGCGGCCGAAAGGAAGAGGGCGTCCGCGTGCAGCCGTCGGGCCCGCTCCAGCACACCGGGCTCCTCGACCTGGTCGATCTTGTTGAAGAGCAGCAGCGTGGGCTTGCCCGCCATGTCCATGCCGGCCAGCACCTGCTGGGTCACCTCCATGTGCTCCTCGTAGCGCGGATGGCTCAGGTCCACGACGTGCAGCAGCACCTCGGCGTCGGCCGCCTCCTCGAGGGTGCTGCGGAACGAGGCCACCAGGTGGTGGGGCAGCTTGCGGATGAACCCGACCGTATCGATGAGGAGCACTTGGCGGCCGGGGCCCAAGTCGAGCCGCCGCACCAGCGGGTCGAGCGTGGCGAACAGACGATTCTCCACGAAGGCGTCCGATCGGGTCATGGCGTTGAGCAGGGTGCTCTTGCCGGAGTTGGTGTAGCCGATGAGAGCCGCCTTCACCAGCCCGCGGCGCCCGGACCGCCGGAGAGAGCGCTCCTTCTCGATGCGTCCGAGATCACCTTCCAGCCTGGCGATGCGGCGGCGGATGAGACGACGGTCGATCTCGATCTGCGTCTCACCGATGCCTCGCACGCCGATACCGCCCACCTGCCGGGACAGGTGGGTCCACCGCCGCGCAAGGCGGGGCAACAGGTAGTTCAGCTGCGCGAGCTCCACCTGCGTGCGCGACTCGCGGGATCGCGCGCGGCGCGCGAAGATGTCCAGGATGAGGCCGGAGCGATCGATCACCCGGGCCCCGATCAGCTTCTCGAGATTCCGGATCTGCGCGGGAGAGAGGTCGTCGTCGAAGATGATCAGGTCGGCGCGATGGCCCCGCGCGTGGGCCCCGATCTCCTGGGCCTTGCCGCGCCCCACGAAGTACGCGGCGTCGAGATGGTCTCTGTCCTGAAGCAGGCGCTCGACCACGGTGCCGCCCGCGGTTTCGGTCAGGCGCGCCAGCTCCTCGAGGTGGTCGTCCCCTTCCTCCCGCCGCATGTGCGGAAGAACCACTCCGACGAGGATCGCTCTTTCCCGCGCGATCAACTCACCTGCCTGCACTGTCCTCGCCCGGCCTCAAAGCGGCCTGGATGCGCTCGTTGATGTCCTTGGGCAGCGAGGGGCCCATCCATCTCACGACGCCCGCACCGTCGATGAGCGCCGCGGCCGGCAGCGCCGTCACGCCGAAGACGCGCGCCGCCTCGCCGCGTGCGTCGAAGTAGATGGGGTAGGTGATCCCGTGGGCCTCCGCCGCATTCGCCAACCCTGACAGTGTCTCCTCACCGCTCTTCAGTCCCACGCCGATGACTTCCAGGCCGCGCTTCCCGTAGAACCTCTGCAGCTCCTTCAGCTCGGGGATCTCGCGGATGCACGGGGCGCACCACGTCCCCCAGAAGACGACCAGCGCGGCGCGTCCTTCCTGAGGGGTCCGCAGGCGCGCGGACAGGTCGATCATGCTCCCGTCGAGGCTCTGCACGGCAATCACCTCGGCAGGGAGAGGCTGCGACACCGCCACGCGCTCGGCTGCCTGCGGAGCCTGCGACTGCAGGCCACCCGCCAGCAGTGCGGCAAGCGCCAGCGCCGCGGCGAGCCTCAACCGATCACCCTCCGAATGGCGTCTTCCAGCTGTCGTCTTGACACGCCTCCCACGAGGTGGCCGGCCTGCTGTCCGTCCTTGAAGAAGATGAGGGTGGGCACCGACATCACACCGAACTGGGCGGCCGTGGCCGGGCTCGCCTCGATGTCCAGGTGGCCCACCTTGAGCCGCCCCCGGTACTCGCGCGCGAGGTCCTGCACGATGGGGGCCAGCTTCTTGCAGGGGCCGCACCACTCTGCTGAGAAGTCGACGAGAACGGGTAGGGAGGAGCGAACGACCTCGGACTCAAAGTTCCGGTCATTGATGTCGATCAGGGTCTCACCCACGTAACGGATTATAGGCTCGTCACCCACCCTCAGGCAAGATGCGCGCGCAGCCAGTTCGACGAAATCCCTTGATTGCCGCCGGGTTTCACGTTCCGGAAGGATTGATCTGGCGCGCGTCCACGTAGTGGATGTCGTCCAGCCAGCGCCCTTCCACCTCCACCGTCTCCCCCCGCCGCGAACGGTCGCGCATGATCGGCAGCGTGGCGTCGTTGGCCACGAGATGCCAGAGCCCGGTCCCGGGACACCGCAGACCGGTCTGATGTCCCGGGGCATGACACCGCCGCTGGGCTTCCATCGGCGCGCCCTCGCGCTCGCACTCGTAGCAGACCAGTGTCGCCGTGTGCCGCTGCGCGCCCGTGAGCTGCCTGCGGGCGCCGTCGTACACCTCGGGCGCGTATTGGCTCAGTGCAGGCACGAGGAGCACGACCAGGACGACGGCCGCCGCGACGGTGTAGGCGCCCCACCGCACCCACGCCGGCAGCACGAGACGTGAGCGCCGCGGGCCTCCTTCCTTGCCGTCGACGTCGTCCAGTCCCGCCCGCAGCCGCTCCATCATCCCGGAGGGGGCCTCGATCCACGCCAGGCTCGCCTTCACCTCCTGATTGAACGACTGCTCCATGCGCAGGAACCCCTGGCAGCCGCCGCACAGGTGCAGGTGCGCCTGGATGGTCTGGCTGCGGTCGGACGGGAGCTCATCGTCGATGAAGGCGCCCAGCAGGTCGCGCGTCTCGCGGCAGCCCCCGTCGGTCATGACTGACTGTCTCCCCTGCGACGGTAGCGATTGATGTCCACTGGAGCGGCGGCCTCCGGTCCCGTCAGACGGCGGCGTCTTCCGTACTCCGTCAGGCGAGCCTGCATGAGGCGCCTCGCCCGGTGAAGCCGCGACATGACCGTGCCGATGGGGATGGAGAGCGCGGCGGCGATCTCTTTGTACGACATCTCCTGCTGCACGGCCATGAGAAAGACCATCCGGTACTCTTCGGGGAGGGACGCCAGGGCCTCCTCGATCTCGTGGTCCACCACGCCGCTCAGGAAAGCCTGTTCCGGATCGGGTGGCGTGCCTTCGCGGTACGACTCGTCCACGAGGCGCTCCAGACCTTCCTCGATGGCGGAGAAGTCGACGGTCTCGGGGATCTGCTGGTCCTTGCGATACCGGTTGATGAAGGAGTTCTTGAGAATCTTGAACACCCAGGCCTTGAAGTTCGTTCCCTGCTCGTAGCGGTTGAAGAACCGGTAGGCCCGCAGCAGGGTGTCCTGGACGAGGTCCTCGGCTTCGCTGGGGTTGCGCGTCAGGCGCAGCGCCATGTTGTAGAGGGCGCTCATGTGCTCCCTGGCCAGCTGTTCGAACGTGCCTCTGGCGCCCGTGGCGCCCGGCTTCACGGACAAGGGGCTCCTTTGACCAGCGGCTGCCGCCATCATGAACGCTGCAACCGCCTTAACGGCGTGGTTTATTCCTGCTCCGACGGCCCTTTTCTGGACTATAGCACCAGCCCTTTCATCCTCAGGAAACACAGAATCCCGGCCAGCACGGCCGGCAGGGCCACCGCTCCGATCTCGGCCGGCCCGACCTTTCCCTCGATCACCGACGTCCTGCGCGGATGCATCCCCAGGCCACGCGATTCCAGAGCTGCGGCCAGGCCGGCGGCGGACCGCAGGCTCGACAGCACCAGCGGGATCACCAGCGGGAAACCCGACCGCAGGCGCGCCGGCAGGGATCCCTCGCGCGGATCCAGCCCGCGGCACGCCTGCGCCTCCACGATGGCGTGCGCCCTGGACGCCAGGAGTGGAAGCAGCCGGAACGCCAGCGACAGGGAGAAGGCCACCGGAAAGGGAAGACCGAGGCGGCGCAGCCCGGCCGCGATCTCCTCCACGCGCGTGGCGGCCAGGAAGAGAAGGCCCGTGGCCAGCATCAACACGAGGCGCGCGCCCTGGCGCAGCCCCTTGCTCCAACCGGATGGTTCGGTCGAGAAGAGACTCCACAGGAGCGCCGTGACCAGGAACAGGACCAGGAGGAAGACGCCGAATCGCCGCAGCACCCCGAGGGTGCGGGTGGAGACGAATCCGGCCACCAGCGCCGCGGCCAGGGCTCCCAGCGTGATCGGATGCCAGGCCATCCAGGCCAGGGCGAAGCAGAGGGCCAGGGCCAGGATCTTGGCGGCCGGATCGAGGCGATGCAGCCACGACGCCCCTTCGCGATGCAGCCACGCCAGCTCGCCGCTCATCCGCCGCTCCCCGCTCCCGGGGGTTTCAGGGACGCAGCCCAGCGGTCCGCCGTCATCAGCGGCGCACCCCACGCCCGGCTCAGCCGCGCCAGATCGGGCAGACGAAGCCCCGCCTCGTGCATGGTCTCCTGGTCCAGCAGCACCTCTCCGGGCGGCCCCACGGCCACCAGGCGTCCGCGGGACATCAGCGCCACCCGATGCGTGCGATCGTCGACCAGCCACAGCGCGTGGGTGATGATCACCAGCGCGTGCCCTTGTTCCTGAAGCCGATCGAGCAGCGCCATGAGATCGCGTTGCTGTCGAAGGTCCAGCCCCGTGGTGGGCTCGTCCAGCACGATCAGCGACGGCTCGCACGCCAGCGCCGAAGCGACCGCCAGGCGCTGCCTCTCTCCTTTGGTCAGCGTGAAGGGATCGGCCTCCTCCAGGGCCTCGAGCCCCACCGCCGCCAGGGCGCGGCCCGCCTGCTCGCGCGCCAGCGCCGGCGCCACTCCCTGCTGCAAGGGGCCGAAGACGGCCTCCTCGAGCAGCGTGGGAGCGAAGATCTGATGATCGGGGTTCTGGAAGACGAACCCGATCTCCCGGGCCCGCTGGCGCGCGGTGAGAGACCGGACGTCCCTGCCCATCCACATGACGCGGCCTCCGGTGGGCGCGATCAGGCCGTTGAGATGGCGCGCCAACGTGGTCTTGCCGGATCCATTGGCCCCGATGATCACCAGCCGCTCCGCCCGGCGGACCGCCAGCGACACATCGTCGAGCGCGCGCACCGCGGAGGGACCTTCGCCGAACACGTGGGACACCCGATCGCAGACCAGGATCTCCTCGAGAGGTGGAGAGGGGCGGACGGGCGTGGAGCCGGAGAGGCTCCAGCCCAGGCCGCGCAGTCGTCGCGAGAACGCATCCGGATCGGGAGGAAGATCCCCCGGGACGCGATCGCTCCATCGTGTTTCGAGGTCGGCGATGAGCCGCGGGATGGGCGCCGGCCTCACACCCGACGACTCCAGGCGGGCGGCGCGCCGCGGGAGATTCGCCGGCCCCTGCCAGGCCTCCATGACCCGGCCCCCTTCGAGCAGGACTCCCCGCTGCGTCACGGGAAGGGCCTCCAGGTCGTGATCCACGAGGAGCGTGGTCCCTTCCAGGCGCGACACCAGCGCGTACATCGCCTCGCGGCCCGCGGGGTCGAGGTCGCTGGCCGGCTCGTCGAGCACCAGCAGCGGCGCTTCGAGGGCAAGCACCGCCGCGATCACCAGGCGCTGCTTCTCGCCACCCGAGAGCGTCGCGGGGTCGCGGCCGGCGAAGCCTTCCAGGCCCACGCGCGCCAGCAGGGCCAGAGCGCGCCGCTGCGTCTCCGCCGGAGGCAGGCACCGGCTCTCCATGGCGAAGGCCACCTCCAGCAGGCAGGTCGTCGAGACGATCTGCGTCTCGAAGTCCTGGAACACCACGCCCACGAGCTGCGCCATGGCGGGCACGGTGAGGCCGCGCGTGTCCCTCCCCGCCACCTCGATGGTCCCTTCCAGGCGGCCGGGAAAGAAGCGGGGGATGGTCCGGTTGAGGATCCGCGCCAGGGTCGACTTGCCTGCGCCCGTGGGCCCGAGAAGGAGGCCCCATTCGCCGGGGGCCAGATCGAGGTCCACCTCCGAGAGTGCGGGATGGGCGCCCTGGCGGTAGGTGAAGGTCAGACCTCGCGCCGACAGCGCGGGCGAGGGGCCCGCGGCGATCACGTCCTGTTCAGGACGAATGCCGGACGGACCCGGCCCACCTCGCGCCCGGCATTGTTGCGCACGACCAGCGTCTCGCGCTCGTCGGACAGGCCGGCGGCCTCGCCATCTTCCAGGATGCCGAGCTGGCGCAGCGCCTCGCACGCGATGGCCACGCGCGCGCGCCCGTTGTCCCCGTCCCCTATCTTGGCGGCCAGGCCGAGCGGGCCCCCCTGATCCGGCTGGAACGCCACGCACTGGACCCCTTCCGCTCCGCGCTTGGCCACCATCCGATGGCGCGGATGCGCCGTGAGCGCGGTGTCGAGCATCCCCCGGCCGGCCACCATCAGAGGGTGGGCACGCATGGCTTCCACCACGCGCGATGCCGCTTCCGCGTGCGGGCCCCCGCTCGATCCGGCCGGCAGCAGCCGGGCGAAGGCACGGGCCGCCTCGGCCAGCGTCACGCCGAAGGTCGGAACCCCGCATCCGTCGATCGCCACTTCGATGCGATCCCGCACGCGGCCGGTCATGTCCGCCATCACGCCGAGGATACGTTGCTGCACGGGATGGGACGGATCGAGATACGTGGCCGCCTGGTGCCCGCCTGCCAGGGCCGCCGCCAGCATCCCCGCGTGCTTGCCCGAGCAGTTGTTCTCCAGGGCGGTGAAGGGGCGCCCTTCCCGGCGGTAGGCCTCGGCCACCTTGCGGCTGAAGGGAACGTGCGTGCCGCATTGCAGGGCCGACGCGTCCAGGCCGATCTTCCCGAGCAGGGAGGACACCGCCTCCAGATGATCGGGCTCACTGTTGTGTGAGCCGGTCATGACCGCGATCTCTTCGGTGGAGAGGCGGAACCGCTCCACCGCTCCGCTTTCCAGGACGGCGATAGCCTGAAACGGCTTGGCCGCGGAGCGCAGGAAGACGGCGTGCTCGACCCCTCCGAGCCGGGCCACGATGGCCCCCTGGGCTCCGGCCACGGCCACGGCGGCGGCGTGCACCGATTCCACCAGGGGACCGCGGGTCACCTCGACCGCGGGAAGATACGTGCCCATCGGAGAGGGCTGTCGTGAGGAAGGCACGGCGCGCGATGTTAGCGTAAAGTGACGTTCCTTGACACTCCGTGTTCTCCATCGTAACATCGCCGCTCTTTAACTCTTTCAATTCCTTCCATTTGCGCTCCCGGGGAAGCTATGCGCCTCCTCTACCTCGACTGCGCGAGCGGGCTCAGCGGAGACATGCTGCTGGGCGCGATGCTGGACGCCGGGCTGGACCGCCGCGCCCTTCAATCCCGCCTCGGCGCGCTGCCGCTGAAGGGATACCGCATCTCCACACGGCGGGTGCGGCGCGCGTCGCTGGGCGCCGTGAAATTCGACGTCCACGTCGGGCGCGACGTCCACCACCGGGGATGGAAGGAGATCCGGGCCCTGCTGAACAGGGCGCGCCTGGATCCGCGCGTGAGGGATGCCTCGCTGCGCGTCTTCGAGCGGCTGATCCGCGTGGAGGCACGCTTGCACCGGATCCCGGTGGACAAGGTCCACCTGCACGAGCTGGGGGCGGTGGACGCCATCGTGGACATCGTGGGCGGGGTGGCCGGGCTGCAGGAGCTGGGGAGCATCCTGGACGGGGGACGCCTGATCTGCTCGCCGCTCAACGTCGGCCACGGCGCCGTGGCGGCGCACCACGGCCTGCTTCCCGTGCCGGCTCCCGCCACGGCGGAGCTGCTGGCAGGGGCGCCGATCTATGCGGACGGAGGCCCCGGGGAGCGGGTCACGCCCACGGGAGCCGCCATCGTGAGCACGCTGGCCTCGTCGTTCGGCCCGCCTCCGCCCATGGTCATCGAGCGGGTTGGCTACGGGGCGGGCTCGCGCGACGACGCGGATCGCCCCAACGTGACGCGCGTGCTGGTCGGGCGCTCCTGGCCCGCGCAGGAACCCATCGCCGATGCCGAGGTGTCGGTCCTCGAATGCACGATCGACGACATGAACCCGCAGGGGTTCGGCTACCTCAGGGAGCGGCTCTTCGCTCTGGGCGCGCTGGAGGTGTTCTACACTGGCGTTCACATGAAGAAGGACCGCCCCGGCGTCCTGGTCACCGTCATCTGCGCCGCGGATCTGGTCAAGGACGCGGCACGCGTCCTCTTCGAGGAGAGCACGACGCTGGGGATCCGGCACCGCCGCGAGGAGCGGCTGGAGCTGGACCGGCGCGAGACCCGGGTGACGACTCGCTACGGGCGCGTTCGCATGAAGGTGGCGTCGCTGAACGGACGGGTCGTGCAGGCCCAGCCCGAGTACGAGGACTGCCGCCGGCTGGCCGCGCGCCGGCGCGTGCCCCTCAAGCGTGTGCAGGCCGCCGCCGCGGCCGCTTGGGAAAAGACCCGATGACATCCGATCGCTGCTACGTCACGACCCCCATCTATTACGTGAACGACGTGCCGCACATCGGTCACACCTACACCACCGTGGTGGCCGACGTCATCGCCCGCTACCAGCGCATGCTCGGCGTCAAGACACGCTTCCTGACCGGCACCGACGAGCACGGGCAGAAGATCGAGCGGGCTGCGGCACGCCAGGGGATCCCGCCGCTCGAGCTGGCGGACCGCGTCGTGGCCCGGTACCACGATCTGTGGCGCCGGCTCGAGATCACGCACGACGACTTCATCCGGACCACCGAGCCCCGTCATCGCCGGGGGGTGGAAGCGCTGTTCGAGCGCATCCGCGAGCGTGGCGACGTCTATCTCGACGCTTACGAAGGGATGTACTGCACGGGCTGCGAGTCGTTCTACCCGGAGAGCCAGATCGTCGACGGGCGATGCCCCGAGCAGGGCCACCCGGTGGAGAAGGTGCGCGAGGAGTCGTACTTCTTCCGCCTGTCCCGCTACCAGGAGCCGCTGCTGAAGTACTACGCGAGCCATCCGAGGTTCGTGCGCCCCGATTTCCGCTTCAACGAGGTGCGCCGCTTCGTGGAGATGGGCCTCAGGGACCTGTCGATCTCGCGCACGGCTTTCTCGTGGGGGATACCGCTGCCGGGAGCCGACCGGCACATCTTCTACGTGTGGTTCGACGCGCTGTCCAACTACGTGACCGCCCTGGGAGGGCCCGAGCGGACTCCCCTCTTCACCGAGTTCTGGCCGGCCGACCTTCACCTGGTGGGCAAGGACATCCTTCGCTTCCATGCCGTGTACTGGCCCGCCTTCCTCATGGCGGCGGACCTCCCCTTGCCCGAGACGGTCTTCGCGCACGGCTGGTGGCTCCGCTCCGAACAGAAGATGTCCAAGTCCTCGGGCAACATCGTGGACCCGCTCCCGCTGCTGGACTCGTTCGGTCCCGCGGCGCTGCGCTACTTCCTGCTGCGCGAGATGGCCTTCGGCCAGGACGCGCAGTTCTCCGAGGAAGCTCTCGTGGACAGGATCAACACCGATCTGGCCAACGACCTGGGTAATCTCCTGAGCCGCCTGCTCAAGATGGTCGAGGACTTCCGCGCGGGCGTGATCCCTCAGCGCCCCCTGCCGCAGGGATCCGATCAGGCCCCCGCCGGCCCTCTTCCCGGGGAAGGATCGCGCGAGACGGCCGAGCGCGTCGTTCGCGCCTGGCGCGATGCCTTCGAGGATCTCCGTTTCCACGAAGGACTGGCCGCGGTGTGGGAGCTGGTCAGCTGGACCAACCGGTTCATCGTCGCCGCGGAGCCCTGGAAGCTGGCCAAGGATCCCTCGCCCGGATCGCAGGGCCTGCTGGACACCGTCCTGTACGACGCCGCCGAGGCGCTCCGTCTCGTGGCGGTCGCGGTCAACCCTGTGATGCCCACGGCCGCGCGGACGATGTGGGCCCAGCTCGGATGTCCGGGCGCGCCCGAGGACCGGGGGATGGCCGGGTTGGACTGGGGCGGGCTGGCGCCCGGCCAGCGCGTCCGGCGCGGCGAGGCGCTGTTCCCCCGTGTGGACAAGTCTGCCTACTTCTCATCACCTTCCCAGGAGAAGACCATGGAACAAGGCAAGGACGCTCCTCCGCCGGCTCCCGCGGGCCCTGCTCAGCCCGCGGCATCCGACACCATCACCATCGACGACTTCCTCAAGGTGAAGCTGCGCACCGGCCGCGTGCTGGAAGCCGAGAAAGTGGCCGGCGCCGACAAGCTCCTCAAGCTGCTCGTGGACATCGGCACCGAGAAGCGCACCGTGCTGGCCGGCATCGCGCTGCAGTACGCTCCCGAGACCCTGGTGGGTAAGACGGTCATCCTGGTCGCCAACCTGGCCCCGCGCCGGATGCGGGGAGTGGAGTCGCAGGGGATGATCCTGGCGGCGGACGACGGCGGGCGCCCGATCGTGGCCACCTTCGACGCCGAAGTCCCTCCGGGCTCCGTGGTGCGCTGAGAAGACCATGTCCCGGCTGGCCGACGCGCACGCGCATCTGGCCATGGCGGTCTTTCAGGAAGACCTCGACGCCGTGATGGCGCGCGCGTGGGATGGGGGGGTCCGCACCATCGTCACCTGCGCCACGTCCTGGAGCGACATGGACGCCCAGGTCTCGCTGGCCCGGGCTCATGGCGGGCGCGGCCTGCGCGGCGCGGTCGGAATTC
Organism: Candidatus Polarisedimenticolia bacterium; assembly: GCA_050747525.1. Classification (GTDB taxonomy): domain Bacteria; phylum Acidobacteriota; class Polarisedimenticolia; order JACPZX01; family DASXTC01; genus JBOGOC01. The sequence continues at coordinate 2,399 of JBOGOC010000079.1, read as the reverse complement.
ACCCGCACCAGGCCAGCCAGTGGAGCGACGGCGGGGCCGCGCGGCTCGCGGGGTTCGTCGAGGCGCACACGGAGATCGTGGCCATCGGCGAAGTGGGGCTCGACTACCACTACAGCCGCTCGCCTCACGAGGCGCAGCGCGAAGCACTCCGGGCGCAGATCGGTGTGGCCCGGTCGACGGGACTTCCTCTGGTGATCCATTGCCGCGCCGCCCGGCAGGACCTCGCGGCCATCCTCGAGGAAGAGAGAGTCTCCGAGGTGGGGGGAATGCTCCACTGCTTCTCGGAGGACGCCCCCTTTGCGCGACGGTGCCTGGACCTGGGCCTGCACGTGTCCTTCTCGGGGATCGTGACCTTCAAGAAGGCGGACGAGATCCGGGATGCTGCGCGCCTGGTCCCGCTGGACCGCCTGCTGGTGGAGACGGACGCTCCCTATCTCGCGCCCGAGCCTCGCCGGGGAGGCCGCAACGAGCCGGCCAGGGTGGCCGATGTGGCGCGCGCCCTGGCGGCGTTTCGCGGGGAGCCCTACGAGAGGCTGGCCGAGGCCACGGCCGCAAACGCCGAGCGGCTCTTCGCGGGACGCCCTTCGGCCGGCAAGAAGTGCTCTTGAAAAACGAAGAGGGGGTCCGTGAGGACCCCCTCTCAATACCCCGGAGCCACCAGTCGGTGCGGTGGGATTGTTATTAGCGACCGGCCGTCACCAGCCGATCAGCGCCACTTTTCCCTCGTCTGCGGGTTGAGGGTTGAGGTTGGGTGGCGGCTCCGGATCTCAAGGAACTTCGAGGCGTGATGGCGGTAACCACGTCAGAACCTCCCACTCTCGCTGCCCCTCCCCGGCTGCCCCGCTGCTGCTGGGAAGGACCTCGTGAATCAGAGCTTGAGCCGTGGTTACACTCGCCATCACGCCTAGCTCAAGAAACCGTCATGACCCTATGCAACGGGCTTGCCAGGTTTGCCGAAACTGCCGCCCCGAGAATGCCCACGGGGGTGCGCCTTTCAAGCGCCTAGGGAAGTGTACGGAATAGCCTGTCCGGGAAAACCGGATGGAGTGTCGGGTTTAATTGACACTCGGCGTATGGCTCTCTAGACTACGACAGATGCCCGAAAGACCCCACAAATCAATCCTGATCGTGGACGACGACAAGGATCTGCGGTCGATCCTCGGGGACATCCTCGGCGACGAGGGGTATCAGATCGTACTGGCCGACTCGGGGGAACAGGCGCTCGAGCGCCTCGAGCGCCAGCACGTGAACCTGGTCCTGACCGACCTCAAGATGCCGGGCATGAGCGGCCAGCAGCTCTTCGAGGCCTGCTCACGCCGCTTTCCTTCTCTGCCGGTCGTGATCCTCACCGCCCACGGCACCGTGGACGAGGCCCTGGGGATGATCCGGGAGGGGGCCTACGACTACATCGCCAAGCCTTACAACACCCAGGACCTGCTCATGCGCATCAGCCGCGCCCTGGAGCGCGAGCAGCTCATGGTGGAGAACCTCCAGCTGCGCGAGCAGCTGGTGCGCCGCGAGAAGGATTACGTCTTCGGCGACGAGCCGGCGATCAACGAGGTGATGGCGCGGGTCAACGCCGTCGCCGCGACCGATTTCCCCGTCGTGCTGATGGGCGAGAGCGGGACCGGTAAGGAAGTGCTGGCCCGCGTCGTTCACCGCCGAAGTCACCGGGCCACCGGCCCCTTCGTTCCCGTCAACTGCGGCGCCATCCCCAGGGAGCTGTTCGAGAGCGAGCTGTTCGGACACACCAAGGGCGCTTTCACGGGCGCCACCGCCGACCGCAAGGGGCTGTTCGAAGAAGCGTCGGGGAGCACCCTCTTCCTCGACGAGATCAGCGAGATCACGCCTGAGCATCAGGTGAAGCTGCTGCGCGCGATCCAGGAGGGGGAGATCAAGCGCGTGGGAGACAACACACAACGCAAGGTGGACGTGCGCATCATCGCGGCCACCAACCGCGACCTGCTGTCCATGGTGAAGGCCGGGCAGTTCCGCGAGGACCTCTACTACCGCATCTGCGTCATGCCCATCACGGTCCCGCCTCTCAGAGAGCGCCGCGGCGACATCCTGCCTCTGGCTGTCCACTTCCTGGATCGGGAACGAACGCAGACCGGCAACAAGAAGGTGTCGGGCTTCTCTCGCGCCGCCATGGAGAAGCTGCTCAACTACTCCTGGCCGGGGAACATCCGCGAGCTGGAGAACAAGGTCAAGCAGTCGCTCATCCTGGCATCGGGCGAGATGATCGACGTGGCGGACATCCTGCTCGACGACCGCACGGCCGGAGTCGCCCTGGGCCCCCGGCCGGCCGAGGTCGTGTCCGCGCACGTGGAATCGCTGGCCGCCGCCTCGGGCGGAGCCGGCGACGGGTGGCCGGCCGCGTCCGCGGCGCCCGTGACGCC
>JBOGOC010000078.1:0-37217 GCA_050747525.1 Candidatus Polarisedimenticolia bacterium | reverse complement strand
GGATGCCGCCCGTGCCCGAGCCGAAGACTGCGGCGGGACGCGATCAGGCTTCCCCGCGGCGCGTGGACCTTCGCCTGCCGCTCACGCGTCCGGAGGAGGAGGCCCTGGCGCGTGAGGTCCCGCGCTTCGTGCGCGAGATCCGCCTGAAGGCGGGCCGGCGGAGGCGCAGGTCCCGGCGCGGCCGGCTCTGGCCGGCGCGCGTGATGCGCGCCAGCCTGACCACCGGCGGCGTCCCGTTCGACCTGCCGATGCGCGCGCCGCGCCCGCGGCGTCCGCGCGTGGTGGTGATGGTGGATGTCTCCTGGTCGGTGCTGCGGGCTTCGTCCCTCTTCCTTTCCATGTCCAAAGGCTTCCTGGCGCGCGGAGCGCGCGCGTCGGTGTGGCTCTTCGTGGATCGCTGCGTGGACGCTACAGCGCGGCTGGCGGGCTGGAAGGACCACACCCCCGGAGGATGGGCCGCCTTCCTGGAAGGGCTTCCGGACCTGGACCCGCGCGCGGCGAGCGACTACGGCCGCGCCTTCCATCAGGCCTTCGGAGCCATGGGGTCCCGCGGCGTGCGCGCGCTGCGGCGCGACACCATCCTGGTGGTGCTGGGAGACGCGCGCAGCAACCAGCGCGATCCTCTGGCCTGGGTCTTCGAGGACATGGCGGCTCGCTGCCGCCGCGTGATCTGGCTCGACCCTGAGCCGGCGGAGCTGTGGGGAACCGGCGACTCCGCGCTCGCGGCCTATCTGCCCGCCTGCGACGTGGTGTGCGAGGCGCGCGATCTGGAAGGGATCGCCCGCGGAGTGGCCGAGATCGCGCGGGCCCTGTGATAGCATGACGCCGCTCCCCCTGACCCGTTGGCACGAGAGGATCTCCCTGCCATGTCCCCACCGCACAAGGACGCGCTCATCCACGCCGGCGAGCTGGTAGACCTGTACGAAGGGGGGAGTCTGCTGGCCGGCGTGGTGGTCGGCGAAGAGAAGGGGCGTCTGCGCATCGTCCTGGAGAACGGTCAGGAGCTGCGGGCGGCCTCCTCACGGGTAGCCCACCGGGCGGGGATCGCGGGGACCAGCCGGCCTTCCGAGAGCGCGGCCCGACACGCGGCCGCCGCCGCCGCGCGGGTGACCGAGATCGATCTGCCCGCACTGTGGGACGTGCTGGTGGACGAACCGCGCCGTCATCCGCTCGGGTCCCTCGCCGACCTGGCGCTCGGGGAGGACTCTCCGGTCGCGCGCTCGGCGATGCTGCGCTGCCTTCACGACGATCGCACCTACTTCCTGCGCAAGGGAGACGATCACGAGCCGCGACCGCGCGAGCAGGTCATCGAGATCCACAAGCGCGAGGCCTCCGAGGCGGCGCGCGCACGCCGCCGCGAAGCGTTCGTGACGCTCGCGCGCGCCGCGCTGCGCGGAGACCCCGCGGCGCTTCCGGGCCCGGACGATGCCGAAAGGGTGGCCGACCTGGTGGAGCTGTCCCTGGTGGGAGAAGAGGCCTCTGCCTGGCGCGAGACGGCGGCGATCATGGACGAGGCCGGCGTCCCGGACGGCCTGCCGGCCGAGCGCGCGTTCCGGCTGCTGGTGGCCCTCGGCGTGTTCCGCGAGGACGAGAACCTGTTCATCCATCGGTTCCACCTGAGGACCTCCTTCCCCGACAACGTCATGCGCGCCGCCGAGGAGGCCTTCCGCAGGCCCGTCGAAGGCGGGCGCGCGGACCTGAGGGACCTGGTGGCCTTCACCATCGACGACGAGCAGACCAGCGAGATGGACGACGCCCTCAGCCTCCAGCGCGTCGAAGGGCTGCTCCAGGTGGGGATCCACATCGCCGATCCGGGGACCTTCGTGCAGGCGGGCGACCCGCTCGATCAGGAAGCCCTCGCCCGCGCGGCGACCTACTACTTCCCGGAAGTCAGGCTGCCCATGCTCCCTCCCGTGCTGGGCGAAGGCGCCGCCAGCCTGCGCCCGCGGGAGGACCGGCCGGCGCTGTCGTTCCTGGTGACGCTGTCCCCGCTGGGCGAGGTGGTGCGGCACGAGATCGTCTCCTCGACGATCCGCTCGCGCTCGCGCCTGACCTACGACCAGGCCGACCTGCTCCTGGACGGGGATGCCGTCATCCCCGATCTGGCCGAGCAGGATGCGATCCGCGATGCGTTGCGCGTCCTGCGCCCGGTCTGCGAGTCGCTCGAGGCCGAGCGGGTGGCCTCGGGAGCGGTGGTCATCCGCGCGGCCGAGGTGGACATCAAGGTGACGCCCGAGGGGGAGATCCGCATCCAGCGTATCGACGAGAGGGGCGCGTCGCGCCGCATGGTCTCCGAGATGATGATCCTGGCCAACCGTCTGGCCGCCGGCTTCCTGCAGCAGCGCGGCGTGCCCGCCATCTATCGCAGGCAGGCGCCCCCCTCCGAGCCGGAGCCGTCCGCCCCTCCAGAGGTGGAGGCGCGCGGCTACGATCCGGTGGCGGTGCGGCGGCTGCGCCGGCGGATGCGGAGGGGGGAGACCAGCCTGCAGCCCGGGCCCCACGCGGGGCTGGGGCTGGCCGCCTACACCCAGGCGACCTCTCCGATCCGGCGGTACCAGGACCTGGCGGTGCACCGCCAGATCAAGGCCGCCCTGCTGGGGCAGGAGCTTCCCTACGGCGCCGAGGACCTGGCCCGCATCGCCGCCACCACCGAAGAGGCGGAGCGGGCGGCGCGCGAGGCGGAGCGAGGCACCGATGAATACTGGATCCTGCGCCACTACGAGCAGAGGATCGGTGGCGTGGTGGACGGCGTCATCGTGTCCGTGGACCCGCGGCGCACGGAGGTCGAGCTGGAGGACACGCTGCACAACGTGACCCTGCCCGCGCGCCCGGATCACCGTCCCGGCCAGCGCGTGCGCCTGACCATCGAGGCCGTGCGTCCACGCGCCCGGCGCCTGGTGCTTCGGGAGGCGGCCCTCTGATCGCCATCCTGGGGATCGGGTATGCGGGAGCGGCCACCGCCTGGGCGCTGGCGCGGCGCGGGCATGGCTCGCGCGTGGTGCTGGTGGACGTCGAGCCGGCTCCAGGGCGCCACGCCTCCGGGCGCAACGCGGGGTTGATCGCATCGATGCTCGAGGACGACCCCGTCATGGAGGTCATGGCGGCGCGGGGATCGGCCCTGATCGCGGGCTTCCGGGCGTTCTTGCCTTGCGGCTCGCTCCGGCTGGCGGGCGACGAAGGACTGGTGGAAGCGTGGCGCGCCCGCGCGCGCCGCGACGGCGTGACGATGAAGGTCGAGGCAACCAGGGAAGCAGCCCGATCGCACCCTCTCCTCGAGGGTGCGGCATCGCGGTGGGCCCTGCGCTTCCCCACGGACGGCGTGGTGGATCCGGCCGCGCTGTGCGAGACCTATGTGCGGGATGCGGCCGAGCGCGGGGTACGCGTGGTGACCGGCTGCCGGGTGGACGGCCTGGCCTTCGGATGCGGGCGCCTCAACGGCATCGAGACGAGCGAAGGGAAGATCCGGGCCGACTGGGTGGTCAACGCAGCGGGGGCCTGGGCGGGTGACCTGGGTGAGAGGCTGGGGCAGGGAGGGCTGCAGGCCATGAAGCTTCAGCCCTACCGGCGTCACATCTTCGAGTCGCCGGTGCGGGCAGATCTGGATCCTTCGTGGCCCTTCGTCTGGGACCTGGCCGCGGACGTGTACGCACGTGTGCAGAAGGACCGTCTCGTCACGTGCGCCTGCGACGCGGATCCGCAGCCGGCCGGAACACCGGACGTCTCGCCCGCGGCCCGCCGCGACCTGGAAATGAAGATGAAGGCGGCCCTGCCGGCGGCGGCGTCGTACGGCTTCGAGGGAGGGCGTGCCTGCCTCCGCACCTTCGCCCCCGACCGGAGATACGTGATCGGCCCTGACGCTCGGCTTCCCGGGTTCTTCTGGGTGGCGGGGCTCGGGGGAACCGGAGCCACCGCGGGGGCGGCCATCGGCGAGCTGGCCGCGGATCTCCTCCTCACGGGAGGAGAAGGCGGCATGGACTGGACGCGCGAAGCCGCGCGCTGGTTCGACCCCGCGCGTCTCACCGGTGGCGGGCCGGGCGGTCAGGCCGAGGGGGTCTGACCGGCGACTTCGGGAGCAACGCTACGCAAGGCCACGATCAGATCCTCGGGCGGGCCCCCCTTGGTGAGGTAGCGCTTCGCCCCTGCCGACAGCATGGCCGCGGCCATGTCCTCGTGCTCGTGCATGGACATTCCGATGACACGCACGCGCGGGTTGGCGGCGGTGATCTCACGCGTGGCCTCGATGCCGCTCATGCCGGGCAGCGTGACGTCCATGATGACGACATCGGGCTGGACCTTCCGGGTCAGGGCCACCGCCTCGCCGCCGTCGGCCGCCTCCCCCACCACCTCCACCCAGGGCTCCTCGCTCAGGAAGCTCTGAAGCCCTTCCCTCACCAGGCGGTGGTCGTCAACGATGATGACGCGCACCAGGCTCGATGGGGGCGAGACTCTCGCGCGCCGTCGGCGCCGTGAAGGTGAGGAAGCCTTCTCCGGCGTCCCCACAGTTTTCACCTCGACAGGCAGGCTCAGGCGGATCGTGGTCCCCGCCCCCGGCGCGCTCCGCAGATCGAACAGACCACCCAGCAATCTCACGCGCTCCCTGAGGCTCAGCAGGCCGAGGTGCTCTCCCGGGCCTTCCTGATCCAGGCGCGAAGGGTCGAAACCCCTTCCCTGATCGGACACCTCCATCTGAAGCTCGTCCTTGCCGCGGCGCACGCTCACGCGGGCACCGCTCACCCCGGCGTGCTTCACGACGTTGAAGAGGGCCTCCCGAGCCGCCTCGAACAGGAATGCCCGCTCGTCGAGCTCGGCGGTCAGGCCCGGCGGGACCTCCATCTCGACCAGGAAGTCGTGCTTGTCATTCATCCAGCGAGCGAGCCACTTCATTGCACCCTCCAGACTGGCATCCTGCAGCACGGGAGGGCTGAGCTGGGCCGTCAGTGTGCGCGACGAGGTGATGGCCTGGTCAAGCAGCTTGGCCACCTCGTTCAGCTTCGGATCCTGGGCGTCGTGCCACGTGCGCAGCCGGATCTTCGCGGAAACCAGGAGCTGCTGCAGCTCGTCATGCAGAAGCCGTGCGACCCGCCGGCGCTCCTTCAGCTCCGCCTTGTTCATCTCCCTGGCCAGGCTGCGAAGCTGTGACGTGGCGCTCTCGGCCTCCTGTCTGCGCTCCTCGAGATTCGACGCGGTGGCGCGCAGCTGCGACTCGCTCTTGCGCAGCGCCGAGATGGTCCGGTGGCGCTCGCTGATGTCGATGACCGCCGTGAAAGAGGACACCATGCCCCTCTCCATGGGCAGGCGGCGGCTTACCAGATGGGCCGGGATCACGGACGTCTTGCTTCCCAGCAGGGAGACTTCGCACGTGACGGCCTCTCCCCTGGATCGGCGGATGGCGCGCAGGTGCTTGAGGAACAGCGCCCGGTCCTCGGGGACGACCCAGAGAATCAGGGGCAGATCCTCCATGTAGGCGCGCAACTGCCCGAGCATCGAGGCAAACGTCAGGTTGAGCGCTTTGATGCGGCCGCTGTCGCCCAGAATGATGTAGCCGATGGGAGCCAGATCGAACAAGGAGAGATACTGGCTCCGGATCTGACCGAGAAGCTGCTGCAGGCGCGTCGCCTCCTTGTGGAGGGTCTCGCGCAGACCGGTGGTCCGCCTGCCGGCCCCCGCGGGGGCCAGGTCGCGACGCCTCGTGGGCCGGTCATTGTGGTGCGGCATCCCTGGTCCCTCCATCCGTGGTCAGTAGCAGAACGAGGGCGCCGCGGTCGTCGTCTCCGGCGATCCGCCGTGCCGTCACTCGAGCCGTGAGTTTCTCCGGTCCGAAGGAGCCTTCCATGACCCGTACGACTGTTCCCTCCGGCTGCTGAAGCAGGTTGGCCAGCACGCCGTCCGCAGGCGCGTCCTTCCACGGTGTGTCGGCGATGTCGGCCAGCGGCCGTCCGGCGATCTCGTTCTCCAGGATGTTGAACCGCCGGCACCACGCGCGGTTGGCGCGCTTCACGCGAAGGTCCGAGTCGATCACCAGCATGGGTTCTCCCATCAGCTCCAGGGCGGTGCGGGCCACCTCCCGATAGAAACGGGAGCGCGTCTCGTGACGCCGTACGGCGTCGATGTCGTACAGGGCCAGCACCGCGCCGTCGACCCGGTTGACGGCGCTCTTGTAAGGGCGCGCCACCAGATTGTACCAGTGCCCCTCGCGATCTCGAACCTCCTGCTCCCGGCCGGTCATCGAATCGACCACCTCAGCGATCAAAACCTGAAGGTCGGGCCCGTCGAAGGTCGGGTGGATGTTGCCGATGGGGCGGCCGATGTCACCCGGGATCAGGTTGAAGAGCTTTTCCGCAAGCGGGGTGAACCGCCGGATGCGAAGCTCCGCGTTCACCATGACCAGAGCGACCTGCACGCCGCTCAGCACGTTCATGAGGTCGCTGTTGACGCTGTTCAGCTCTTCGTTGCGCCCGTGCAGCTCTTCGTTGACGGTGTTGAGCTCCTCGTTGATGGACTGCAGCTCTTCCTTGGCGGTGTCCAGCTCCTCGTTGGTGCTTTGCAGCTCCTCGTTGCTCGAGAGGATCTCTTCGTTGGCCGACTGCAGCTCTTCGTTGGCCGCTTCCAGATCCTGGATCATGCTCTGCATGTACTCGCGGCTGGCCGCCAGCTCCTGTTGAAGACGCGTCACGCGGGTCTGCTCGCGTGCCTGTTCCCTGGAGTCCTTCGAGGCGCGGTGCTTGCGTCCCGCGGTGGAAAGCGCGGGGGCGTCCGTCGCGCGAAAGATGATCAGGTAGTGCGTGTCCTGGCCGGGGGCCCGAAGAGGGCACACGTCGATGCCCACCCACCTGTAGCCGCCATTGGAGCGCACGCGCAGCCCCTCCCTGCTCACCTGATCTCCCTTCTTGCGGGCTGCCTGAAGGGCGCCCCGCAGACCGTAAAGGAGTCCCTCGCGTGTCATCTTGAGCAGGTTGAGGCTGGCGCTGCCGGGGGCGGGCTCCAGATAAGGACCCGTCTGTCCCCGGAACTGAATGATCTGCAGACTGGAGTCCACCACGACCCCTGCCGGAGTGTAGTGGTCCATCAGGTATTGACTGGCCATTCCCAGCACGTTCTGGGGGCTCGGCTCGTGCACCGTGGGCTTCCGCCCCATGACCGCCGGCCGATTCATCAGGACGTCGGGAGCGAACAGGGCCCTGTGGACCAGATCCTGGTTTCTGCGCCGGTAGATGCGCTGCTTCTTGTCGACGAAGGAGAAGAGCTCTGCCCCCTGGCCCGCGGTTTCCGCCTTTCCCAGCAGGAGATGTCCGTTGGGGTTGAGTGCGTAGTGGAACACCTGCATGAGCCTTTTCTGCAGGGATGCGCCCAGGTAGATCAGCACGTTGCGGCAGACGATCATGTCGAGCTTGGAAAAGGGAGGGTCGCGGGTCAGGTCCTGCCGCGCGAAGATGCACTGGTCGCGGACCCTCTTGCTGATGCGGTAACTCCCTTCACCGTGGGTGAAGAAACTCCGCAGGCGCTCGGAGGAGACGTGCTCGGCGATCGCCTCGGTGTAGACGCCATTCCGCGCGAACTCCACCGCCGCCTCGCTCACGTCGGTCCCGAATACCTGGATGGGGATGTTCTCCGCATGCTTGCCCAGGGCTTCGAGAAGGAGGATGACCATCGAATAGACCTCCTCACCCGTGGCGCACCCGGGGAGCCATACACGCAGAGCCGAGTCGCGTCGACGGTCCTTCAGGAGGCCGGGGACGACCTCCTTCACCAGCGCCTCCAGCGCTTCGGGCTCGCGGAAGAAATGGGTGACCTGGATGAGGATGTCGTGATAGAGCGCCTCCACCTCCTTCGGGTTTTCCGCCAGGAAGGTGGTGTACGTGTCGATCGTCTCGAGCCTGTGAAGCGACATGCGCCGCAGGATGCGCCGCTTGATCGTGGGAGGCTTGTACAGGGAGAAGTCAACTCCCATCGCCGCACGCAGAAAGGAGAAGATGCGCTGAAGCTGCTTCTCGGTCGCCACCGTCTCCACCGCAACGGGAGCATCTCCGCCGGACCGGGAAGCGACGACATAGGGGTGAGCACGCAGGTTCTGGAGAAACTTGGCGATATCCTGAACCGGGAGCACGAGGTCCACCACCCCCGTGGCCACCGCGGCATGCGGCATCCCCCCATAGGCGGCGGTGTCCGGATCCTGGGCGATGGCGATCCCTCCCGCAGCCTTGATCTCGCGAAGCCCGAGCGCCCCGTCGGACGCCGTCCCGGAAAGAACGATGCCGATGGCCCGGCTGCCAGCCGAGGCGGCCATCGAGCGGAAGAAACGGTCGATGGGAGTGTGCTGGGCGCGTCCGGTGGGACGCGGCGTCAGGTGCAGCCGACGTTGGCCGGCCAGCTCCATCTGCGCGTTGGGCGGAATGACGTAAACCTGATCACGCTTCAAACGTGTCCCATCGCGGACCTGTTGAACGCTCATCGTCGTCGCGCCGGCGAGCAGCGCGGGAAGCGTGCTCTCGTGACGCGGAGCCAGGTGCTGAACCAGCACGAACGCCAAGCCGGTGTCGCTGGGGAGCGCCGTCAGGAGCTGGGTGAAGGCCTCCAGACCTCCGGCCGAGGCTCCCACGCCCACGATGATCAGGTCGTCCACTCCCGGACGGGTCGCCCAACGCGAGGGGCGAGCCTTTTTCTTGCCGGGTTTCGCCGGGCGCCGCCTGACAGTCGATCTCTGCTTCTTCGCTGGCATCACTCAGGCTCCGGCCTGTGTGCGTCGTCCGGAACCAGGACCACGACGCAGGCATAGACAGTGTCGGTGTTGTCCGCCGGTTGGTCCCGAGGTGGTGCCGGGGCCATTGCAAGCCCGGGTTGCTATCCTGCCCATCGGGTGGCTTCATACTACCATTGATTCATGGTTGGATTGGCTTGACACGCCAGCCTTCGCTCTTTAGGGTGGTACCACTCTCCAGATGACGACCACGACGCTCACCCCCGAAAGCATCCTGCAGGCGCTGCGCGCCGTGCGCGACCCCGACCTGCACCGTGACATCGTGTCGCTGGGTTTCGTGAAGAATCTGCGGCTCGAAGGCGGCGACGTGTCGCTCGACATTGAGCTGACCACGCCCGCCTGTCCCGTCAAGGACGCCCTGAAAGAAGAAGCGGTGGCCGCCATCAAGGCTCTCCCGGGTGTGCGCGCCGTCTCCGTGAACATGACGGCGCAGGTCCGCTCCTCGGCCGTGTCTCCCACCGAGGGAGGGATGAAGCGGGTGCGCAACGCCATCGCCATCGCCAGCGGCAAGGGAGGGGTGGGGAAGTCCACGGTGGCGACGAACCTGGCCGTGGCGCTCGCCCGCTCCGGAGCGAAGGTGGGCCTGATGGATGCCGATGTGTACGGACCGTCGGTCCCGATGATGCTGGGCGGCCTGTCGGCCCGCCCCCAGGCGGCCGAGGTGGAAGGCTGGCTGCGCCCCGTGGAACGCCACGGGATCCGCTTCATGTCCATGGCCCTGCTGACCGGGCGCGACACTCCGGTCATCTGGCGCGGTCCGATGGCCACCAAGCTGATCCAGCAGTTCCTCGGGCAGGTGGACTGGGGAGAGCTGGACTATCTGCTCGTCGATCTTCCTCCCGGAACCGGGGACGTGCAGCTCACGCTGACCCAATCGGCTCCTCTGTCGGGAGCCGTGATCGTGACTACGCCCCAGGACGTGGCCGTGGGGGTCACCATGCGCGGCCTGCGGATGTTCGAGCAGGTGCAGGTGCCGGTGCTGGGGATCGTCGAGAACATGAGCCGCTTCGTCTGCGGCCATTGCGGCCAGGCCACCGACATCTTCCGTCATGGCGGAGGCCGTCACGCGGCCGAGCATCTGGGGATCCCGTTCCTGGGGGAGGTGCCGCTCGACGCGGCCGTGGCCGCCGCCGGCGACGCCGGGCATCCCGTGGTCCTCTCGGCGCCGGAGTCCGCCTCGTCGAAGGCGCTTCTCGACGTGGCCGGAAACCTGGCCCGCGAGGTGAGCATCGTCAACGAGATGACCGCGTCCGTGCGGCACCGCCCCGCCGAGGCGCAGGTGCGCCCCGACGGGGTAGAGATCAAATGGACCGACGGCCACGTGAGCCGGTACGCCCACCGCATGCTGCGCCTGGCCTGCCCCTGCGCGATGTGCATCGACGAGTGGACCGGCCAGCCCCGCCTCGACCAGGCCACCGTGCCCGCCGACGTGCGCGCGATGGACCTGCGCCCCGTGGGCCGCTACGCCCTCCAGTTCACCTTCTCCGACCACCACGCGACAGGCCTGTACTCCTACGACCGCCTCAGATCCCTCGACCCCTCAGCACCAGCCTGATCTCGCTCTTGATCTTTGCTCTTACACGATCGGTCTGAGCGAACGTGTGGGACGGCTGGCGCACCGTTGGTCGTGCAAGGAGGCCAGGAGGGGGGAGTGGTCGAAGCGGCCATCAGGAGCCTGAGCCGGGTCGAGCCAGCGTTGGCCGCGCGCGCTTTTGCGCGGCCAGCGAGCGAGGGCGAAGGCGGATGGGGGAGTGAGCCGTCGTGGCCAACGCCACGACGGCGAACGTCCGCGGAGACCACTCCCCCCTCCTGGCCGGCCGTGAGGCCCAGCTAGCGCCCCCCCGCCGCCTCAGGGGTCAACCCCATCTCCATCCCCAGCTCACGCACCAGGAAGCTCCACTTATCGGCAGCCTCTTCGATGATCTTGGTGGTCGGCTTGCCCGCGCCGTGTCCCGCCTTGGTCTCGATGCGGATGAGCACGGGAGCCGGCCCCGACTGGGCCGACTGCATGGCTGCGGCGAACTTGAAGCTGTGCGCCGGCACCACCCGATCGTCGTGATCGGCCGTGGTCACCATGACGGCCGGATACGACGTCCCGGGCTTGATGTTGTGCAGGGGCGAGTAGCCGCGCAGGGCCTTGAAGTCCTCCGGGTTGTCCGCCGAGCCGTAGTCCGACACCCAGGCCCAGCCGATGGTGAACTTGTGGAAACGCAGCATGTCCATCACGCCCACCGCGGGGAGCGCCGCCCCGAACAGATCGGGCCGCTGCGTGATGGCCGCTCCCACCAGCAGGCCGCCGTTGCTGCCGCCTCCGATGGAGAGCTTGTCCTTCGAGGTGTACTTGTTGGCGATCAGGTACTCGGCCGCCGCGATGAAGTCGTCGAAGACGTTCTGCTTCTTCGCCTTGGTGCCGGCCTGGTGCCACTCCTCGCCGTATTCGCCTCCGCCGCGCAGGTTGGCCACGGCGTACACGCCGCCCATCTCCATCCAAACCAGGTTGGAGACGGAGAAGCCGGGTGTGATAGACACGTTGAACCCGCCGTAGCCGTACAGGTAGGTGGGGTTCCGGCCGTCCAGCTTGAGGCCCTTCTTGGCGGTGATGAACATCGGCACCTTCGTGCCGTCCTTGCTCTTGTAGAAGACCTGCCGCGTTTCGTAGTTGTCCGGGTTGAAATCGACCTGGGGCCTGCGGAACAGAGTGCTGGTGCCGGTCTGCAAGTCGTAGCGGTACACGGTTCCCGGCGAGGTGAATCCCGTGAACAGGTAGAAGGTCTCCTTGTCCTCACGGCGCCCGTCGAACCCGGAAGCCGTTCCGATGCCGGGCAGCTCCACCGTGCGCCGCGGCGCGCCGTCCAGGCCGAAGACTTTCACCTGGGTGGAGGCGTCCTTGAGGTAGGCCGCCACGAAGGAGTCGTTGACCACGCTGACCCCCTGCAGGGTTTCCGCCGCCTCGGGGATCAGCTCCTTCCACTTCGAGCGATCGGGGGTGCGCGTGTCGATGGCGATCACGCGGCCGCGGGAGGCCTTCAGGTCGGTGTGGAACCAGAAGACGGGCCCGTCATTGTTGATGAAGTTGTACGACGCATCGAAGTCCTTCAGCAGCTCCACCACTTGGGAGCCCGGCGCCGACAGGTCCTTGTAGAAGAGCCGGTTCTTCGGATCGGTTCCCTGCCACACGTGGATGATCAGATAGCGCCCGTCATCTGTGACCTGGCCGCCGAACCCCCACTCCTTCTGGTCCTTGCGCTCGTACACCAGGGTGTCCTTCGACTGTGGCGTGCCGAGAGCGTGGTAGTAGAGCTTGTGATAGTAGTTCGTTCCGGTGAGCTGCTCGCCTTCCTTGGGCTCGTCGTAGCGGCTGTAGTAGAAGCCCTTGCCGTCCTTGGCCCACGACATCCCGGAGAACTTGACCCACTTGAGATGGTCGGACAGGTCCTTGCCGCTCTCCACGTCGCGGACCTTCACCTCCTGCCAGTCGGAGCCCGACGTGGACAGACCGTAGGCCAGCAGCCGGCCGTCGTCCGTGTAGCCGGTTCCCGACAGGGACACGGTGCCGTCGGTCGACAGCTTGTTGGGATCGAGCAGGACGCGGGGCGAGCCGTCCAGGGCCGAGGTGACGTGCAGCACGTTCTGGTTCTGCAGGCCGTCGTTCTTGTAGAAGAAGTAGCGGTCACCGTGCTTCACGGGGCTGCTGTAGCGCTCGTAGTCCCACAGCTTGGTGAGGCGCTCCTTGATGCGCCTCCGCGCGGGGATCTGCTCCAGGTAGGCGAAGGTGAGCTTGTTCTGCGCCTCGACCCACTGACGGGTGGGACCCGAGTCGGGATCCTCGAGCCAGCGGTACGGGTCGTTGATCTTCGTGCCGTGATAGTCGTCGACCTGGTTCCCCTTCTCGGTAGGGGGGTACGTGTACTTGCCCTTGCTCGACTCCGCGGGCACGGGTGTCGCCCAGATCATCGACAGCGCCACTCCGGCGGCGGCCATCCGGGCAAGCCAGACGTTGGATCGCATCGTGTTGTCCTCCACATGCATGAGTTCGTCAGAGCCGCTCCGCGCCATCGCCGAGGCGGCGCGCGCGCAGCGGCAGATCCAGAACCGTCAACAGGCCGGGCCGGGGCGGGGTGATCACCTGCCTTGCCCCATTGATGAGACACGAAACCGTGGCTTCGTCTCCGGGGATGCCCCCGCGTATCCACAGGCTCAGGTCGGGCGTCCCCTGGATCGTGACGGCGTCGTGCGGGGCCTCGACCCCCGCCGCCATCACCATCTCGAGCACGATCACCTCCCGCGAGCCGTTTCGACCACGCAGCACCTGGTGCAGCCCTGCCACGGGGGCGTCGGGGCGCTGCTTCCTGATGGGGGACGAGGGATCCTCGTCTTCACAAAGCACCCGGATGCTTTCTTCGAATCCCGTAAGGGACCAGCCCAGCCCGCGCCCGATGAGCGAAGCGGACTGGCGGAGCCCCACGTGCCCCAGCCGTCCCTCCGCCACCGCGCGGGCCGCCTCTTCGTGCGCCATGCCCAGCCCCACCTTCTTCTGGAAGGCCTTGCGGCGCCGCAGCGGATCCAGCACCCGCTCCACCGCCACGTGGCGCACCCCTCTGGTGGCTCCCGACAGCGCCATCACCAGCGCGTCCATGGCGAACCCCGGGTTCACCCCCGTGCCGAGCAGCGCCACCCCGTGCTCCCGGGCACGGCGGTCCAGCGCGCCGGCCCGTTCCGGGTCCGACGCTTCGGGGAAGGACATCTCTTCGCAGGAGGTGACGCAGGGGAGGCCGGCGCCGAGCACGGCATCCAGCTGGGATGCCACATCGGCCAGGCGCGAGCCGGTGGTATGGATCACCACGTCGTGGGCGCCTTTATCAAGGACCTCGCCGGCATCCTGCCGCACGACGACGCCCGAAGTCCCCCTCATCCGGAGGGCCGATCTCAGGTCGCGGCCCGTCTTGGCCGGGTCGATGTCGATCGCGCCGGTGATGCTGACGCCTTCCGTGTCCATCAAAGCGCGCGCCACCGCGGCGCCGATGGCTCCCAGGCCGTACAGGCATACCCTCACCGTCCGCTCACCCGCCGGACGAACTCACCGGTCTGCGTGGAGACCAGGATCCGCTCGCCCGCCTCCATGTAGAGGGGCACCTTGACCACCGTCCCGGTGGCCAGGGTGGCGTCCTTCATGACCCTCCCCGAGGCGGTGTCCCCCCTCACGGCCGGCTCGGTGGCCTCGATGTCGAACTCCATGAACTGGGGGAGCTCGATGCCGGCCACCGCCCCGTTGAAGACGATGGAGCGCAGGCTGGCCCCGTCGGTGAGCCACCGGGCCTGGTCGGCCGCCTGCTCACCCGTCAGGTGGAACTGCTCGTAGCTCTCGAGGTCCATGAAATGCAGATCCGTGCCGTCCCTGTACAGGAACTGAATGGGCCGCTGGACCAGGTCGGGCTCGTCGAACTTCTCTCCCGACTTGAACGTCTTGTCGAACACCGCGCCCGACAGGATGTTACGGACCTTTGTCCGGACCAGGGTGGCCGAGCCCCGTGCCGTGGGAGTCTGGACCGTGTAGTCCATCACTTCATACGGCTCGCGGTCGATCAGGATGCGCAAACCCTTCTTGAAATCGCTCGTGGCGATCATGCCCGTGGCCGCTCCTTTCCAGTGAAAGCCCGCATTCTAACAGACGCCGCGCATCCTCTTGCCAACACAGGGAAGGCTGCGGTAGAGTGGCTTCCTGCCCGGACATAGGATCCGCCCACTACGGCCGGCGCCGCATTCAGGGCGGCTCCGGTGCAGGAGGCTCTCCTTCAAGCAGGACCGCCTCCTCAGGCCTGATGTGGAGACGGCGTGCCAGTTCGACGCGGGGCGGCCCGGCGGCTGATCAAGAACAGTCTTTTCGCCCTCGGGCTCGTGCTGTGCGCGCAAGTGTTGCGCTGGCTGGTGGGGCTGCGCTGGCCGGTCGACCAGACCTTCCTCTTCTATCACTTCGCCGTTGTCTGGGCCGCGCTGATATGGGGCTTCTTCCCCGGGCTGTTCGCCGTCGTGGCCAGCAGCATCGCCGCACGGGTCTTCCACCAGGCCGCCCCCGAGGGGCTGATCGTCTTCGCGATGAGCGGCGCCATGACCACGGGCGTCGCGTCCTGGGCTCGCGCCCGATGGATGTTCGCGAAGGGGCTCGCGTCGTCCGACGCCCGGCGCCTGGGCCAGATCGTCAGTGCGCTCCCCGAGCTGGTCTCCTACATCGACTCCCGCCATCGGTACCAGTTCAACAATGCCGTGTACGAGCGGTGGTTCGGGGTCACCTCCGACGAGATCCGGGGACTTCACATCAGGGATGTCCTGGGCGAAGGGGCCTACGAGGTGATCCGCCCTCACCTGGAGAAGGCCCTGGGCGGCGAAGAAGTTCACTATGAGGCCTACGTCCCCTACAAGGAAGGAGGGGGACGGTTCGTCGAGGCCCGCTACGTTCCGCACCGAGACCGCCCGGACGGCCCGGTGGCCGGCGTGGGCGTGCTGGTGAGCGATGTCAGCGAGCGCCGGCGCGCCGAGGAGCAGGCCACCGTCAGGACGCGCCAGCAGGAGGCCGTGGCTCGCCTGGGGCAGGAAGCCCTGACCGCCCGGGACATCGACGCGCTGATGGCGCTCGCCGTGCGCGAAGTGTGCCGCGTCCTGGAGAACGAGTTCGGCATCATCCTGGAGCGTGTCGGCGAGGACGGCTGGCGCCCGCGCGCGGTGGTGGGCTGGGATCTCACTCCCGGGGAGATGATGCCGGCGGACTTCCCGCGCCCCGCGCACAGCGCCTACACGCTGGAGCACAACCAGCCGATCATCGTGGAGAACGCGCGTGACGAGACGCGCTTCCAGTTTCCCGACCAGGCGGTCGCGCTGGGAATCGCCAGCGGCATCAGCGTGGTGGTGTCGGGCGACAGCAGGCCGTGGGGGACGCTCACCTCGCATGCCACGCGGCCCCGTGTCTTCACCCAGGACGACATCCATTTCATGCAGGCCGTGGCGCACGTGCTCTCGGAGGCGATGCGCCGTCACGAGACCGAGCAGAGCCTGCGCGAGAGCGAAGGGCGCTTCCGCATGATGGCCGACACGGCCCCGGTGATGATCTGGATGGCGGGCCCCGAGAACGAGGGCGTCTACTTCAACAGGCCCTGGCTCGATTTCACCGGACGGGCGCTCCAGCAGGAGCTCGGGTTCGGGTGGGTCGAGACCATACACCCCGACGATCGCGAACGGGCAGAGGCGGACTGCCGGGCGGCTTTCGAGCAGCGCCGCCCGGTCAGGCTCGAATTCCGCATGCGGCGCCAGGACGGCGCCTGGCGGTGGGTGCTGGACCACGGCATCCCGCACTTCTCGCCCCGCGGCCGGTTCCTGGGCTACATCGGCTCCACCGTCGACATCAACGACCTGAGGGAGGCCGAGGAGGACCTGCAACGAAGGCTGGAGCAGCTCTCGGCCATCTATCACGTGAGCGACATGGCCGGGAGGTCTACGCAGATCGAGGAGATCTTCGAGGCCGCGCTGGCGGAGCTGCGCCGCGCGCTGCGCGCCGAACGTGCCTCGATCCAGCTGTACGATCCCGATGGCGTGATGCGCTTCAAGGCATGGAGCGGCCTGTCCGACGCCTACCGGGCAAGCGCGCAAGGGCATTCTCCCTGGACGAAGGACACCGTGGATCCCTCCGCCGTGGTCATCCCGGACGCCGCGGCGGCCGAGGGGCTGGGCGAGAGGCGGGGCGTCATCCTGCAGGAGGGGATCCGGGCCCTGGGGTTCGTGCCGCTGGTGGCTGCCGGGCGGCTCATCGGCAAGTTCGTGATCTACCACGACGCTCCGCACGCCTTCACAGACGAGGAGCTTCGTCTGGCCACCACCATCGGGCGCCACGTGGCCGCGGCCGTGGAGCGTCATCGAGTGGATCAGGACCTGCGCACGCTCAACGAGACGCTCGAGATGCGCGTGCGCGATCGCACCCGCGAGTCGGAGCGCAGGTCGGTGCAGCTGCGCGCCCTGGCGCTCGACCTGATCGAGACGGAAGAGCGCGAGAGGCGCCTGCTCGCCCAGTCGCTGCACGACGATCTGCAGCAGATCCTGGTGGCCACGCGCATGAAGATCGGGCGGCTGCAGGGTCACGAAGACCCCGCCACCCTGCAGCCGGTCCAGGAGCTGCTGCACGAAGCGCTGCAGTCGTCCCGCCGCATCACCGTGGACCTGAGCCCGCCGATCCTCTTCGAGGCGGGACTGATCCCCGCGCTGCAGTGGCTCATCCGGCACATGCGCGACAAGTACGGCCTGGAGGTGGCGCTGGAGGGGCCGGGAGACGTCGAGGTGAGCTCCGAGCGGCACCGCGCGTTCCTCTTCCGCGCTGCGCGCGAGCTGCTGTTCAACATCGTGAAGCATGCCGGGGTGGGCACGGCCCAGATCGTCCTGGAACGGAGCGGGCCCGACGCCGTGGCCATGGAGGTGCGCGACCAGGGAAGCGGCTTCCCGGCGACGGAGCTGGAGGGGAGCGCCGGGGCGACCGGGTTCGGGCTCTTCAGCATCCAGGAGCGCGCCGAGGCGCTCGGGGGGCACATGAGCCTAGCCAGCGAGCCGGGCACCGGGACGCGCGTTCGCCTTGTTCTCGGGGTGCGCGAAGCGGTCTCCGATCTGGAACGGGTGGCACAGGTTCGCGAGCCGACGACCCCCGTCGCCTCGATGGGAGGCAAAGGGAACGGATCCGGCCGGATACGCGTTCTGCTGGCCGACGATCACAAGATCGTGCGCGAAGGCCTGGCCGCCCTCCTCTCGACCCAGGACGACATCGAGACGGTCGCGCAGGCCGCAGACGGAGAGGAAGCCGTGTCCCTGGCCATGCGCCTGCGCCCCGACGTGGTGGTCATGGACGTGAGCATGCCGGGACTGAGCGGCATCGAGGCGACCCGGCGCATCACGGCGCAGGCGCCGTCCATCAAGGTGATCGGCCTGTCGATGTTCGAGAGCGAGGAGATGTCCCTCTCCATGAGGACGGCCGGGGCGTCGTGCTATCTCACCAAGGACCGCGCCTCCGAGACGCTGTGCGACGTGATAAGGACCGAAGGGCGCGCTGGGGCTTGAGTCACGGCCCTCCGTAGGTCAAGGGGGGCCGGCGGCGGGGAGACCACTTCCCCCCGCCGGCCCCCCGTGACTAGGCGGGGGCCGCGACCAGCCCCGCGGTGCGCCCTTCGAGCAGCGCCTCGGCGGCCTGCACGCAGTCGCCGACGTCGCGGGAGTAGCCGTGGACGCCGATCTCGGTGGCGAAGCGCGGGGTGACCACCGCGCCCCCTACCAGGATCTTGTAGGGGAGATGGCGCTCCTTCACGGCGTCGGCCACCGCCTTCATCTGCATCATGGTGGTGGTCATCAGCGCCGACAGGCCGATGATCTGGGCCTTCTCGCGCTCGGCGGCCTCGAGGATCGTCTCCATCGGGACGTTGCGTCCCAGGTCGTGCACGGTGAACCCGAAGTTGCGCAGCATGATGGCGCACACGCTCTTGCCGATGTCGTGGATGTCCCCCTTCACCGTGGCCATCACGATGGTCCCCTTGTGCTCGATCTGCCCGCTGGCTTCAAGCAGGGGCGTGAGGATGGCCACGCCGCGCTTCATCGTGTCCGCGGCGGCCACCAGATGGGGGATGAACTTCTTGCGGGCGCCGAAGAGGTCGCCCAGGTGGCGGATGCCCGGGGTCATCACGTTCACGAACAGGTGGAAGGGGTCCGACCCGGCGGCCAGGGCCTCGCGCACCAGCGACTCGATGGTGTCGCGGTCCCCCTCGACGATTCCGTCGTAGATCCGTTCCTCGATTCCGCGGGGCCTGGTGTTCTCGGCCGCCTGCGTGGCGGCCGCCTTGCGCTCCGCCTCGGTGACCGTCTGGCGATCGATGTAGCGGCGGCAGTCGGGGTCGCGCCCGGCGAACAGCGAGGCGGCGGAGATGGCCTGCTTCAGCTCCTCCTCGTAGGGGCTCATGATGGCGGCGTCCAGGCCGGCGGCGATGGCCATGCTCAGGAAATTCTGGTTGATCAGGTGGCGCGCCGGCAGCCCGAACGAGACGTTGCTCAGTCCCAGCGACGTGGGGCGGCCCAGCTCGCGGGTGATGAGGCGGATGGTCTCGAGGGTCTGGGCGGAGCCAGTCTGCATGGCCGACACGACCAGCGCCAGCGGGTCGAAGACGATCTCCTCGGGGCGCACGCCGTGCTGCTGGGCGGCCTTCAGGATCTTCTCGGCGTTGCGGATGCGGTCGACCGCATTCTCGGGGATCTCGTCCTCGGCGCACAACGCGATCACCGCGGCCCCGTACTTCTTCACCAGCGGGAAGATGGCCTCCAGGCGCTCGGGCTCCGCGTTGATGCTGTTCACCAGCGCCTTGCCCGGGTAGTTGATCAGGCCCTGCTCGAGGGCCTCCACGTAGGAGGAGTCCACCACCAGGGGGAGGTCGACCACGTTCTGGATGGCTGCAATCGCCTTGCCCATCATGGCCGGCTCGTCGGTGAGCGGGACGCCGACGTTCACGTCCAGGGCAGTGGCCCCCGCCTCCAGCTGGCGGCGTGCCTCGGTCACCACCAGGTCCATGCGGCCTTCGGCGATGGCGGCCGCGAACTTCTTGCGTCCGGTGGGGTTGATCTTCTCTCCGATCAGGCAGAAGGGATGCCCGGGGCCGAGGATCACCGTCTTCATGCGGCTGGCGATCCTCAATCCTTCGGGGACGCTGCGCGGCGCCGGGTCGCGGCCCTGAAGGTAGGAGGCCACCTTGTGAATGTAGTCGGGCGTGGAGCCGCAGCATCCGCCGATGATGCCGGCCCCCGCTTCGTAGAAGCGCGGGACGTACTCCGCCATCTCGTCGGCGCCCATCGGGAAGATGGTCACGCCGTCCTTCTGCACCGGCAGGCCCGCGTTGGGCTGCACGGCCACGGGGAGCCGCGTGGCGCCCGCCATCGCGCGGATCACCGGCAGCATGTGCTGCGGCCCGGTGGAGCAGTTGGCCCCCACCGCGTCCACGCCGAGCCCCTCCAGCACGGTGGCCGCGGTCACCGGGTCGGTCCCGGTGTCGGTCAGGCCGTCCTGCGTGAAAGTCATGAAGGCGATGAGCGGGATGCCGCCGCGCACTTCGTTGCAGGCCATCACCGCCGCGCGCATCTCCTGCAGGTCGAACATGGTCTCGATGAGCAGCAGGTCGACCTTGGCGTCCACCAGGGCGCGCGCCTGCTCGAGGAAGATGTCGTAGGCTTCCTGGAAGGGGATCTCGCCGAACGGCTGCACGGTGGTTCCGCAGGGCCCGATGTCGCCGGCCACCAGCACGCGGTCGCCCCCGGCCCGCCGTGCGATGGCCACGGCCGCGGCGTTGATGTCGCGCAGCCGCCCGTCAGCGTCGTACTCGGCCAGCCGCCTGCGGCTCGCGCCGAAGGTGTTGGTGAGCAGGATGCGGGCGCCGGCCTTGACGTACTCGCGCTGCACCGCCTCGATGGCGTCGGGCTTCTCGAGGTTCCACAGGTCGGGCGCGTAGCCCGCAGGGAGGCCGCGGCCCTGGAGCAGGGCCCCCATCGAGCCGTCCAGGACCAGCGTCTCGCGGCGCAGGCGATTCAGGATTTCGCGGCTCATGTGGCGCGCTCCCAGCCCACCACGGCGGTGACCGACTTGCGGGGCTGCAGGATGAACGTTTCGGTGCACGAGACGCCGATGGCCTCGGCCCCCACGCGCTTCAGCAGCTCGGGCTGGACCGACAGGTCCCAGTCGCCGTACCCGGGGCTGTAGCGCATGGTGCGCTGGAAGCCTCCGCGCTGGACCTCCGTCTGGATGATGCTGTCCACTTTCTCGGCCATGTAGTCGGCCATCCATCCCCCCACCACGTCCAGGAAGTACGCGTCGGACACCTGGGCGCCCTTGAGATCGTCGATGCGCAGCTCCAGCTCGTCTCCGATGGTCACGGCCAGCAACGTGGCGTACTCGCACCCCCCCAGCAGCTTGACCATGTTCTTTCCCACGAACAGGGTATCCGACTCCTCGGCCACGATGCGGTCCGCCCGGGCCTCCTTCAGCCGCAAAGTGCGGTAGCAGCCGCGCCCGTGGATCAGCGTGTAGGCGGCATTGATGGCCTGCTTGATGGCCTTTGCCACCCCCTCCTCCTTCATCTCCTTCACGTAGTGCAGCCGGGGGATGCGCAGCTCCCGCAGCACGCGCTTCTCCTCGATCTGGAACGGGATGCTGCGGATGAGGATGGGGCGCTCGCCGACACTCTTGACGTTGTGCATGGGGGTCACCAGGGTGGTCAGGGCGCGGGAAGTCGACGCATTTTCCGGGTCATTCTAGTGGACCCCTCTCTCCGGGATCAAGGAAGAGCCCGGGAAAGCAGGCTTGTCCGCAGGACGCCGGGGCTGTAACATCCCCGTATGAACGCCATACCGGTCAAGATATACGGCAAGGATGGCTGACCCTACACCACCGCAGCCCGTGAGGACTGCGAGGCCAGGAACGTCCCCCACGAATACCTGAACGTCAAGAAGGACGCGGGTCTTCTCTCCGAGATGCTGAAGCTCAGCAAGGGGCGCCGCGAGGTGCCCGTCATCGTGGAGAACGGCCGCGTCACGATAGGGTTCGGCGGGACCTGAGGGGTCTGAAGGCCGCGGTCAGCGGCCATAGTAGCCGGAGCGGGCCGTCACGCGGGCGCGGGGGCGCGAGACGCGCACCTCGATCGACCGCCAGCCGGGCCCGTGTCCTTTCTTCACTGCGGCCGGGTCGTCCGGGGCGTCGGACGACGGGTAGTACCCCAGCGTGTACTGGTGGCGCAGCTCGTCGGCGATGGACCGATAGGCGTCCTTGAGCTTGGACGCCTTCTTCACGAAGTAGCTGCGCCCCCCGCTGCGGTCGGCGAAACTCCCCAGGATCTCTCCCAGGGTGCGCCGGCGCAGCACGTCGAACTCATCGGCAAGCCTCTCGCCCGTTCCCACCACGTACACCGAGACCTGTGCGGCCAGAATGGCGTCGAGCGTCTCTTCGTACGTGCGCAACGAGCCGGGGCCCAGCCCGTCCACAGCTTCGTCGCGCCCGTCGGAAAGCAGCACGACCGCCTTGCGCTCCTCGCGCGCCTTGAGCACGTCGATGGCCGAGACCATGGCGTCGTAGAGGGCGGTCCCTCCCTTGGCCTGCAGCGAGGCCAGCCCGGCCTTCAGCGCGGCCTTGTCGGAGGTGGCCGGCACCACCAGGCGCGGCGCGTCGCTGAAGGCGATGAGCATGGCGGTGTCTCCGGGCTCCAGCGCGTCGATGAAGCCGGTGGCCGCCTCCTGGGCGATGGTGAGCCGGTCCTCCTGCATCATCGAGGCGCTGGCGTCGAACAGCAGCGCGATGTGGGCCGGCTTGCGCTCGGCGGAGAAGACCGCCAGCTCCTGGAGCCGTCCCGACTCGAGGAGCGTGAATTCGTCGCGACGGAGATCCAGGACGTACTTGCCCTGGGCGGTGCGCACGGTGCATGGCACCTGCACCAGGGTCACCGCCGTGCGCTGCACGCCGGTGATGGCCCGCGTGGTGATCCGGTCGCTGGCCGT
The DNA here is from genome assembly GCA_050747525.1 of Candidatus Polarisedimenticolia bacterium. Taxonomy (GTDB): domain Bacteria; phylum Acidobacteriota; class Polarisedimenticolia; order JACPZX01; family DASXTC01; genus JBOGOC01. The sequence goes on along the minus strand of JBOGOC010000078.1, from coordinate 14,917 downwards.
GCTCCCGTCGGAGGCGTACACGCGTGCCCGCAGGTTGCGCGCGCGCAGCGCGTCGCCCGCATCCCACGAGAAGCGCCAGGGGGCTTCGAGAAGCGTTCCGATGAGCTTGTCGTCCACGTACAGCTCGATCTTGAGGACGCGGGCCCCCTCGGGCGCCGCCGCCTCGAGCACGATCTCGGTCTGGCCCAGCAGGGCTTCCGAGGGGAGCGGCGACACGATGCGCACCGATGTGGCGGCGGAAGCGGGAGACGGCGCTGCCGACAGGGCCAGGAGGCCCGCCAGGAAAAGTGTCAGTAGGCCACCGCGAAATAGACCCGGCGGCGGGACTCGCCGTCGCACCGCACGCAGCGCCCCGGCTCGTCGGCTCCTTCCAGCGGGATGCACCGGATCGTGGCCTTGGTCTCTTCCTTGATGCGTGCTTCGCATGATCCCTCGCCGCACCAGTGTGCCAGAAGAAAGCCGCCGTGCTCCTCGAGGACCTTCTTGAACTCGTCGTACGTGCCGACGGGACGGATGTTCTCCTGAAGCCGCTTCAATGCACGATCATAGAGGTCCTTCTGGATCTCATCCAGCAGCACCGGGACCGACTCGCGAAGGCCCGCCAGCGGCAGCGTCGTCTTGGCCTTCCCCTCGGCGGCCACGCGCCGGGCGGCCACCACCTGACCCGCGGCCAGGTCGCGCGGCCCCACCTCGAGGCGCAGCGGTGTTCCCTTCATCTCCCATTCGTTGAACTTGAACCCGGGGCGCACACCGTCGCGGGCGTCGCCGCGCACGCGCGCCACCGGAGACAGGTCGCGCACGATCTTCTCCATGGCGCCCACCACCTCGGCGCGCTCGTTTTCCTTGAAGATGGGCACCACGATGACCTGTGTGGGGGCAAGCCGGGGCGGCAGGACCAGGCCCTGGTCGTCGCCGTGCGCCATCACCAGGGCGCCGATCAGGCGCGTGGACACGCCCCACGACGTGTTCCAGACGTGCTCCAGGCCCCCTGCCTCGGTCTGGTAGGTGACCTCGAAGGCGCGCGCGAAATTCTGTCCGAGGTTGTGGGAGGTGCCCGCCTGCAGCGCCTTGTTGTCCTGCATCAGGGCCTCGATGCAGTAGGTGCGCAGGGCCCCCGCGAATTTCTCGGCGTCGGACTTGAGGCCCTTGAGGCAGGGGAGCGCCATGTGCTCGGCGGCGAACGTGTGGTAGACGTTCATCATCTGCAGGGTCTCGGCCTCGGCTTCGGCCTCGGTGGCGTGCGCGGTGTGCCCCTCCTGCCAGAGGAACTCCATGGTGCGCAGGAAGAGGCGCGTGCGCATCTCCCACCGCACCACGTTGGCCCACTGGTTGATCAGGATGGGCAGGTCGCGGTAGGACTGGATCCACTTGGCGTACATCGAATAGATGATCGTCTCGGAGGTGGGCCGGATCACCAGGGGCTCCTCCAGCTTCTGCCCGCCTCCGTGCGTCACCACCGCGCACTCCGGAGCGAACCCCTCGACGTGCTTGGCTTCCTTCTTGAGGAACGATTCGGGGATGAGCAGCGGGAAGTAGGCGTTCTCGTGGCCGGTGTCCTTGAACATCCGGTCGAGCCCCTTCTGCATGTTCTCCCACAGGGCCATGCCCAGGGGCCGGATGACCATGCAGCCGCGCACGGGCGAGTAGTCGGCGAGCCCTGACTGCAGCACCACGTCGGTGTACCAGCGCGAGTAGTCCTCGGACCGGGGAGTGATCACTTTGGCCATGCGGAAGGACCTCGTTTGGAACCAGGGTGGTCGTTGAATGAGCGGCGATTATAGCAGGCGACCTTCAGGGACGGGGGCGCTGCGCCTCGCCGGTCATGGGGACGAACCGCACGGGCAGGACATCCTCGCGGATGATGCCATCCGCGGTGCGGGTGAACACGGTGAGGCTCTGGACGTCCTTCCCCACGGGGATCACCAGGCGCCCCCCCGGGGCCAGCTGATCCAGCAGCGGCTGGGGGACGTGGTCGGGAGCGGCGGTGACCACGATGGCGTCGAAGGGAGCCGCCTCCGGCCATCCGGCGTAGCCGTCGCCCACGCGCGTGTGCACGGAGGCGTAGCCCAGCGCCTCGAGCGCGGCGCGTCCCCGCTTCGCCAGCTCGGGCAGGATCTCGATGGAGTACACGTCGACCTGCATTTCGGCCAGCACGGCCGCCTGGTAGCCCGAGCCGGTCCCGACCTCGAGCACCTTGCGCCCCTTCCCCGGGCGCGCCAGCTCGGTCATGAGCGCCACGATGTAGGGCTGAGAGATGGTCTGACCGTCTCCTATCGGCAGGGGCCGGTCGTCATGAGCTGCTCCCTGCAGCGCCTCGGGGACGAAGGCGTGGCGCGGGACGGTCCGCATGGCCCGCAGCACCTCGGGGTCCTTCACTCCGCGCGATTCGATCTGGGTGCGCACCATCCGCTCGCGGGCCGCCGCGGCATCGTCGGCCTTGACCCCCTGCGGCGTTTCCTGCCGCGGCGAAGAGGTCGCCGGAGGCGGAACGGTGCAGGCCGCCAGGAGCGATGCCGCGAGGAGCAGGAGTGTCGTACGGTGGCCGGTCACGGCCCCAGTTTAATCGAAGAAGGGGCCCGCCGAGCCGCCGGCCAGTGACCTGGTCGATGATCCGGGCTACAATTGCGAAGCCATGCCGCTGACCCCGTTGCGACGCGTCCTCGTGCTCGTCCTCTCGCTGATCGCGCTGAGCCCGGCCCTCGGCTGCCGCTCCGGCGAGCCGTCTTCCGCCGAGCAGGCGGCCGCGGCTGCGGTGGGGGGGCTGGATCGCGCGCGGCGCGAGCGCACCATGGACCGGCTCGAGCAGCTGCGCACCGCCCTGTCCAGATACGCGATCGACCACGACGGAACGGTGCCCGAAGGGTCGTCGCTGGCCGGCGTGAGCGCCGAGCTGTCGCCCCACTACCTGCCCCTGCTGCAGGCCGAGGACGCCTGGGGGAACACGATGAGCTACGCGTCCGACGGGCGCAGCTACTCGGTGGTCTCCGCAGGGCCGGACGGCGAGACCGGCACGCCCGACGACATCGCCCTGCGCGATGGTGCCGTGAGCCAGGGGTCATAGTGGCCTTCCGGCCTGCCCTCCTGGTGGTCGCGGCAGCGGCCGCCGGCTGGCCGGCCCTGTCATGCGGCCCCTCGTCCCACACGGTGCAGGTCACGGTGGATGCGTACATCTCGGCCGTGAGCCTGGGCGACGTGGCGCGCATCCTCGAGATCTCGGCGCCATACCAGGCCCAGCTTCGCGAAGCGGCCACCCCCCAGCAGAAGAAGGAACTCGAGAAGCGCTACCGCTCCGAGATCGAGCGCGCCTACATCCTGTGGGAACAGGCCCGCTCCACCGGGACGCTGGAGATGGACCCGCTCGGGGTCTCTCTCATCCGATCCATCGGGCTGGGGAAGGAAGGGGCCGCGGCGATGCCGGTGGGGACGACGTTCGATCCGGACGGCCGGCACGTGACGGTCCGCACGCGCGCGCTGACCAACTACGATCGCATCACCTGGGACGCGCTTCCCACCGGCGGGCGCATGTACCTCATGGGGCATCCGTTCGGCAGCGTGGTCAACTACGCGCCGGGCTACGACGACCCCTCCAGGCTGAAGCTGCTGGCCACCGTGGATCTGGACTGGACGCTCGAGCATCTTCCGCCGCCGCGTCCCCCGGGAGCCCCCAGCGACTGGTACGTGCGGGACGTGCGGCCGGTGGCGGGCACCGACACCGCCTGGACGCCGCCCTCGGTCACGCCGTGACGCCCTCGGTCACGCCGTGACGCCCTCGGTCACGCGGTGACCGCCCGCTCGCTCGCCGCGCGCACGCGGCAGCTGATTGCGGCGCTGCAGAAGCAGTACGGGAGGCCGCGCGCCCCGGTCCGCAAGGATCCGCTCTCGGAGCTGGTCTTCACCATCCTCTCGCAGAACACCAGCGACCTGAACCGCGACCGGGCGTGGGCCTCTCTGTGGAAGGCCTTCGGATCCTGGGACGAGATCGCCTCGGCTTCGCAGCCGAAGCTGGAGGACGCCATCCGGGTGGGAGGCCTGGCCCCCACCAAGAGCCGCGTCATCCAGCAGGTTCTGCGCGAGGTGAAGGCCCGGGAAAACGCCCACTCGCTCGATCGCCTCCGCGCCATGGGCATGCAGGAGGTAGAGTCGTACCTGGCGGGCTTCAAGGGGGTGGGGCTCAAGACCATCCGCTGCGTGCAGGTCTTCTCCCTGGGGCAGCCGGCGTTCCCGGTCGACACGCATATCTTTCGTGTCACGAAGCGGCTGGGGCTGCTTCCGGCGAGCGCCACTCCCGCCCGGGCGCACCAGGCGCTGGGGGAGGCCACCCCGCCGGACGAGGTCCTGCCATTCCACATGAACCTCATCCGTCATGGCCGCGAAATCTGCAAGGCGGGGCGGCCCCTGTGCGAGGAGTGCGTCCTGCGCGCGGGGTGCCGGCACGGGAAGAGGGCCGGATAGGGGCGGCAGCGGCCCTTTGTTGCGCATCCTTCGAATCGCTGTCTATATTCTCTTTTGCAGGTTTTTTCCTCACTGTCTCTGGCCACGGGGATCCTACGGATGGCAGGCTTCACTCTAGGACTGGCCCTCGGAGGGGGCGCAGCGCGCGGCCTCGCGCACATCGGGGTGCTGCGCGCCCTGGAGCGCGCCCAGATCATGCCCGACCTCATCGTGGGGACCAGCATCGGCTCGCTGGTGGGGAGCGTCTACGCCATCCTGGCGGACGCCAACAAGACGGAAGAGCGGTTCCGGGCCTTCGTGGCCAGCCGCGAGTTCCGGCGCACGGAGTTCGACTTCCTGAAGGATTCCCGCCGGGCCGAGCCCAACCTCCTCTACAGCGTCAGCAACATGATCAAGCGTGGCATCTTCTACTCGTTCTCCATGACGCGCACGTCGTTCATCTCCGAGGCGAATTTCGTTCACAACATCCACTCCCTGGTGGAGGACGTCTCCATCGGAGAAACGAAGATCCCCTTCATCCCGGTGGCCGCCGATCTGGAGACCGGTGAGGAGGTGATCCTGTCCTCGGGGTCGCTGCGCCGCGGGGTGCTGGCGTCCAGCGCCATCCCCGGGCTGCTCCCGCCCATCCGCATCAACGGGCGCGTGCTCATCGACGGAGGATGGGTGAGCAAGGTGCCGGTGCTGGCCGCGTTCCGGCGCGGCGCCGACATGGTGATCGGCGTGGACATCTCTCCCGAGCTGGAGGACACGCGCGAGCTGAAGAAGGGATTCGACGTGCTGGTGCGGGCCAACGCCATCAAGGCCGAGGCGCTCAAGAACTTCCAGTGCAAGCTGGTGGACGTGCTGATACGGCCCAAGGTGGGGCGGGTGCACTGGGCCGATTTCAACGGGGCCCTCACGCTGATCGAGGAAGGGGACCGCGCCGCCACCTTGAAGATCCCCGAGATTCAGGAGAAGATCGAGCGCGCACGGTGGAAGACGCGCCTGGGATTCTCGCGGGGACGCAGGTTCGCCCGGGCGTTCTTCTGATTCGACGGAGGACCCCCCTGGACTACCGGATCACCCTGATCCCGGGCGATGGCATCGGCCCCGAGGTGACCGAGGCCGCGCTGCGCGTGGTAGCCGGCGCGGGCGTGAAGATCTCCTGGGAGCGCGTGGACGCGGGGCTGGTGGCGCTGGAGCGGGGAAGCCCGGTCCCGCTCCCCGACACCGTGCTGGCCTCCATCGAGCGCACGCGCGTGGCCCTCAAGGGGCCCGTCACCACTCCCGTCGGTTCCGGGTTCTCCAGCGTGAACGTGGCGCTGCGACAGGCGCTCGAGCTTTACGCCAGCGTGCGTCCGGTGCGCTCCCTTCCCGGGGTGGTCTCCCGCTATGCCGGAGTCGACCTGATCCTGGTGCGCGAGAACACCGAGGGGCTCTATTCGGGACGCGAGCACGAAGTCGTCCCCGGGGTGGTGGAGACGCTGCGCATCATCACGCGCCGGGCCTCCGAGCGCATCGCCCGCTACGCCTTCGAGCTGGCGCGGAGGGAGGAGCGACATCTGATCACCGTGGCGCACAAGGCCAGCGTGCTGAGGCGGTCGGACGGGCTCTTCCTGTCGTGCGCGGCGCGCGTCTCCCAGGACTATCCGTTCGTTCGCACCGAGGAGATGTCGGTGGACGAGGTGGCCATGAGGCTGGCCCTGGATCCCTCGAAGTTCGACGTGCTGCTGGGCGAGAACCTCTTCGGCGACGTCCTGTCGGATCTGTGCGCGGGCCTGGTGGGCGGGCTGGGGGTGGTTCCCGGCGCCAACATCGGTGACCGGCACGCCGTGTTCGAGGCGGTGCACGGCAGCGCGCCCGACATCGCGGGGAAGGGCGTTGCCAACCCCACGGCCCTCACTCTGTCCGCGGCCATGATGCTGGACCACATCGGCGAGCACCGCGCGGGGGCCGCCGTGCGCGGGGCGGTGACCCGCGTGCTGTCCGAGGCGCGCCACGTGACGCCCGACTTGGGCGGGCGCGCAAGCACCACCGAGATGACCGACGCCATCCTCGAGGCGCTCGACCATGAGGGAGCGCGGGCATGAACGGGCAGCCGGAAGGGGGAGGCAAGGCGCTGGGGCACCTCAAGGCGGGCCGCGCGGCGCCACCCGCGCGACCAGCCCCGCGACCCGTGCGCCACACGGTCACCCTCGTGCCCGGCGACGGTGCCGGAGAAGAGCTGGCCGAGGCGGTGACCCGCATCGTGGACGCCAGCGGCGCGGGAATCGGCTGGGATCGGCACGTGGCCGGCCAGCGGGCCATGAAGCCGCACGGGACGGCCGTCCCGCAGGTCCTGCTGGACAGCGTGGTCCGGCACAAGGCGGCGCTGGTGGGGCGGCTCGAGGCGCCGCTGGAAGGAGGCCCCTCTCCCTCGGTCGTGCTGCGGCGCGCCTTGAAGGTGTTCGCCTCGGTGCGCCCGGCCTCGGCGCTGCCGGGACTGGCCACGCGCCACCCCGGACTCGATCTGATCCTGGTGAGAGAGAACACAGAGGACATCTACGCGGGCATCGAGCACGAGGTGGTGCCCGGGGTCATCGAGAGCCTGCGCGTGGTCACGGAAGCTGCCTCCACGCGCATCGCGGAGTTCGCCTTCGAGCTGGCGTCGCGCCAGGGCCGCGCCTCGATCACCTGCGTGCACAAGGCCAACATCATGAAGAGGAGCGACGGTCTGTTCCTGGAATGCTGCCGGTCCGTCGCAGCCGCGCACCCCGACATCACCTACCGGGAGATGATCGCCGACAACGCGGCCATGCAGCTGGTGCGGGATCCCACCCGCTTCGACGTGATCCTCACGGGCAACATGTTCGGCGACATCCTGTCCGACCTGTGCGCCGGGCTGCTGGGGGGGCCGGGGACCGTCCCGTCGATCGGCCACGGGCCCGACGTCGTGGTGGTGGAGGCCATCCACGAGGAATCCAACCCGCTCGCCCTGCTCATCCCGGCCGTCGCCCTGCTGAGGCATCTGGGCGAGTCACAGGCGGCCGGGCGGATCCTTCAGGGGATCCAGGCTGCGCTGCAGGCGGGACGCGCGACACCCGACCTGGGCGGATCGGCGGGCACATCGGAGATGGTGCAGGCTATCATGGAAGCCATGCCTCCCTCGGAGACCTGATGCCGCGCTTCGCGAGACACGTGTTCGTCTGCACCAACCGTCGGCCCGATGAAGACGCCCGCGGCTGCTGCGCCGCCAAGGGATCCGAGGCGGTGCGCGATCTGTTCAAGAAGGGGCTCAAGGCGCGCGGACTCTCGAAGACGATCCGCGCCAACGCGGCCGGGTGCCTCGACGCCTGCGCCACCGGCATCACTGTGGTGGTCTATCCCGAAGGGGTCTGGTACGGAGGCGTGAAGGCGGAGGACGTGGAGGAGATCATCGAACGTCACCTGGTGAACGGGGAGGTCGTGGAACGGCTGCTCCTCCCCGACGGCCGGCCGGACGGAGGCTGAGGCGCGGTGGAGACGCGAGGTCTCGAGCTGCAGGCAAGCGAGGGGGGATGCCGCCTCAAGGTGCGGGTCAAGCCCGCCGCCAAGCAGGACACCCTGATCGGCCCCTACGCGGGCGCGCTCAAGATGACCGTGGTGGCCCCTCCCGAGCGGGGGAAGGCCAACGACGCCGTGGCACGCGTGCTGGCGGGCGCGCTGAACCTGGGAACGTCGCGGGTGAAGGTGGTGTCCGGGTTCACCAGTCCCCAGAAGGTCGTGTTCATCGAAGGGTGCTCGCCCGACGACGTGAGGGCGAGGCTCAAGGCCATGCCGCGCGTCAGCACCGGGGCGGGGCGGGCCGGCTGAGCTTTTCCCACGTCGGGCCGGCGGCGGGGATGTGGTCTCCGAGGCGCGCTCAACCTCGTGGCGTTGGCCACGAGGTTGAGCTCCATTCCCTCCTCGCCTCTCGCTCGCTGGCCGCGCACAAGCGCGCGCGGCCAACGCTCGCTCGACCCGGCTCGTCGGTCATAGGGCCTCGGAGACCACATCCCCGCCGCCGGCCCTTTAGCTGAAGGTTCGGTCGGCGCGCTGCGCGGCCGGGTGCCGGGTCACGCGATGAAAAAGCTACGGTTTCTGCTACTGGGATGTGCAGTCGAGGGATTCGATGGTGGGGGAAGAGGTGTTGAAGCCGCCGTTGCACTCGGGGGTCCTGGCGCGGACGAGGTAGAAGTAGCCGTCGCCTACGGGCGGGTTGGGGCGCGTGTCGGCGTGTTGAGTTGCGCTCACGGTGCCGCTGACGCACGACGTGGCGGCGGGCAGTCCTGAGGTCAGGCCGCTCAGCACTCCTCCCGCCACTTCGTGGAAGACGGCCGGGCCCACCGTGCCGGGCTGGGGATCCCACGAAAGGACCGTCGGTGAGCCGGTGCTCACGATCAGGTTGGCGGCGTCCACCGGGGTGGCGAAGAAGGTGGCGTCTCCGTCCGAGCAGTCGCTTGCGTTGAAGTGAGCGTCCAGGTCGCGATCGGCGCCGAGCCGCATCCCCGATCCGGTGGTGGCGCACAGGAAGGTGATCGGTCCCCCCGCGTTCTGGCGCAGCGTGGCGGTGCTCACCTGGGCCTCTCCGTCCACGTCGGTCGTCCACAGGCCGCCTGTGGCCACGCCTCCATTGAGGAACCAGCTCCTGGGCCTGGCCGTGGGGGCGGCGCTGCGCGCGAAAGCGACCAGCTCGCAGTGCCTGCTCGCGTCGGCGGCGTTGCCCAGCTGAACCAGGGTGGTCAGCAGCGTCTCCTGCTCGGCGGTTCCTGTGGGCGCGGGGCCCGCCGGCACGGTCACGTGCCGACCGACGCCCGGGCGCATGCCCGTGGGAAAGAAGAGGCTGAACATGGCCACGTCGCGCACCTGCTGGGCCGTCAGCGAGAACACGCTGGCGGAGAAGAAGGTGAGCAGGTCGGGAACAGAGCCGTCGTGCGTGAACCCGAACCCGGACTTCTGCTGGTTGGTGGCGGCCGGGTCGCCCGGGTTGGTGTGGCTGGCGAAGCGCGGCCCGAACTTCTCGTACATGTTCCGCATGTGGGCGACCTTCAGGTCGCTGTGGGGCGAGCCATCCGCCGTGCCGTTGAACAGCCCCGCGAAGAAGACGGTGGGATCGCCGGGGTTGAGGCCGCCCAACCTTCCTCCGGCCGCGCCGAAGGGGAGCGTGTGGCATCCGGTGCAGGACGATCCGCCGTCCGTGATCCCCTGGCGGAACAGCGTGAAGCCGGCGTTGGGGTTGCCGGAGAGGGCGTGCCCCGGCACCGTGACTGCCGTGTTGGGCAGGGTGTCGTTGACGTTGCGGAACGGGTTGGGCGGGAAGCGCATGCCCAGCGCGAACTGGCGAAACTGCTCCATGGTGACGGCATCGTGCCCCGCCGGCTTGCCGTTGATCGGCCCGATGTCGGGCCTTCCCATCAGGCCCACGAAGGCCATGTTGAAGTCGTTCATGGTGGCGCGATCGCCTCGCCAGTGCAGCGGCTCGAGCATGCCGCGCAGCGTCTGCGTGGTCATTGGCCCCTTCTGGGGATCGAAGCCGTCGTGCGCGGCGCACAGGCCGGGGCTGCATTCGAAGGGCTGGTCCCCGCCCGGCAGGATGAACTTCACATTGTCTCCGGCGGTGCCATAGGGAGTGAAGTCCCCTTCGGGATCTCCCAGGTCCCAGGCGATCTTGTCCATGTTCCCGGAGATGTGGCAGCTGGAGCACGCCGCGTCGCCGTGGCGCGACGAGATGATCCCGTCGTACAGCAGGCGCCGCCCGTCGCGCACCACGGCAGGGCTCGCGTCATGCAGCGGCACGTCGGCCAGATGGGTCAGCGTGGAGGCCGCCACGATCGCCACCGTGTTGGAGAAGCGGTTCAGCACGTACACCCGGTCGAGCCCTTCGTGCAGCGCGACCCCGGTGGGGCCCTCCCCGACCTCCACGGTGTCCGGTGCGGACCGGCTGGGGCCGAAGATGCACGAGCCGGTCAGGCACCCGCCGTCGATGCGGAACAGCTTGCGCGAGCCGATGGCGGTGAGCCAGGCGCGCGTCCCCGCCGCGTTCCACACCATCATCCCCGGCTGGGAGATGCTGGCCATGCGCTCGGCCAGGTTGTTGCTGGGGTCGCTGGTGCGCGCGCCCAGGTGGGTGTTGAGGTCGATCAGGGTCAGCGCGTTGCCGGCCGAGGGGTCCACCACGCCGAGGCGGTTGTCCACCATGTGGCCGCGCACTCCCAGCTCGTGCTCGAAGCGGACCATGTTGCGGGCCTCGGTGTGCGGCACGTAGATGCGCCCGTTGCCCGGGTTGACCGACACCTCGAACAGGGTCGTGCCGATGTGGTCCACGAAGGTGACGGGGCTCGCGGGGGTGTTGGCGTCGATCACGAACAGGTCGTGATCCGGCAGCCGGAACGGCAGGCAGTGGGTCCAGTCCTGCCCCGCCTCGTCCCGCCAGCTCCCCGTAGCCTCATCCCACTTCACGATCAGGCCGACCGGCGGCTGGGACGGGGGGGCGGGATCGGCCAGCGCGGGATTCCGGGTGATTCCGGGTGGCAGCGGCGGATAGAGGGGGGGCGCGCCATTGCACGTGGTGTTGTTGAGCCCCAGCGCGGTCAGTCGGGCACCGTCCAGCCCGCTGCTGTTCGTCTCGATGATGTTGGCGTTCAGCACCGTGGTCTGGTTGCCGGAGTTCTGGGCGACCACGTACACCTTGCCCCCGTCGGGCGACACGGCCAGGGACCGCGGGTCGCTGCTGAAGATCGGGACGACCACGGGTGGCGCATCCAGGTTGGCCAGATCGAACACGCGCACCAGGTCTTCCTGGGCCACAGAGACGAACGCCTTGCCTCGGGCGAACGTCACGTCGGTCGGCTCGTCTCCCACCGGGAGGGTGCGGACGGTCGCCCCCAGATCGAGGTCGACGATGCTGATGGAGTCCGACAGGTTGTTGACGACCCAGGCCTCGGAATCGGTGCGGGCCACCACGCTGACCGGCTCCATCCCCACCGGGATGCTGCGGGCCGGGGTCAGGCCCCCTCCTGCTCCCACCGTGAAGACTTCCAGGACCGCGTCGGGCGTGTTGACGGCGAGCAGGCGGCCGCCCGACGGGGTCAGATCGATGGGATGGACGTGCGACACCTCGAAATTGACGTATTGCGCCATGGACGGGGCGAAAAACAGAAGGAGTGCGGCGCTCGTCGTCGTCCGGCGGAAGGCAGCTCGAACCATTCCCTTACCCTCGACCCCGGTCAGGAATTGCCCGGTTCCGGTTGCCTAAAGCTACCGGCAAAGGTGACGCTTGCCTAGAGGGGTGGTGGCCGGACTGAAGGAAAGGGACCTATCTTGTGGAAAATGTTGGAAAAAACTTGGATCGACGGCCCTGAAGCGCTAATATTCCATTGATTGTTCGAGCAAGCGTTCAAAACCGACACATCACGTAGGGAGAGTGGATGCCATCGGATCTCAGGCGAACCGGCAAACGGGCCAAGCAAGACTACAAAGAGCGGCACAAGGTCGACCGCGTCGAGCTGCTCTGGCCGTACGAGGAGCCCCTGAACCCGGATGCCGACATCGCCGACATCGTCGTCCACCTGGAGGATGGGGCCCGCTACAGGGGTACGGTCACGACCGTGCAGTTCATCCGCGACACGATGGACAGGGCACGCCGCGAAGGGAACGACGTCGAGGGGAGTTACTGGTTCGCGGACGCCATCATCATGGCCCGCATCGACGAGGCGAAGCTTCCGACCATCGTCGAGGACCTCATCGATTCGTTCGTGTTCGAGAAGGCCTTCCAGCGGGTCGAGGCCGCCACCATGGCGTGACGTCCGGCACCGCCGCCGCCGGACCACCCTGCTTTCAGGCCCGTCATTTCACCACAGGCTGTCCCGACCTCACCCAGCCCTGGAACCCCCCAGCCAGCGACTCTGCCTTCTCGTAGCCCATCTGCCTCAGGCTGTCGGCAGCCAGGGCGGACCGGTTCCCCCCCGCGCAGTACAGGATGACGCGCGCCGAGCGATCGGGCACCGCCTGGGGAACCCCCATCTCCGCCACCCCGCGCGGGATGTTCACCGCTCCTTCGATGTGGCCCATCCTGAACTCGTCGGGCTCTCTCACGTCCACGACCGCCGCCTGACCGGCGGCGATGGCCCGGGCCGCCTCGGCGGCGTCGATCTCCCTGATGCGGGAGCGGGCTTCGTTGGCAAGGTCCATGAACGACTTGGGCATCGCACCTCCTCGATCAGCCGGGCTGGCTGCTGAAGACGTTGTCCGGGTCGAGCCCGCGCGCGCGCAGCAGGGCTTCGATGACTTCTCCGATCATCACGTTGGGCGTGGACGCCCCTGCCGTGATCCCCACGCGCAGTGGACCGGCCGGCAGCCAGCTGGTGGTGTGCGTCTCCGTGGTGGAGCCGAACGGCTGGTGCCGGATGGCGTCCGGGCCCTGGATGCAGTCGGCGGCGTTGATGTGAAAGGTCGGCACGCTGGCTTCGCCCATCGAGGTCAGGTGGTTCGTGTTGCTGCTGTTATAGCCGCCGATGATGAGCAGCAGGTCCACGCCTTCCTTCACCATGGACATCACCGCGTCCTGCCGATCCTGGGTGGCGCTGCAGATGGTGTCGAAGGACCGGAACTGCTTCTCGATCTGCGCCTCGCCGTGCCGCGAGGTGAGCGCCTGACGCAGCCTCTCGGCGATGGCCAGCGACTCGGACGACAGCATGGTGGTCTGGTTGGCCACCCCGATCCGTTCCAGGTGCAGGTCCGGGTCGAACCCGGGGGAGCTGGCCTTGCCGAAGGCCTGCATGAACGTCGCGCGCGCCGGCCCGTCCTTTGCCTCGATGTAGGCGGCCACCTGGCCGGCCTGACGCATGTCCTTCACGATGATGTAGTGGCCGCCCGCGTGCATGAGGGCGCGGGACGCCGTGGCCCTGGTCTCCTCGTGTTCGTACTTGCCGTGGATGACCGAGGTGAATCCTTCGCGCGCGTACCTCTCGACGTTCTTCCAGACGTTCAGCACCGAGCCGCAGGTGGTGTCCACCAGGACACAGCCGGTCTTCCGCAGTGCGTGGAACAGCGGCACAGGAACCCCGAAGGCCGGGATGATGACCACGTCCTCGGTCGCCAGGTCGGAAAGCTCTTCGTGGCCGGCAAGGAACCGGATCCCCATGCCCTGCAGCCGGTCGTTGACGCGCGGGTTGTGGATGATCTCCCCGATGAGGAAGATCCGGCGCTGGGGGAATTTCTCCACCGTCTCGTAGGCGTATTCCACCGCCCGGTCCACTCCGTAGCAGAAGCCGAACTCCTGCGCGAGGCGGATGGACAGCTCGCCGGCCTCCAGCCGGGACCCCTGCTCGCGGAGCCGGCTCACGAGTGCGCTGTGATAGTCGCGACGCAGCGTGGGCGAGATGGCCTGCTTGAGCCCGAAACCCCGCTGGTAGTAGGACGTGTCCGACATGGCTGGCACGCATGGTAGCACGCACGCTGGCGGCCGCCGGGCAGGCCGCCTAGTGTGAGAAAGATGGAAGGAGGCACCATGGCAGACACCACCATCTACGCGCCACGTGACTATGCGCGCCTCAGAGGGCTGAAGGGAATCACCGACGAGCAGATCGAGGTCCACCTCACCCTGTACGAGGGTTACGTCAAGCGCAGCAACGCGCTGCTCCAGAGCGTCACCGAGCTCAGGGCGAAGAACCGCTTCGCGTCGCCCGAGTTCGCCGAGCAGAACCGGCGCCTGGGGTGGGAGCTCAACGGCATGAGGCTCCACGAGCTCTACTTCGACGGCCTGAAGCCCGGAGGCAGCGGCGCCCTGGACGAGCAGAACCCGCTGGGGGCTGCGGCCGCCCGCCAGTTCGGCGGCGTGAAGGCGTTCGAGGCCGATCTGATGGGCGTGGCGAAGATGCCGGGCGTGGGATGGGCCATCACCTACGCCGATCCGATCACCGGCCGCCTGGTGAACCTGTGGATCGAGCAGCACCACGCGGGGCATCCGGCCGGCTGGAGCCCGGTGGTGGTGCTCGACGTCTGGGAGCACGCGTTCAGCGTGTACCTCAAGCCCACCCAGCGCGAGAAGTACCTCGAAGACTTCTTCGCCAACGTGGACTGGCAGGTCGCCGCCCAGCGGATGGGAGAGCCCAGGACCCAGTCGGCGCGCATGCGCTGATCTCGCGGCTGGGAATCGGGCTCCCGCAAGCTAGCGCGTCCCCCGGCGGCGACACATGCACCCGCGGTTCAAAGCCCCTGACACACGTGGCACTCTGGTCGTCGATTCGTCCCCCAACGACGTGCCGTCCAAGCGGTTGGCTTCGAATGAGGGAGGAGCAAGATCATGGTCTTGCTCTTTTCACGCTTCGGTTTCATGGGGCACCTCGCGGCGCGGCATGAATGCTCATCGCGCTCGGTCTCATCGCCGAAAACCAACCTCTGTGGGTGGTGGGGGCGGCGGTGGGATCTGATCGATCACTGGTGAGGGCGGCCGGCGGGGAGTGGTCTCCGAGGCCCTATGACCGACGAG
>JBOGOC010000077.1:0-16211 GCA_050747525.1 Candidatus Polarisedimenticolia bacterium | reverse complement strand
CGTCACGGCCGCGGCCGCGGCCGTGAGGGCAGCGGCCGTGAGGGCAGCGGGCACGCACCAGGCGGCGATGCGGCCGGCGGCGTGCCTCACGGCGTGAACTTGAAGGGGACGCGCGTGCTGCCTCCGGGGGGCACCGTCACGCTCGACTCCTTCACCTCACCTGAGGGGACGTAAACCGCTTTCACCGTGTAGGTTCCCGAGGCCAGCTGAAAGTCGATGATGGGGGGCGGCCCCAGATCGCGCCCGTTGATGGTGATGAGACAGTTGCTCGGCGAGGCCAGGATGGTCACGCTCCCCGTGCGAGGAAGCCCCGACGCGGGAGAGATCGACTTGTCGGCCGCGATGTTCACGGTGAGCGAGCGCTCCACGAACAGCTCCTGGTTGCGCAGCGTCAGGACGTGCCGGCCCGCGGGCAGCTTGATCTTCTCGCCGGCCGCTCCGAGGCGCTTCCCCGTCTCCAGGATCTCCACGGGGTAGGGGGCCTCCAGTTTCACGAACCCCATCGGGATGCGCGGCAGCGACAGCTGCATGGCCGAGAGATCGGTCGGGGTCTGCATCTGCACATCTTTGAACCCTTCGAGGCTCAATGCCACCACGTGCTCACCGCAGACGGCGACCGGGACGTCGGCGGGCGTTTTCAGGCCGGTGGGCTTGCCGTCCAGCCTGATCGCGGCGCCCGGGGGGGTCGAAGCGACCGGCACCGACGAGATCTTGGCCGTCTTGAGCTCCACGACGAGGGAGCTTCCCTGGGATCGGCGCCAGGTGACCTTCTCGATGAAGCAGTCGTTTTCCGCCACCACGGTGTGAGGGGCGTTGTCTCCCCGCGGCAGGCGGGCCACTCCGTCGGTCAGCTCCACGTCGTCCAGGTAGATGCGGCCTCCGGGCGGTGACGTGAGGATGGGGATGGCCACCGTTTCTGTGGTGGGCACGGGCTCGGTGGTGGCCGCGGCCGCCGGTGCGGCCGCCGCAGCCGGGGGCCTGCCGCCCGGCAGCGTGACGGGAGGGATCGCAGGGGCGCCCACGCCGGCGCTGCGCCAGGGGAGCGGTCTGGAGGGAGTGCCTCCCCACCGATCCTCGAGCGGCGTGGTGCGGGGAAGCATCAGGATGATGGCCAGAGCGCCCAGCCCGATGGCGATGTTTCGCACCGCCTTCCTGGCGTTCGACACCACGACCGGCCGCGGCCGCACGGCGGAACTCGAATGCGGCCCGGCCGCCACACCCACACCGGCGGCGGCCTGCGGCCGGATGGCCGGCATGCGGTTGGTGTCCCACTCTCCGGAATCGACCACCCCCGTGACCGCCTGCGCACGCGCGCCGGTAGACCGCGAGGAGTGAACCATGGGTATCACGCCGGTGCCCATGCCTGCCACCGCCGTGGCCTGGGCCACGGCCTGCGCCACCGTGCGCCCCTGCAGGGCGCGCGCCATTTCCTGGCCATTCTGGAACCGTTGCGTGGGGTCCTTCTCCAGAGCCCGCGCCAGCACGCGTCCCACGGCCGGCGGGATGCGGGGACTGATCACGTGCGGCATCGGAGGCACCTCGTGCAGGATGCGGTACATGACGGTGGTCACCGTGTCGCCCGCGAACGGACGATCGCCGGTCAGCAGCTCGTACATCACGGCCGCCAGGGAGAACAGATCGCTGCGGCCGTCCAGCGGCCTGCCGGTGATCTGCTCGGGCGACATGTAGTTGGGGGTCCCGATCAGCACGCCATCCTGCGTGAGCTGGTTCGCCGTCGCCGGATTCTTGGCCAGCCCGAAATCGGTGATCTTCAGACGGCCGGTTTGCAGCAGCATCATGTTGC
Organism: Candidatus Polarisedimenticolia bacterium; assembly: GCA_050747525.1. Lineage (GTDB taxonomy): Bacteria > Acidobacteriota > Polarisedimenticolia > JACPZX01 > DASXTC01 > JBOGOC01. The sequence continues at coordinate 14,407 of JBOGOC010000077.1, read as the reverse complement.
CCGGCTTGATGTCGCGGTGGACGATCCGCTGCTGGTGCGCGTAGTCGAGCGCGTCACAGGCCTGCACGACGAGGCTCATCACCATGCTGACCGGAAGCAGCTCCTCCTTGCGCGTGTGGCGCTCCAGCGTGCTTCCGTCGATGTACTCCATGGTGATGTAGCAGCGCCCTTCGTGCTCGCCGACGTCGTAGATGGTGACGATACCGGGATGCTGGAGCTTGCCCGCGGCGCGAGCCTCGCGCTCGAACCGCTCCCGCACCTCCTGGGCGGCGGCTCTCGGAAGGTGTGACATCGTCTGGATTGTCTTGATGGCCACCTGCCGGTCGATGGTCGGATCGTGCGCCAGGTAGACCACTCCCATGGCCCCACGGCCAATTTCTTCGAGAATCTCGTATCGACCGATGCGTCGGGGGCTGCTCATCACGTGGAAATGCCTGAATGAAGGGACGTTGCGGCCAGCGGCATGCCAGGAGTGAATCTTAATGACCACTTACGGGGCAGTCAAACCGACCATCGTGGCGCGCAGAGTGTGCCTCCCAGGGAATGGGCCCGAATTCAACAAGGACCTGGTCCGTTTCAACACCCGACGACCCCGAAAAGGCCTGAAAACACCCCCTTACGAGCGAGGAACAATCTCCGCACCACGATGCGCGGATTGGGGGTCCGGCGCGGGGCGCTGGGGCTCCTGGCCCATGGGGACCTCGCGAAAAGTGGCCTGCACCGTGGATTCCGAGACGATGACGGCGTAACCCGTCTGAAACGTGCCCGGCCGGTCGACGGCGGGCGCGGCGACGAAATGATGGCCGCCGGCCAGGCGGTGCCAGGGCTGAGAGCTCGCGACGACCACGATGCCGGCGCCCGCTTCCTTTCCCGCGGCGGTGAGCGCTTCCTCGGGCATGGCCCGATCCAGCGCGTCCATCAGGCTGATGGGGCCGGCGTGGAAGATGGCCATCTCGCGGGGCCCCAGCGCGAGCCGCAGCTCGAAGGGCAGGTTCTGCAGCCACAGCCGGTCGGCGGCATGGAGCCGTCCGGACTGCCCGGTGAGCGCCTCTTCCCGCCTCCCCCGGACCCCCGGAATGTTGCGCTCGCGCAGGAAGCGCACGCAGTCGGACGGAAACGGGCCAGGGCCCACCACGTCGCCGGTGTGGGCCAGGACGTCGCAGCCCTCCTTGCTGGCCTGCTCGTAGCAGGCGGTCAGGGCCGCGAGGTTTCCCAGGATCCGCCCCAGCACGATGGCCTTCAATCAGGCCCCTCGCACAGATCGCCGAGCACCTCGGCGGCCAGCACGTCCTCCAGCGGGATGCCGTAGCCGGCCGGGCCGCGCGCCATCTCCCCCACGGACGCCGGAAGCACGTATACGATGCGCCCGGCGCGCGCCTTCTTGTCGTGACGCGCGGCGTCCAGGATGGCCCAGGGGCCGGCCACCGATCCCCGAGGCACGCGCACCGGCAACCCGATGCGGGCCAGAGAGGCCTCGATCGCCCGGGCGGACTCGGGCGCCAGCAGCCCCAGACGCATCGCCACGCGCGCCTCGGCCACCATGCCGATCGACACCGCCTCGCCGTGCGTGAGCCCGTACCCCGAGGCCAGCTCCAGGGCGTGGCCGATGGTGTGGCCGAAGTTGAGGATCTGGCGCAGGTCTCCTTCGCGCTCGTCGGCCGCCACGACCTCGGCCTTCACGCGCACGGCCGCGGTGATCAGCTCGGTCACCAGGTCGGGCGCGCGGGCCGACAGCCGCGCCGGCTCGGCCGCCAGCTTCGCGAACAGGGCGGCGTCCCGGATGATGCCGCACTTCACCACCTCCGCCAGACCCGAGCGGAACTCGCGATCCGACAGCGTCCCCAGGAAGTCCACGTCCGCGAACACGCCCGCGGGCTGGTGAAAGGCGCCGATGAGGTTCTTGCCCGCGGGGTGATCCACTCCCGTCTTGCCTCCCACCGAGGCGTCCACCATGGCCAGCAGCGTCGTGGGGATCTGCACCCAGGGGATGCCGCGGTTCCATGTGGCGGCCGCGAAGCCCGCCAGGTCCCCTACCACGCCGCCACCGAGGGCCAGCAGCGCGCCGTCGCGCCCCATGCCCGCGCCGGCCAGCGCGTCCTCGATGTGCTCCTTGGTGGCGCGCGTCTTGTGGGCCTCGCCGGCCGGGATCACGATGGTCTCCACCGCGATCCCCTCGGTGGCCAGGGCCTCGCGCACGGCGGAGGCGTGCAGCCGTTCGACCTGGGTGTCGGTGATCAGCGCGTAGCGGGAGGCCAGCCCCCGGGAGGCCAGCCACTCGGGCAGGTCCAGCAGGGTGCCGGAGCCGATGACGATGTCGTAGGGAGGCGAGACGTTGACCGTGATCCGGTGAGGCTCCGGCTGGGTCATGCCCGGAGGATAACACCGGGCATGACCTGTCAGCTCGGTCAGCTGGGCTTCTTCCCCGCGAGGTCGTCGAGGTAGCCGCGCACCAGCCGCAGATGACGCTCTTCGTTGAGCTCGGACTCGATGAGGCGCGAGGCGGCCGACACCACCAGATCGGCGGCCTGTGCGCGCACGTCCTGGAGGGCGGCGCGTTTCTGCCGCTCGAGGTCCTCGGTGAACTGGCGGGCCTTCTCCTCGGCCTCGCGGTGCGCGCGCGCCAGGATGTCGGCGCGACGCTGCTCGGCGTCCCTCTGGGCCTTCTCGATGATCGCGGCCATCTCGTGGCGGGCCTTGCCGATCATCTCCTTGTGCTGCGCCATCAGCTTCTCGGCTTCCTCGCGCGAGGCGCGGGCCTGCTCAAGCGATTCCTTGATGGTGCGCTCGCGCTCGTCGAGCATGGCCAGAATCGGCTTCCAGGCGACCGCGCGCAGGACGATCAGCAGGACGATGAAGGTGATGACCGTCCAGATGATCAGGCCCGGGTTGATGGCGACCAAGTCCATGGCGCGCTCCCTACTTGAGGATCACGATCATGAAGCACAGGATCACGGCGATGAGGGTGGCTCCCTCGATGAGGGCCGCGCTGATGATCATGTTGGTGGAGATGGATCCGACCGCCTGCGGCTGGCGCGCGATCCCGTCGAGCGCCGACGCGGCGAGCCTGCCTATCCCCATACCGCCGCCGATCACGGCGAGGCCCATGCCCAGGGCCGCGCCCAGGTAGTGCAGGTTCATGCTGATTGCCTGGCCTTCCATTCACTCTCCTCCCTTGAGAGAGATGGCGCGCTCAATGCGCCGGATGCACCGAGAACCCGATGAACAGGGACGTCAGAAACGTGAAGATGTAGGCCTGCAGGAAGGCCACGAACAGCTCCAGGAGCATGATGCCCACCGCCAGGGGCACCGCGACCACCGAAGCGGCCACGCTCTTGAAGATGAAGATCATGCCGAGAAAGGCGAGGATGGCCACGTGGCCGGCCGTCATGTTGGCGAAGAGTCGCATGCACAGGGCGAACGGCTTCACGAACATGCCGAGGATCTCCACCGGAATCAGCACCGGCAGGACCCACCAGGGGAGACCGTGGGGAACGAGGTTCTTGAAGTGCCTGGCGACCCCGAATTCGCGGATCCCGAGGGCCTGGATCATGAGAAATGAAAGGATGGCCATGGCCGCCGTCACGTTCACGTTGCCCGTGGCGGTGGCTCCCAGCGGCACCAGCCCCAGCAGGTTGCAGGTCAGGATGAAAAAGAAAACCGTCAGGAGATAAGGGGTCATCCTGCGGCCGTGGTGCTCGCCCAGGTTCTTGATGGCGATCTCGTCGCGCACGAACACCACCAGCATCTCCAGAAGGTTGCTCATGCCGCGCGGCACCGCCTTGCGGGCGCGGAACGCGAGCAGGAACAGCAGGATCAGGATCGTGGCGGCCGTCCACATCATCACCACATGCTTGGTGATGGACAGATCCAGGGATCCGATGTGGATCTCCGGCAGATGGACCTCGGTGAAGCCCAGGTCCAGCGTGTTGCTGTCGGTGATGTGGTGCATGATGGTCGAGCCGAGATCGTCGCCGTGCCCCGCGGCGTGCTCCGCTGTCTGCTCAGCTTCGCTGGTCGTCATCATCATGTGAGCCTTTTGATATAGGCCACTTCCAACACCTGGAACACCAGGGTGCCGCACACCAGTCCGATGCAGACGCTGACCGGCTCGAATGTGCGGGTGACCACCACGCCCCCCAGAAAGGCCAGATAGCCTAGCATGCGTGCCAGCATCAGGCCAGCGAACCCGAGCAGCAGCGCCTGAGCCGCCTGCTGCGCCGCCGGCCCCTCGCCCGCCTCCTTGGCACGCCGACTCAGGCGCGACAGCAGGGAGACGGCTCCGATGGCGCAAAGGCCGGCCACGCCCATTCCCAGGGCCACTCCCGGGGCCGCCGGCGGCGCGGCCAGCGCCGCCACCACCCAGGCCAGGGCCGTGATCGCCACGGCGAGCGCGGCGAACCTCATTCCGGCGGCCGCCTCAGGACGACCACGAAGAAGTTGTAGAACCCGACCGCGAGGCCCAGCAGCGCGCCGCCCAGCGTGAACCATGGGGAGGCGCCGAGCCATCGATCCGTCCAGAACCCCGCCAGGATCCCCAGCCCGATCGAGGCCGCGAACATCGTCCCCAGGGTGAGATAGGGGCCCGCGCGGCGCAGGATCTCGCTGCGCTCCTCCGCTTCGCGATCAGGTCCTGGATCTTTCTCCATGCATCACGGGTTGCCGGCCGCGACCAGCGCGTAGCTGAAGGTGGCTATCCTCAGGAACTGCTCGGGCCAGATCCCGATCAGCACGGTCATCACCGCGGCGATGGTGAGGGCAGCGTTGAGCGGCAGCGAGGAGGCGTACGGCGCGTCGGTGAGCGGCTCGCGCATGTACATGCAATACACGACGCGCAGGTAGTAGTACAGGGAGATGGCGCTGTTGACGACAGCCAGCACGGCCAGCCAGGCGTAGTCGCCGCGGATGGCGGCGCCGAACAGGTACCACTTGCCCATGAACCCCGCCAGCGGCGGGATGCCGGCCAGCGACAGCAGGAACAGCAGCATCACGAAGGCCGCCGCCGGCGCGCGGCGTGCCAGCCCCGAGAAGTCGACCACCAGGTCCCCGGCCAGATTCTCCCGCCGCAGCAGGATCACCATGCCGAAGGCGCCGATGTTCATGAAGACGTACACCATCATGTAGACGCCCACCGCCTTGAGCCCGAACTGTCCCGTCGCCCCCGGCAGCCCCGCCACCAGCAGCCCCATCAGCATGTAGCCGGCGTGCGCGATGCTGGAGTACGCCAGCATGCGCTTCATGTTGTCCTGCAGGATGGCCGCCACGTTGCCCAGCGTCATGCTGGCGGCCGCCAGCAGCGCCACCAGGGGGGCCCAGTACGAGAACAGGTGGGGAAACCCGTACACGAACACGCGCACCGCCACGATGAAGGCGGCCGCCTTGGAGGCCGTGGAGATGAACGCCGTGATGGCCGTGGGGGCACCCTCGTAGGCGTCGGGGATGTACATGTGGAACGGCACCGCGGCCATCTTGAAGCCCAGGGCCACCAGCAGCAGGATCATGCCCACGATGGTCAGCTCGATGCCGGGGGCTCCCGGCTTGGCGGCTTCGGCAATCTTCGCCAGCTGGATCGACCCCGTCGTGCCGTACACCAGCGACGCCCCGTAGACGAAGATGGCCGAGGAGAAGGCCCCCAGCACGAAGTACTTCATGGCCGCTTCGTTCGATTTGCGGTTCTCCTTGAGGAAGCCGACCAGGATGTAGGTCGACAGCGCCATGGTCTCCAGCGCCACGAAGATCATCAGCAGGCTCTGCGCCCCCGCCATGAACATCATGGAGGCGGTGGCCATCATGATCAGCGCGTAGTACTCCCCCGCCTGCATGCGCTCGATGTCCAGGTAGCGGATGGAGATCAGGATCGTCAGCAGGGCCGCGACCAGGAACAGCAGCTTGAAGAAGAAGCCGATCGCGTCCACGGCGATGTCGCCGAAGAAGACCGGGCCGGCGCTGGTCCCCTCGAGCTGCCGCGCGTACCGGAAGACCATGGGCACGATCATGGCCGTGCCGACCAGCGAGAGCCACGCGATCAGCCGCCGCTCCTCCTTGGGCATGAGCGCCGACACGAGCAGGATCATGAAGGAGAACGCGAGCAGCATCAGCTCGGGCAGGATGGTGACGCTGTCGCGCAGCATCGCCGCCGCGTCGAACTCCATGACCTAATGCGCCTCCGTCCGCTCGGCGATGCCCGTGGCCGGAGGGGCTTCGAGCTGCTGCACGATGCGCGCCACCGGCTTCTCGAGAATCCGGAACACGGGCCCGGGATACAGCCCGATCCAGAAGCACAGGGCCACCAGCGGGGCGAGGTAGAGGACCTCGCGGGGGCTGCAGTCCGCGAGCTTCTGGTTCTCGGGGTTGTCCAGCGGGCCGAACATGGTGCGCTGGTAGAGCCACAGCATGTACGCGGCCCCCAGCACGATCCCGGCCACGCCGCACACCGCCCAGAACTTGCCGCCCAGAGTGAGGCCCAACACCGACAGTGAGACGGAAGACGGGATCTGGAAGGCCCCGGCCAGGATGGTGAACTCCCCGATGAAGCCGTTGAGGGCCGGCAGACCGATGGACGACATGGTGATGATCATGAAGAGCGTGGCGAACACCGGCATCTGCTTCGACAGCCCGCCGTACTCGGAGATCAGGCGGGTGTGGCGCCGCTCGTACACGATCCCCACGATGAGGAACAGCGCCCCGGTGGACAGCCCGTGGTTGATCATCTGGAGGATGCCGCCGTTGATCCCGTTGGCGTTGAGCGCGAACACCCCCAGCATGCAGAACCCCAGGTGGCTGACCGACGAATAGGCCACCAGCTTCTTCCAGTCGCGCTGCACCATGGAGACCAGGGCGCCGTAGATGATCCCCACCACGGCCAGCCCCAGCACCCAGGGAGCGTAGAGGCGCGTGGCGTCCGGGAGCATGGGCAGGCTGAACCGCACGAAGCCGTAGGTCCCCATCTTCAGCAGCACGCCCGCCAGGATCACAGAGCCGGCCGTGGGGGCCTCGGTGTGCGCGTCGGGCAGCCAGGTGTGGAACGGGAACATGGGCACCTTGATGGCGAAGCCGACGAAGAAGGACCAGAAGACCCACCGGCTCAGGTCGAAGAACTGCGGGTCAGCCCCCAGCGAGTGCAGCAGGGTGATGTCGAAGGTGTACACGCCGGTGCGCGAGCCGTAGTAGAAGTACACGGCCAGAATGCCCAGCAGCATGAGCACGGAGCCGAACAGGGTGTACAGGAAGAACTTGATGGCCGCATACAGCTTGTTGCTGCCCCCCCAGATGCCGATCAGGAAGTACATCGGCACCAGCATGACCTCCCAGAAGACGTAGAAGAGGAAGAAGTCGAGCGCCATGAAGGTGCCCAGCATGCCGGTCTGCAGCAGAAGCAGAAAGACGTAGTATTCCTTGACCCGATCCGTGATGGCGGTCCACGACGAGAGGAAGGCGATCACCCCCAGCAGGGTGGTGAGCAGCACGAACAGGGCGGAGATGCCGTCCACCCCGAAGATGTACTGGACGCCGATCGACGGGATCCAGTCGAAGCGCTCCACGATGCGCTCGTCGAACCCCGCCTGGCTCGTGTCCCACTGGAAGTAGAGCGGCAGCGAGATGAGGAAGTCCAGGCCCGCCACGGCGGTGGCGAACCAGGCGATCCCCTTCTTCGCGTCCTTCGGGAAGAAGAGGAGCACGATGGCTCCGGCCAGCGGCAGGTACGCGATGAGCGACAGCAGACCTCGGAACATGGAGACGCTCCTCAGGACATGTACATGTAGAAGCAGATGAGCACGAACAGGCCCAGCACCATCGCGGTGGCATAGGACTGGGTGAGGCCCGTCTGCACGTGGCGCAGAGAGCCCGACCCGGCGCGGATGGCGCGACCCGTCAGGTTCACGAGGCCGTCGACGACCCACGTGTCCCAGAAGACCGATAGATAGGACGTGCCCACGGTGACGTTGCGCACCAGATGCACGGCGCCGTCCACCACGCGCACGTCCACCTCATAGGCGAACCGGCAGAGACTGTAGAAGGGGCGCAGGATCACCGCGTCGTAGACCTCGTCCACCCAGTACTTGTTCGCCAGCACGCGATGCGCCGAGGCGAGCCTCAGGCGCCACGCCTGGACCAGGTCGGGGCGCTTCTCGTAGAGGTGCCACCCGAACCACATGGTGCCGGCCGCCAGCGTCGCCGCCAGCAGCATGAGACCGTATTCTGCCATCGAGGAGTGCGCGGCATCCGCGTGCGCGGCATGGGTGGCCGGCTTGAAGACCGGCTCGAGCCATCGATCGAGCGTGAACGGCAGGGCCGCTCCACCCAGGGCCGCGGGGACGCTCAGCAGGCCTCCGCCCAGAGACAGCACCGCCAGCACCACGAGAGGCCACTTCATGACGCCCGGCACCTCTTGAACCTGATGCGCTCTGTGGGGTTCGAGGCGCGGCGCGCCCCAGAAGGTCAACCCCATCAGGCGTGACATGTAGAAAGCGGTCAGCACGGCGGTGAAGGCGGCCACGGCCCACAGAACGGGGCTCCAGAGAAACGCCCGCCACAGGATCTCGTCCTTGCTGAAGAAGCCCGCCGTCAGCGGCACGCCGGCGATGGAGAGCCATCCCGCGAAGAACACCAGGTAGGTGACCGGGAGCTTCGACTTCAGCCCGCCCATCCTGCTCATGTCCTGCTCGTGATGGAGCGCGTGGATGACGGCTCCGGCTCCCAGGAACAGCAGGGCCTTGAAGAAGGCGTGGGTCACCAGATGGAAGATGGCGGCCCCGAAAGCCCCCACCCCCGCGGCCAGGAACATGAAGCCGAGCTGCGACACCGTGCTGTAGGCCAGCACCTTCTTGATGTCGTTCTGCGCCAGGCCGATGGTGGCCGCGAACAGGGCGGTGGCCGCCCCCACGATGGCCACCACGGTCAGGGCCGGGGGCGCGGCCAGATAGAGCGGAGAGAGCCGGCAGACCATGTAGACGCCGGCCGTCACCATGGTGGCCGCGTGGATGAGGGCCGACACGGGTGTGGGGCCTGCCATCGCGTCAGGCAGCCAGACGTACAGCGGGATCTGGGCCGATTTCCCGCAGGCGCCCGCGAACAGGCACAGCGCAATGATCACCAGCACCCAGGAGGGCCCCTGGCCGGAGGCGACGGCCGACAGGATCGGCCGGAACTCCAGCGTGCCGAACAGGCCGAACAGCATGAGCGCGCCCACGACGAAGCCCAGATCGCCGATGCGGTTGGTGATGAACGCCTTCCTGCCCGCGTCGGCGCAGTCGGGCTTCCAGTAGAAGTAGCCGATGAGCAGGTAGGAGCAGAGGCCCACCCCTTCCCATCCCACGAACATCACGGCGAACGACCCGCCCAGCACCAGGGTGAGCATCATGGCCATGAACAGGTTGAGGTAGGTGAAGTAGCGCCAGTATCCGGGGTCGCCTCCCATGTACCCGATGGAGTAGACGTGGATCAGGAAGCCCACGCCGGTGACCACCAGGATCATCACGGCCGACAGCGGGTCCAGCACGAAGAGCCAGTCCAGTGCGAGCGCCGGGGGCCCGCCCCCGTCGTCCACCGCGGGAACCCAGGACGCCGGGCGGTTCTCCAGCACGCGCTGATCCGGCGGCAGACCCGCCAGCTGCGCGACGGCGGCCACCGAGAGCAGGAAGGACGCCAGCACGACGCCGCAGGCCACGGCCGACACCGCTTTGGTGCCCAGGCGGCGGCCGAGCAGCCCGTTGATGACGAAGCCCAGCGCGGGGAGCGCCGGGATCAGCCAGAGCAGATCGCCCACCCCGTCACCCTTTCATGATGTTCATTTCGTCGATGTTCACGGTGTCCTTGTTGCGGAACAGGGCGATCAGGATGGCCAGGCCCACCGCCACCTCGCCCGCCGCCACGACGATGGTGAAGACACCGAACACCTGCCCGGTCAGGTTGCCGAGCTGGCGGGAGAACACCACGAAGTTGATGTTGGCGGAGTTCATCATCAGCTCGATGCTCATCAGCACGATGATCAGGTTGCGGCGCAGCAGCACCCCCAGCAGCCCGATGACGAACAGAGCCAGGCTGAACACCAGCACGTGCGACGTGGGAACCATCGGCTACACCTTCTCGCGCGCCAGAACGACGGCGCCGATCATGGCCACCAGCAACAGCACCGAGGCGATCTCGAACGGCACCAGATAGCGCTGGTACAGCTCCATCCCCATCGCCTCGATGTTGCCTCCCCCCGCGGTGAGATCCTTGGTGGAGCCCAGGAACGGCGGGGAGGGAGCATTCCAGAAGTACGAGATCAGCGAGATGGACAGCAGGGCGGCGGAGGCCAGCGACCAGCCGAGGTGGCGGACGGGCGGGGGCGAGAGGCGGCTTCCCTCAAGCGGGACCAGCATGATGACGAACAGGAACAGCACCGTGATTCCGCCCGCGTACACCAGCACCTGCACGGCCGCCAGGAACTCGGCCATCATGATCACGTAGATGCCGGCCACGCAGAAGAACGCCAGCACCAGAAACAGCGCCGCGTGCACGGGGTTGCGGCGCGTCACCACCATGATGGCCGACACGGCGCACACCGACGCCAGCACGTAGAACATGACCGCTGCGGGCGCCATGATCGCCTCCTACTTCTCGTACTTCTTCAAGGGATGCCCCTCGTAGAGCCGCTCTTTCCCCGTGATGAATTCCACCCGGGTGAAGTCCGACAGCTCGTAGTCGTGGCTCATGTAGATGGCCGTGATCGGCTTGGTGGGGCAGGGATCCACGCACAGCCCGCAGAAGCAGCACCGCTCGTAGTCGATGATGAACGACTTCGGGTACTTCCCCTTGCCCGAGGGGCGCTTGTCGATGACCATCTTGATGCAGTCGTCCGGGCAGATCTGCTCGCACAGCAGGCACCCCACGCACAGCTCCTCTCCCGACTCGGGATCGCGTCGCAGCCGCGGAACGCCGCGGAACCGCGGGGCCAGATCGGGGGTTTCTCTTGGATACTCCAGGGTCACGTGGGGGCGGAACTGGTTCTTCAGGGTGATGAGCATCCCCTGCAGCATCTCGAACAGCAGCAGCCTCTTCACGAGAGCGACGGCTCGGGTCATGACGGGTTCCTCAGCACCAGAATCAGGCCGGTGGCCAGGATGTTCACCAGCGACAGGGGGAGCAGCCACTTCCATCCCAGCCGCATGAGCTGATCATACCGGTAGCGCGGGAACGTCCCTCGCAGCCAGATGTACACGTACAGGATGAAGACAGCCTTGAGACAGAACCAGAATACTCCCGAAAGCGCGGGATGGGCCCAGTTCAGGAAGTCCAGGAACCCCAGCGCCTCCACGTTGGGGAAGGGCCGCATCCAGCCGCCCAGCCACAAGGTGGTGGCGATGGAGGCCACGACGATCATGTTCACGTACTCGGCCATCATGAAGAAGGCGAACTTCATCCCCGCGTACTCGGTCTGGTACCCGGCCACCAGCTCCGCCTCAGCCTCCGGCAGGTCGAAGGGAATGCGGTTGGTCTCGGCCACCGCGGAGACGAAGTAGATGAACAGCCCCACGAACTGAGGCGCCATGAACCACCAGCCGGCCTGCCGCTGGGCCTCCACGATCCCCACCATGCTGGCCGTGCCGGCCAGCATGAGCACCCCGATGATCGATAGTCCCAGCGGGACCTCGTAGGAAATCATCTGCGCCGCGCTGCGCAGGGACCCCAGCAGCGAGTACTTGCTGTTGGAGGACCATCCTCCCAGGATGATGCCGAACACACCCAGCGACGTGATGGACAGGACGTACAGGATGCCGATGTTCACGTCGGTGATGTAGGGAGTGACCTTGTACCCGAGGACCTCGAAGGGCATGGCCGCGAACGGCAGCACCGCCAGGGCGGCGAACGCGGGGATGACGGAAAGGATTGGGGCGAGCATGAAGAGTGCCCGGTCGGCGCCGTCGGGCACGACGTCTTCCTTGATGAGCAGCTTGATGCCGTCGGCGATCGGCTGCAGCAGGCCATGCGGGCCCACGCGCCGCGGAGCGAGGCGCAGCTGCATGAACCCCAGGACCTTGCGCTCCATCAGCGTGAGATAGGCCACCGCCCCCGAGATCACACCCAGCACCAGGACGATCTTGGCGAAGGGGATGAGCACGTTTTCGATCACCGTGTCGCTCACCGGTCGCAGTCCCCCAGCACGATGTCGATGGTGCCGATCACGGCGATGATGTCCGCCACCAGCCCCCCCTGCGACATCACGTTGATGGCCGCCAGGTTCACGAACGAGGGCGAGCGGAAATGGCAGCGGTAGGGCTTCTCTCCCCCGTCGCTCACCACGTAGAATCCCTGCACGCCGCGCGGCCCCTCCACCTCGTGATAGACCTCGCCCGCGGGCGGCTTCATGCGGGTCTTCATCCGCGGCGCCCGGATCTCTCCGGCCGGAAGCTTGTCCAGAGCCTGCCTGATGATCCGGATGCTCTGGCGCATCTCTTCGAGGCGCACCAGGTACCGGGCGTAGGTGTCTCCATCGGGCTGGGTGGGGATGTCGAACTGGACCTGGTCGTAGGCGGCGTAGGGCTCGGCCTTGCGCAGGTCGTAGGCCACCCCCGAGGCGCGCAGCATGGGGCCGGTCAGACCCCAGTTCACGGCGTCCTCACCCGAGATCACGCCCACCCCCTTGGTGCGCTCCAGCCAGATGCGGTTGTTGGTGAGCAGCCCTTCGTACTCCAGGATGCGCGGCGGGAGCATCTCCGTGAACCGGCGGCATCCATCGACCCAGCCGGGAGGCAGGTCCTCCAGGAGCCCGCCCACCCGGAACATGTTCGTGGTCAGACGCGCTCCGCAGAAGGCCTCGAACAGGTCCAGGATGTACTCCCGATCCCGCAGGCAGTAGAAGAAGACGGTCATCGCGCCGATGTCCAGCCCGTGCGTGCCCAGCCACACCAGGTGGCTGGCCAGACGGTTCAGCTCGGCGATGATGGTGCGGATGTAGCGGGCGCGCTCGGGGACCTCGATGCCGGCCAGCTTCTCCACCGCCTGGATGTACCCCAGGTTCTGGGACGCCGAGCCGACGTAGTCGAGCCGATCGCACAGCGGCGGGACCATCACGTAGATCTTGTGCTCGCACAGCTTCTCCACACCGCGATGGAGGTAGCCGATGATGGGCTTCACGTCCACGATGCGCTCTCCGTCGAGCGTGAGCGAGAGGCGCAGGACCCCGTGGGTGGAAGGGTGCTGCGGGCCCATGTTCACTTCCATCATCTGCGTGCGGAACATGTCTTACCTCAGCCGCATGTGCTGATCGGCGAACCCCTCGAGGGGGTACTCCTTGCGCAGGGGATGCCCGCGCCACTCGTCCGGCATCAGGATGCGGCGCAGATCGGGATGCCCCTCGAACGGGATCCCGAACATGTCGAAGACCTCGCGCTCGTGCCATTCGGCGGCGCGGTACAACGGGGTGGCCGAAGGAACGGCCTCCCCCTCCCCGGCCCGCAGCTTGAGGCGCAGTCGGTGGCCGAGGCGGATCGAGTACAGGTGGTAGACGACGTCGAACCGCTGCTCGCGCTTCGGCCAGTCCACGGCGGTCAGATCGGTGAGCAGGTCGAACGCGGTGCGCGGGTCGTCACGCAGGAAGCGCAGCAGATCCACCACGCGCTCCCGTGGAACGCGCGCGGTCACCTCGCGCGCGTAGCACACCACCTCGAGGACCGCGTCAGGGAAGGCCTCTTGAAGCGCCGCGAGGGCCGCGGATTCCACGGGCCGCCGCAGCATCTCCTCCACCGGGTCCATGCGCGGCCTGGCCGGCGCGGCGGGTGGAGGGGCCGGGGGGGTCGGTTTTTCCTGCTCGGGGCCGTCCGCCATCGATCGATGCGCCTCGTCAGACCCACTCGAGCGCTTCCTTTTTCCAGGCGTACACGTAGCCCAGAACCAGGATCGCGATGAAGATGAACATCTCGAGGAAGCCGAACAACCCCAGCGCCTTGAAGCGAACGGCCCACGGGAACAGGAAGATCACCTCGACGTCGAACACGACGAACAGGACGGCGATGATGTAGTAGGCCACCGAGTAGCGCCCGCGCGCCTCACCCTGGGCCTCGACGCCGCACTCGTAGGCCGCCGCCTTCACCTTGCCGTAGTTGGAGGGCCGCAGGACGCGGGCGAGGGCGAGTGTCGCCAGGGGGAATGCAGCCGCCACCAGAATGAACAGGAGGATGGGGATGTAGGCGCTCAGGATTCCGTTCCTCAGCAACCCGGTCCGCGGCGGCACACACGCATTGCGTGAATGTGAACGTCGCCATGCTGTCTCAGGTGAGAGAGCCCGCGACAACCGCTCATCCGGGCTGGCGGGGAACGGTACCATGGCCGGACTTGGCGATCAAGGAACCTGGCTCTCCCACGGCGGGCGGCGGCGGGGAGTGATCTCCGAGGCGCGCTCGCCGGCGTGGCGTTGGCCACGCCGACT
>JBOGOC010000076.1:0-10598 GCA_050747525.1 Candidatus Polarisedimenticolia bacterium | reverse complement strand
ATCCGCGGTCGGTTCGGCCCGCAGGGGCCACCCGGCGTCGAGCACCCCAACCGAAAGCCGAGGAACATCACACAGAGGAAGAAATCTCGTTCGTCTTCGAAAACTACTTGACGCTTTCAAGGATATGGACATGTTCCCTCGATTCCGCGCTCCCGAGACGATGACGACCGCCGAGCAAGCGGCGCTGCTGGCGGCGACCGCGGCCCACGACGCGCCCAGGGACCACGTCCTGTACTCGATGGCCCTCGGCACCGGCCTGCGCCTGAGCGAGCTGCTGTCCCTCAACGTCGGGGACGTGTCGCCGGACGGACGCACCGTGCGGCGGCGGATCGTGCTTCGGCAGGCGACCACGAAGGGCGGCCGGCGCGGCGAGGTGTTCCTGCCGGAGCGGCTGGTCCCGAAGCTTGCGGAATTCCTGTCATGGAAGCGGAGCAACGGTCAGGCCGTGGATCACTCCGCCCCGCTGTTCGTGTCCGGCCAGGGACGGCGGCTGTCCCCCCGTGCCGCCCAGTGGCGCTTCGCCTGGTGGCAGGCCCGCGCCGGCTTCGACCGGCGGTACAACTTCCACTCGCTGCGCCACAGCGCCGTCACGAACGTCTACCGGGCGTCGAGGAACCTGTTCCTGGCGCAGCGGTTCGCGCGGCATGCGAGCCCGCTCACGACCATCATCTACACGCATCCGGCGGACGAGGAGCTGGCGGCGGGGGTCAGGGATTTGCCGTGCTGACCTGGACTCGTTGCCGGGCTGCGATGGTTTCTTCGCTGGCTTGCCAGACACCCCGTCCAGACTGAAGGAACTCACCGCATCCTTCACGACAAGGATGCGTTCAGATACCGCAGTTCTTCCTCCTACTCGGCCGCCGGACTGCCTTCCGGCGGCCGCCTGCCTCTCTCGCCACCTCGGTCCTGGGAGGCATGCGAGCTGACGACGGTCGTGTATACTCACCTGGCCGACGACGAGCT
This sequence comes from Candidatus Polarisedimenticolia bacterium, assembly GCA_050747525.1. GTDB lineage: Bacteria > Acidobacteriota > Polarisedimenticolia > JACPZX01 > DASXTC01 > JBOGOC01. The sequence goes on along the minus strand of JBOGOC010000076.1, from coordinate 9,635 downwards.
GGCCGCGGGGGTCAGGGACCTTCCAGGTGGAGACGGTCAATCCTGACGAAGCCGACGTGACGGTCTTCGACGGGGACGTGTCGGGAGGTGTTGCGTCCCCCATCGCGAATCTCCGGCCTCCCGACCCTGCTCGACATCATCCTCTCGTACTAGCCGCCCTCGACCCTCAGCTTCAACGTCCCCGCCCGCCCCGAGGGCTCCCCGGCGCCGACTCGTTCTCGGTCTACGCCGGCGACGTCCGCACCGTGTCGGACCCGCAGGCGGCGACATGAATCCTAGCCGCGTCCTCCATCCTCTCAAAGACCTTGTCCGCTCCCCTGGGACTTCCATTGGTCCAAGCGCTTCAGCAACTCTGCTTCGCGGCTTCGTGAGATCCCTTCCGTTCGACCGTCGACACCAAACTCGAAGTCGGCGGACTTGAAGGTGTAGAACCCGTCCAGGACATCGCGGAACGTAACCGCCATGGGCCGAAAGCTCAGGCCCGCTGCCATCGCCTTGACGGCGCTGATGCTGAAGAACCCGGGCGTTTTCGAGCGCGGAACCCACATGGGCATCTGATCGAAGTCGCGCACGCCGTGCAGGTCAAGAAAATGGACGGGCGCCCAATGGAAGGTGGACGCCGTGGCCGTCAGCGCTTTGAGGCCATAGAGATATTCGAGGAAGGTCTGCCGGCGGCAGGTGTTGAAGACACCGCTTAGTTTCGTCTCGGCGGCGCGAACGATGAAGCGTGCCAGGTCCTCCACGTCCACGTACTGCGTCGTGTCAAGCCCGTCTCCGGGAGTCAGGATATCTCCGCCACGGTTGACGCGGGCCGGCCAGTAGAGCTGATTGTCGGCACCCTGTGGCATGTAATAGCCACAGATCGAGTGGGGTCGTATCAGTGTCGATGTGCCGGACCATGTCTCGCGCACCGCCTTCTCGGAGAGCGTCTTGCTGACAGGATAGCTGAGGACCGTGGAGAAATCAGATGGCATCGGCCCGGTGGCGGGTAGGGGGGCATCTTCCGTGATCTCGGTCCGAATCTCGTAGTTGTGCTCGCCGTACACCGCTATGGACGAGATGTAGATGTAATGGCCTACCCTTCCGTTCAGCAGCCTGGCGGTCTCGTGCACGGCCACGGGCGAGTCTTGCCAGGTATCGATCACGACGTCCCAGCGTCCTTCCCGCAGCCCGGCCAGCCCTGGGGTCTTGCCGGGATCCCGGTCTCCCCGGATCTTGCGCAGCTCGGGGAATAAATAAGGGTTCGTCAGGCCGCGATTGAACAGCGTCACTCGGTGACCCCGATCCAGCGCCGTCTGAACCGTTGGCGGCCCCACGAAGTTCGTCCCGCCGAGGAACAGTATCTCGAGCGACTCGCCGCTCTTGGCAACCGACGGGTCGTGGAACCGTCGGGTGTCGACCTGGATGCCGGCCAGCGCGAAGCCGCTGCGAGCCAGGAGGAACCCAGCCGAAGCCAGGGGCAGTGTGCGAATGACATCCCGTCTGTTCATGATTGTGCCTCCTTCAGGAGCCGGACTTCTGGCTTGGGCCGAGAGCGCGCGCCTCGGCGAGGACTCGTTCCAGCACCGGGTCACGGTTCGCGAAGTAGTCGGCCGAGGGGAGGTCCACGCGAATGCTCGGCTCGATCCACTGGCGCTTGTCGCCCGGAGTCGTCTCGTGGTAGCGCGTTGAGATATTGGCGATGGCGTCGCTCCATGGAAGTCTGATGATGTTGTCCTCCCCGACGAAATTCGGGCGGGAGCCGCTTGGCTCACCTGCGAACACGGGCCGAATCCTCGCCTCGAGCCGCGAGATGAAGATCTGGGCGGCCGAGAAGGTGCTGCGGCCCGTGATCACGAACACGCGGCCGCCTGCCTCCTGGTACTGGGCGAGCGACTCGATCAGAGGTGCACCGAGCTGCCCCTCGCCCCCTGTGTTGTGGCGGACGTCGACGATGGTGGAGCGAGGCTTTGTCTCGGTGAGGTGACGCCCCAGGCGCTCGGCAAAGGCCGCCAGAGACTCCTCCGGGGCGTCCACCTGCTGGTTGAACTGGACGTAGAGCGCCTGTGCTTCGGGCATCTCCTTCGTCCAGTAGTGCACCGCCACCTTCTGAAGGTAGAGCGGCGGGGGCGGGGCGCCGGGGAGCCGTGACGGGATGAGCTTCGGAATGCGCGAAGACGACGGTGGCGGGATGGGCGCGAGGAGAGCCTCACTCACGCCGCCTCCCGGGCTCTGGAGCGTGATCGAGATCAGCTCCGGGTCGATCCCGCTGGCGACGGTCTCCAGCACGCCGCGGTGGGCCAGCATCACGGGACCGATCCACTTGACGGTCATCGCGTTGTCGCGATGGACAACGCTCTCGAGCCGCTGCAGCGCCTCGTCGACGGGAGTCGTCCCGATACGGGTTACTTTTCGTCCAATCCACTGCTCGTTGCCTCGCTCGGCGTCGATGACGAAGAGCCCATCGGAAAAGAGGTAGAAGCGGATCGGCAGCATCCGGCTGTCCACCCGCTTCGGGCCGAAGGGCAGCACGAAGGAGTGGCCATCTCCAAGGTGGACCATCAGACGCTGCAGCTCCACCAGGATGCGCTCGTCGTTCAGCTCCGGAATCCGCGCGCGCAGCCGCTCGGCGTCTCTGAGGAGGTCAGCGGGCAGCGGACGCGAACGATAGATGTAGTGTTGCCCGCGAATCTCCGCAAGGAGCGTGTCGAGGTCGGATCGCCAGCCAACGACCCGATCCTCCTCGGCGCCGGTTTCCGCTCCGAGCGCCGGGCTCAGGAAGCCTCCCCCCATCAGCAGCAGGCCGCACACGGCACCCTTGACCATCGTGAGTCTCAGAGTCATCTCTTCATCTCCTCTCGGCCGGACGCGCGCCGGTTCATGCGATCGTACGGGCCCCGGGAACGGGAGGATAGCCAGGATCAGGTGAGTTGGAGGTGAGTTGCCGTGTGAGGGATAATTCCCTGCCGTTCAGCCACTTGCAAGGCTCGCCGAGCAGGGATGAGCGGGCCCGCCCGGAACCAGGAGCGAGTTCGCTGCGTTTGAATCGATACTGCCATGTCAGACGATGTGACATCCGAATCGATCGAGGGAAGACGGCGTCTGCGCTTCGGTGTCTTCGTCCTCGATCTCGCCACCCACGGCGCGGAGCTGCGGACTCAGGCGGGGCAGCTCGTCCCGATGCAGCCCCAACCACTGAGACTGCTCATCCTCATGGCACTGCGCTCGGGAGAGGTCGTCAGTCGGGGGGACATGCGGCATGAGGTCTGGGGGAAAGAGACGTTTGTCGATTTCGAGCGAGGACTGAACTTCGCCATCAAGCAAATCCGGTCGGCGCTCGGGGACGATGCAAGGAATCCACGGTACATCGAGACGGTGCCGCGGCGCGGCTATCGCTTCATCGCGCAGGTCGAGGAAACGAGTCGCCTTCCAGAGCCGGCAGGCGATCAGCCGGCAAGCGCCCCGATGCCACCCACCCAACCCACCCAACGAGCGCTCGCCGCCATGGGTCTCATGGATCGGGTACGCTCGACAGGAGGGGCGTTGCTCGCTCTCGCGCTGCTCCTTGGCGTGGCGCTCGTCGCCTCGAAGCCGCGACCACTCCAGAAGGCCGCCGGACCCATCCGGCTGGTGGTGCTGCCGTTCGACAACCTGAGCGGCGATCCCGCTCAAGAGTACCTGAGCGACGGCATGAGCGAGGAATTGATTGTGCAGCTCGGACGATTGAACCCGACATCCCTGGCCGTCATTGCCCGGCAATCCGCGCAGCGGTACAAGGGAGGTCGCCCCGACCTCGTCCGCGTGGCGCGCGACTTGCGGGTGGCCTACGTCATCGAAGGAAGCGTGCGGCGGACCCAGGATCGGCTTTATTCCACGGCAAGGCTCGTCCGGACGACCGATCAATCTCTCGTCTGGGGCGAGACCTATGTGCGGCCGGCGAGCGATGTTTTCGTCGTCCAGCGCGAAATCGCCCAACGCGTGAGCCGAGCGCTCGCCCTGAAACTGCTCCCAGCGCACGGTTCCGCCCTGGCCCGCGCCTCGACACTGAACACCGCAGCCTACGAAGCCTACCTTCGCGGTCGCCATGAGTTGCGCCGCGGCACGGATGAAGGCTTCCAGACCGCCGCCGCCGCGTTCAAGGAAGCATCCCAGCTCGACCCCGAGTACGCCCCAGCTCATGCGGGACTGGCCGCCGCGCATCTCAGCATGATCGAGTACCAGTTCGCCCCCGTCTCACAGGCCTGCCCCCCGGCCCTGTCCGCCGCCGCGCGGGCGCACGCGCTCGACCCGGAGCTGCCGGAAGCCCATGTGTGGCTGGCCGAGGCGAGCGCCACGTGCGGCGGCAACTCGATGGCCGCCCGTGCTTCATACCGTCGCGCTCTGGAGCTGAATCCCAGCGACGCCGAGGCTCACGAACGTTATGCCTGGCATCACTTTCGTGAGGGCCGTCGCGCCTCGGCTCTCGCCGAGATCGCCAAAGCCGGGGATCTGGACCCGCATTCGCCGACTGTGCCGGCGGCGGGCGCCTATTTCCTCCTCTCGATCGGACGATTGGACGAGGCTCTAAAGCAGGCCCACAAGAGCCTGGACCTCGAGGAGGGATTCCCGTTCGCGCTCTACACCATTGGATATGCACACGCTGGCAGACAAGAGTTCGAGTCCGCGCTCGCCGCCCTGCAGGAAGCGGTGGAATCCTCCGGCGGCAGGCCCAAGTACCTCCTGGCGTATGGCACTGTCGCGGCCGATGCAGGACAAAGCACCGAGGCGCAGAGGATGCTGCAGCGGCTCGAGCAACTCTCTCGCCAACGGTATGTCCCCGCGAGCTTCATACCGGCGCTGTCCGCGAGCATTCAGTCTGCTCGCGGCCGTACGGCGTCACCACCCGAGCGGGAATGACATTTCCGCGGCACGAGGACGTCAAACGCCAGGAGCCCGACGGGCGAACACGCGGCGCTCGTCCTCGCGGCCTGTCCGTCAGAGTACGATGCGCCGTCGCATACGTTGGAAAGGCACGCAAGTCGCGAGACACCGCAGACTGACAGATGGACCGCTGCGAGGTCCCGAGGTGCCGCGATGAGGCCAGCATCATCTACCTCGGACGTGGCGTGTGTGAGGAGCACTGGAACAAGTACACGGCGGACGACGCGCCGGAGGATGGGCTCAGGGTGGTCCTGGGCCTGCCGCCGACGCCGGTAGCCGCGATTGAGGCAGTGATGGACGACGGATCCAAGGGCAAGGCCGAGGCCGTAGAAGCGCCGTGGAAGAGGAAGGGACGTACCAAGGCGACGTCGAAGAAGTATGGCTAGACCGGTTATTTCAGAAAGGGGCTGCGTCTGAAAGCTCAGCTGATTCGGGAGTAGAATGGATGGGCCGAGGTGGAACCGACCTTCCCGCAGGGCAGATTCTTGGCTGGCTTTCCGTAGCCCTCCCTTCCCACCGGGGCTGGCTGACGTTGGTCACCAGCATCATGAACTGCTTTCTCGACGGCGGGCGAATCGAGGTCCGCGGAACGCTGGCCCGGCTGAAAGGTCTCGCCTGCGGCCGAAACCGGGCAAGGCGGGGGGGATCGGAAGCGCCAGGTTCCCCGGCCGGCAATTCGACCTTCCGTTTCAGAGGGTCTCGATCGCCGCGAGTACGCCGTCCCAGAGCTCGCGCCTAGCGCCCAGTGCTTGCTGCGCGACCTCCGTTGCCTCGCGCCACTTCTGCGGGTCCTCTCCGCAGAGGCTCTGGAGTAGCTTTTTGGCCATCGGCCCGTGCCGCTCTTCGTCGAGCTGGACATGGCGGTCGAGGTACAGGCGGAACGACGCGCAGGAGGTGCCGCGGCTTTCTAGCTCGGTGATGATCGTGCGGAACATGGCGGGCACGAGGTCTTCGCGGCCGAGCAGGAACGACGCGGCCACCTCGGGCGTGGCGGCCCGGCAGGTATGAAGCGTGCCCAGCACGAACTTCTTTGTTGAAGCCGGCACGGGCAGGTCGGCCAGCGCCTTTTCCGCCGGGACGCCCCGAGCCAGCAAGCCAACGAAATCGCGGATCGGCCCGCTGTCCGCGCCGATCTCCTTCATCGCGACCAAGTACAGGTCATAGTGGCTCGTGTAGCGCCCGGGCGCAATCTCATCGGTCTCCTCTCCGAGCACGATTTCGTTTACGAGGCGGCCGGCAGCTGCGTCCGCCGACGGGAGCCAGGGAACCTCGACGCACGTCAGGCGGCGCTGAAGGGTCTTGAGCAGGCTCATAAAGTCCCACACGGTGAAGGCGTGGGACGTCATGAAGACGCGGAGCGCGGGCAACTCCCCGAGCCGCGCATAGACCGGGTGGTTTACTACGGCATCGCGGGCGGTGGCGATTTCCCACGCTAGGCGAGCGAAGGAGTCGCGTGGGGCGGTGTTCGTGGTCGTGGACATTTCAGTCGGCGTTGTCTCTCCAAGTTAGGAGAACGAGGACGGTTCCTGTTGCGTGAGAAGTGTAGCACGGCAAGTCCCTGACCTCCGCGCCGTGCTCCTCATGCGCCGACTTTACGCGCCGGCCGAACCTCATGCTGCTTCGTTCGATACACCAGGTTTTCATGGAAGGCGCCGACGAGGCCCACAAGTACAAGACAGGAAGGAGGCCCAGGCGTTCGTAGTGCCTCAAGGTGTCGGGACTGATCCCGGCCCGACGTGCCAGCTCACCGGATAGCATTCATCACCTCCCAGGGAGCCAGAGCTCTCCCGAAATGAATCTCACTTCGTCCACGTGTCCCGACAGCCTGGCATCCGCCGTGCGGCCGTGCACATGGATGTTCGAACCCATGTGGGTGAGGATTCGCTGGTGACGGTCAGGCCAGAAGCCGATCAGCTCCACCGCGGTGTCCTCGATCGAGAGAGGGAACTGGATCGACTCGTGCTCCGTGTGCCCTCCCACGGGGCGGCCCTGGCGGTTCACGATATGCATCCTAGCCTCGTGAACACGAGCCGTCACCCTGAAGGGGAACGGTGCGCTCATGTCGAGACCTCGGGCCCTCGCCGTGGTGCCGACGAACGCATCCAGTTCCCCCAGGCTCCGCAAGGTGGACGGGAGCGGCGTGGAGGCCACCGCTGGCTACAGTTTGCAGCCCAGCGTCAGTGGTTCGTTCGATTCTGAACTCGTTCATCGGTTGATCCCAGGACACCTGGTAGATTGCACCGCTTGCGTCAATCCCGATCCCTTCCAGCTTGTTGATGAGCAGCGATTCCTGAGATTCCTGCGCGAGGGTGATTGTGCTGAAGGCTCCCAACCACATCATACAGACAGTTACGCGAAGCAATGGCATCGCTCGTCCTCCATCGATGGAGAGCCGGCATCATACTCCGGAAGGGGCGGGGGGCAAAGAGGCTGGACAGGCGTGGTAGGCTCTACATTAACGTCGATTGCCTGGCGAACAGGAGGTTGGAATGGACCCTCGCGACTGGGCGACAGCGGTCACGGCAGCGGTCGCGGTCTACGGTGCTGGGCTGGCAACCTATACGGCCGTCACAACTCGCCGCGCTACTGAACGACTTCTCAAAGTAGGCCTAACCTTGAACGTTCTCGGTGATAGACCAGAGCCGCGGACCGTCATGATGCTGTGTGCAGCCAGCGCAGGACAGCGCAAGGTGAAGATTCAAAGCGCGTGCATCCGATTTCCACACGGTCGGCAGTTTATTCCGCTCGAACCATCACTTGCGGATTTCCTGCCGTGGGAGATTGGTGAGGCAGAGACATTGGACATTCCAGTTCCCATCGAGCACGTCGTGCAGGCACTTCAGCAAGTTGGATACGAGGGTCGGGTAGCACTTCGAGCAGAGTTCCGCGACATTCTGGATGTTCGTTACGTGAGCCGGCCACTACGGGGCAACGTAGCAACCTGGGCTCGTTTGGCGAGCAGGGAAGCGGCCGCCAAGTAGAGGAGCGGCAGTGGAAACGTTGATCGAAGCAATGCGACGAACACTGCCCAAGTTCCCAGACGAGATCCTCGACGCCTGGTTGATTCCCCTTTCCTCTAAACGATCTTGGCCACCTGCACCCAACATCTACGCCATGCCGGACCCATCCTGGGCGGGGATCCTGCTCAATCGGCCCCTGGGTTATTGGCAGTCGCTCACTTGGACGCTGGAGAGCAGGCCGTTTGACTGGACACTGTTGTCCTCTGAGTCGGCGCAGTTGATCCGAGGATTGTACGAGGCCTACATCAGTGGCAAGACCAATAGTTATTCGCAGCATCTCGGGTCTGCTGGTAAGGAGAGATTCAATCTCGCCTTGGATTACCTTACGGAGCACGGAGCGTTTCCCGAGCCTATCATCGTTGTAGAAGATGCAGGAAGGCTTACTCTAGTTGACGGATGCCACCGCGCAACAGCGTTCGTCGCGTACAAACAGATGCTTGATGACCCGCGACTTCGCGCAAACTTCAATGAGTCGGTAGCGCCACTTCGAGAGAGCCAACCGATGTGGGTGGGGCGATTCGGCTCATGACACACCGGGCGCGTTTCCCACAAAACCTGCCATGCTATGGCGAGGACGCTGATGGTTCGGGCTAGCGATTACTAAGCAGCCCTGTCTCCTGATTCCAACTCAGGTATGGGGCGCGATCCCCCCACCACTCGAGCCATTTCCGTGTCAGTTTCCGCGCACCCCTCCTTGAAGTAGGAACCGTTTCATCCCAACGCTCTTCTGGGCCCAGGCCAGCCAGCTCTGGAAAATCGGTATCTGTACTTGCGGCGAGAAGTGCGAGTAGAGCAACATGAATTCGCTCAGGAGATGTCTTCTTCAGGATACTGTCCACTATGTGCCTGTATCCTCCAGGGCCAATCATCATCAGAGCCTTGGCTACACAGGAGTCCTCGACTCTCTCTGGAAGCGGAACTGCTGCGAGCAGCCCAGCTACCGCCCTATCCTCTGCTCCATGGCCCAGCTCCCCCATAAGAAGTGCAATTTCACACCGGGGCGTCTTCACCGATTTCTCTCTCTTGTCGAGCAGTAGCATCATCTCCTTAAGCTCAGCGTCCGTGGGGTGCTTCAAGAGTATGAGTTCGTCCAGGCGGGATTCATCCTCATCACGATGTAACAACATCATACCCAAGTCATCGAGAACATCGGGTACATGGCACTGCATTCTTTTCGCTTCAGATGAGATCAGCTCCCGTAATTCTGGGCCCCTCTCGCCTGGTGGCACCCGGCTAGTTTTGTCCTTGTAGGCGGCTACCTTTGCAATAAAGGACTCGATGGCCGAGTGGGTGTCTTCACCATTGACACAATGTACATTGCTTCCTAGCGCAATGGTTACTGTCAGCAGTACTGTAAGTGTGAGCATTGGCTAGATCCCAAGGACAAATGCTGCGCTGCGCAGTCTATCTAACCTAGAAGGACTGCGCCTTTTGGTGAGAACACGATATGCGCTCCCCCTTCGCCTGGGGCAGATCGCAGTCAGTTTGGGGGCGGTTTGGCAGGCAATGGGCGGCCAAACATCAGATTTCGGGGACTTTTTCGCTGCCTTGACTGCCTGTGCAGGTGAGCTGCAGATCACCTGAACTCCTAGCGAACACGAGACTTAGGCGCCCCCGCCGATCCGGCCGGATCGACGAAAACCCCCGAAATCATGCCGCATGGGGGTCACCCGAGCCGATCCGGATGCCCCATGGGAGTCACTGGCGCGAGACCCC
>JBOGOC010000075.1:0-29318 GCA_050747525.1 Candidatus Polarisedimenticolia bacterium | reverse complement strand
GTGAGCCGGCGTGGCCAACGCCACGCCGGCGAACGCGCCGCGGAGACCACTCCGCCCCGCCGGGCGCGTCCGGTTCCGGCGGTCAGATCCCCCGAAGCCGGGTCGCCGCCGCCACCCGATCGAGCGCGACGACGTAAGCCGCCAGCCGCATCGGAATCTGGCGGGCGCGCGACAGCGCGGAGACTTCCTGGGAAGCCTTGGTCAGGATCCGCGACAGCTCCTCGTTGACCCGGTCCTCTTCCCAGAAGAACTGGGTGAGATTCTGAGTCCATTCGAAGTAGGAGACGGTCACGCCTCCGGCGTTGGCCAGGATGTCGGGCACCAGCGGGATACCGCGCCGCTCCAGGATCGCGTCGGCGCGGGCAGACGTGGGCGCGTTGGCCGCTTCCACGATGAGCTTGCAGGCGAGCTGCTCGGCGTTGCTGGTGTTGATCACCCCGCCCACCGCCGCCGGGACCAGGATGTCGCACTCCAGCAGGAGCATGTCGTCGTTGCTGAGGGGGCGCGTGTGCGGGAGCCCCTCGAGCTTGTGGTGCATCTGCACGTAGGCGAGAGCCTCGGGAACGTCGATCCCTTCGGGGTTGGTCACCCCGCCGAACTGATCCGACAGGGCGATCACCTTGCAGCCCGCCTCGTGCAGGAAGCGCGCGGCGAACGACCCCACGTTGCCGAAGCCCTGGATGACGACGCGCGCGCCCTTCAGCTCGAACCCCGCCTGAGCCGCCGCGTGCGCGCACACGAAGCTGACCCCGCGCCCGGTTGCGGCCTCGCGGCCCTTCGACCCACCCAGCTCCACCGGCTTGCCCGTGACCACGGCGGGCGAATGGCCCTGCTTGCGCCCGTACTCGTCCATCATCCAGGCCATCACCTGGGCGTTGGTGTTCATGTCGGGGGCGGGGATGTCGCGGTAGGGGCCCAGGATGAGGGCGATCTTGGAAGTGAAGCGCCGCGTGAGCCGCTCCAGCTCCCACTTGGACATCTTGGCCGGATCGCAGTTGACCCCTCCCTTCGCCCCGCCGAACGGGATGTTCACCAGGGCGGTCTTCCAGGTCATCAGCTCGGCCAGCGCGCGCACCTCGTTGAGGTCCACCTCCGGGTGGTAGCGGATGCCGCCCTTCTGGGGACCCCGCACGCCGTTGTGCTGCACGCGGTAGCCGACGAACGACTCCAGGCGGCCGTCGTCCATGCGGATGGGGATCTCCACGCGGATCTCCCGGTGCGGCGCCTTCAGCAGGATGCGCATCTCGCGCTCCAGGCCCATCCACTCCGCGGCCGTGTCGAAGTAGTAGTTGGCGGTGTCGTACATGCTCATGCGGGCAGGCGGCATTTCAGAGACTCCTCTGCGGCAGTCCAGCGGCCGCTCGGCCCGAGGGGTCCGGGCGCGCCGGCGCGGCCGTCCTCTCGAGAAAGGCTTCGATCACCTGAAGGCAGCGCCGCGTGTGGGTAAGGAACACATGATGCCCCGACCCGGCGATCGTTTCCAGCGTCATGTACGAATGGGTCCGCGGCAGGTCCTTCACGTTGTCGTAGGGAGCCACCCCGTCGCGCAGGCCGTGGATGAGCAGCGTGGGGCGATCGGGCATGCGCGGAAGGACCTCGTCCAGCCGGTAGTTCAGCAGGCAGTTCTCCAGCGTGGAGGTGAGCGACCGCATGGTGAACTTGCGGCAGTCGGCCACCACCCCCCAGGGGAAACGCACCAGGTACTTCAGGAAGAGATCCACCCCCGTGCGCTTCATCTGCGCCAGGTTCTCGGCCACGGAGTGCTCGTTGAGGAGCTTGCGGTACTGGGGCGAGCCGAGCCAGAAGAGACGATGGGCCTCCTCGGGCGAGTTGAAGCGAGGCAGGTTGATCAGCACCAGCGCGTCCACGTCCTGACCGTGGTCGATGCAGTACTGGATCGCCACCAGCGCTCCCAATGAGTGACCCACCAGGGTGTGGGGGCGCCCCGCCAGGCCCTCCTTCTCCAGCAGCCGCCGCACCGAGTCGGCGAACAGCGGCACCGTGTAGTCCACCTGCGGCTTGGGCGACAGGCCGAAGCCCAGCAGGTCCGGGATGACCAGCCGGTAGCGCTGGGACATGTGCATCACGCGCCCTTCGAAGTAGCGCCTCGAGCCCGTGATCCCGTGCAGGAACACCAGCGGCCGGGCATCCGGATGACCACGCCTCAGCGCGTGCAGCGCTTCGTCGGCGGCGGGTGCGTAGGGACGGATGGAGGGTGTCACTGAAAGCCAGAAACTAGCTGCCGGGACGGGCGGTGTCAACACGCCGGGCGGACTCGATCCGCTCCAGGGCAGCCCGACCCGCCCCGGTCTCCGACAGCCCGGGCGCCGCCGTGATGGCCGCGGTGGCGCGGTCCCACATGCGCCGCCGCGCGAAGGCGTCCGCCAGACGGACGGCATGCTCCCTCTGCGCCGCGACGTCGCCTGGAGGCGGCGCGCACGGCACTGAAACGGCCGTGTGACGTTTCAACAACGCCACGTTCACCTGGCGGGTCTCGGCGTGCAGACTGCGCGGAGCCCTGAACTCGATGAGCGCGTTGTCGTCGGTGTTGAGGGGACCCTCGCCCGTGAGGCGCTCGACATCATCCGATCCCAGCAGGAAGTAGGTCATGAGATCTTCGGGAGACTCCACCCCCACGCGGCTCAGGTCCAGGGCCACCTCCGCGCGGGCCATGCGCCGCGACAGCTCGGCCGGATCGCAGGTCAGAGGCTCCTCGGAGCCCAGCAGGATCAGGTCCGCGTCCTCGATGGTGTTGAACACCAGCACGTGCGGAAACGCCGCCCGGAACGTGCGCGCGAGGGCCTGCACGTCGGCCGTGGACATCCCGTAGATCTGGAGCCATTGCGCGAACACGCCGCCTGGAGCCAGGCGCCGCCGGCCCAGCTCGAAGAACTCGCGGGTGAAGAGATTCGAAGCGACCGTCATCCACGGGTTGGACGGCTCCGAGATGATCACGTCGTGGCGGCGCGTGTCCATCAGCAGCAGGTTGCGCCCGTCGTTGCGCGCCACGCGCACGCGCGGGTCCTCGAGCGGACGGTGATTCCAGGGGTCGAAGAATCGCGACGCCTCCAGGATGGCCGGCTCGATCTCCACCGCGGTCACCGATTCCACCGGGTGGCGCGTCACGGCGCCCACGGTGATGCCGCTGGCGAAGCCGATGACCAGGGCCGACTCGGGCTCCCGCGGCGTCAGCAGCATCGGCAGATGGCCCGAGAGCACCTGGGTCGGCAGGTCCCCCTCCGAGGAGGCGTCGATCTTCCCGTTGACCGCCAGCAGCATCGCTTCGCTGGCCGTGTCGCGCGTCACCATCACGGAGGTGACGATCCCCTCCTTGTAGTATTCGAGGTCGAGGCCCTCCACCATGAAGCGGTGGAATCCGGCCCGGCTGAGGTGCGATTCGTTCATGTCGTCGACGTACTGATACACGCCGCTGTTCATCATCATGGTGTCCCACGGAGGCGCCGCGGCGACGAGCGCCGCCCCCAGGATCGCCAGCCCCCCGGAGACCAGGACGCGCCGGCCCATCCCGGACTCCCGGGCCGCGGCGGCCAGACCCACGGCCACCAGGATGGCCAGGACGACGGCGATCAGGAGGCTCGCGCGGATCCCCACCGCGGGGATGAGGAAGAAGCCGCCCAGGAAGGACCCCGCGATGGTCCCCAGGGTTCCGGCCGCGTAGACGTGCCCCACCGATCGCCCGATGCGCCCACCCGGCGCGCAGGCCTGCAGAGCCAGAGGAAACACGCCTCCCAGCACCATCGTGGCGGGGAACATGACTGCCCCGGCCACTCCGAACTGCAGCGCGGCGATCCAGCCCTCCGCGCGCGCGGCCTTGGGAACCATGTGATACAGGCGCGCGAACCAGTACGGCATCTCGTGGAACAGCATCATCGTGGCCACGACCAGGACCGCCGTTCCGGCCAGGCATGCGATCAGCCCGTTCACGGCGGCGGCGCCCACGGCGTCGCCTCGCCTGCCGCGGCGGGCCACCACGGCCGCGCCTGCTGCCAGACCGGCCAGAAACGTGGCCAGCATCACGGTGAAGGCGTACACGCTGCCGCCCAGCAGAAGGGCCAGCACCCGGGTCCAGGCGATCTGCAGCAGCATGGAGATGAACCCTGACGACGCGGCGGCGATCAGGAGAACACGCGGCAGCGCCGGGGCCGCCGCGTCGCCTGCCTCGGCGGCACGCGGCGCGCGGGTCGACCGATGCCGCGCGTCCAGCACCATGGCGGCGATGCCCACCACCAGGCTCAGCCCGGCCCCGATCCACAGGGCGCGCGTGACTCCCCACGCCGGGATGAGAAGGAACCCGGCCGCCACCGTGCCCGCCACGGCGCCCCCGGTGTTCACGGCGTAGAGCGCGCCGGGAGACGTGCCGGCGCGATCCGCGCGCGGCGCCGCGAAGCGGCTCAACACCGGGAGTGTGCCTCCCATCAGGAACGTGGGAACGAGCAGAACCAGCAGGACGAAGACGAAGCGCAGCAGGCTGAATGCGTAGAAGTCGGGCTCGTAACGGCTCCAGGCCCAGCGCGACAACGGCACCAGCAGGCCGAAGAGCCATGGCACCGCCAGGGCGTACAGGCCGATGCCCACCTCCAGCAGCCCGTAGAGGCGCAAGGGATCGACACGCCGATCGACGACGCGCCCGAGCACGACCGAGCCGAGAGCCAGCCCCCCCATGAACGCCGTCAGGACGGTGGCCACGGCGAACTGCGTCGACCCGAAGATCAGGATCAGCATCCGCAGCCACAGCACTTCGTACACCAGCGCAATGGCGCCGGACAGGAAGAAGAGCACCAACACCGCGGCGCGAACGGGCATGGCCGCCGATCTTAATGCAGTACAATCACGCCCGCATGCCACGCCTGCTCATACTGCGCACGGGATCCACCGCCAGGGAGGTGCTCGCCCGCCACGGCGACTACGACCGCTGGTTCACCGGCGCCATGGGCGGCCTGGACGCCCGCTTCGAGGTGCGGGATCTGGTACGCGGCGAATCCCCGGTGCCCGACGGCCACGACGGCATCCTGGTGACGGGATCCACCAGCTCGGCCTATCTCGAAGAGGCCTGGATGCCGCCGCTGATCACCCTGCTGAGACGTGCCGAATCCCTGCCCATCCCGCTGCTGGGGATCTGCTTCGGGGCCCAGATGCTGGCCCAGGCCCGGGGCGGACGTGTCGTGCTCAACCCCTTCGGATGGGAGATCGGCGCCGTTCCGATCGAGATCACCTCCGCGGGGGCAGACGACCCCCTGCTGGCCGGGCTGCCATCGAGCTTCACGGCCCTGGCCACGCACGAAGATCACATCGAGTCGCTCCCCCCCGGCGCGGTGGCGCTGGCCCGCAACCAGGCGGCGCCGGTGCAGGCCTTCAGGGCCTGCCCGCGGGTCTGGGGCGTGCAGTTTCATCCGGAGCTGTCCACCGAGGCGCTCGACGAGCTCATCCGCCTGCGGCGCCCTCAGCTCGAAGCGGACGCGCTCGCCCACGGCAAGCCCGTGGACGGGCACGTGGAGCGGCTGCGGAGCACGCTGACGAACCCCGACGCGCTGCAGACACGATGCGTGCTGCGGAACTTCGTGCGGATCTGCGCGGAGGTCAGCTCGCGGGCGTGAAGAAGACGCCGAGGATGGCGTCCACCCGCTCGCGGGTCATGACGCGGCTGGGTGTGCTGGTGTGCACCTTGTACCCCATCGCCGAGAGCATCGACACGATGTCACCCTCCACCAGCGGGGAGCCCAGCTCGGGGCGGGGGCGCACCCCCTTCTGAACCAGCGCCCAGGCGGCGCTCTCCGGCGTGAACCCCGTGGCCGGAGCGGGCAGCTTCATGTGCGTGGCCGCCTTGACCAGGAAGTCCCCCAACGTGGTGGTCACCGGCTCGGCCGGCTGAGGGGCCGGGGTCGGGGCAGTCTGCGGAACCTGCGCCGGCGGGGTGGCGGGCGGCTGGGCCTCCTGGGAGAAGGCCGGAATGGCCGAAGCCAGTATCAGGGAAAGTGCTCCCGCCGCGCGTCTCATGACCACCGCACCCTAGCACATGAGTTGACAAGCAGGAGAGGCTTGGGTACGATGGCGTTCCTGTCACGTTAGTCATTCCAGCACCACGACTTAGGAGTCAACCTGCTGGACACTCCGTTGACCGAGCCTCGCGATGCAGCCCCCCTCAGTCGCGAATGGACGGTCCGGGACATCCCCGCCGCCGTGCGCCTCAGCTTCGACGTCCAGAAGCTGGCCGCGGCGACTCTGGGGCTGACCGCGGCGAGCCTGACCTACGGAACTCTATGGTGGCTCGGGAACCTCACGGGCGAGCGTTCGGCCCACCGCGTCTTCACGGTGCTGGGGGCGATCCTGGCCACCTGCATCTGCGTCCTTTTCTCCGGGCTGATCGCCCGCATGACCACGGTCCAGCTCCTCGAGCAGCGCCGCGCCTCGGTCGCCGAGCTGCGCCAGTTCGCCATGGATCGCGCGTCGACTCTTCTGGGGATCCCGCTCACCTTCGGAGCGGTCGCGGTTTTGACGGTGGCGCTGGAAGCGATGCTCGCTCTGGCCGGATCGGTCCCGGGGATCGGGGTGATCCTCTACTCGGCCTCGTTCCTGCTGGCGTTCTTCCTGAGCCTCACCGCCGTGCTCACCGTGGCCGTGCACATGGTGGGGGCGTTTCTCTACCCCACCATCGTGTCGATACGCGGCGTGGGGGCGGTGGGGGCCGTGGTCGAGGTGGTGGAGCTGGCCCGCCGGCAGCCGCTCTTCCTTCTGCTCTGCGAGACCGTGGTCGCGCTGGTGGGCGCCCTCATGACGGTGCTCATCGGCGGAGCGGTCTGGGCCAGCCTGGAGCTGACCACGTGGCTCGCTTCCACCATCATGGACGAGCGGTTCGAGCTGGCGGTCGGATCGGTTCCCGGCTACTTCGAGGTGTTCCTGCGCCCCTTCGCCAAGGTCTTCCCGCTGCCGCCCGAGTCGCTGGAAGCGGCGTGGCACTACGACCTCTCGGGGATGCTGCTCGGGGCGTCGTTCATGCTCGTGGTGGTGCTGACGCTGGTGTACCCGTTCACTTTCTTCACGTCCGCCGGCTCCATCACCTATCTCATCCTCCGCAGCGAGCCCCTCGATCCCGAGCGCAGCCTGATCGAGGACCTGTGATCGAGCGGGGCTGGTTCGGCCGCGCTCTGCGGCTGGTCCTCTCCGACCTGCCGGCCTTCCTGGTGGGAGGCCTCATCCTCATGACAGTCACCGCCCTGTCGCTGGGCCTGCTGGCCGGGCCCGCCATCGGGGGGATCGTGTGGGTCACGCTCAAGCATCTGCGCGGAGAGGAGGTCGTCTTCCAGGACCTGTTCCGCGGCTTCGAGCGTCCCGGCGCGATGGTGCTGGCCGGCCTGGCCTTCGGCGCGCTGGTGGTGGCCGGGCTGTTCGCGTTTCTCGTTCCGGGACTGGTGCTGGGAGGGCTCTTCTGCTTTGCCTTTCCCCTGATGGTCGACCGGAAGCTGTCCCCCGGGGAGGCCTTCTCAGCCAGCAGGCGGCTGGCCGCCGGCCACGACGTGCTGGACCGCAGCCTGTTCTTCCTGTTCGTGCTCCTGACCGGGTTGGCCGGGGTGGCGCTCATGATGGTCGGGATCCTCTTCACTTGGCCCTTGATGTGGGCCATCGTGGCGGTGGCCTACGAAGACCTGACCTCCGGCGCGGCCCGGCAGGCCGCACCCTCGGGGAGCCGACCAGCGCATGACGGCCGCTGAGCGCGAGCCGGTCGATCAGATCCGCCGGCACCTCGAGCAGGAAGAGGACGCCCGGCTGGCCCCCTGGGCGCTGCGCAGCGAGCACGCGCGGCGCGCGGTGACGCTGGACCGCGAGGGCCGTGTGTTCGACTACCGGACGGAGTTCCAGCGCGATCGCGACCGCATTCTGCACGCGCGCGCGTTCCGGCGTCTGAGGCTCAAGTCGGCCGGGGGCGCCCTTCCTCCGGAAGAGCGGTACCGCGACCGGCTGACCCACTCCCTCGCGCTGAGCCAGCTCTCGCGCACGGTGGCCCGGGGGCTCGGGCTCAACGAGGACCTGGTGGAGGCGATTGCCCTGGGGCACGAGCTGGGGACGCCCCCGTTCGCCCGCCATGGCGTGGCGGCCCTCGACGCCGTGATGCGCAAGGCCGGCGGCTTCCGCGTGAGCGAGCAGAGCCTGCGCGTCGTGGACCGCCTGGAGAAGCGCTATCCCCATCCCGGCCTGAACCTGACCGATGCCGTGCGCGAGGGGATCCTCAAGCAGGAAGGCGCTTCCGGGGGGCCCGGGGAGCTCCATCCCGAATGGCCCCCACTGTTCGAGGCGCAGGTGGTGGCGGCGCTGGAGCCGGCGGTGAGCGCCATCGAGGACCTCGACGACGGGCTGCGGGCGCAGGAGGTGGACCTCGAGAGCGTGGAGAGGCTCGCCGTCGTGCGGCTGCTCGAGCGCCGCCTGGCGGGCCCCGCCACGGGAGCTCCGGGACGCCGCAGGGCCGGACGGGCCGCCCTGCACCGCCGGGCCGACACGATTCACCGGGGGCTGTCCCACATGCTCGTGACCGGGATCATCCATGCGTCGCGCCGCAACCTGCGCGCGTGGGCGCGTGCCCACCAGGTGGACACCCCGGCCGCCTTCCGGGCGGCCCGCGAGCGTGTGGCGGCTTCAACGATCGGGCTGACACCCGCTGCGGCGAGGATGTACGATGCTCTGGACGATTTCGTGAGACGCCGGCTGCACCAGGGGGGGGCACACAGCGCGGTGGGCCTGCGGGCCCGCCGGATCGTCCAAGGGCTCTTCCAGGTTCTCTGCGAAGAGCCCCGTGTCGTCGACGACTATGTCCTGCTGCGGTTCCGGGAGGAAACCAGGGGGCGCTACCTGCGTGACGTCGCGCCCGCTGAGATCGAAACCGAGATCGCGCGGCGGTACCGGGGCAATCCGGTTTTCGCCCGGCTCGTGGCGGACCACATCGCAGGCATGACCGACCCGTTCGCCGTGGCCGAACACGAGAGGATGGTGCAACCATGAAAGGCCTGAAGATCGCCATCGGATGCGATCACGCCGCGGTCACGCTGAAGGACGCGCTGGTGAAGGAGCTGCAGGAGGCGGGGTACCAGGTACGGGACGAGGGGACCTTCTCGGGCGAGTCGGTGGACTATCCCGACTTCGCCGCCAAGGTGGCCAGGCTGGTGTCGGCCAAGGAAGCCGACCGCGGGATCGTGCTGTGCGGCAGCGGCATCGGCGTGTCCATCGCCGCCAACAAGATCCCCGGCATCCGGGCCTCGCTGTGCCACGACGTCACCACCGCGCGGCTGGCCCGCCGGCACAACGACGCCAACGTGCTGTGCCTCGGAGGGAGGGTCTCGGGGCCGGCGGTGGTGAGCGACATGGTGAGCACGTGGCTGTCGACGGAGTTCGAAGGGGGCCGCCACGCCGGGCGCGTGGCCAAGATCGAGGCCCTCGAACGATGACGCATCCGTTGCTGGAGATCGACCCCGAGATCGCCGCGGCGGTGGACGCCGAGGTCGTCCGCCAGCAGGAAACGATCGAGCTGATCGCCTCCGAGAACTTCGTGAGCCCCGCGGTGCTGGCCGCCGCGGGGACGGTGTTCACCAACAAGTACGCCGAGGGATACCCGGGGCGCCGCTACTACGGCGGGTGCGAGAACGTGGACGTGGTGGAGCGCCTGGCGCGGGAGCGCGCGTGCCGGCTCTTCTCCGCCGAGCACGCCAACGTTCAGCCCCATTCCGGCAGCCAGGCCAACATGGCCGTCTACCTCACCTCCTGCCAGCCGGGCGACACGGTGATGGGCATGAACCTCGCCCACGGCGGGCACCTGACCCACGGGCATCCGCTCAACTTCTCGGGGCTGATGTACAAGATCGTCCCCTACGGCGTGCGGCGCGACACCGAGACCATCGACTACGACGAGATGGAGACGCTGGCGCGCGAGCACCGTCCCCGCCTGATTGTGGTGGGCGCGAGCGCCTACTCGCGGGTCATCGACTTCGAGCGCATCCGGGGGATCGCCGACGCGGTGGGCGCGAAGATCATGGCCGACATGGCCCACATCGCGGGGCTCATCGCGACGGGCCTGCATCCCAGCCCCGTCCCCACCGCCGATTTCGTGACCACCACCACGCACAAGACGCTGCGCGGGCCGCGCGGGGGCGTGGTGCTGTGCCGCAAGGAGCTCGCCAAGGACCTGGATCGCCGCACCTTCCCCGGCATGCAGGGGGGCCCGCTGGTGCACATCATCGCCGCCAAGGCGGTGTGCTTCCAGGAGGCGATGCAGCCGTCCTTCAAGGACTACCAGCGCAACGTGGTGGCCAACGCGAAGGAGCTGGCGGCGACGATGGCCGCCGAAGGGTTTCGCATCGTGTCGGGTGGTACCGACAACCACTTGCTCCTCGTGGATGTTGCTTCCCTGGGACTGGGAGGAAAGTCGGTCGAGGAGGCACTGGAGAAGGCCGCCATCACCGTCAACAAGAACGCCATCCCCTTCGACACACGCCCGCCGCTCGACCCCAGCGGCATCCGTGTGGGGACCCCCGCCGTCACCACCCGCGGCATGGGAACGGCCGAGATGAAGATCATCGGAGCCCTCATGGCCCGCGTCATCCGGGCCGTGGCCGGCGGCACGGGGGCGGAGCGCGCCGTCGCCGAGGCGCGCGATGAGGCCAGGGCTCTCTGCCGCAGGTTCCCCCTCCCCTACGAGCCGATCGGCGCGCCGCGGACGGGCCGCACCGCATGATGCCGGGCCTCGCGCGCGAGGTCTTCTCCGAGGGAGGCCTGCTTTCCCGGACCCACCCCTCCTTCGAGCTGCGCCCCGGCCAGATGCGCATGAGCCTGGCCGTGGCCGAAGCCATTGACCGCTCGAGCCACCTTCTCATGGAGGCGCCCACCGGAACGGGGAAGACCTTCGCCTACCTCGTCCCCGCCATCGAGTCGGGACGCAAGGTGGTGGTCTCGACCGCCACCAAGAACCTGCAGGAGCAGCTCTTCCTCAAGGACATCCCCATGCTGTCGCAGGCGCTGGGTCGCCCGGTGTCGGCCGCCTGCATGAAGGGACGCGACAACTACCTGTGCCTCCTGCGGCTCGAGGAGATGAAGGGGCGCCCCGGGCTTCACGACATGGACGAAGTGGACCTGTTCACCCGCCTGTCCGCCTGGAGCGCGACGACGGAGTCCGGGGATCGGGGCGAGCTGGGCGATCTTCCGGAGGGGTTCCGCCTGTGGGATTCGCTCAATGCGCGCGCCGACATCTGCCTGGGGCAGAAGTGCTCCCGCTTCGAGGACTGCTTCCTCACCCGGATGCGCCGCGAGGCCGCCGCGTCGCAGGTGGTCGTGGTGAACCATCACCTGCTGATGGCCGACCTGGTCCTGAAGGAGCACGCCTTCGGCCAGGTGATCCCGGATCACTCGGTGCTGATCGTGGACGAGGCGCACGCCCTCGAGGACGTGGCCACCGCCCACCTGGGGCGCGCCATCTCCACGCGGCAGGTGATGGAGCTGGCCGACGACATGGCGCGCGCGCTGGCGGACGAGGCGGCCCGGCGCCGCGCGGAGGAGCTGCGCGTGACCGCGCGCGGATTCTTCGGCCTGTGCGCGCCGGGAGAGCCGTCGGGAAGCCGGTTCGTGCTTGACGGCTACCGGCGCGACGAGCTGTGGACGTCGGCCGGGGCACGCCTGCGCGAGACCCTCGGGCTGTGCCGGGGCGTGCTGCAGCGGGCCGCGGAGGCATCCTCCGAGCCGGCGCTGGCCCAGCTGGCTCAGCGCGCCGGCGAGCAGGCCGACACGCTGGCGCTGATCCTCGATCCCAGGGAGCCCGGCAGAGGGGCCGCCGGCGGGCGCGGGCCGCTGGTGACGTGGGGAGAGGTGCGCGGCCGCGGCGTGGCGCTGCAGGCCTCCCCCATCGACGTGTCGGGGGCGCTCCGCTCGATGCTGTTCGAGAGCACGCCGACGGTGATCCTCACCAGCGCCACGCTGGCCGTGCGCGGAGGGTTCGACTTCGTGCGGGGCCGCCTCGGCCTGGACGACGCGCGCGAGCTGGTGCTGGAGTCCCCCTTCGATCCGGCCCGCCAGGCGGTGCTCTACGTGCCGCGGTCGTTTCCCGAGCCGCGCGACCCGACCTTCCTGCCCCGCTTCATCGAGCAGGTGCGGTCGCTGCTTGCGGTCACGCAAGGGCGCGCCTTCCTGCTGTTCACGTCGTTCGCCAACCTGCGGCGCGCGCGCGAAGCCCTGGAAGGGACCGTCCCCTGGCCCCTGATGGCCCAGGGAGACGCCTCGCGCCACGCGCTCCTGGAGCGCTTCCGCGCCACGCCCGGGGCTGTGCTGCTGGCCACGTCGTCGTTCTGGCACGGGGTGGACGTGCAGGGGGACGCCCTGAGCCTGGTGGTGATCGACAAGCTTCCGTTCGACGTTCCAAGCGATCCCATCGTCGCCGCACGCATCGAGGCCCTGCGCGAGCAGGGCGGATCGCCGTTTCACGACTACCAGGTCCCGGCTGCGGTCATCGACCTGAAGCAGGGACTTGGCCGGCTGCTGCGCAGCCGCCAGGACCGGGGGGTGCTGGCGGTGATGGATGCGCGGCTGAAAAGCAAACCCTATGGGAGGATCTTCCTCGAGAGCCTCCCTCCTTATCCCATCGTCCACGACCTTGAATCCGTCAGAGACTTCTTCGCAGCCCGTCCCTGAGCACCCGACCCGACCACCGGATCGGCCTCACGTCTGGGTCGACACCCCGGAGCAGCTGAGCTCCCTCGCCGGCCAGATCGCCGGCCAGCCGCTCACGGCGATCGACACGGAGTCCGACTCGTTCCATCACTACAGGGAGCGCGTCTGCCTCATCCAGATCTCCACCGCCGACGTCGACGCCATCATCGACCCTCTGGCGCTGACCGACCTGTCGACTCTGCGCCCGCTGTTCGCAGACCCGGAGCGCGAGTGGGTGATGAACGGCGCCGACTACGACATCGTCTGCCTCAAGCGCGACTTCGGCATCCACTTCGGGCGCATCTTCGACACCGTGGTGGCGGCCCAGCTGCTGGGCTACCAGGCGACGGGCCTGGCTGCCATGCTGGAGAAGCACTTCGGGCTCAAGGTGAGCAAGACCTTCCAGCGCGACGAGTGGTACCGCCGGCCGCTGACTCCCGATCAGCTCGCCTACGCCATCACCGACACCCGCTACCTGATTCCGCTGCGCGCCATCCTGAAGGGGGCCCTCGCCGAGGCGGGCCGCATCTCGTGGGCCGAGGAAGAGTTCCAGCTGCTGGCGCGGCGCGAGTGGACGCGCGAGCCCTTCCGTCCCGACGACTTCTGGAGGATCCGCGGGGCGCGAGACCTGTCGCGCCGCGAGCAGGTGGTCCTGCGCGAGCTGGCGGTGATGCGCGACGCCCGGGCGCAGGAGATCAACCGGCCCCCCTTCAAAGTCATGTCCGACGCCGTCCTGCTCGCCCTGGCCCGCCAGCAGCCGCGCACCGCACAGACCCTGCGGCGCGTGCGGGGGATATCGCCCCTGATGGCCCGGCGCCTGGGGGACGCCGTTCTGGAGGCGGTGACCCGCGGCACGGAGGCGGAAGAAGCCACCCTCACACTGCCCCGGTCGGGAGAGCGGCGGCGCTACGATCCGGGGGCCAGCCGCCGCCTGGACCTGCTCAAGGAGTGGCGCCGCACCCGCGCCGCCGACCTGAAGCTCGACCCCGGTGTGCTCGCCCCGCTCGCCTCACTGCAGGCGGTTTCGCGCGCCACGCCGATGACGCTGGAGAGCCTTCAGGCCATCCCCGAGCTGACCCGCTGGCGCCTGCGTGAGTTCGGCCCGGAGTGGATCGCGCTTCTGTCGAAGGGGTGAAGCGCGGCTTCAGTCCCCCGGCGGAAGCGTCAGCCGCTTGCCGAGGAATTCGCGGATGCTGGCGGGTGAAGTCGCCGTGCCCGCCTCCGGGCACCGTGACCAGCTGGTTGACGACCCGTGCCTTGTCAGCTCCCCATGCAGACGCGTGGCGTGGCTGATGGGCACCAGCCTGACTCTCTTCATCAGTCCTCCGCTGGAGCCGGCGGTCGAGCCATTCAATAGCATCTTCCATCCTGGGGGCCTCGAAGAAGGAGGAGGGAACGTCGGACCTGCAGAATTCATGCGTCGCCGATCGAACGACCCTGGAGATTCGAAGACGCTCTCGGAAAACAGAATGCGGAGGAGTACCCGGCCGCTCAGTTACTCCCCGGCTGGCATTTTGTATGGTGGAAGTGGCCTCGCCTTTTCGATGAAGCGCGAGAGATCGCCGCTGAGGAAATCGGCGCCGTACCGTTCAAGTCGCTCCGCGGCTTCGCGAACCTGCTCTAGCTGAGTGCGCGGACGCGCCCTTCGGGTATCCGGCGGCGGTCCCGCATCCAGTGGCACGAGATAGATCTCGGACAACTCCCGGCTATCATGTTCAAGCATGACGCTTGCCATTGTCCCGTACCCCTCTCCGGCGACCACCACGAAACGATCGTTCGCACGGAACCAGATCTGGAATGGGTCACCCGCCCTGTGAGCCGGGGCCATGACTTCCTGGAAGCCGAACCGACCGAGAAATGAGAACGCGTCCCGGACGGTGGTGGTGAAGTCCGACAGTGATGGTTGCGTACTCACAGCCCCTCGTGTCTGTCTGGCTAGACACCATGACTTCCGGCAGCTCGGGAAGCTGACCTCCGGTCGTATCGCGGGTTAGCCTCGAGAGGCCAGAGCCGCACGTTGGTCGAGCGAACCACCAACTTCTGCCGGAGGTCAGCCATGCACAAGCCTACCACCCTTTTCGTCGACCTCGATGTTCACAAAGACTCCATCTCTGTCGCCTACGCCTCTCCAGTCGAAGGCGTCCCGTCCCGTCTCGTCTTCGCCTACGGGGCCGGGGCCTGCGGCTACGTCCTCTATCGCTATCTGACGGGCAAGGGTCTCGAGTGTCTCGTCGTCGCGCCGACCCGCATTCCGAAGAAGCCCGGCGATCCGATCAAGACCGACCGACGCGATGCAGATCGCACGTTCCCTCCGCGCCGGCGATCTTGACCCCGTCTACGTCCCGGTTGGCGCTCCAAGATAAACAATACTTAGGTCTTGACCAAAGTATTCCACGGCTGTAGAATCCCTCGGTCAGATCAGAAAAACCCGAGCATTTGGATGGTATCGGAAATGGTTCAATCCGCAGCCGCTGACGAAGTCTTTCACGCCTTGTCCAACCCGACTCGGCGGAAAGTCCTGGAGCGACTGTCTGTCGGACCAGCCACCGTCAGCGAACTGGCGGCACCGTTCGACATGCAACTCCCGTCGTTCGTGCAGCACCTCTCGGTGCTCGAACAGAGCCGACTGGTGAGGTCGAAAAAGCGCGGGCGAGTGCGGACGTATGAGCTCGCACCCGAACGGTTCAAGATCGTTGAAGACTGGCTGGCCGCGCGTCGTCAGTTGTGGGAAGCCCGACTGGACCGGTTCGACCAATACGTCAAACAACTCAAGGAGAAGGAATCAAAATCATGAGCAAGCAATTCACGATCAATCCGAAACTTGATTTCGCTATCGAACGGTTCATCGACGCTCCCACGCGGCTCGTCTGGGAAGCGTTGACGAAACCGGAGCATCTCAAGGAGTGGTACATGCCCAAGCCTTGGGGTCGTGTGTCGCGAACCGAAATGGACGTGCGACCGGGCGGCATCTTCAGCATCGACATCGCAATGGCAGACGGTCAGGAGTCTCCGAACCTCGGCTGTTTCCTGGAAGTTATTCCGATGGAGCGACTTGTCTGGACCTCCATGTTGTTCCCCGGCTATCGTCCGGCTGTCTTTGACGACATTCCGATCACCGCCATCATTACGATGGAAACCGTGGGAACCGGCACTCGCTACGTCTTCACGGCGCTGCACCGGGATGAAGCGGACCTCGAGAAAAACAAAGCGACGGGCTTTCAGCAGGGCACCGAGATCGCCATCGATCAGTTCGTGGAGCACGTGATCGCGATGAAGTAGTTCTGGGCGACTCGCGGCGGACGGGTCAGGCATCAACACCCAGGTCCCGACAACAAGGGATGCGTGTTGTCGGCCTAACGGTCACGCTCACCCGCGGCGGGCGCGCGTGCGAGTGACACTTGGAACGGACCCGACGCCCGCCGCCGGGTGCAGCGTGTAGTTGGGCCGGCCCTTGCTCACGAGCGGGAACCGCTCAGGATGAGCGATGGACTCAACTGCAAGATCGATATCGAGGTCGGGCCAGTAAAGGTGTCCGGGGTTAGGAAGCTCAACATTCAGGACCTGGCCGATCGTCGCCTTGCGGAACCAGGGGAAGTACCGGAAGGAAACGAACAGCTCCTCATCGTCAACAAGGAGCCAGAAGCCCAGCCTCGAGATGTTCGTGACCTCAGCGGCCGAAGTGCTTTTTCCACGCTTGGCGGATTTCTTCTTCATGTTCCTTAACCAACCGAAGTGCCAGCGACAAGCGAGTCGGGCTCAGGCCATGATTCGCTGCCAACTCGACCTGCGGATTGAGCCAGAACTTGGCTTCTCCGCCATGCCCCTGGACGTGAACGTGAGCTCGCGGCTCTTCCCTCGAGAAGAAGTAGAATCGCAGCCCTCGCTCGGTGAAGACCGTCGGACTCACGGCTAGAGCTTACCATGAGGGCGTTTACCTACTCTGCTCGGCCCAACGCTCAGCATAGCCCGCGGCGGGCGAACGCCCAACGCGACAACTCGACGGGCGCCGTCCGCCTGCCGGGATCTTCCCTCGGTTAAGTAGACACCTGAATTTCTACGCGACTCCAAGCTCGTAGTCAACTGGCGATCGATAACACAGGGCCGAGTGCAAGTGCTGGTGGTTGTAGTACCGCACATACCGATGGAGCTGATGGCGCAGCTCGCCGACGGTCTGGAATCGCCGCCCATGGATCACATCGGCTTTCAGCGAGTGAAAGAACGACTCCATGTGGGCGCTCTCGTCGGGCGCACCCCCGCGGGTCATGCTTTGCTGCACCCCGTGGCCGTCCAGGCACTGCCGGAACGAGGTGCCCAGGAACTCGATGCCCCGGTCGCTGTGGAAGATCAACCCAGTGGCTGGCCGGCGGCGACGGAGTGCGGCATCAACCGCCGCCCGCATCATGCCTGAATCGCGTGTGGCTCCAAGCCTCCAGGCCAGCACCCGCCGCGAGTATTGGTCCAGAACGATCGCCAGATACCACCATCGGTCACCCACAGCCAGGTACGTTATATCGCTCACCCAGATCTGGTTGGTTCCGGTCGCTTGGATCCTCCGCACGCGATTCGGGTGTTGTCCGAACCATCGGTGCGTCCCAGCCTTGCGGCGATACACGCGAACGACGCGTGCCCGCCAGCCACCGACTCGCATGAGCCGCTCGACGCGTCTGCGACCGACTCGGTGCCCCGATGCAGGCGCGGACTTCCATACGTGCCGCCACTGTGCTTGAAAATCGACCCCATCGCCTCGAGTAGAACCCGGTCCTGCCCCTGGCGCCGGCTTGGGCTCGGTGGCGCCACGCGTAGTAGCCGGCCCGCGTCACGCC
This sequence comes from Candidatus Polarisedimenticolia bacterium, assembly GCA_050747525.1. GTDB lineage: Bacteria > Acidobacteriota > Polarisedimenticolia > JACPZX01 > DASXTC01 > JBOGOC01. The sequence goes on along the minus strand of JBOGOC010000075.1, from coordinate 11,799 downwards.
ATACAGCGCACACAGGCGTGTCACCTTCATCGACCCTCTGTGCGTCTCGATGAACGCGAAGGCTTCGGCTTTCCTACGGAACAGAACCGGATGGCATTTTTTAGGAGTTCGTGCTCCTCCTGCAGCAGCTCATGCGCCCGCTCCAGCTCCTGCAGCCTGCGAATCTCCCGAGCCAGCGGCGCCTTGGAAGCCCGTTGCTCCGGCTTGCGGACCCGTGACCTCAGGCGTCCCTCCCGGAACTCCTTGCGCCATCGCGACAGCATGAATGGGTGAATGTCGAGAGTCTCGGCGACGGCTTGCACCTTCAGACCTGGTCGATGGCTGAGCAGCCCAGCTGCCCGCTTGAACTCAAGGCCGTACCGTTGGGTCTTCTTCGGGCCCCGGTCGGGCCATCGGACACCTCCTCTGGTTAGGCGGAAGTGTCTATTTTATCGAGGGAAGATCCGCCGCCGGGTTCATGCTGTAGTTAGGCTGCCTCATTTGGCCGTCATACCAAAGGTAACCAGAAAGAACATGATTACAACTGTCAGGAGAAGGACAACCAGGACGCTTATGAGAAACGCTCGGCCTGGTATGTGGGATGCACTCGTGTCGCCAGTCTTTACATGGATATAGCCGGATACCGCAGCACCAATCAACTGTATGGGCAACGACAGAAGCCAGGTAAAGAACAGCGCCACCCCCCCTTCATTCTGACCTAGCGGTGACTTCGCTAGTCCGGCCACAACGAGAAAAGACAGTACTGCCGTGGTCGTAAGGACTGAGATGCTCAGGAGGATGGCTTCTAGAATAAGCCACTGACTGTTCTTCGGTCGCTGCATTAGGTCAAGCACGAACGTTTACCTTGTCTGGACAGCCTAACGTTCTGCGTAACGCGCGGCGGGCGCACGCCCAACGCGAGTTCTAGCCGGGCGCCCGCCGCCCGCCGTCGCGTTCACGCTATAGTTAGGCCTCGCGCGAACTGAATCGTATGACAACAGACGCTCCAAGGCAGACCATGCCAGCGAGGCCGAACATGGCAGCCGCCACGATGACAACTGGTGGCCACTGCGATGAGTTGAACAACGCCATGAGGCCCAACAGTAGCGCCAGGCAACCGTTCCCAGTGGAGTACAGAAGTTGAGCTCTCAACACCCTAGGTCTTCGCAGTTGATACGCGTGTTCGCCGCGAAGGCGCGGAAATAGTCTGAGGGACAAGTTGGGCTTGAGAGCTTCCACAAAGAGGGCGGCACTGATTACAAACATCACCGCGCTGACGCAGACCACGAAATGGGGAAAGATCAACACACTCCGAGCCGCCAGAACTCCAAGCAGCGCCACGGCAAAGAACACGAAGGCAGTGCCTGGTCTTACGTAGTCCTTCTTCATCGTCAGTAAACCTTAGTAGGCCTAACTACAAGTAGACCGTTCTGTGTAAAGCGGCTTGCTGTGTAAGAGACGCCGGACCGGAAGAGGCGCAGTCTATGCCGGGTGTCATCCTCCTGATCCAGCGTAAGTCATTGTATACGCTCATCCTGTGTGGGTTGCCATGAAGTTTGGTTCGGCGGGGATAGGCTGCAGGCGAACCCGATCTAAGACGAAGAGGCCGCGCCGTCAGAGGCGGGGGGTTCCAGCCGATCCATTTTCGGCTTCGGACGCCTCCTCATCGCCGCTTCAGGACGTGCGAACTCTGTCTGGCTCCTAGGGGTGTCGTGGAAGCTGCCGGTCAGAGCTTCAGCGGGGCCTCGAGCAGGCGAGCGGGCGGCCGGAAGAACTCGGGGTCACGCGCGGCCAGGGCATCGGCCTGGAGACGTGCACGCCGCGGCCGCGTCCGACACGCACGGCGATGCCAGGGCGGCACTGACGACTACGGCTTGGTGCGCGCCACCCGCTCGACCTGCTCGAGGTACCGCGCGACGTCCTCGCGCGGCTTCAGCTCCTGGGAGCGCTTGAGCAGCGGCAGGGCGTCCATGAAGCGGGACTGCTTCACCAGCAGCTGCGCCCGGCGAAGCTTGGCGTCCGCCTCGTACTTCTCGATGGACTCGGCCCGCTCGTAGTAGAACATCGCCTTTTCCTGCTCGCCAGCCCGGCTGTACAGCTCGCCCAGCAGCATGAGCGCCTCGCCGTCCAGCGGGTCGAGCGTCACGATCTCCTCGAGCACGGGGGCCGCCTCGAGGCCTCCGCCGTCCTGCACGGCGAAGCGCGCCTCCAGCTTCAGCATGCGGCGGCGCAGGTCCTCGTCGAGCTGGTCTCCTCCGGCCTTCCTGACCGCGGCCATGACCTCGCGGGTCTCGTCGCGGGCGCCGCGGGCGGCCAGGACCTCGGCTCCGCGCAGGGCCCGCCCGAGCGCGGCCGAGTCCGGGGCGCCGGCCAGTTCGATGGCGTTGACGTAGGCGCGCGCCGCCGGCTGCATGAGCGACTCGTTCACGTAGATGTCTCCGAGCTGCTGCATCAACTCCGGCGTGGCCTTTCCCATGCGGGCCAGGATCTCGTAGTTGCGCGCGGCTTCCATCGGCTCCTTGAGGCCGAGGTAGGCGTTGGCCTGCAGCACCCAGAAGTCCACGCGATCCGGATGCTCCTCGATGAGCTTGCCGGTGAGCGCCGCGGCCTCTCCGTACTTCTGCTGCTTGAAGAGGCACCGGGCCATCCCCAGCTTCCAGTCCAGCGTGGCGGGGGACAGCAGGGCCGCCTGCCGGTAGGCCGACTCGGCGGCCATGTAGTCCTCCTTGGACGCGTAGGCGTGGCCCAGCAGCCCGTAGGTGAACGCATCTCCGCCGCCCAGCTCGATCAGCCGGGTGAAGGCCGGGATCGACTCGGCCAGCTTGCCCCCCCGCACGCTCGACAGCGCGAGGTTGCGCCAGGCCCTCTGGAAGTCGGGAAACTTGTGCACGGCCGCCGTGTAGGAGGCGATGGCGTCGTCCACGCGGTCGAGCTGGAAGTAGACGTTGCCCAGCGTGTAGTCGAGCAGGGCGCTGCTGTTGGGATCGATGAGGGCCGCGAGCTGGCTGGCGGCCTCGGGCAGGTTGTTCGACATCAGCGGAATGATCTTCTCCAGCGCCGTCCGCTCCTCGGCGGACAGGCGCGGCTCCTTGTCGCTGAGAGCCCCGTAGCTGCCGAGGAAGCGCTGCTGGAACTGGGGGTCCTTCCAGGGGTCGGCGGCCTCGCCCGCGGACGCCTCGGCCCGCGCGGCGGTGGTGGCCAGCAGTGCCGCCACGGCGGCCAGAAGGAGGCGGCGTCCTCGCACCGGCGTCAGCTCACCGAGAAGCGCAGGGGCACGCGCATCTTGCACTGGACTTTCTTCCCTTCGCGCACCGCCGGCTCGAACTTCCACTGGCGCACGGCGTCCAGAGCGGCCCGCTCGAACTCGGGGTGCGTGGCCTGCTCCACCAGAGGATTCACCACCTTCCCCTGCTCGTTGACCACGAACAGGACCTGCACCGTCCCCTCCAATTTGCGACGCCGCAGCTCGTACGGGTAGTTCGGGGCCCCCTGATAGATCGGGCGCGGCTTCTGATCCAGATCCGCCATGGAAAAGATCTCGTCCAGGGCCTCCCCTTCCACCGCCTTGCCGGTCCCGCCGATGCGCCCGCCCGAGCCCAGGTCCACGCTGTCCGCGAAGAAGCCCGCCGTGCCCGACGCTGGGCTGAGGCTGTCGGCCAGCGCGCTGAGACTCATGGCGTCCAGGGACGGAGCGGCCGCGGCGGCGTCCAGCTGCACCAGCTCGCGAAGGTCGGGCATGTCGTCGGTCTCCACGATCGACTCGGCCTCCTCGGCCTCTTCGACCGGCTGCTCTTCCTGCTCGTCCTTCTTCTCTTCTTCCTTGGCCTCGTCCTGCACGAGATCCACGTCTTCAACCTGAGCTTTCTTCTTCTCTTCGTGAGGCGTGGAGAAGAAGAGCAGGCCGCCGAACAGCAGGATGGCCGCGTGAGCCAGGATCGCGATGCCGATGCCTATGAGTGTTCTCATCACCGTTTGTCCGTGGAAATGCCCACTTTGCCGATGCCGGCCTTTCGCACCTCGTCCAGGACGGCCACGACGACCTTGAAGTCGGCTCCGGAGTCACCGTTGACGATCACCTTGGGGTCCTTCTCCATCGACTTGAAGGTCTGCAGGCGGAATGGGAGCTGCGCGAGCGTGAGCTTCTCCTTGTTGAAGAACACGTCCCCCTTCTCGGTGACGCTGAGCGTGAGCGCCTTGCTCTGCTCCTGCTGCTCCATCAGGGTGCCCGCGGAAGCCGCGCTGGGCAGGGCCACGTTCACCCCCTGGTTCTTGGTCATCGACAGGGACACCATGACGAAGGTGGCCAGCAGGAAGAAGATGATGTCGATGAGCGGGATGATCTCGATGCGGGCCTTCTTGGTCCCGCCCATGGAGCCGGCGCCGTGCATCAGCGTGCCCTCATGGCCACGGGCTCGGGCCCACGAGGAGCGGCCGGCGGCAGCGCGTACTCACGCGGTGGGTGGAGCAGCAGCTCCAGCCGCGTGGAGGCGGAATCCAGCTCGTGGCGCGCCTCCTCCACCCGGGAGTTGAGGTAGTTGAACGGGATGAGCGCGGTGATGGCGATACCCAGGCCGAAGGCGGTGGCGATGAGCGCCTCGGCGATGCCCCCCGTGATGGCCGAAGGCGCGCTGAGGTCCCCGCCAATCAGGGAGAACGACCCCATCATGCCGGTGACGGTCCCCAGCAGGCCCAGCAGCGGAGCCAGCGTGATGACCGTGTCGAGGATCGCGGTCCCGCGTGAGAAGCGCTTGATCTCCAGCGACTGGGCCAGCATCAGGGCGTTGGAGATGGACTTCTCGCGGTGCTCCAGCGCGTCGGTGAGCGCCCTGCAGATGAAGTCCTTGGTGCCGCGCCCTACCTCGATGGCCCCCGGTACGTCTCCGGTCTCCACCGAGTCGAGCAGGCGCTGCAGCGCCCGCGGGTCGCGACGCCTCCTCTCGTTCACCAGGAACCACACGCGCTCCACCACGGTCCCCAGGGCCAGGATGGAGGCGAACAGCAGAGGCCACATGATCGGGCCGCCGCGCTTGAAGATGTGGATCAGGCTGGCGCGCTGCACCAGCTCCTTGAGGGCGGCACCGCGCGTCGCATCCACCGGGAGCAGGCCCTGTCCCTGCTGAACGATGGCCGAGATCCCCGAGGCCATCGCGGCCTCAAGAGGACGCACCGCCGGGCGCGTGGAGCCGGTCTGCGGCAGGGCGAGCCCGGCCGTCTGTCCGTCCTTGGAGGCGAACAGCGCGATGGGGCCCACCAGCGCGAACGTGCCGTCGGTCAGCCTTCCCTGCGGGTCGACCGCCTGCCCGTCGAAGCGGGCGCCCCCGAGGAGGTCCTCCAGGCGGGCGACCGACGTCTTGACCACGGCCATCTGCACGCCGAACCGGTCGTCCTGGCTCACGCCGGAGCCGTCAGACGCCGCACGCGCGGAGGCAAACACGGCCTCGTAGCGCTGCAGCTCGGCGACGTTCAGCTTGGACTCGAGCCCGACCCTGTACTCGTCCAGAATGGAGGCCAGATAGGTGACCTCGTCCTGGCGCAGCTTCACCTCGGACTTGAGCGAGGTCATATCGAGCGTGCCGGTGTCCGCCTCGCGCGAGGTCTGCTCGGATTCCCGGCGCAGCGAGGCGAGGCGATCCTCCAGCCGGTTCAGCTCGGCCATCATGGGGACCTTCTCGCGGGCGATCGACTCGCGAAGCTCGGCCAGCTGCTTGAGGCTGGCCTCCAGATCCCTCTGCGCCGTGGCGCCGACCTGCTCGAGAGGCGCGGGCTCCTCCGCGGACACCGCACCCACGGCCATCATGACCGCAACCAGAAGTCCTATCGTCATCCCTATCCTCACGGGTGTCATTTCAGGATCACCGGCAGCGGCACGAAGTGGGGTGAGGCCTTGTTCTGGATCACCTCGAGCACGTCGTTGATCTGCGTGGCCAGGCCGGGAGTCGGCTCCCACACCCAGCCCTTCTCGGAGGGCCGGCCCACGCCCGTCTCTCCACCGGCGCTGACGTAGTAGGCCTGCGCCAGCCCCAGGTAGATCGTCTTGACCTGGGAGGGCTTGCCGTCCGACAGGGGGCGGATCTCGGAGGCCACCGTGATCTCCGTGTTGAGGCGGTTGATCTCCCCGAGGATCCCCAGGACGTTCTGGAACCGCTCGGCCATCGTGACGCGGCCCGCCGCGGCGGCATCGGCCGGCATGCGGTCGTAGAGAGGCTTGATCTTCTCGGTGAGCGAGGCGGGGAGCGACTCGTAAAGCTTGCGCGCCCTCGACTCCAGCTCCAGCAGATGGCCGTTCAGGCGTCCCGTCGTGTCCTGGATGGCCCGGAGCTCTGACCTGACGGACGAGTGCGCCTGGTCGGCCTCTCCCCGCTCGCCGCGGGCCGTGGCCAGCTGAGCCTCGACCATCTCGATCTCCTTGCCGACCACGTCGATGCGCGAGGTGAACAGCTCTTTTGCCTGCTGCCAGTCCTTCCTCTCCCGGGCGATAATCTCCTGCGTTTCCACCCACTTGGTCAGAGTCGCACGGGTGGATTCCAGGCCGCTGGAACCCTCGGGGGAGGCTGCGTGGGGGACGGCGATCGCGGCCGCCATCAGGACTGCGCCCGCCATCGAGGCATGGAAGTGTTTCATGTGACAGAAGTATCGGGGGGGGATGTCGCGGGTCCGCGACTGTATTGTGACAATTTCATGGCAGGCGCCTCACAGGATCTCAGTAAGCCCACGTAGCCGACAAGCTGTACAGCACGGGTGTCTCGCGCATGGACTTGAGAGCCTCCTGGCCGTCCGGCGTGCGGTAGACGCTGCTGCGGTCCTCGGCGAAGATGTTGCTGGCCTTGACGTTGATCGAGACGCCCCCCCTCAGCTTCTGGCTGAAGGTGAAATTGAGCGTCCCGAACGACTCCTCGAAGACGTTGGGCACTGCATCCGATTCGCCCCGGGCCGCACCGGTGCGCAGCATCTCCCCCACCTTGTTGTAGAAAAGGCCCACCGACGTCCCCAGCTTCGGATTGTCGTAGGCGATGTTGAGGTTCAGGACGTAGTCGGGCTGCCCCTGCAGCCTGCGCTTCTCCTCGTCGAGCGCGAACGACGCCAGCGAGTCCTGCTCCTCCTGCGGGACGAGCACAAAGGATTTGATCCCCGTGTAGTTCACTCCAAAGGTGAGGTCCTTCACCGAATCGTGGATGAAGTCGAGCGGCAGGCGCGCTTCCAGCTCGAAGCCATACACCTCTCCTTCGGAAAAGTTCACCGGCTGGACGAAGACGCGCCCTCCAGCGAAGAAGCTGATCAGCTCGATGGGATCCTGAAGGCTCTTGTAGAAGACGCTGGCCGACAGCACCTCCCCGGCCCGCCGGAACCACTCCCAGCGCAGGTCGTAATTGGTGATGTGGGACTGCGTGAGGGCCGGGTTGCCCACGAACTCGTCGCCGAAGATGAACTCCTCGGTGGCCACCGGAGCCAGCTCACGGAAGGTGGGGCGCGCCAGGGTGCGGCTCCACGTGCCTCGCAGGTTCATGTGGGGAGCCGGCTCGTAGACCAGGCCCACCGAGGGAAGTACCACCGCCTCGTCGATCTCGGCCTGTGCCTCCTCCTGGGGGACCAGGACGATGGCGCGGTCGCCGCTGGGCTGCACCTCGATCAGCTCGACGTTCCCGGTGAACTCGTTCACGGGGATGACGGTCAGCCCGGTGGTCTCGTAGCGGATCCCGAAGATTGTCTTGAGCTTCTTCGCCAGCGGGAGGTCCGCCATCGCGTAGGCGGCGCTGATGCTCTGGTCCCCGGTGTAGTTCACGTCGGTGTGTCTTGCTTCCTCGATGATCCACAGGAGCTGGTTGGGCGCGGGAGGGTTGTTGGTGGCGAGGCCGACCCTGTTGTCGTCCAGGAAAACGTTGGTCCACAGATCCTCCGGGCCGTCCCCCGTGTAACTCCGTTTGGCCACGTTCTCCCGGCGGGCCGGGTTGCTAAGAGAACCGACTTGAGGGTTCGCAAATGAGTAGGAGAAGGAGCGCTGCTCGTAATCCCGGTCGGTGGCGTCGATGAAGAGGCCTCCCTTGAGGAGGGAGGGCTGCTGGGACCACTGGGTGAAGGGAAGGGTAAGGTTCACCATCCCCTGCACGTTGTCCTCGCCCACCTCCCGGAAGATGCGCCGGGTATTCTGGAACGAAGTGCTGTTGGCAGGCTGCTCACTCGTGAACGTCGACTGATCGAAGATGTTGCGGAAGAATCGCACGTCCGGCTCGTCCTGGCGGGTCTGGTTGTACGAGCCGGTCCAGTCGACGCTCAGGTCGCGCCAGCCCGGCATCCGGTGCAGGCCGTTGAGCTGCCAGGAGGTCACCCCCCTTTCGGTGTAGTGCAGGGCCTGGTTCTGCTCGAACAGGTCGCCGGCAACGCTCTGGACCTGCAGCCTCGCCTCGTCCTCCGCCGACTGGTTGGCCACCAGGCGCGTCGAGATCTCGTGGTTGCCGTTGGGCTGGATCACGAAGGTCAGCAGCCCGCCCAATAGCACTTCATCCACCCCCCGGTTGTCGACGCGCTCCCTGAAGATGCCGATCCCGCTGGTTGGGTCGGACACTCCGCCGCTGTTGTTCACACCCCCCACATAGCCGTCGAACTTGCGGCTCTGGGTGAGCGACCCCAGCAGCCCCATCACGATCTTCCCTTCGGTCTCGAAGCGGCGCCCCGCGGTCAGGGAGAAGCCCGTGTTGGAAGGCGCGGTGACCGGTTCCACGCCCATGTAGGGCTCGAAGGAGCGCACCAGGCGGTCATAGGCCTGCGAGGCGGCCATCTGGTCCGGCGTGGGCCTCGGCGAGAAGGTCGGGAGCCGCGGCAGCGGGTCGTCGACCTCATCAGGCAGCTCCCTTCCGCTGGCAAAGCCGAAGGTGTCCACGCCTCCTCCCACGTAGGTCAGAAACTCATTTCCCGAGGTCAGCGTGTTGTTCTCCAGGGAGCCGCTCACGGACAGCACCGTGCCGTCCGGGATCGACTTGGTCCTGATGTCGAGGCCTCCTCCGGTGAAGTCTCCCTGCAGGTCGGGCGTGAAGGTCTTGGTGACGGTCAGGTTGTCGATGGTCCCGGTGGGGAACATGTCGATCTGCACGGCGCGGCGGCGAGGATCGGCGCTGGGGATGCGCACGCCGTTGAGCGTGGTGCCGGTGTAGCGGTCACTGAGCCCGCGCACCGTGGCGTACTTGCCTTCCGACACCGACGCGCCCACCACCAGCTTGAGCGCGCCCGCCACGTCGCTCACCCCGGCCTTCTTCATGATCTCCGAGGACAGCGCGTCCTGAACCGAGATGGCGGTCTCGCGGATCTCCAGGGTCGCGAGCTCCCCCGAGATGGGCAGATCGGCTCCGGTGATGACCATCTCGTCCATGACCACCACCTCGGCCACAAGCTCCACGCGCAGCTCGGTCATGCGCGACAGTCCGACGGCGACGTTGGGGATCACTTCGCGGTCGTATCCTCCCTTGCTGACGCTCAGCGCGTAGGTGCCTGGAGGGACTCCCTGAATCAGGAAGGTGCCGTCCGACGAGGTCAGCGTCACCAGCGCCGTGCCGGCCACCTGGATCCTGGCTCCGGACAGGGGGACCTGGAAATCCCGATCCTGGACGATGCCGCGGATCGCCCCTGCCGGCTCCTGGGCAGGGAGCTCGGGACTCATAGCCAGGGCCAGGACAACGAGCGGAATCAGGGAAAGGCGCCTGATCACCACGGATCCTTGAGCCCTGCCCTCAGCGCATCGAGGCGTGCCGTGGTGGCCGCGTCGGGAACGTAGCCGGCACGAGCCATCTCGCGCAGGATCTCCACCACCGCAAGGACGCGGGGACGTGCATTGACCAGGCCTTCGGCTTCCGTCAGGGACTTGTCGTAATGGCGCTTCGCCCCGGCCTCGTCCTTGAGAGCCATGTATCCCGAGGCGACCGCGGCCCACCCGGCGGGCCTGTCAATCACCATCATCTCCGGGATTCCCGAGGCCGCCTTGTCGAGCAGCGTCCGCACGTGGGTGGTGTCTCCGGCGCGCGTCCAGGCGCCGGCCACCTCGGCCAGCAGGGAGGCCCTCACCGGCATCGTGGCCGGCAGCGACTCGAGATCCGCCTTCGTCGCGGAGAGCGTCTTGCGTGCTTCGGCCGGCGAGATGAGCTCACGCTGGACGTCGGCGACCTGCGCCAGGGCCTGAGGCTTTCTCCAGCCCGGGATGTTGTCGGCCGCGCCGCGCGCCATCTCGCACGCCTTCCGGCGGCGAGCCGGGTCGAGCTTCTGCTGGCGCGCGATGTCCAGGTACCCTTGCACCCTCGACCACTGGACGTCCGGATCGACGACGTCCTTGAGCTGGTCGAGCCGTGTCATGGCGGCGTCGAAGTCTCCGCGCGAGGCCAGCACGGGGCCCATGACGGCTGAAGGACGCCCCGCGTACTGCGCGTCGCTGGCGGCAAGACCCTGCAGGAGCGCATCGGCCTCCTTCGTTTCGCCCAGGGCCGCCAGAGCCGAGGCCACGTGGGCCTCGATGCGCTTCTCCTGCCACCCACCGATGGTCTTCTGAAACTGCCGTGCCTTGTCGAGGAGTGAACGGGCCTCCTGCGCGCGGCCCGCGGCGGCGTAATGAGCCGCCAGATCCGCATACGCGGTGCCGCGGCGCCAGCCGGCTATCCCGCTCGCCTTGCGGGAAGCGTCTTCGAGATGGCCGCCTGCCGCGAGATCCTGGACGACCGCCTCCTGGGCACGGGTGCGGTCGTTGTCGTCCGTCACCAGGGCGGTGGCGAACTGGAAAGCCTGGTCCAGAAGCCCGGAAGAAACGGGGGGCGCGGAGGCCGCCATCGCGACCGCCGCGCCCTGGAGCAGTATCAAGAGAAGCGTCTCCACGGCCCGCCGTCCTGTCGAATCACTCATGCTGTTGCGAACCGCGGGACGCTTCTCGTTCATATGTCCTTTACGGGCAGCTTGCGCCGGTCCTCGGAACACCGGCCGAATTCGCGCCCAGACCTCCATCGCCGCACAGGTTGCCGGCTCTCACGAGGTAGAAGAACGCGTCCCCCACCGCGGGCACCACCGCATCGATGACCGACAGATCCTCATCGTCGGTCTCGAGGCACAGGGCCGTGGTGAAGTTGGACGCGCTCGCGGAACGCAGGACGTCGTACAGCTCCGTCCCGGTCGCTCCCGTGGGCGCGCTCCACTCGAAACGGGTGTTGTCCGTCCCGAAGGGACCGCCCCACGCATAGTTGCCAGCCAAATCCGGGACGGATGCGGCCGAGCCAGTGTCGCACGCGCCGATGATGCCCAGGTCCTGCGTGGTGCTCCAGCCCCCGAGCCAGTTCGTGCCCGGCTCGAAGGCGCCCCGGTAGGGAGCCGCCGAATAGAAGCCATCCGCCGGCGGGGTCCGGTTGGTGGTCAGCAGCGGACTCCCTGTCGCCGGCCGCGGATCGATGGCGAAGATCGGGTTGGGCGTGGCGGGGTTGCCGTCATCGACGCGCTGCAGGCCCAGGATCGGCAGCGTCGTGCCGCACGCCAGGTACTGGTTGTCCAGCGCCGCGTTGGTGAACACGCCGTTGTCGTAGTACTCCTTGCCCGTGTCGCAGCCCGCCGCCGCTCCCAGCGCCGGCGTGTTGGGCACCACCCCACCGTTGCCCGTGCAGAAGAACGTGTTGTCCTCCAGCTCGAGCTGGAATGCCGACGCCGGCCCCGTGTGGAAGTTCGGGTCCAGCGCGGCGTACGTCGTGATGGCCCGCTCGCCGCTGGTGTTGGGCCCCGTCTGGCTGGTGCCCGTGTTCCCGCCCTCGATGCACAGCGGCGCGCCGCCGAAGTCCGCGACGAAGCTGTTGTAGTACCGCCCCG
>JBOGOC010000074.1:0-9483 GCA_050747525.1 Candidatus Polarisedimenticolia bacterium | reverse complement strand
CGGGCGGGGCCGCTGCGGCCGCGGCCGGCTGAGGGGCCGGTGACGGGGCCAGGCCACGCAGGACGGGAGCGGTCCAGTCGACCTTCTCGTCCAGCCGGTAGCCGCCGGTGGGCTCCGACGTGAAGTTCAGCTCGAGCCGCTCCTTTCTGCCGGTCAGCGGATTGTTCCGGTAGATGAACTTGAAGGTGCGCGTGGGAGATGGGGGGGCGGAGTCGCCGCCGCCCGCGCCGAACCCGGGCGGGGGCGCGCCGGCCGAGGCGGTGCCGGAGTCGAGGGAGCTCGAGCCCTGGGTCGTGTCGTCCGGGGGCCCGAACAGGATGAAGACCCTGCCCCTGTCGTCCTGCCATCCCTTCCCGTTGTCCTCGGTGAAGCGAGTGGCCGCCTCGCGAGCGCGCCGGTAGAACTCGGCGCGGTATTCGTTCTCGGGGGTGCCGGGGGTCGGGTCGCGCTTCGCCCAGAACTCTTCCACGAACGTGGACCTCTCCTCGTCCTGCTTGAGCTTCTTGTAGGCCTGGTCTTCTTCCTTGGCCAGGAGGAACTTCACGGGCCCCTGCCGCCACTTGGCGTCGGGAGCATCCCAGGGATCGGTGGCGGCGATCAGCCCGCCTCCCACAAGGAACACCGCCGCGGCCGCCATCAGGCGCGCGCGCGGCCGTGCGGGCATCTTGCGCATCGGCAGCATCTCCATACGATGGGTCGGAATCACGTGGCCCATTATAGATCCAAAAAAAAAGGGGCCACCTGCGTGGCCCCCTCAAAGCCCTTTCTCACCTCGACTAGAACTTGAACGTGCCCCCCACCTCGAACCTGCGGCCGAAATCGCGGAACCCTTCGAGGCCCAGGCCGTCGCGCGGGGTCTGGTCGTACTCGTTGAGGAACAGGTTGTCGGCGTTGAAGATGTTCTCCACGCTCAGATAGCCGGACGCCTGAATCTTTCCGATGGTGAAGTTCTTCTCCACGCGCCCGTCCACCGTCCAGTACCCGGTGTTGCGCTCATCGTTGCGCTGGGCCGAGGGATAGAAGGTGCGGAAGATGTTGTTGCCCGTATCGTCTGTGTCGATGGTGTTCCGCACCACCGACCACGGAGTCCCGGAGGCCCACTGGACGATGCTGCCGATGGAGACCTCCTTCGGGAGACGCGTGACCGCCTGGAACTTCACGATGTGCGTCTGGTCGAAGGAGAGGACGCCCTCTTCGTCGTCCACCGTCTGGGGGTCATTCCCCAGGCCCGAGAGGAACTGCTCGGCCTGCCCGAAAGCCTCCGACAACGTGTAGCTGGCCTGCATCTGCCAGTTGCGGTGCAGCCTCTTGACGATCTTCAGCTCGATCGCCTCGTATGTGTAGCTGTTGGAGTTCGAGACCCGCAGGATCTGGTTGAAGCCGTTGTTGACGACGTAGAGGTCGGGAGCGCCGTTCGGCTTCCTGGCGCCGCCGAACTGGAAATTGCCGCCCTCCGACCCTTCCGTCGAGCCGGCGAAGGCGGTCCCCGTGTCCCCGAAGCGGTCTTCCTCCAGGTTGGTCGATCCCGGGCCGCTGCCGCAGATCACCCCCGGATCGATCCCGATCGTGCTGTGCTGGGCGCAGGTCATGTGGTTCAGGTCGGAATCCTGCAGGAGATCCCACCCCTTCTTGTTGATGTAGGTGACGCTCGCCGACCATTCGGGGGCCAGCTCGCGCTCGAAGCCGATCGTCATCTCGTCGGTGTAGGGGGTGCTCAGGTTCCTGTCAGTCTGCGTGACCGACGTCGTGGAGGCCGCTTGAGAGAACTTCTGCTCGTTGATGACGTGGGTGGTGCCGTCGGGCTGGAAGAGGTAGTTCACCCGGTCCGGCCCGATCTCCTGCGACACGGTGCTCAGGAAGAGCCGGTCGTAGTAACGGCCCCACGTGGCGAAGGCCTTGGTCTTGCCATCCGCCCAGGGATCCCAGGAGATGCTGAAGCGGGGCGCCAGGTTGTTGTTGATGATCTGGAAGTTCTCGGTCTGCCGCTCGGAGAAGCTGGTGAAATCCAGGTAGAGCGAATCGGCTTCCTCGGCCACCTGCCAGTTGCCATCGTTGCCAAGGTTCTGGTCCGTGCTGACGCGGTCCAGATAGGCGATCGCGGAGTCTGGATCAATGACGGTCACCCAGCCGGTCGGAGCCCCCGGAGAGGACGAAAAGTCGGTCGGCGGCTTGCCGTTGAACGCCCCCGGATTGGCGTCGATCTGGTAGCAGTTCGAGGTGGCCTGCGCCAGGCCGCGATTGTGCAGCTCGCTGCACACCTGCCGCCAGAGATCGATGGACTGGCGCCGCTCGGGCCTCGGATCGAAGAACTCGAAGCCGGACGAGTCGATGTCCTCGCGATCCACCCTCAGCCCGACGTTCACGGTCAGGTTGGGGCGCGGCTTCCAGGAGTCCTGGATGTAGATCCCGCTGTTGAAGCTGTTGGCTGACTGAGGCGTACGAAGAGGCTCGAAGGTCTGCAGAATCTGGAAGCCTCGGACCGCGTCCACCGCGCTGGGATCCCCGGATCCGCCGCTGAGGGTGTTCTGGAATGGCTCGGTGACGTCGATCAGGATGGGGTTGGTCAGCGGCTCGTCGTTGAACTTCTCGTCCTGGAACTCGATGCCGCTCTTGATGCTGTGCTGCCCCCACGCGTCCTCGATGGTGTACGACAGGTCGGTCTTGATCGAGTTGCGGGTCGCCTTCTGGTCGAGCTGAGTTGGGAAGGGGCCGCTGGTCTGGCCCGTGATCAGGTCGATCACGTACTGCTGCTTTTCGCCCCTGGCCGGATTGCAGTTGTCCACCGCCCTGCATGGGTACCTGGCCTGCACCGTGTCGTTGTCGGTGACCGAGAGCTCCACCGTGGTGGGCGTGAAGAACTTGGACACGGGGTCCACCTGGATGCGGCCGTTGTAGCTGGTGAGGGTCGACTCCAGCAGGAGCTGCGGCGAGATGGTGGAGGTCCACTTGAGCTGTGGTGTGAGGCTCCCCTGGGCGAAGGTGAAGTCCGAATCGGGGGAGGTCCCCAGCTGCAGCCCGAACCCCTCGAAGGTGCGGGGATCGCCGGTCACCTGCATCGCCAGCTTGTTGTAGGAATTGACCTGCCAGGTCAGCTTGCCGAACGAGTAGTTGCCGCGCGACGTGATCAGGATGTTGGCGCCAATCTGGTTGACCGGCAGCTCGGTGTCGAGCGACTGGATGGTGCCGAAGTACCAGAGCTTGTCCTTCACGATGGCGCCGCTCAGGCTGAGGATCGGGCGGAAGTCATGGTAGTCGGGGAAGTCGCTCTCGAAATTGGTGACGTCGTTGTTGTTGGCGCCATCCCCGTTGAGGAAGCTGCCCCTCCATGCGAGTGAGAGCTTCCCTTCGAAGTCGTTCCCGCCGGACTTCGTGATGATGTTGGCGAAGCCGCCATCGGCCCGGCCGTACTCCGCCGACGCGCCCGAAGTGATGACCTCCAGCTCTTCGATCATGTCGGAGTTGAGATTGGAGCCGAAGGTGCCGTTCACGGGGTCGGTGATGTTCCCCCCGTCCAGGCGATACTGCAGCCCCGTGTCGCGGGCGCCGTGGACGTTGGGGTTTCCGTCGCCGTCGGTGTCCGTCACCCCGGGAGCCAGGGTCAGGACGTCCTGGTAGTTGTGCCCGATGATGGGGAGCCCTTCGATGAACTCGGCGTTGTAGCTGGTGGCCGTCTTGGTCGACTCCGTGTCGACGATGTTCCCCTGCGATTCGACCACGATGGTCTCGGTCGTCTCGGCGTCGCTTCGCAGCGTCATGTCCTGGACCACCATCTTGCCGGGATCCAGATCCAGAGGGCCTACCTCCAGGGGGGCGAAGCCCGGGTAGTCGACGCGGATGGTGTAGTCGTTGGCCGGAGGGAGAAGCGGGATCCGGTAGTTCCCTTCGATGTCGGTGACGACCTGCTTGTTGCCGGTGGGCTGGTTCTTGCTTTTGATGATGACGACGACGCCCGGGAGGCCGCCACCGTCCGTGTCGACGACGCGCCCCTTGACGGTCGCGGTCGTTGCCTGCGCAAGCAGCGCGGATGAGGTCAGCCCCTGCAGAAGGAGCAGTGCCGCGAGGGTGTAGCTGAAGCGTCGTGCCGACATGGAATTCCTCCACTGGACCGGGGGTCGTCGTCACACGAAGTGCCGGATCTCCGCGTGAAATGGCCGGATGAGGACCCTGGACACCGGCACGACCCGGTGGTGAATCTGGTCGAAGCGTTCCTCCGCCCCAAGCGTTGAATAGACCAACTCAAATACCACAGGAACGCATAGGTGTCAAGGAAACACGACACCATGCGCCAAATCGCTCGATCCGGCGGGGAACTTGAGGATGGGTCGGGCCCTGGCCGGATCGCCCGAATGCATATCGATAGACCCGCGTGAGGGTCGTTTAGTTTACGGGACCGTCGCTGGCGTCGGGATCATCCCGATCAGGGGGCCAGCGAAGGGGTCACCCGCACCTGATAACGCACCCCGGGCGGGATTTCGACGGATACGTCGAATGCGGCGCCGGACGGCACTGTCCGGACCGCCAGATGCTCGAAAGGCTGCAGGCGCCGCCGTTCGGCGTCCGCGAACTCGGCCCCGGAGAGGGTCACTCCAACGCTCACGAGGCGGTCCTGCACCTGCTCCGCTTTGAGGACCACCGACAGGCCGACGAAGCCCTCCCCCTGCGTGTCCCCCCCCGGAGCCAGAAGGCGCACCCCCGACGAATACGTGACGGTGAGCCCCACGAGAGAGGTGAGTGTCTGGACATCCGGCGGGTCGACCTTCCCATCCTGCTCGCGGATGACCTCGAGAAGGAATGACACGGCGCGGCCCGAGGGGGCCGGGACGACGGCCGGAACATCTTCGGCATCGGATGCCGGCCTGGCCGAGATGCTCAGAACGATCCGGCGGTCGGCCGCGGGATCGTGGGCGATCTCCATCAGATACGAGCTGTCCGGCCCCAGAGTGGCCGTCTCCTCGCGCCGGGAGATGGCCTCCTCGGCCGGCTCGCCGGCGGTGTCGCCGCTCCAGGTCTCGCTCACCATGGTGATGGGCATCCCTTCAGTCCCGGGGATCCCCACCTTGACCCTCAGCCGGAACGACAGGGGCGGGCCGGCGTACGGCACGCGGCGGACGAGCAGCCCCGTCGCGCCGACCGGGACGCGGGCGCGGGCGGTGTCCACGCTCCGCGTGCCGAGGGGGTCGATGACCAGCGCCCGAACCTCCACCTGGGCCCGGGGGGGCGACGTGTCCGATGCCGTGGCATCGGACAACGTGTCCGATGCCACGGCCAGGCAGGCCGCGGCGAGCAAGGCGAAAAGCGGCAACGGGCGGAGAGGGAACATGCGGAGAACCTATGGACGATGAGGCGAAAGTCAAAGCGCGTTGAAAGTGTGACGAATCCTGCACTAACATGCGGCCCCCGGCGTCCGGAGGGAGCACACGCCCCGCCATGAGGATCACCCCCGATCATGTGAAGCGCATCGCCGGCCTCGCACAGCTCAACCTGTCGGCCGACGAAGTGGACCGTTTGACGGGGGAGTTGGACCGGATCCTGGACTACGTGGCCCAGCTTTCGGCCGTGGACGTCGAGGGGGTGGAGCCGGTTCCGGCCGAGCCTGGTGCAGAGCCCCTGCTGCGCGATGACGCTCCGGCCGCGTGCCTCGCTCCCGAAGAGGCCCTTGCCAACTCCCCCTCTTCGGTCCGAGGGCATTTCAAGGTCCCCAGAGTCATCGGATGACAGCCCTGGGGAGGGCCGGGGAGCCCCTGGCAGGCCTGGACTCGTTCTCTCTTCGTGATCTGTTCGCCCGGGGAGAGGCCTCCGCGGAGGAGATCACCCGCGCGCATCTTGATCGAATCGAGGCCACGGAGCCCTCGATTCATGCGTTCATCACGGTCGATCGGGACGGGGCCCTGCGGCAGGCGGCGGATCTGGACAAGGCGCGGGCACGCGGCGAGGCGCCGGGTCTGCTGGCCGCGGTGCCGGCGGCGATCAAGGATGTGGTGTGCGTGAGCGGGCTGCCGGGCACCTGCGGCTCGCGCATCCTGAAGGGCTTCATCCCTCCGTTCGACGCCACGTGCGTCTCTAGGCTCCGTTCCGCCGGGGCGGTCATCGTCGGCAAGACCAACATGGACGAGTTTGCCATGGGTTCATCCACCGAGCACTCCGCGTATGGTCCGACCTGCAATCCGCGCGATCTGACGCGCGTGCCGGGAGGATCGAGCGGGGGCTCTGCGGCGGCTGTCGCGGCGCTTCAGGTTCCGATGGCCGTGGGGACCGACACGGGCGGATCGATCCGCCAGCCCGCCGCCTTCACGGGGACGGTCGGGCTGAAGCCCACCTACGGGCGCGTCTCGCGGTACGGTCTGGTGGCCTTCGCGTCCTCGCTGGATCAGGCCGGCCCCATCACCCGCACGGTGCGCGATGCGGCCCTCATGCTCCAGGCCATGGCCGGGCACGACCCAAGGGACATGACCAGCTCGCGTCACGACGTGGATGACTACGCCGCGGCTGCCGAGGGCGGCTCCCTGCAGGGGTTGAAGGTGGGCATGCCGGACGAGTTCCTCTCCGAGGCGCTCGATCCCGAGGTCAGGCAGGGGATAGAGCGCTGCCGGTCGGTCCTCCAGGAGGCCGGGGCGCGCGTGACCAGCGTCTCGCTGCCGAACTCTCCGTACGCCATCGCGACCTACTACCTGGTGGCCACGGCCGAGGCATCGTCCAACCTGGCGCGGTTCGACGGGGTCAGGTACGGGTGGCGCGACGAGCGGGCCGGGTCGCTCAAGGAGATGTACCGTGAGACCCGCGAGGCCGGCTTCGGCGCCGAGGTGAAGCGGCGCATCATGCTGGGCACGTACGCGCTGTCGGCCGGATACTACGATGCCTATTACGTGCGGGCGATGAAGGTGCGCGCCCTGATCCGCAGGGACTTCGAGCGAGCGTTCCGGGACGTGGACGTCCTGCTCTCGCCCACCACGCCATCGCCGGCCTTCCGGCTGGGGGAGAAGCTGGATGACCCGCTGGCGATGTACCTGTCGGACATCTATACGGTGACGGCCAACCTGGCGGGGCTGCCGGCGCTGTCGATCCCCTGCGGCTTCACGCGTGACGGGCTTCCCATGGGATGCCAGATCATCGCGACGCACTTCGACGAAGCGACTCTTCTCTCCACGGGAGCGGCCCTTGAAGCGCTCCTGAACGTCTCGGCGTCGGCGCCGCCTCTCGCGGTGGCCTCCTGAGCGCGGCGGTGATCGGCCGGACCCCCACGCGGCGGAGAGTCCCCGCGGCGGTGCTCGTCATACTGATCGTCATGATGACGGCCGGCTCGTGGGCGCGGGGTCCCCAGGCCCGTGCGGCCCGGCGCGCCGCGGTGGACGACAGGACCGTCGCCACGCTGGAGCTGGCCAACGCCATCTTCCTCGAGGTGCAGGCCGGGCAGAACGACAGCTACGTCTCGATGGCGCAGCGCTACTGCGGTTCGGAGCGGGCCTGGGCCGCGCTGGAGTCGGCGAATCAGGGCCGGGCGGTCAGGCCCGGGCTCTTCTACGCCATCCCCTTCGATTCGCTCACACCGGCCTTCAAGGCGCGCGCCGTGGCCGCGCTCTTTCCGGGAGACGGGCCGGAGGAGGAAGGATGGGTCCATCGCGTTCCTCCAGGAGACGACGGCCAGCGCCTCGAGAGCATCGCGTTCTGGTTGACCGGAGATCCAGGGCGGGCCGGCGACCTGGCCGAATCCAATGGCATCCCGTCGAAGTCCCTGCAGGCCGGCACCGAGGTGGTTGTCCCCCTCGAGCTGCTGCTTCCCGCCTTCCGTGACGACGACGCGCTCTCCGAGCTGGTCCCTGCCCCGCCTCCTCCCGCTCAGGAGCCCGTGGCCAAGGCCACCGAAGGAGAGCAGCCGCCCGGACCGGAGCCTCCCGCGCCCACGGCGCCATCCCGGCCGAGCCGCCCGCGCACGGCCGGAGACCTGACATTCGTGGATGACCCGAAGGGTCCCTACGCGATCTACCGGCTCAAGCGCGGAGAAGCGCTCTATTCGTCCGTCATCATGAAGTACACGGGGCGCCTGGATCCCGGCGAGGTGGCCCAGGTGGCGCGGCAGGTGTCGGCCCTGAGCGGCATCCGCGACACGCGCTCCATCCCCGCTGGATTCCCGGTGAAGATCCCTCTGGAGCTGATCCTTCCCGAGTACCTGCCTGAGGGGGACCCGCGCAGGGCTTCCTATGAAGCGGGGCTGGCCGCGGCCGGCCGCTACCGGATCACGGCCCAGGCCAGCGATCTGAGGGGCGTGCACATCATTCTGGATGCTGGGCACGGCGGCGACGACATCGGAGCGCGACACAACGGCGTTCACGAGGACGACTACGTCTACGACATCATGTGCCGCATCAAGGAGCTGGTCGAGAAGACGACCGGGGCCAAAGTGCTCACCACGCTGCGTGACCGCAGCAGCGGCTTCCAGCCCCTGCCGGGCCCCTTCCTCATCGACCGTGACGAGCATCTCCTCACCACGCCCGTGTACGAAATGCGCCAGCCGCACGTCACCACCGCCGGGGTCAACCTGCGCTGGTATCTCGTGAACTCGTACTACAGAAGGCTGCTGCGCGAGGGGGCCGATCCACAAAAGGTGGTCTTCCTGAGCCTGCACGCCGACTCCCTGCACCCCTCAGCGCGGGGGGCCATGGTGTACGTGCCGGGGCAGAATTTCCGCGATCAGACTTACGGGCACGCCGGGCGACTCTACGAGCGCCGCGAGGTCACCGAGCTGCGCTACGTGAAGTTCAGCCCTCAGGAACGGGAGCGCTCGGAGGGCTTCTCCCGGCGCCTGGCCTCGCGCATCGTGGACTCTTTCCGGTCGGCGGGCCTTCCGGTGCATGCCGACAAGCCGGTGAGGGACCACGTGATCCGCATGCGGCGCACGTACGCCCCGGCGGTCATCCGCAGCAGCCTGGTGCCTCAGAGCCTGCTGCTCGAGGTGGTCAATCTGGCCAACGGGAAGGATGCCGCGCTGATCGGTCAGGAGAGCTTCCGCCAGAAGGTGGCCACAGCCGTGGTGGAGGCGTTCAAGCGCCACTACAACGGCGACAAGCGGGCCCCCGCAGCGACGACAACCGCGCGCAAGCGCTGAACAGCCGTCACGGTCGCGCCTCCGGCGCTCGCGAAGAGACTCGTCGCCCTCGTCGACCATTCCTCGCCGCCCGGCCTGCGGCATCCAGATAGATTCAGCTCATCCCCCCAAGGCTTCAGAAGAGAGAAGACCAGGACCGTGATCGTAGGAGCGCGCGCGATCATCCGGTCTTCGTTCGGCGCAGATTGCCCGACACGGCGGCGACCACATCTACGCAAGGCCGGCGGTGGGGAGTGGTCGAAGAGACCCTCTGAGCCCGAACTTCCCTCAGTTTCGTGGACAGGTATGTTATGCGGCCCCCAACTCGGCTTTCTCAAACTCCTCCGGGGTTCGATAGCCGAGGTACGAGTGCCGGCGCTGCCGATTGTAGAAGACCTCGATAA
>JBOGOC010000073.1:0-2294 GCA_050747525.1 Candidatus Polarisedimenticolia bacterium | reverse complement strand
TGAAGCCTGCGAGTGGACGCGGCGCCCCGTGGCCAGGAGGTGGCCGGCACTCGTGAATCCTCTTCTACCGTGTTTCGCAATCCGTGTCAAAGTGTTTCTCGTGCGAACCCCGCGAATCGTTCATGCGTTTATCGCGCTGTCCCTTCTCCTTGCGCCGAGAGATATCTCTGCTGGCCAGGACCTGGTTGCGCGAGCCCTTTCAACCGATGAGAGACGAGCCCCTCGTTCTCTGTTGGCAGATCTTGAACGCGAGGCGGACGGCCTCCGCGGCGGAAGCACGCCGCTCGACACGCTCAACGCCCACTTCTTCGGCCCTTCCGGCTTCATCCCCATCTCCGACCCAGCGTCCGTCGAAGGCTCCTCGATGGTTGCCGTCCTCGAGAACCGCCGCGGTACTTGCGTCACCCTGGCCATCGTCTACCTCTCGATGGCCCGCCAGCTGGGCCTCGACGCCCACGCCGTGGCCACGCCGGTTCACGTGTTCGTCCGTGTCCGGCTGCCGGACAGGGTCCGCAACGTCGAGCTGATGGAGGGCGGCACCGAGCTCGACGACGACATTTACCGCCGTCGGTACAAGATCGACCAGGCAGCGATCGACGCCGGCGTGTTCATGCGCGACCTGACCGACGACGATGTCATCGCACATCTGCTGTCCAACCAGGGTGTCGCGCTCAGCAAACAGGGGAAACCGAAGGACGCTCTTCGACGCTACAGGAAGGCGCTGAGACTGCATCCACAGCTGCCCGCCGCCCGGTACAACGCCGGCATCGACCTCATGAGCATGGGAAAGCTCAAGAAGGCGCTGGCCAGCTTTGACGAGGCCATTTCGCTTCATGCCGCCGACGCCCAGGCCCACAACAACCGCGGGCTCGTGAAGGGAAAGCTGGGCGACCGTGCCGGCGCGGAAGCCGATTTCCGCCTCGCGCTGCAGCTGGATCCCACGCTTGCGGAGGCGGAGCGGAATCTGCGGCGGCTCAGCGGTCGGTAGTAACGTTGTCATGGGCACTATTGCTTCGTTCCTCCAGGCTTGAGCGAGAGGAAGGTCTGGAATCGCGTAGGGTCATATCCGACCACGAACGATAGGAACGAGAGCAGCCCTGCCATCCTGACGTACTGGTCGGGCGTGGGGTTTCCAAATGGGTCGTTTGTCGTGATGAAGATCCCCGCGATAAAGGCAAGGTATACGAGGAAACTCCGCAGCATGGAGGCCACGGGCGGCTCGGTGCGATACAGAGTACTCGCGTCCGGGACCCCCGCAGACTGCGTTGAGCAGCTTCCCGTCAGGGAGGAAAACGTAGCGCAGCAGTCGCGCATACTTGTCGCGGTTGGCCCCTTGGGGGTCGTCTTCGAGGCGGACGACCTGGCCGAACGACACCCGAGTGGTGAAGGCGGAGGCTTCCTTGCCGAAGTGCTCGACCGGCTTCTGCGGGTGGATGGTCTCAGGAGTATCGACGCCGATGAGCCGGACCGTTTCGACACCCGAGGGGAGCTCGACCTTGATCGTGTCGCCATCGACAACGGCCACCACCTTGGCGATCTCGGCGGCCAGGCCGCTGGTGATGGCAAGGACGAGGATGGGCAGGAAGAGCAGGGGACGTCGCGTCATGCGTTCTCCCCGGGCAGGGTGAATGTCTTATACCCCAAGATAGAGTCGAGCCGCAACAGTTGAGTGTGCCGGCGGATGTGAGGGCGGTTTCCCGCTCCTCAATAGCCTGTGGTAGAGTCGCCCCGTAAGTCGTCAATCCGGTCCCTCTCACCTGCCCTGTGGAGATACGCCATGGCTCGACAGTCTGTCGCCCGAGAGATAC
The DNA here is from genome assembly GCA_050747525.1 of Candidatus Polarisedimenticolia bacterium. GTDB lineage: Bacteria > Acidobacteriota > Polarisedimenticolia > JACPZX01 > DASXTC01 > JBOGOC01. The sequence continues at coordinate 486 of JBOGOC010000073.1, read as the reverse complement.
TCGTGATCCGCCGCTCCTTCGCCCAGCTGGCGGCCGCATTCGCAAAGATGGGGCCGGCGCTGGAGGAGGCTGTGAAGAACGGCCGCAACGGCAGCCGGCGCATCGCGTCGGCACCGGCCCGCCGGACCATCACCATCACGCCCAAGCGCCGCGCTGCCCTCAAGCTGCAGGGCCGCTACATGGGCACGCTGCGGGGCCTGAAGCCCCGGGCCGCTGCCGCCATCAAGAAGATTCGCGCCGAGAAGGGGTACGAGGCGGCGCTGAAGGCGGCGGAGAGGATGGGAGGATAGGAGCTCGGCCCCGTTGCTTCCACCCGCGCAGGAAGTGGACTCTTCTCCGCGACTGCCGCTCAGGACGCCGACGGGTACGCCTTCCGCTATGCCCACCGCCGCAAGGGGGAGGAGTCCGAGGAGATCTTCCCCTTTGTCTTCCTCTGGAGACCCGCGGGTGAACCTCCCAGAACCTTCAGACGGCAAGTTCTGGCCA
>JBOGOC010000072.1:0-3753 GCA_050747525.1 Candidatus Polarisedimenticolia bacterium | reverse complement strand
CCGCGCGTTTCCTGCCTGACCCAGGAACCCGGCGCGCGGAGGCGCTTCGAGGCCGCCATGACCGCTCCCGCCGCTCTGCAGCTCACCAGCAGCGCGTTCATCCCCGGCGGCGACATCCCCACGGTGCACACCTGCGACGGGCCGGACATCTCCCCTCCACTCGCGTGGACCGAGCCGCCGCAAGGGACACGCAGCCTCGCGCTCATCTGCGACGACCCGGACGCGCCCTCGGGCACATGGGTGCACTGGGTGCTGTTCAACCTGCCGCCCGAGACCCGATCGTTGTCGGGGAAATTTCCCACGGATCCGGAGCTCCCCACAGGGGCACGGCAGGGGAAGACCGACTTCGGGCGGGTCGGCTACGGAGGCCCCTGCCCGCCGCCGGGGCCGCCGCACCGTTATTTCTTTCGCGTCTACGCGCTGGATGCGCCCCTGAGCGTCGACGCCGGGGCCCGCAAGGCCGACGTGGAGAAGGCGATGCGCGGCCATGTCCTGGCTCAGGGCGAGCTGATGGGGCGCTACGGACGCTGATCCGGCCCCGTCACCCGGGCCAGCAGCCGGGTCACTCCATCCTGAAACACGGACGGTGGCGGCAGAAGGCTCAGCACCAGGTGCCCGTCATCGTGGAAGTCGAAGAAATAGCCCGGATGGACCAGGACGCCATCCTCTTCGAGCAGCTCGAGGGCCCAGCCATCGTCGGGCCTTGTGCGGGGGACCTGGAGGATCGAGGCCCAGCCCCCTTCGGCCGGCAGAAGCCGGCACGAAGAATGAGCCGGCACGGCCGCCTCGAGCCAGCGCCGGTTGGAACTCACCCGTTCGAGCACCATCGCCTGGACGGCGGGCCGCAGTGAGAGCAGACGGCGCAGGCCTGCCTGCACCGGGGTCGCCACCGACAGGAACGTGTCGGCGATAATCTCCAGGCGGCGCATCGCCTCGGCCACCTCGGCGGCGGCGCCTCCGGCCGCGATCCAGCCCAGCTTGAGCTGGGGAAGCGCCAGCATCTTGGACAGACCATTGAGCACGAACACCAGGCCTTCGTCGCGCGGCCCCGCCAGCGTGCCCGGCTGCGCGGGATCGCCGGCCCATCCGTAGTCGCCGAACACCTCGTCGCAGATCAGCGGGATCCCCGCCCTCGCGCACAGGCCCAGCAGCGCCTCGGCGTCGTCCCGGCTCAGGAAGGTCCCGGTGGGGTTTCCGGGATTCACGACCAGCAGGGCGGCGGCCCCATCGCCGACCGCCACCTCGAGGGCCTCCCGGTCGATGGCAAAGCGCCGGCCGGAGAGCAGGGGGTAGTGGCGCAGGACCACGTCGTGCGTCTGCGCGAGCAGCTCGAACAGCGGATAGCTCGGGGATGGCACCAGCACGCGGCCGCCCGGATCCGCCAGCAGCTTGAACAGGAAGCCATAGGCCTCGCTGGTGCTGGCCGTCAGCAGCAGCCGATCCGGCAGGACGCTCGTTCCACGCGCCGCGTAGTCGTCCGCGATCGCGGCACGCGCGGCCGGCATCCCCAGAGGATCAGGCTCGTAGCGCAGCGCGGACGAGCCCGAGAGCGCCTCCAGGATCTCCTCGGACGGGTACGCGAAGCCGCAGCGCGTGGGGTTCGACTCGGTGAGGTCCAGCACCTCGCGTCCCGCCGCGCGGCGGCGCTCCAGGGCCCGGGTGAGGGGATTCGGCGTTGCGCTCCAGCCGTCGGTGCGGGCCGCGAAGCGTGGCATCAGAAATTCCGTCCGGATGCCGTGTGCGACCAGCGCAGCTCGGGCGGGATCGCTTCGGGCGTGTCGCGGTGAATCGCTTCGGCCACCATCTCGCCGATGACCGGACCGTGCTTGAAGCAGTGCCCCGAGCCGCCCCCCACGATCCAGACGTCGGCCAGCCGAGGGTGGCGGTCGAAGAACATGTGATCGTCCGCCGTGCTCTCGTACTGGCACACGCGGGTCTCCACCACCGGGGCATCCCGCAGATCGGGGAAGCGCCGCCGCAGGGCGGCGCGGGCCATGCGCAGGCAGGCGGGAGAAGTCCGGCGATCCATGGTGGTGGGATCCACGCGGCGCCCCGGCAGGTCCGGGTGCAGCTTGAACCCCTTGCCGTTCATGGCCGGCAGCCCGTAGCAGTCGGTCCCCAGCTCCATCCACACGGGAAGGCGGGCCGCGTCGAAGCGGTCGTCGCCGATGGGGGTCCCGAAGTAGAAGACCTCCTTGCGCGTGACACGCAGCCGCGATCCCACCAGTCGCGGAAACATCGACGCCAGCCAGGGACCGCAGGCGAACAGCGTGACGTCAGACTCCAGGCGCTCTCCCGTGTCCAGTGTCACGCCGCCCAGGCGCCCGCCTCGTCCGGATCGGCGGACGGAGGCATCGAGCGTCCGGTCCACGCGCACGCGGGCCTGGCGAAAGACGCCCCCGCGCTCCTGCAAGTCGCTCAGCAGCTCGAGGCAGGCCTCGCGGGCCAGCAGGGCCCCCGAGACGGGCTCCAGCACTCCCCATTGAATCCCGGAGAGACGCATCTGCGGCCAGGCGCGCGTCATCGCGTCCGCCTCCATCCTGACGTGCGGGAAGGCGATGGCCTCGAGGTCCTCCACCACGCGATCCGCGTAGCGGGCCGAAGAGGGGTCGCGCCCCACCATCCAGAGAACGCCGCAGCGGATGAGCATCGGGCGGCGGTGGTGGTGGCGGCGGCTTTCCCCCCAGGCGGACCACAGCTTCAGGGACCGTTCCGCCCATCGGACGTAAAGGCGGGCACCGCCGTAGCCGGCACGGATGACGCGGCTCTCATCGCCCGAGGTGCCCCTGGAGTGGCCGGCCCCCCAGGCGTCGACGACCACGACGTCATGGCCCTCCAGGCGGAGGCGCAGGGCGGACCAGAGCCCCATGATCCCCGCGCCCACCACGATGACCCGCCGCGCTGCCATGTGCGTATCCCGCGGGATCCATACCACATACATGCGGGTCGCGTGTTATCTTAAGGGCGCCCCTGCGGGGCATTCCAAGGAGCGCACGCGATGACGTACACCGTTTCCAGACTGTGCCGGGACTGCAAGGACACGGCCTGCGTGGCCGTCTGCCCGGTCGACTGCTTCTATGTGCCCAAGCAGTCCAGCGAAGATCTTCCGGACATGCTGTACATCTCGCCTGCCGAGTGCATCGACTGCGGCGCCTGCGAGCCGGAGTGCCCAGTTGAGGCGATCTATCCCAAAGACGCGCTGCCTGAGAAGTGGGAGCCGTTCGTCAAGATCAACTATGCCTACGGCCAGGGCCTGGACACGGTCAACGAGCTGGTCCAAGAGCTTGTCGAGCAGAGCCCGCCGCCACCGATTCCTGGCTACCGGGAAACGTAGCCCCGGCGCTCATGCAGCAGAGAGACAAGATGCGAGGCGGCGAAGACTTCACAAAAATAGTCGTCGAACGGCCGGGCGCGGCGCGCAAGAGCGCGACGGCACCGCCTGGCACGTGCGACGGCTGCGGCTGCGATCTCTCCAGGTACCGGGCAGCGGGCGAGACGAACTGCTGGGCGTGTCTGAACCACAAGCCTGCGCCGCTTCTTCCGGCGGAACGCGAGCGTCGCGTCGCGGCCTTCCTCTCGGGCCGGTCGGTTCCGCACAGAGTCGATCACGACTTCGTCTGTCGCGAGTGCGGCGGTCTCAAGAGCGAGGGTGCGAGGAGGTGCGCGCGCTGCCGCTACAAGGCTTCGCACCCGAAGAAGGCAACGAACCAGTCGCTCAAGGGCGGCCCGTGTCCCGTTTGCGGAGGGAAGAAG
>JBOGOC010000071.1:0-22879 GCA_050747525.1 Candidatus Polarisedimenticolia bacterium | reverse complement strand
GTTGCAGGCCGGCGGCCCGCGGCATAAATTCCGGGAGTCCTGCGTTCACATCCACGTCCCCCAAAGTGAAACATGTGGAAACCTGAGCCTACCTCCCGGCCCACTTCTCCCGACGATCCCGCCACCGACCCGGCTCCCGCCCCGCGCCGCCGGCGCAGGCGGCTCGCATTCTCCGGCCTGGCTTCCTCGCTGCGCCGCTGGCGCAGCTGGCTCGTATTCCCCGGCCTGGCTCCCTCCCTGCGCCGCCGGCGCAGGCGGCTCGTATTCCCCGGCCTGGCTCCCTCTCTGCGCCACTGGGGCAGGCGACTCGTATTCCCCGGCCTGGCCCTGCTCGTGGCGGGAGGAAGCTTCCTCATGGCCCTGGCCATGAGCGAGGATGCGCCCATCGCCCTCAAATACGCCGCCCACGGCGCGATCCAGGCCGCCGGCACCGGCGGGGCGGCCGCCTTCGCTCCCGAGCCTCTACGGGCGGCCGAGGAAGCCTTCACCGCAGCCACCCGCGAGATGCAGCACCAGCTTTCGCGCCTCCGCCTGCGCCGCACATTCGCGCGCGCCGAGGCGCTGCTGGAGACGGCCCGCCGCCGCGCGGACCTGGCCCTCTCCCTGTCGCGGCGCGAGGAGCGCGAGACGCGGGAGCGGGCCCTCAGACTGATGACGCGCGCGGACAAAGGGTTCGATCAGATGGAATGGCTGTCGTCGTACATCCCGCCGCGCAGCACCATTCGATCGGCCGTGAGCCGCGCGCGCGTGAGCCGCCGGGAAGCGGGGGTCCTCTACGACGCGGGACGGTTCGACCGCGCGGCCGCCGCCGCCCGTGCCGCCAACGAGGGGCTGGAAGACGCGGCCTCCCGCTTCTCTCAGCTGATCCATTCCAGCGCCGATCCCGCCCGCAGCGCCCAGTACGCGCGGTGGGTCCAGGAGACGGTCTCGTGGTCCAGCTCGACGGGAGGACGCGCCATCATCGTGGACAAGATGCGTCGGACCCTCACCTTGCTCTCGGACGGCCAGCGTCTGCGCACCTACCGCGCCGAGCTGGGGATCAACGGCACCCAGGTGAAGATGATGGCCGGGGACCGGGCCACGCCGGAAGGGCGCTACCGCGTCACCGAGAAGCGCGGGCTGCGCCAGACCCGGTGGTACAAGGCCCTGCTGCTCAACTATCCGAACGAACAGGATCTGGCGCGCTTCCAGCTCATGAAGAAGCGCGGGCAGATCTCGCGCCGCACCGGTCCCGGCAACCTCATCGAGATCCACGGCGAGGGCGGACGAGGCGAGGACTGGACGGACGGATGCGTGGCGCTGCGCAACCGCGACATGGACGAGCTGTTCGAGCGCGTGAGCGTGGGCACGCCGGTCACCATCGTCGGCTTCGAGGTGGACGAGACCACCCGCCGTGCCGGGGTGCGATTCTCGTCGCGTCGCGCCCTCACGGCTCGCGGAGGATCCTCCGCGAGCGGATCGCCCTGAAGGGGGGCGCATGCCTTACACCATTCTGACAGGCCCCGAACTGCCAGGCCCTGAAGAGCCGCCACCGGTCACACGGAAGCCGCGGACGCTGGCCGGCAAGGTGGCCCGCGCCCTCATCCTGCTGCTGTCCTCGGCCGCGCTGGTGATCGCGGGGCTGGTCGCCCTGCAGTGGTCCCGCGGGGGCGGCCAGGACGGCGCTTTCGTGGATCGCATCGAGGCTCCAGCCGGCGGCGTGGATGCCGCGGTGGCCGCGCTGGAGAAGGAAGTCGGCAAGCTGGAGGCGGCCAACAAGAAGCTGCGGCAGCGGCTCGCGGCGATGAACCCGCGCGGGACTTACCTGGTCATCGACACGGGGGCCAACCGCCTGTTCCTCATGAAGGACAACCTTGTGCTGCGCGAGGCCATCGTCTCCACGGGCTCCGGCGTTCGCCTCCAGGATCCTGACAAGCCCAGGTCATGGGTGTTCGACACGCCGCGGGGCGAGTTCCAGGTGCGCCGCAAGGTGAACGAGCCCATCTGGACGAAGCCCGACTGGGCGTTCGTGGAGGCGGGCGAGGGGATGCCCAAGAGCTTTGCCGAGCGGGTCGAGGAAGGGGTACTGGGTGATTACGCGCTCGACCTGGGAGACGGCTATCTGATTCACGGGACGCTGTTCGAGCGCGCGCTGGGGCTGCACGTCACCCACGGATGCGTGCGCATGGGAGCCAAGGACCTCGAGGAGGTCTTCAAGGTGGTGCAGATCGGCACGCGCGTGTACATCGTATGAACAGAGGGGCCTCCCCTTCCCGTCGCGCGACGATGGCCGCGGTTGTTCTGCTGGCCGGCACGCTGAGCCACGCCGGAGCGGCAGGAGAGAAGTCGTCGGACCGCTACCTCGAGCTTCTCCACCGCAAGCGGACCCTGCTGCGGGAGGCGGCCCTGCTGCAGCGCGAGACGGAGTGGGCCGCCGGCAAGCCACCCTACATTTTCTTCAACGCGGAGAGCCGGCAGCTCGAGTTCCGGATGCGCGGCAAGATCCTCAAGACCTATCCGGTGAAAGGGATCTTCCTGGACGAAGGGCTTCGCCGCCCCGCCTCACCCGAGGCCATCTGGCGTGCGCTGGACAAGCCGATCACGGTGTACGACGTGCAGGGGGGACGTCCCGAGCTGGTCCCGCCCGATCCCGAAGCCGGCAGGACCACCGGCCTGCTCTACTCCGATCCGAACCAGCTCTCCTCCCAGACGGGCGCCACCAGCGTGGACACCGACGCCGGCATCCTGGGAGTGGACGCGCCCGCGGAGTACTTCATCCAGTTCGACGAAGAGGTGATCTTCCACATCCGATCACCCCGGGACGACTCGATCGGGAAGACGGCGTCCCGGCGCCTCTCGGAGCTCGCGGCTGGCCTGCGCGGAACGATCGGCGGATGGTTCGGCGGCGCATCCGGAAAGGACGGCACGAAGTTCCGCCTCACCCTGTATCTCACGCTCGAGTCCGAGGTGGCCAAGTTCCTCCATTACTCTCTGCTCCCCGGCGAGAAGCTGATCGTGGTGCCGCCGGGCCCGCCGCCCGTGGTTCTCGTTTCCTCAGGCTCCGCGGCCCGCTGATCGCGGCGGCGCGCGGCTGGCAGCGATCTCCGCAGCTCTTCCTTATCATGACAGTCGCCGCCCGGCGGCTCGCGACACATCGGGCTGCCCGGAGCACTGAACCCGCGGCCGCACTACAGTTCGGCGGCTCCAGCATCGAATCGCGGTGGGCGGGGGGCTGGGCGTGACCACTTGGGAAGGGGGTCAGTGGTCACGGTCTGTTGTGATCTCGCGTGCGGGAGCGGTGGCCATGTCGCTCGAGCCGATCCCGCGGCCGCTACGCAGGGTGACGGTCCAGCGGCGGGCGGCATCCACCAGGATGACGGACACGCAGGCCATCATCGCCAGGGTGAGCAGGGCGTTGAGCCATCCCTCGAACCGGCGCCCCGGGACACCCGTGAGAGGCAGGAAGTTGGTGGTCACGTTGAGCCATCCCGCCACCAGCGTGGTGGTCGCCACGAAGGACAGCGGCAGCAGCGTGACCCAGGCGTACCGCGCCCTCCCCGCGTTGATGAGGACGGTGGTGCCGACGCACAGGGCGACGGCCGCCAGGAGCTGGTTGGCGGTGCCGAACATGGGCCAGATGGTCTGGATGCTTCCGGCCAGGATGAAGTAGCTCCAGGCCGTCACCACCAGGAGCGACGAGATGATGGCTCCCGGGAGCCAGTCGGTGCGGCCCAGCGGGGCGTACACGCGCCCGGCGAACTCCTGGACCAGGAAGCGCGCCACGCGGGTCCCGGTGTCGATGGTGGTGAGGATGAACAGCGCCTCGAACATGATCGCGAAGTGGTACCAGTACGACATCAGGCCGCGCATGCCAGGAAGGCCGGTGAAGATCTGCGCCATCCCGAGCGCCAGCGAGACGGCCCCCCCGACGCGCCCCTCCACGCTCTCGCCCACCTGCGCGGACAGCTCGGCCAGGTTGACCGGCTCCATCCCCAGCCTGGCGTACTGCTCGGGAGAGACGTTCACCGCGAAGTAGTCGGCGGGATGGAGGCACGAGGCTGCCACCATCGAGGTCACGGCCACCAGCCCCTCGAGGAGCATGGCGCCGTACCCGATCGGCCGGATGTCCCGCTCGTTGGCGATCATCTTGGGGGTGGTCCCGGAGCCCACCAGGGCATGGAACCCCGAGATGGCCCCGCACGCCACCGTGATGAACACGAACGGGTAGAGCTTGCCGGGAATGATCGGCCCGCCGCCTCCCACGAAGCTCGACAGCGCGGGCATCTTCAGCTCGGGGTTCACCACCAGCACGCCCAGGACCAGAAAGCCGATGGTCCCCAGCTTCATGTACGACGACAGGTAGTCCCGGGGGCACAGCAGCAGCCAGACCGGCAGCACCGAGGCGATGAAGCCGTACGCTGCGATGAGCAGGGTGATCCCGGTGCGATCGTACGTGAACCACGGGGCCAGGGACGACCCGGGGATCCACGCGCCGGCCACCACCGCCGCCAGCAGTCCGGCCACGCCGATCACGGTGGCCTCGGCGATGCGCCCCTTGCGCAGCACGTACATGTGCAGCCCCATGTACAGGGCCAGCGGGATGCTGCAGGCGATGGTGAAGGTGCCCCAGGACGAGTCCCTCAGCGCGTTGACCACCGCCATGCCCAGGCCGGCCAGGGCAATGACGATGATGAACAGGATGGCCAGCGCCGAGACCACTCCGCTCACGGGCCCGATCTCGGTGCGCGCGATGTCGGCCAGCGATCGGCCGTCGCGGCGCGTGGAGGCGAACAGGATGATGAAGTCCTGCACCGCCCCGGCCAGGACCACCCCGATCAGGATCCAGAGGAGCCCCGGCAGGAAGCCGAACTGCGCGGCCAGGACGGGCCCGATGAGCGGGCCCGCCCCCGTGATGGCGGCGAAGTGGTGGCCGAACAGCACCCACCGGTTCGTGGGGACGTAGTTCTGGCCGTCGTTGAGCCGGTGCGCGGGCGTGATGCGCGACGGGTCGAGCACCGCCACCCGGCTGGCCAGAAAGGCGCTGTAGTAGCGGTAGGCGATGGCCAGCACGCAGAGAGCCACCACCATCAGAGGCATGGCGTGTCGCAGGGCCTCGCTCATGGCGACATTATGACCCGGCCAAGGCTAGAATAGCGGCCATGAAGCAGCAGATATCGGACCGCGACTCCTTCCTGAAGGCCATGGCGCCGCTGCGCGAGGCCACCTTCACGGGGGCAGACCTGGCGTATGACGAGAAGGCACGGGAGATGACGTTCACGCTCACGCGGGAGGATCCCTCCACCCGCCGGCAGAGCTTCCTGCCGGGGCTCCGCAGGAATTCGTGGCTGCGCACCGTCATCCATGTGCGCCACATCGTGTCTTACAGGCAGTCCCTGGCCTCGGGCCAGGACGAGGTGTACGTGCTCGATCGCGCCGAGGTGGGCCGCGGGGGCCAGGAGCTGGCCTTCTACTTCCGCCCCGGGGATCGGGCGGTGATGGACGTGGAGAACATCGAGGCCTGGGTGGAGGACGCCGGCCGCGCCACGGCCCCTCCCAAGGCGGTCATCGTGAACCCCATCGTGGCCAAGGACAAAGCCGGGCGCCGCTGAGGCCCGAGACGAAGTCCCATAACCGGGAAGCGCCTCGGGACATTATGGAGGGATCATGAGGCGCTCCCCGATCGTCCTGGCCCTGACCGCTGCCGTTCTCCTCGCCGGCTTCGCAGTTCCCGCACCTCCCCCTTCCGAGACGCCGCGCCGCATCGGATCCACCGAGATCGTCCAGGTCCCTCTGGTGCTGATCGACGTGGTGGTGCGCGACTCCAAGGACCAGCCTGTGGCGGGCCTGACCCAGGCCGACTTCGAGCTGCTGGTGGACCGCCTCCCGGTTGCCGTGGGAGACATCGAGACCTTCGAGGAGCACTGCACGCCGCTGCCGGAGCCCCGGAGCGCCCCCGCGGCGGTGGCCACGGCGTCCCAGGCGCTGGAGCAGGAGCCCACCGCTGAGCCACAGCCATCGGCGGGCGCGCGCAGTATCGTGCTGATGTTCGATTTCTCCCACCTGAGCATGGCGGGCCGCCACCAGGCGCTCGGCGCGGCCAGGCGGTACCTGGCCTCGACCGACCTGTCGGGCGAGCAGATCATGATCCTGGCCCACAAGAACCAGCTGCGGCTCATCCAGGACTTCACGTCATCGCGCGAGACGCTGATCGCCAGGCTCGACGAGCTGATCCCCGACGTGACCTCGCTGGAGACCGAAGTCCTCGAGGAGCCGGGCAAGTCACGCGACGTGCAATCCCGCCCATGCGACCCCCGGGAGGTTGGCACTTGCGTGGGGCGTCTTCACCTGGCCGCGACCTTCGCCACCGAGGAGGAGCTCCGCACGCGCCGCACCCTCAGGGCCATGGAGGACCTCATGCCCGCGCTGGCCACCCTTCCTGGGCGCAAGGCGCTGGTCCTGTTCAGCGACACTCTGCGCGACGAGCCAGGGATCCAGTACCTGGCGCTGGCCCGCGGGACACCCTCCTCCGTGGGTATCGACATCAAGACCGAGCTTCTCCGCCTGACCCGTGAGGCCAACGCCGCGGGCGTGGCCCTGTACACTGTGCATGCCTCCGGCCTGGATGACATCTCGCAGACCGCGCTCGCGCGAAGCCCCGACCCCACCGAGGACTTCGAATCGCCGTTCCGGCTGGACGTCACCTCCGCCTCCCGCAGCGGCCTGGACGCGGCTCTCGCGCTCCAGTCGACCCTGGCTCTCGAAACGGGGGGCCGCGCCATCCAGCGCACAAACGACGTTGGGAAGGTCCTGGCTGTGGCCCGGCAGGACATGGCCTGCCACTACTTGATCGGATACAAGAGCCCGGGGGCCGGCGACAACGCCCGGCACAGCCTGATCGTGCAGCTGCGCCCCGGGCCCGACGGCAAGCCGCGCAAGTACGACGTGCGCCACCGCCCCTACTTCATCGACTACGCTCCGGGAGAGCGCCGCGATCGGGTGATGCGCTCGGCGCTCGACGTGCCGACCATGCATCGGACGCTGCCGGTCAGCCTGGAGGCGTTCGCCCTCGCCCCCACCCGGTTCGGGCGACGCGTGCTGGTCAAGGCCATGGTCCCCCTCTCCTCGATGACCCTGCTCCCCTCGGGGCGCGATCGGCTGGAAGGACGCGTGCGCATCCGAGGGGAGGCCTGGCGCAGCGGCGACACCGCCTGTCAGGTGGACGTCGAAGTGCCGGTGAGCGTGCCGCGATCCGGCGCAGAGGGGACGCTGGTCTACGAGACGGGGTGCGCGCTGATGCCGGGACTGTACGCCCTGAGCCTGGCGATGATGGACATGGCCACCCAGGAGGTGGGCGCGTCGCGGGAACCTCTCCTGGTTCCCCGGCAACCGAACTCGGGGGAGTCCCTGGTGTCCGACGTCCACCTCTGGGTGGAGGATCCGGATGCCCTGCTGGTCAGCACGGGAGTGGAGGATCTGGGCATGGAGGCCCGCCCATCCGGCGAACGGAAGGGAGCCCTGCTCCCGATGGGGCGCCGCGTCCTGAGATCACGACAGCCCGCGATCCTCTCGGTGCTCCTCTGTCCCGGCAAGCCGGGCAAGTTGAGCGCCGACGCACCCATCAACGTGCAGCGCACGCTACGCGGGGAGGGAGGAGCGGTGGTCGCCGACTTCAAGGACCTCGTGGTGACCGAGCCTCCCGATCCGGCCACGGGGTGCTATCAGCTGATCCATCAGATTCCGGGCGAGACCCTCGGCCCGGGTGTGTACACCTACAGTCTGCACGTCACGGGGCCGCCGGTGGGAGCTCCCATCACCCGGGAGGCCGACATCGCGGTGGAGTGAGCGCCCGCGCGACGGCGTGATACCATGGCGTCGTCATGCGGGCGCGCCGATCGATCGCGGTGGCCGTCATCGCGGGGCTGAGCGCCCTCCTTCACGCGGAGGCCCCGGTGAGCCGCCCGTCCAACCGACTCGCGTCGGCGACCAGCCCCTACCTCCTGCAGCACCAGAACAACCCGGTGGACTGGTATCCGTGGGGCGATGAGGCCCTGGCCCGCGCGCGCGCCGAGAACCGTCCGATCTTCCTGTCCATCGGCTACTCGGCATGCCACTGGTGCCACGTCATGGAGGAGGAATCGTTCGAAGACGAGGCGACGGCGGCCTTGATGAACCGGCACTTCGTCTGCATCAAGGTGGATCGCGAAGAGCGTCCCGACCTGGACGAGATCTACATGACGGCCGTCCAGATGATGACCGGAAGCGGCGGCTGGCCGATGTCGGTCTGGCTGACGCCCGACCTGGAGCCGTTCTACGGCGGCACCTACTTCCCCCGCGATGCCCGTCACGGCCTCCCTTCCTTTCAGCAGGTGCTGGGGGCCCTGGCCAACGCCTGGCAGTCGGATCGCGACTCTCTGGTTGCGCAGGCGCGCCGCGTGCGCGAGTCGATCGAGCGCTATCTCGTCGACCGGCCCACGGGCGAGCCGCGCGTGCAGGGAGCCGATCCCCTCCCGCGCGCCATCGCCGATCTGAGCGAGCGCTTCGATCCCATCCACGGCGGGTTCTCGCACGCGCCCAAGTTCCCCCCGCACCGCGGCCTGGTCCTGCTGCTCGAGCGGTGGCGCGACACGAAGGACGAGAACCTGCGCCGCATGGCCACGCTGACGCTCGACCGCATGGCCGCGGGAGGGATGCACGACCAGATCGGTGGCGGGTTCCATCGCTACGCCACCGATGCCGCGTGGCAGGTCCCCCACTTCGAGAAAATGCTGTACGACAACGCGCTGCTGGCGGACGCCTACCTGGAAGGGTGGCTGGCCACGGGGGACGATGCAGACCGCCGCGTGGCCCGGGAGATCTTCGCCTGGGTCCTGCGCGAGATGACCGACACGGGCGGAGCGTTCTATTCGTCCCTCGACGCCGACAGCGAGGGGGAGGAAGGGCGGTTCTACGTCTGGACTCAGGCCCAGATCACTGAGGTGCTGGGAGCCGCCGACGGCGCGCTGGCCAGCGACTACTACGGCATCACTCCCTCGGGCAACTTCGAAGGCGGCACCAGCATCCCGCACCTGGAGCTTTCGATGGAGGCCTTCGCCGAGCGGCGCAAGCTCTCCCTCGAGAGCGTGCGCGCTCGCCTGGACAAGGCGCGCACCGCCCTGCGGGAGGCCCGCGGCCGCCGCCCCCGCCCGCACCTGGACGACAAGATCCTCACCGCGTGGAACGGTCTGATGATCCGGGCCCTCGCCCGGGGCTCGCGCGTTCTGGACGAGCCGCCCCTGCGAGCCGCGGCGGAGCGCGCCGCCGGCTTCCTCCTGTCCTCGGCTCGTGGATCCGATGGGCTGATGCGCGTCTCCTGCCGCGCCGGCAAGGTGAGCCCCGATGCATTCCTGGACGATCAGGCGTTCCTGATCTCCGGACTGATCGCCCTGCACGAAGCCGGGGCGGGCGCGCGCTGGCTCACCGAGGCGGTCGCGCTGACCAGGGCCACCGAGGAGTCGTTCGGCGATCCGGCCGGGGGTCTCTACTTCTTCACGCCTCCGGGACGCACCGACCTCATCGTGCGCACGAAGTCGGCCACCGATGGCGCCATCCCCTCGGGGAACTCCGTCATGGCTTCCAACCTGCTGGCGCTTGCGCGCCTGACCGGCGAGCAGAGATACCGGGCGCGTGCGCAGGGGATCCTGGGCGCGGTCGGCGCCGGGATGCAGGCGATGCCGGGCGCCTACCACAGCATGCTCCTCGCCCTGAGAGAGGCCGGCGGCGCGCCGGCCCCTGCCGCTGCCGCCGGGAAGGTGGAGGTGACGGTCCAGCAGCCCCAGTCCCCGGTGCGGGCCGGAGGGACCGCGCGGGCCGAGCTGACGATGAAGGTCCCGGTGGGTTGGCACGTGCAGTCCGCCACTCCTTCCCTGCCCGATCTCGTTCCCACGCGCGTCACGATGACCCAGGGCCCCGTTTCCCTGATCGCCGCGGAATATCCCGAGGCCCCCCTCAAGCCGATGGGGTTCGCCGGACGCCCCCTGGCGGTGCTGGAGGGGGCCGTCATCATCCGCCTGACGATGTCGGTGGCCCGCACGGCGGCCGCCGGGCCGCTGGCCGCCCAGGGAGAGATTTCGTATCAGGCATGCGACGATCGCGCCTGCCTGCCGCCGTCGCGCATCCCGTTCGAGATCACTCTTCAGGTTGCCCCGGCCCCCTGAGGACCGCATGGCGGCTGGTGGCCCGCTTTGCTAGGCTGTTGGGGCCATGCCGCGCCCGCGACGCCATCGGACGTTCGCCCTTCTGGTGGCCGCGCTGGCCGCGCTGGCGGCCCCGAGCGTGGCCTCCGCGGCGGCCGCCACGGACGCCCCTCCCGCGGGCTCCCGGCTGCTGGTGATCGGGCTGGACGGGGCCGACTGGCAGATCGCGGGCCCGCTCATCGAAGCCGGGCGCCTCCCCCACCTGGCCCGGCTGCGCCGCGAGGGCGCCTGGACCGAGCTGCGCTCCACCTCTCCGATGCTGTCGCCTCTCCTGTGGACGAGCATCGCCACGGGCAAGACCCCCAGCGAGCACGGCATCATCGACTTCCTGGTAGCCGACCCGCGCACCGGCAGGAAGGTCCCCATCGCCAGCACCTTCCGCAAGACGAAAGCACTGTGGAACATCTATTCGGATGCGGGGCGCCGGGCTGATTTCGTGGCCTGGTGGGCCACCTGGCCGGCCGAGACGATCAACGGCCACATGGTGTCCGACCGCTTCGCCTACTCGCTGTTCGGCTTCAGCCAGGGTCCCGAAGGCGAGATCGGCCTGGTCTCGCCTCCCGCTTTCGCGGCGCGCGCCGAAAAGCTGCGGGTGTCAGAGAATTCGATCACGCTGGATGACGTCCGCCGCTTCGCGCCCGTGAGCGCCGCCTCGTTCGACGCCGCGCGCACACGCCAGTCAGGCGACCCGGCGCGCGCCTACGCGGACCCGCTCAGCCACCTCATGAAGGTCCTGGCCAGCACACGCACCTACCATGCGCTGGCGCTCGAGCTGCTGCGCACCGGGAAGCCCGACCTCCTGTCGGTCTATTACCAGGGGATCGACGAGCTGGGCCACCGCTTCGGCCACTACCTTCCCCCGAAGCTCGCCTGGGTCGACGCGGCATCCTTCGACCTGTGGAACCAGGTCGTCCTGCGCTTCTACGAGTACCAGGACGAGCTGCTGGGGGAGGTGCTGGCCGCGGCCGGGCCCGACATGACGGTGGTGGTGCTCTCGGATCACGGCTTCCTCAATGGATCGGATCGTCCCTCCGTTCCTCCGGACAACGAGGCCAAGGCGGGCCTCTGGCACAGGCTGTACGGCATCCTGGTGATGGCGGGCCCGGGGATCCGCCAGGGTAGGATGCAGACCGCCGGTCTCTACGACATCACCCCCACGCTGCTCTACCTTTCGGGGCTTCCCGTGGCGGCCGACATGGCCGGACGGCCGCTGATGGAAGCGATCTCTCCCGCTTTCCAGGCCGCTCACAAGCTGGCCACGGTCCCGAGCTACGAGAAGCCCGGTGAGGGGCCCCGCGCCGACGCCTCGCTTCCCGGATCCTCCGCGGCCATCGACGAGGAGATCCTGGCGCGGCTCAAGTCGCTCGGATACATCGCCTCCACCGACATCGGCACCGGGTCGCCGCAGTCCGGCTCGGCGCCGGCCACCATCAACAATCTGCTCAACTCCGCTGCACTGGACCTGAAGGAGGGGCGGGCCGAGAGCGCGGCCGCCGCTCTCCGGCGGGCTCTCGACGAAGGCCCCAACAACGCCACCGCGCATTCCCTGCTGTCGGAGGCGCTCGAAGCGCTTGGACGCATGGAGGAATCGGCCGCCGAAGCCCGCACCGCATTGAACCTGTCCGATGATCCTCCCGAGCGGCTGGTCGAGCGCTTCGCGATGCTGTCGATGCGGCTCGGCACCCTGGCGGACTGCAAGACGTACTTCCTGCGGGCCATGCAGCAGCGGTCGGGGCGCGGCGCCCCGTGGCTGGGGCTCGGGCTGGCCCAGCTCCACGACGGAGATGCGAAGGGAGCGGAAGCGTCCCTCCTGCGGGCTCTGGAGCTGGATCCGCGCTCGGTGGGCGCGGTCACGGGGCTGTTCAACGTCGCCCAGCGCGCGGGGCGCGCGCGCGAGATCTCGACCGCGGTGCGCGAGGCCACGCTGCGCGTCCCCGACTCGGGAGCGCATCACACGTTGCTGGGGCTCCTGCTGATTCTGCAGGGAGATCCGCGTGGCGCCGAGGTGGCCCTGCGCCGCGCTCTGGAGATCGATCCGGATCGCGACGCGGCGCTCGCCGCTCTGGGTGACGTGCTGCTCAACACGGGCCGGGTCGACGAGGCACGCCGCCATCTCGAGAAGGCGGTGGCCCACCAGGCCAACATGGTGGAGGTGCGGCTGGCGCTGGGGCGCGTCTACGCCAAGATGAGGCGTCTGGGAGAAGCCACGCGCCAGATGTCCGAGGCGGCGCGGATCGACCCGCGCTCCGCCACGGCCCACGCGCAGCTGGGCATGATGTACGTGATGCAGGAGCGCCCCGAGCGAGCCATACCCCACCTGGCGCAGGCCGTGGAGCTCGACCCCCAGCTGTACGATGTCCGCCTGCATCTGGCGGTGCAGTATCACGCCCTGGGAAAACTGCCGGAATGCGAGCGGGAGCTGCAGACGGCGCTTCGACAGCGGCCCGATGACCCGGAGGCTCAGAGACTGCTCGCCGAGGTTCGCAAGGAGAGCGGCCGGCCCCCCTCAACCCCCTGATCACCACATGGGAGTGGCGAGGGAAGAAGCCGCCGGGACCCCCTGCCCGTAATCCGGCCGCCTTCACCCCTCGCCATCCCGTTTCCCCGAGCGCCGGAAGGGGCCGGGGGAAGCGTTGGAAGGATGAGTACAGCTTTTTCTACCATCCATCGGGTATGCCGTCAAGGCATTTTCGTGACGACGCGCAGGACGGCGTCGTACAGGATGCGGGCCCCTTTCCCCATCTCTGCCACCGGCACGCGCTCGTTGTCGCTGTGCAGCGAGGCGATGATGGAGGCGTCGACCACCATCGGGTTCAGGCCGTAGGCCTTGGCGCCCTGGACACGGAAGGCGTTGCTGTCCGTCCCGTAGGGGATCAGCGTGGGGGCCACCACGGCTCCGGGGTGCGCGGCCAGGATGGCTCCTTCCAGGGCCCTGAACATCTCCGTATCGTGGGGGGTCACGGGCGTGTCGTCCATGCGGTACACCGTCTCGAGAGTCATCCCGGTCTTCCCTGGATCGAAGATCCTCTTGACGAACTGATCGGGGTCGGTGTCGGGGAGAAGCCTGCAATCGAAGGTGGCCTCGGCCACCGACGGGATCACGTTCACCTTGGGTGGGTCCCCCACGCCGGATCGCAGCGTGGTGAGCGAGACCGTGTCGCGACGGATGGCGCGGGTGAACCGGTTGTCGGCCAGCTCGCCCACGCGCGAGGAGAGCTCGGCCACCACCGCGGTCTGCCGAGGCGTGAGGTCGCCCACGCGCTCCAGGATCTCCGCGAGCGCGCCGGACATCAGACCGTTGGCGTTGTCCTCGATGGGCTGGGAGCCGTGCCCGGCCGTGCCGGTG
This sequence comes from Candidatus Polarisedimenticolia bacterium, assembly GCA_050747525.1. Classification (GTDB taxonomy): domain Bacteria; phylum Acidobacteriota; class Polarisedimenticolia; order JACPZX01; family DASXTC01; genus JBOGOC01. The sequence goes on along the minus strand of JBOGOC010000071.1, from coordinate 9,322 downwards.
GCCTTGAGCCGGAGCCAGAGCATCTTCTTCTCCCCCACCGAGATCGCGTAGACGAGCCGGCCGTCGGCCGCCATCACATCGCGCGAGCCGAAGCCTCCCTCGTCCAGGACGTACTCGGGCCTCAGCTCGTCACCCAGATGCTCGATCATCCAACGGGCTCCGTCGTGCCCTCCCGTCTCCTCGTCGGCGGTGGCCATCAGCAGCACATCGCGGCCCAGCGGCACGTGCCGGCGTTGCAAGGTCAGCATCACCATCAGGTGAAGGATCCCCACCCCCTTCATGTCCGCGGTGCCGCGGCCCTGGATGAAGCCGTCCTTGATCTCGCCCCCGAAGGGGTCCACGGGCCAGCGCGCCGCGTCCACCGGAACCACGTCCATGTGATGCAGCAGGAGGAGCGGCCCCGCCTTCGCAGTTCCCAGCCCCGGGGAAGCCTTCAGGCGGGCCAGCAGGTTCACCTTCCCGGGCGCCCGCTCGAACAGGCGTGCTTCGATCCCTTCCTTCCCGAGGATCTCCTTGAGGAACGCGGCCGTCGCGCGCGTGTCGGCCGGAGGATTCACCGATGGGATGCGCACGTAGGCACGAAGCAGGTCGACCGCTTCGCGCGACACCGCGTCCCAGTCCACGTCGCCGGCAGAAGGGCGGCCCGCCGCCCGCGCCGGCCCCGACAGGAACATGACCGCCATCGCCACCACCACCGCCACGCACGTCACCGGGACGCGGCGCGTCACAAGGACGCGGCGCGTCGCAAGGACGCGGCGGCGGGTTCCGTGATCCTTCATGGGTGTCCCCCCCTGGGTTCCGCGGCAGTCTACACCGGTGTCCGTTGACAGGCCGCCATCGAATCTCTAGCGTGCCGCCATGCTTGCCCTGATGGCCGCCGCCCTGCTGAGCGCCGCTCCCTGCGGAACGGTCGCCGTGCCCGAGAGCGGCGCCGCCGACCTGCGCCTGGTGACGTGCGGCAACGGCGTGAGCGCGGTGGTGGACGCGCGGCCCGGCAGCGGCACCGTGCTGATCCGCGTGGGGGTGCGGGTGGGCTCGCGCGACGAGCCGCTGGAGCTGGCCGGCATCTCGCACCTTCTGGAGCACCTGCTGTTCAAAGAAGGGCACGGGGAAGGGGCGCGCCGCAATCCCGCTTTCCGCAGCCTGCGGGAGGCAGGAGGGCTGGTCAACGCCACCACGGATTTCGAGATGACCGAGTACCACGCCGACCTGCCGGCGGAACGGTTCGCCCAGGGGTGGGCCGCGCTGGTGACGATGGTGACGGGGACGGCCTTCGACGCCACGGATCTCGCCCGTGAGCGCGAGGTCGTGCTTCAGGAAGCGGCCATGGGAAAGACCGACCCGCTTGCCATCATGGCCTACTCGGTGCTGCGACAGGTCTTTCCCGACGACCCGCTGGGGCAGCCGGTCATCGGGTTTCGCAGCACCTTGCGGCGCATCAAGAAAGAGGATGTGGCCGCCTACCATCGGCGTCACTACGTCCCCGGGAAGATGTTCGCGGTGATCGTGGGGGACGTGGACGCCCAGGACGCGGTCACGCGCGTGACAGAGACGCTCGGCTCCCTACCCGCATCGGGTGCGGCGGAGGCACCCTATCCCGACCCCGAGCCCCACCGCGAGGAGGCCTTCGAGTTCCGCACCCTGGTCTCCCAGGCCTATCTGCTCACCGTCGCCCTCACGCGCGGAGAGCGATCCCAGGATGCCCCGGCCCTCGATCTGCTGGCCACCCTGCTGGGAGAAGGACGCTCGTCACGCCTGCACCGCCGCCTGGTGGATCGCGAGGGGCTGAGCGATCAGATCCTGGCCGTGAGCTTCCAGGTGTCCAACACGGGCGCGTTCGGAGCCGGCGTGGCCGTGGATCCCGATCGGGCCGCGCAGGCGCGCATGGCGCTGCGCGAAGAGATGGACCGTCTGGCGCGCGAGCCGGTGTCGGCGGAGGAGCTCTCGGTGGCGCGCGCGGTCCTGAAAGGACGCGCGGCCGCGCAGTTCGAGACCAATGCCGGGATCGCCGACTTCAGGACCCGTCGTCTCCTGTATGGCCAGGACGTCTCCCGCGAAGCGCACGAAGAGACGCTGGCCAGGCTGACCCCCGACGACCTCAGGGACACGGCGGCCCGCACCTGGGGAGGAGGGAGCGCGCCCGAGCCCACCGCCATCGAGGTGCTCCCGGCCCGTGGCTTCGGCAAGGTGGTCGCGGCGCTGAAGTACCTCTTCTTCCGGAGGCTCTGATGCTCGGCGGGATCCTTCTGGCCTGCGCCCTGGGAGCAGCCGCTCCACCACCACCCGGCGAGGTGATCCTGGACCAGACCCTCGCCGGCGGCGCCCGGGTGCTCGTGCAGCCCCGCCCGGGATGCGGCACCTTCGCGCTCCAGCTGGTGTCGCTGGGAGGGAGCCTGGACGACCCGGAGGGACGCCCGGGGCTGACCGCCGTCCTCACGAGAATGCTTCTGTCCGGCACGCGCACCCGCACGGCCGCTCAGCAGGCCTTCGAGGTGGAGCGCACCGGGTCGACGATCGTCAGGTCCGCCGGGCCGGTGGGGGCCGGCCTGCGCGCATCCGGTCCCGCGGAAGGCTTCCGGGCCGTGCTCGAGGTGGCCGCCGACGCGTATCGTGCCCCGCGGCTCGACCCCGGCGACGTGCAGCGCGAGGCCGGGCTGGAGCGCCAGGCGCTGCGGAGCTCCCTGGATGATCCGTCCAGCGCCCTGGAGCGCGCGTTGCGGCCGCAGGTGTTCGGCTCTCATCCGCTGGGACGCGTGGCCGACCCGGAGACGTTCCTGGCGGGGCTGACGCCCGACGAGGTCCGCGGGGCGCACGCCTCACGCTTCGTGGGACGCCGCACGCTGCTGGTGGTGGTGGGGGACCTCGCGCCCGACGCCGTCCTGGACGCGGCCCGTGCCGCCCTCGATGGGCTCCCTCCGGGGGCTCCCTGGACGCCGCCCCCGCCGCCCGATCCGCTTCGTGAAGACCACCGCGCCGTCGTGCACCGGCGCACCACGGAGGCCACTCTGTTCGCGGGACTCCCCACGCCGGGCCTCACGGAGCAGGACTGGCCGGTCATGGACGTCCTGGCGTACGTCCTGGGCGGATGGCAGGAGCGGCTGTCTCAGGAGATCCGCGAGACGCGGGGATGGGCCTACTGGCTCTACGCCGACGACCGCCGCTATCCCGGCGCAGGGCTGTTCGGCATCGTCACCGCGGTTCCCGCGCGCAAGCTGGACGACGCCGAGGCCATCGTGCGGGCGGAGCTGGAGCGCATCGCGGCGCAGCCCCCCACGGATGAAGAGGTCGAGCGGGCGCGCCGCATCCTGGGAACGCAGGCCACGCGCGACTGGCAGCGCAGCGACGCGCGCGCCGCCCACATCGCGCTGCGCGCCACGCGCGGACTTCCGCCGTTCACGCTGCGGCAACGTCTCGAGGCGCTCGACGGCGTGACGCCCGTGCAGGTCCAGGCTCTCGCCCGACGGCTCTTCACGAGGTCACGGCTGGCCGTGGTCACGGTGCGCTGAAAAAAAGAACCCTCGCCCACGACGCCATCGTAGACGAGGGTCCCTGATGCGAGCCGTCAGTCAGGCTCAGGCCGACGGAGCGGCCGGCGCCTTCCCTTCCCCGGCAGGCTTGCCGTGGGTGGCTTTCTCGATCACCTTGCGCAAGCGGCGCCTGAGACTCTTGAGCCGCCGCCGGTACACGCGGACCTTCTTGCGATCGCCGCCCGCCAGCACCTCCGCCCGCTGGCCGTGCAGCACGCGGATCCTCTCTTTCAGCGCGCGCCGCCCGATGCCGGTCGGGACGTGGGCCTTGCGGTCGATGCCGTACTTGCCGCACAGCAGGTCGATGAGCTGATCCTTCGACATGCCGATGGCGCCCTTCACGTCCTCGAACTTGGTCGCCTCTTCGCGCAGCTTGACAACCGTCATCTTCTCCAGGTCCTTCAGCTCCATGCGCTCCTCCTAGCTCGTCAAACGGATCATCTGGGCCGACAGCGCGGCGTCGATGCGCTGGCGCGACTCGTCGAGGTGCGCCCGGGTGGCGGCGTCCCCCTGGCCCGCCTTCAGTGCGGCGTCCAGGCGCGACCTGATCTCCGTCAGGTTCGCCCGGGCGAGCGTGGTGGCGTCCTCCGGCGTGTCGGGCGAGGGGCTCACCACCAGCCGCGTGAGGCGCATGAGGTGGTCACGCTGCAGCGCCCGGCGGAAGCTGTCGATGCGCGGCGCCCCGGTCTGGTACACCTCGGACCAGATCGAGGACTTCAGCCCATCGAACATCTCGGCCATGGTGAAGGGCTTCTGCCCGGCCGGGAACTGCATCTCCAGGTCCACCAGCCGGTCGAGCCGCACCGGATTGTAGAGCTGCTGAAGCGCGATCTGCTGCATGGCCAGCACGGTGTCGTGCAGCGGGAACTCCATGCGGGGCATGGAGAAGACGCTGTAGCTGAAATCCCACCACCGGTTCGCGGCCAGCCTGTTCAGAAGGTCGGGAGACAGCTTGAACGAGTCCGACGAGAAGACCGCCGCGCGCAGGAAATCGAGCGCCTCGCGCTGCTGGTCGGCGGGCACGGGAGCGAAGGGCAGGCGGCCCTGCGGATCCCCCACGTGATCGCGGTGCGCGTACAGGCCGCCGATGAACTTGGGCACGTTGATCACGGCGGGGACGAACTGGAAGAGCCCTTCCTGGAAGGAGCGCCGCATGGCCTGGTACCCCTCTCCGGGCTGGTTGAAGGTCTGCGGAATGCGGTCCCACAGCTCCGTGGCCAGGCTCACCCGCTCCTTGTAGAAGGCGATACCGCTCGATCCGATGTCCCACATGCTGCTGCGCGGCTCGGTCATGTCCTCGTCGGTGCCGTACAGCAGGGTGCCGTCGGCCACCCGCGACGCGATGCGGCGCAGATCGGTCAGCTCGTCCTCGGGCTTCTTGACGTTGGGGATGGGCTTGTACGCGTACTCGATCGCCCACTCGTCATAGGCTCCCAGGGTCGTCTGCCAGTACTGCCCCTGCTTCTGCCCGTTGGCGGCCAGGTTCACCGGGATGTAGTCCATCACCGAGCCGGTGAGGCCGCGGTCGGTGGTCATGGCCGTGTTCTGCAAATCCTTCACGCCCAGCACGTAGCTCGCGCGGAAGTTGTGCCGCAGGCCGAGCGTGTGCCCCACCTCGTGAGCCATCACGTGGGTGATGAAGTCGTTGACGTATTTGTCCTCGTCCACCGAGCCGGGCACCATCCCGCGCGCCGCCGCCAGGCTCAGGCCGAAACCGGCCTGGAGCGTGGCGCCGCTCGAGAGGTTGCACAGGAAGCGGGGGTCGCGACGCCCGAACAGCGCCGGGCCCTGAGGCTCCATGAGCGACGGCTCCATGGAGCGGGCCAGGGACTGGATCATCCCCACCGGATCGACCATCTCCTGGTACTCGCGGCGGGCCAGCCTGACGATCGACTCGGCCACGCCGATGTCGGCATCGAAGATCTGCCCGGTGACCGGATTGATGCGCGACGGTCCGATGGCGAAGGAGCCCGTCGTGGTGACGAACCAGCGCACGGTGGCGTAGCGCACGTCGGCCGGATCCCAGTCGGCGTCGTCAGGCTGCTGCTTGACGACGATGGCGTCCTTGAAGCCGATCTTCTCGAAGGCGTGGTTCCACACCAGGATCCCGTCGGCCACCGCCTTGCGGTACTGCTTCGGGATGTTGTTCTCCAGCCAGAAGGTGATCGGCTCCTTGGGCTTCGACAGCGGAGCGTAGGGCTCCTCTTTCTGAAGGTTCCAGCGGGTCACGTAGCGGACGTAAGGGGTCTCGCGTTTGTCGTCGCTGAAATCCTGGTACATGGCGAAGAAATGCCCGACGCGGTCGTCGGCCAGACGGGGGATGTAGTCGGCCGCCTGGGGTATCTGTGACAGGCTGTACGTGTAGTCGATGAACATGCTGCGCGAGTCGGGCAGGTTCACGAAGTTGGCCGGCTTCTGGCTCACGAAGTGGACGCGCGCCTCGATCTCGGTGTTCATCGGGAAGCCATGGGCCGCCGACACGTAGCTGTTCTCGCGATCCACGTTGTAGGGCGTCTGGTTCACCTGTCCCAGGAAGGCTCCCACACCCTCCACGTCGGTCAGGAAGAACGATCCGACGTCCACCAGGATCGACTTGCTCTCCGGGTGCGGGGCGCTCTCGATCTTGGCCGAGCCGATCAGCGACTCGGAGAACGACTTGTCCACCGCGCGCTTGATGTCTGGGTCGTCCATGGCCTGGAACCGCGGGTTCTTCATGATGGCCTGGACCTTCTTGCCCACCTTGCGGAACTCCACCGGGTTCTCGCCCAGCACCTGGGCGGCCAGCAGGAAGCTCTGGCCGATGCCGCTCGAGCGGGTGATGGAGACCATGAAGGGCTTGTCCATCTGATCGGGCTTAAGCTCCATCAGGTAGCGGCCGTCCTTGGTCCAGAGCGTGAAGAACCCTTCGATCTTCTGGTGATCCTTGGTGGTGTCCTCGAAGGTGGGCTCTTCCTTCTTGGGCCCGGCCTTCTGATCCGCGGCTGCCTTCTTGTCCGCTTCCTTGTCCTTCTTCTTCTTTTTCCAGCGGGACTGCTCCTGCCCCTCGGAATCCTTGGCGGCTATGGCGGGATCGGCCGGCGCGCTCTGCGGCCAGGCCGGCGCACCGGACAGGATCAGCCCGGCGATCAGCCACGAGACGAGCGCGATTCGCTTTCTCATAGGACCTCGCATCTGCAAAGCGCCGCGGGGGGTTCCCCGCGGCGCGGATATTCGAACGTCTCTCCTCTACCCCACCGAGCGCGTCATGAAGGCCGCCAGAGCGGCCTCGATCCGCGCGCGCGTCTCATCCAGGTGGGCCCTGGTCGCCGGGTCGGGCGACTGGCCCCCCTTGAGCACCACGTCCAGTCGCGCCTTGAGGTTGTTCAGGCTGGCGCGCGCCAGGCTCACTGCGTCCTCCGGCGTGTCCGGTGAGGCCTTCAACATCAGGTCGGACATGCGGCGCATGTGCTCGCGCTGGAGGGCCCGCCGGAAGCTGTTCACTTGAGGAACCGCGCTCCCGTACACCTCGGACCACACCGCGTCGTGCACGCCGGTGAACATCTCCGCCAGGGTGAAGGGCTTCTGGGCGGCCGGGACCTGCATCTCCAGGTCCACGAGACGATCGAGCTTCACCGGGTTGTAGAGGGATTGCATGGTCTGCTGCTGCAGCGCCAGCACCACGTCGTGAAGCGGGTACTCCATGCGCGGGACGCCGAAGATGCTCCCGCTGAAGTCCCACCATCGTGTCATGGCCAGCTTGTTGAGCAGGTCGGGGGGCGCCTGGAAGGCGTCCGTGGAGAACACGTTCGCCTTCAGGAACGCCAGCGCCGCCCTCTGCGTCTGCGGGGGAAGCGGGACCATCGGCAGCCGTCCGGATGGGTCGGCCACGTGGTCCCTGTGCGTGTTGAGCCCGCCAATCGACTTGGTGACGTTGGCCACCGAGAGGGCGAACTGGCCGAAGCCGCGGTGGAACGCCCGGCGCATCACCTGATAGCCGTCCCCTTCGCGCGCCAGGCGCTGGGGGATGTCCTTCCACAGCTCACGCACGATGGAGGTTCGATCCGCGTAGAAGGCCATCGGATCCGCCCCCAGGTCCCAGGTGTTGGTGCGCGGGTCCGATGTGTCCTCGTCGGTCCCGTAAGCGAGGCCCTGCTCGGCCACCCTGGTGGCTATGGCCTTCAGCTCGGGCAGCTCGTCCTCGGGCTTCTTGGCTCCCGGGATCGGCTTGTAGGCGTACTCGATCGCCCAGTAGTCGTAGGGGCCCAGCGTGGTGGGCCAGTACTGACCCTGCCGCTTCCCCGAGGCGGCGATGTTCACCGGCACGTAGTCCATCACCGAGCCCACCATTCCGCTGCGGCTGGTGATCGACGCATCCTGGAGCTGCTCGTTGCCCACGGAAGAGCTGGAGCGGAAGTTGTGCCGCAGCCCCAGCGTGTGGCCCACCTCGTGCGCCTGCACGTAGGTGATGAACCCTTCGATGTACTCCTGGTACTGGGGCGAGCCCGGCTCCACGCCGCGGGCGGCCAGCAGGTCCAGGCCGAAGTTGACCTGCTCCATCGCGCCGGTGGCGAAATCGCACGCGAACCGAGGCTCGGTCCCCGCGGCGCGCGGCTCGGTGACCGAGCGGAAGATGTTCTTCAGCGAGGTGACCGGGTCGGTCAGCTCCTCGAACTCGCGCAGGCGTCCGGCGATGAGCCCGTCGGACCATCCGATGTCGGCGTCGTAGATCTGGCCGGTGAGCGGGTTGATGCGCGAGGGGCCGATGGCGAACGCGGCGTCGGTGGCCAGGAACCAGCGGATGGTGCTGTAGCGCACGTCCGCCGGATCCCAGTCCGCGTCATCTGGCTGCTGCTTGACCACCACGGCGTCCTTGAAGCCCGCCTTCTCGAAGGCCTTGTTCCACATCAGGGTCCCGTCGGCCAGCGCCTTGCGGTACTTCTTGGGGACGCTGTTCTCGATCCAGTAGGTGATCGGCTCCGTGGGCTTCGACAGCGCCGCGTAAGGCTCCTCCTTCTGGAGGTTCCATCGCGTCACGTAGCGCACGTACGGAGTCTCGCGGTTGTCGTCGCTGAAGTCCTGAAACAGCGCGATGAAGTGCCCCACGCGATCGTCGGCCAGGCGCGGCATGAAGCCGGCAGCGTCCGGCACGTCCGAGAAGCTGAACCGGTAGGTCAGGAAGAGGCTGCGCGCGTCGGGCAGGTTTACGAAGTTGGCGGGGCGCCCGGCGCCGAAGTGCAGCCGAGCGGAGACCTCGACGTTGTGCGGGAATCCCTTCACCGCGTCGAGATAGCTGTTCTCCCTGTCCAGGTTGTACGGAGTCTGGAAGACCTGGGCGAAGAACTGGCCTATCCCTTCCAGGTCGGAGATGAGGAACGGGGCCAGCTCGACCAGGATGGCCTTGCTGTCCGGATGCGGCTGGCTCTCGAGCTTGGCCGAGCCCGCCAGCGAGTCGGAGAAGGACTTGTCCACCGCCCTGCGAATGTCCGGATCCTGCTGCGCCGTGAAGCGGGTGTTGCGCAGGAGCATCTGCACCCGCTTGCCCACCTTCTGGAAGCGCACCGGCACTTCGCCCACAACCTGCGCGGCCAGCAGGCCGAACTGCCCCACGCCGGTCTCGCGGGTCATCGAGACCATGAAGTCCTTGTCGAAGTCGCCCGGGTCGAGCGCCAGCAGGTAACGGCCATCCTTCTCGTAGGCGTCGATCAGGCCCTCGATGCGCCGGTAGTCCTTGACCGCGTCCTCGAAGGACGGCTCACCCTTGCCGCCCGGCCCGCCGCCGCCGGGCCCTCCCGCCGGTGGCCCACCGGCCGCCGCGG
>JBOGOC010000070.1:0-27952 GCA_050747525.1 Candidatus Polarisedimenticolia bacterium | reverse complement strand
TGCTGGAGATCGCCATCGGGGCGGGCCCGTTCGTCGACATCCTCGCCGCCGGCGGCTCGTTCGTCACCGGCGGCTACGACGCGCCCATCGCCGCGGGTGAAGGGAGCCCCATCGCCGGTCGGGCGGCGTGGACCGGCACTTCGGTGGGCTTCGCCGAGGTCTCGGTCGACCTGCCTCCTTCCGCGGCCGGCCAGACGGTGAAGCTGCGGTGGCGCGTGGCCACCGACGCCATCATCGGGCACACCGGCTACTGGGTCGACTCCATCGCCCTGACCGACCCGGCCGGCCTGCACACCTGCGGCGGAGCGGCGCTGAGCTGCGACGACGCCAACGCCTGCACCGTGGACGGCTGCAGCCCGCAGTCGGGCTGCCTCAACACCCCCGGCAATCCCGGCACCGTGTGCAGGCCTTCCGGGGCCGCCTGCGACCCGGCCGAGATGTGCGACGGCGTCAGCGCCTCCTGCCCGGCCGATGCCTTCGGCCAGAGCACCATGATCGGCCCCACCGTCCTGCTGGCCTGGACGCCCGCCACTTCCACCGCCACGATCAGCTGGACCGCCGAGACCGAGCCCGGACCGTTCAACGTCTATAGAGGGAACATGCCGGCGGGCGGCTCACCGGGGACCAACCACGTCTGCCTGATGGCGGGCCTGGCTCCCGAGAGCGTCGATGACGCGCAGTCACTGACGCCCGGCAGCGTCTTCTACTACCTCGTCAGTCGCGAGACGTCACCCTGCCTCGAATCGAGCCTGGGGTTCAAGAGCGACGGCTCCCAACGCCCCAATCTCAATCCCTGCCCCTGACCGATCGAGGGTGCCATCAGGGACCCTCATCTTGAGACCGCCACCTAGATTCACCCACGGAAGATCCCTGGCATCATTCCTGCTTTTTCCTTCGTCGCCGTTCCGCCGCGCGGCTGGAGGACACGCATGCACCGTTGCGCGCGGCGGATATTGCCCATTCTCGCGTGCTTCGCCCTGGCCGGGGGCGAGGCTGCCCCTGCCGAAACGATCGCATCCCTCGTCCACGAGCTGGCGTCGCAGGAGGCCTCCGACGGCACGATCCACCTCCAGGTGGACGCGCAAGCCTGGCATCGCCTCTATCGCTCGGGGAGCGCCACCGTCGCTGGATTCCCCTTGCCGGGGGGGCAGGCGGTCGACCTGGAGGTGACGTCCTTCGATCTGACGGGAGGCGCCACGCGCTTCTTCGTCGGGGTCAAGGGAGACATCCAGGAGACGGCGGGACCGGCCATGCGGTTCTTCCGTGGCAAGGTGGCCGGCGACCCGGACAGCCTCGTGTCCCTCAACCTCTTCGGTGGAAAGCTGGCAGGATTCCTGAGAACGGGCGGCAAGGAATACACCTGGCGGCCGACGTCCTTCACTCCGGATGGAGAGTCGGGCGACGAGATCGTCCTCTTCGACGACCAGGCCGAAGCCGAAAAGGAGTCCGATGCGCGCTGCGATGGTGACGAAGACGTGGCCTCCCTCAAGCGCGACATCGTGCGCCAGCCCGGCGGAGAAGCGCTGGAGCCGACGACCCTTCTCTCTGCCCCGGTGGCCGTCGAAGGGACCGTGGAATGGGTCAACCGGCACGGGGGCGTGGCCGGCGCACAGACCTACACCCTGAATCTGCTGTCGCAGGTGTCGGCGGTGTACGAGTCGGAGGTGTTCGTCCGGATCCAGATCCCCTACTTGCTGATGAACACCACGGAACCGGACGGCTACTCGGGGGGCTCCAACAGCACCTCCACCATCCTGCCCGAGCTGCGCTCCAAGTGGAATGGCAGCGCATCCCTGCGGGACGTCTTCCGGAGCAACGTCCATCTGTTCAGCACCTATCCCTCGGGCGGATCGGGCAAGGCCTACCGCAACGTGCTATGCGACAACGTCCCCGCCAGCTCCACATCGTATGACTACGCAGTGAGCCTCCTGTACGGCGGAGGGGGCTCTTTCGAGAGGCGTCTGGTGGCCCACGAGCTGGGGCACAACTTTTCCAGCCCCCACAGCCACTGCTACCTGCCCGAGGTCGACCGCTGCGACAACACCGAGAGCGGCTGCTACGCGGGGCCGGAGGTCCAGACCACGGGCACGATGATGTCGTACTGCGACGTGCGCATGACCACCTTCCACCAGCGCGAGCGCGCCGAGAAGATCCGTCCGGGCGCGGAGGCGGCCCATCCCGCCTGCCTGCAGGTGGCGGGCGAACCTGGCGAGGCCGCAGGGCTGACGGTGACGACGGCGCCGGTGTGCGGGAACGCCGACCTGACGAACGATGACGGGGCGGGCAACGGAACGCTCGGCTACACGGGCACGTCGCGCGCCGCCTGGGCCAAGCGCTTCACCCCCGGATGCCACCCCTTCAAGCTGACCGGCATCGACGTGCTCTTCACGAGCAGCTCCGTCTCTCCGGGGCGCCCGGTGCGTCTGCTCGTCTACGCCGACCCGTCCGCCTCGGGGAGCATCGCGAACGCCACTCTCGTTCATTCCCAGGATGTCACCGTGCAGGCCGTCGGGCCGGGGGCGTGGAGCCTCTACACTCTTTCCACCCCGGTGGTGATCGCCTCGGGAGACCTCTACCTGGGGATGTTCGATCTGATGGCCGATTCGTCGGCCACCTACCCGATGGACTACGACACGCGCACCGCGACCGATTCCTGGATGCAGGCGGATCGAACCGACGTGGCCACCTTCGCTCCCCTCGGCGCGGGCTCCGGCACCTGGATGATCCGGGGCCATGGCGGCGGGGTTGCGGCGGGGAGCGTGAAGCTCGACTGGGACGCGTCGTGCAACGAGAGCTCCGTGCCGGACCAGGACTACGCCGTGTATCAGGGGACCGTGGGCAGCTGGACCAGCTACACGAGCCTCACCTGCACGACCTGGCATGCCCGGACCTGGCTGATCGAGAACCCGCAACCCGGAAGCTTCTGGCTGGTCGTTCCTCAGACGTCGTCGAACGAAGGCTCCTACGGGTCATCCAGCGCCGGCGAGCGGCCGCCTGCCGCCGCGGCCTGCAAACCTCAGGCGCTCGGATCCTGCGCTCCCTGACCATGATGGCAGACACCCTGTGCTAGGATGTCGCGCCATCGGGGGGGCCGACATGTCCAGACGCAACCAGGGGAGCGGACGTTCATCCAGCGGAATGGCCACCGCCGCACTCGTCGCGGCCGGCCTGCTGCTGATCGTCAACGTCCAGATGTTCCTCCAGACTCGCACCCACCAGGCCACCCTCACCGAGCGCCTGACCCGGATCGAGACCCAGATGGGTCAGCTCTCGACCAAGATGGACAGCGTCTCCCGCCCAGCCCAGAGAGGACCGGACCCCAACAAGGTCTACACCATCAAGACCGACGGCGCTCCGGCCAAGGGGAACACCGGAGCACCCATCACCCTGGTGGAGTTCTCCGACTTCCAGTGACCGTACTGCTCAAGGGTCGGTCCGACCCTGGACAAGGTCAGGGAAGTTTACGGAGACACGGTGCGGATCGTCTGGAAGCACCACCCCCTGGAGGCCATCCACAAGGACGCCAAGCTCGCCCACGTCGCCTCCCAGGCGGCGCATGAGCAGGGCCGGTTCTGGGAGTACCACGACAAGGTCTTCGCCAACGCCAAGGACCTCAAGCGGGACTCGCTCCTGCGCTATGCCCGCGAGTTGAACCTCGACATGAAGGCGTTCGAGTCGGCGCTCGACTCCCCCCGGAACGTGTCCGTGGTCGAGGCCGACACAGCCGAGGCCGTGGCTATGGGAGCGACGGGAACGCCCGCTTTCTTCCTCAATGGCAAATACCTGTTCGGCGCCAAGCCGTTCGAAGAATTCTCCAAGGCCCTCAACGACGAGCTAACGAAACGTAATCTGCCTCTCCCCGCAGGGGCTCGCGGTGGAAGCTAGGTCATGGAAGAAAATGCTTGATTCCCATTCACATTGCTGGTACAAGTCTCCCACCTGCTGAATCAACATCTCGCTTTCTTCTGGGACGACGTACTACCTCGTGGCCTGGATGCTCGACGGCCCCGCGCCGCCAGCCGGCGAAAGGGACGTCCAGCTCCGGGTCTCGCTGGGCTCCCCGCGCCCCGGCCCGCCCAACGATCTAGTGCGTCGGGGCCGTGGTCACCCCATCGCGTCCCCTATTTTCCCAGCCCCGCCAGGGCCTGCTCGATCTCGGCCTTGAAGCGCGGGTAAGGCTGAGCCCCCTTCAGGAACACGATTCCCTTCGCCTTCTTCGGGTCTGCCGGATCGGTGCGCGCGATCACGAAGGCCGGGGTCCCCGTGGCGCCGGCTTTCTGCGCCTCGGCCATGTCCTTTCGGATGGCCGGGGCGTGCCGGCCGCTGGCCATGCACTGCTCGAAAGGCTCGGCCTCCAGGCCCAGCGCATCGGCGTGGGCCGACCAGGGCTCCAGCGCTCTCTGCTGCTCGAACAGGCGGTTGTGCATCTCCCAGAACTTCCCCTGCTCCTCGGCGCAGTGGGTGGCTTCGGCGGCCTTGAAGGCCAGCTTGTGGATCGACTCGAGCGGAAGGTCGAGCAGGGCGTAGCGCATCTGGCCGGTGCTGATGAAGTCTTTCTCGATCTGCGGGTACGTCTCACGGACGTAGCGGCTGCAATACGGTCACTGATAGTCGGTGAACTCGATGAGGATGAGCTTCGCGGCAGCGTCCCCCTTGACGGGGTTGTTCCCCAGGTCGAAAACCATGTCCTTGACGTTGGGCGCCGCGGGACGGGCCGGGGCCTGCTGCTGGAGCAGCTGCTTGAGCTCCTGGAGCTGCTGCAGAATCTGCTGCTGACCCTTCTTGAGGTCCTCGATCTCCTTGCGCAGATCGTCCTGGGCCAGAGTTGGAGCAGCGGCCAGCAGGCCGATGCCCAGCAGGGCCGCGCCGGCACGGGGAAACACCATGGACATCTTCTTTTCCTCCTCCAAAGGGACTCAAGAATACCCGATCCTGATGGTATATTCCCCGGCCATGAAGTCGACGCTGCTGTCCCGCCTGTACGGGATCTTCGCCGCGAATCTCGGGCTCAACTTCACGCGCATCCATCCTCGTGTGACGCGCAGGATGTACCAGGCGGATGCTTCGGTGCGGCAGTGCGACGGAAGGTGCTGCCTGGGTGGAGCCATGGTCTCGGTGGACGAGCGGGATCGCGTGCTGGCCCACGCCGACATCGTGCGGGCCGAGATGACCTCGCGCGGGCGCCGCGATTCCTCGCGGTGGTTCGACCGCCGGCTGGTCCGGGACACCGATTTCACGTCGGGGTGGACCACCGGCACCAAGGTCCTGGACGGCGCCTGCGTCTTCCTGCGGACGGATCGGCTGTGCGCCCTGCAGGTGGCCGGCGAGAAGCACCTGGCGTCTTCGTACGCGCTCAAGCCCTCCACCTGCCTGTTGTGGCCTCTGTGCATCCAGGACGGGGCTCTGGAGGTGGGCTACGCCTGGTTCACCAGGCGCAGGGAGTGCTGCGCGCCGGTGAGGTCGGGGGGGAAGCGCACCATCCTGCAGGTGATGCGTCCCGACGAAGCCCGCATGGCGGAGATGACCCGGCCCTCGGTGTCGCGCGGTGGAGGGCCCCCGCCGCCGCGGTCGGCCTGCCCTCGCCCGGAGGTGCCGGGCCAGGCAACGGTCATGACGGAGGCGAGGTCGCTCGAAGGATCGACTTCACCTTCGCCGCGAAGACCGGCAGGTAGTTCACGTCCCCGCTCGTATAGACCGAGTCCACCTTCCCATCGGGACGGATGAAGATCATGGTGGGCGTCGACACCACCTTGTAGAGCCGGCTGACGCGCCGGTCGTCGTCTTCGACCACCGGAAAGGTCATCTTGTGGGCGGCGATGGCGTCGGCTGCGTTGCGCGCTTCATCGCCGTTCTTCAGGGCCACGACCGACACGAGATCGATCAAGGACTTGTACGTCTCGTACCCCGTCACCACGCCGGGCATCAGCGTCTTGCACTTCTTGCAGTCCGGGTGCCAGAAGTACAGGGCGACGATCTTCTTCCCGAAGCGCTGTGACAGCTTGAGGCGCGAGCCGGTCCCGAGCTGGGGGAGATCGAAATCCGGATAGCGCTCTCCTATCAGCTCGTTGGCCGGATAGTACGTCGGCAGCTTCGGGACGGTGGGCACCGCGGCGCCGCGCGCCGCCGCGTCAATCGCCTGGGAAAGCTGCATCTCCGGCGTGACCTTCTGCCTCAGACTGCGCGCGTCGGCGATCCGGAGCGTCCCGGCCCCATCCACGAGGCTCAGGCTGGGACTTGTGGTGGCCTTGAGGGCGGCTCCCAGGGCGAAGCTCTCGTCCAGCACGATCGGGAACTTGAGCCCGGCCTTGAAGAGACGCTGGGCGACCTCGCCGCCGCCCGCCGCCCCGAAACGCATGGCGGCCAGCACCTCCACCTTTCCCGACCATGCCCCGCCCGCCTGCACCTGGACGAGCCGGAGCTGCTCTTCTCCCAGCGGCTCGCCCGGGACGAAGTAGCAGATCAGGACGGGGCGCTTGCCGAGGATGGTGCCCAGGTCCAGCGGGGCGGGGTCGGCGGCCCCGGGGCGCAGCACGCTCACCGTCATCGCGGGGACCACCGCTCCGGGCGCCCCCGCCTGCGGGCGCGCGGTGTCGGCCGCGTAGAGACCGAAGGCGCACAGGACGGCGGCCGCGAGAGTGGCTGCCGCAGCCCCAGGAGCCCGCCGGCGCCGCCTGATGATCTGTTCTCCTTCGATGACCATGATGGGACCCGATTATAGGGTGGCCGCGAGCGCGCTGCACCAGGATGTGTTGACCGTTCGGGCGAAGCCGGGCTATTCTCGTGACGTTCCGGTATTGGTCGTGCTAGGCGGGGAGCTAGCGGTGCCCTGTCACCTGCAATCCGCTATAGCAGGGCTGAATTCCCTCTCAGCGGGGAAGCGGATGCGCTGGCCGCGCGGCGGAGATACGGACTCGAGCCTCGTGCACTACGGACCCGTGAACCCCGTCAGGCCCGGAAGGGAGCAGCGGTAAGCGGTCATCCGTAGGTGCCACGGGTCACCTTGGGTCCTACCGCCGGGCGGATGGTGCAAGGCGCGCCTCAATGGAGGGTGCACGGCCACTCCCGCACGGCGCTCCACCTTCCAAGGTGATCTCCATGGCCTCCGAGCCATCGAAGTACCAGGTCCTTGCACGCAAGTATCGCCCGCGCGCCTTCGACGACGTGGTGGGCCAGCCCGGCGTGGTCTCCACGCTGCGCAACGCCATCACCCAGGGGCGGCTGCATCATGCCTACCTCTTCTCGGGCACCCGCGGCGTCGGCAAGACCACGCTCGCCCGCCTGTTCGCGCGCGCGCTGAACTGTGTGATGGGGCCCACCACGGAGCCCTGCGGCGCCTGCGATCCCTGCCGGGAGATCGCCGCGGGCTCTTCGATGGACGTCATCGAGATCGACGGCGCCTCCAACCGCAAGGTGGAGGACGTCGACCCGCTGCGCGAGGCGGCCCGCTACGCGCCGGCACGCGATCGGCACAAGATCTTCCTGATCGACGAAGTCCACATGCTGTCCGAGACGGCCTTCAACGCGCTGCTGAAGATCCTCGAAGAGCCGCCGCCCCGCACCCTGTTCCTGTTCGCCACCACGGAGCCGCAGGAGGTCCCCGAGACGATCCTCTCCCGCTGCCTGCACCTGGCCTGCCGCCGCGTGGGCCGGCAGGAGATCCAGGGGGCTCTGTCGCGCATCGCGAAGGCGGAGAAGATCCAGGCGGAAGACGAGGCGCTCGAATCGATAGCCACGCTGGCGGCCGGGTCGGTGCGCGACGCGCTCAGTCTTCTGGATCAGGTGATCGCGTTCACGGGCGGGAAGGTGACGCCCGAGGGGGTGCGCGCGGCGCTGGGGCTGATCGATCGCGGGATGGTGCGCGAGCTGCTCGAGGCCATCGGCCGCCAGGACGCCCCGGGCGCGCTGCTGGTGGTCGAGCGCCTGTCGGAGGCGGGAGCCGACCTGACGCACGTCGCCCGTGAAGCCCTGATGCTGGGCCGCGACGCCCTGGTGTGGCGCACGGCGGGGCCCGAGGCGGCGCGCGGGCTGGGCCTGAGCGAGCAGGAGGCCGAGGCCAGCGCGGCGCTGGCGCAGCTCTTCACGCCCGACGCGCTGCTGCGCGTCACGCAGGCCCTGCTGGATCTGGCCGACCGGATGCGGCGCGAGGAGCATCCCAGGTTCCTGCTGGAGACCTCTGCGCTGCGCATGATCCGCATGGCCGACCTGACCCCCATCGAGGACCTGCTGAAGCGGCTCCAGGGCGGAGCGCCCCAGTCCGGCCCGGCGGGCCGCACGCCACCCGCAGGCCCGGAGAGGTCGTCTCGTCCGTCCGGGCCTTCCCGCCGCGCCGAGCCCGAGGCCAACGGCTCGAGTCACGAGACTGCGCCGGCGGCGGCCCCCTCGGCCCCGGCCCCGGCTCCCGATGTGCAGGCGGCTCCCGCGAGAGCGGCCGATGCCGCGGCCGTTGCCGGCGAGGAGTGGTCGGTCCAGGCGCGGCGCGTGGTCGAGCTGGTCGGAGAGCGCCGCATGTCGGTGGCCACCTTCCTGCGCCAGGCTTCGAGCATCCGGTTCGAGGCAGACGCGCTGGTGGTGGGGATCCAGCGCAAGCAGATCTTCGTGAAGACGGCTCTCGAATCGGCGGAGACGCTCACCCTCATCCGCGAGGAGGCGTCCCGCGTGCTCGGGCGCTCCGCCTCGGTCCGCGTGGAGGTCGAGGCGCCCCCCAGCGACGACCTGACGCAGATCGCCGCCGAGCCGTCGCCCGGCAACGACGTCTCGCGGCGGCGCGAGAAGCTGCTGGACGAAGCGATGAAGGAGCCGGCCGTGCGTGCGGTCATGGACTTGTTCAAGGGACAGATCGTCGACATCCGGGAGGGGCGTTGACCGATGGTGAACATCAACAAGCTCATGAAGCAGGCCCAGGAGATGCAGGAGCGCATCGCCAAGGAGATGGAGGAGCTGGAGGTCGAGGCCACCTCGGGCGGCGGCGCGATCACCGTGGTGATGAACGGGAAGAAGCAGCTCGTGGGCCTGACCATCAAGAAGGAGGCGGTCGACCCCGAGGACGTCGAGATGCTGGAGGACCTCGTGAAGGCGGCCTTCAACGAGGCCATCCGCCGCGTGGACGAAGAGCTGGGCCAGCAGCTCGGCGGCATGATGCCTCCCGGCTTCACGCCTCCCATCGGATGAGCGCACCGCCCGGGGAGAGCTTCCGTTGAAGACGATGGCCGAGCCGCTGGCCCGTCTGGTGGAAGCGCTCCAGAAGCTCCCCGGCATCGGGTCCAAGAGCGCCCAGAGGCTGGCGTTCCACGTGCTGAAGGTCTCTCGCGAGGATGTGAAGGCTCTCGCCGACGCCCTGCTCGACGTCAAGGACAGCGTCACCCTCTGCTCGGCGTGCTGCAACATCACCGACCGCGACCCGTGCGCCCTGTGCGCCGACCCCTCGCGCGACCGGACGTTGGTGTGCGTGGTGGAGGAGGCCGGCAACGTGATGGCCATCGAGAAGACCGGCAAGTACAGCGGTCTGTATCACGTGCTGCACGGCGCCATCTCGCCCATGCACGGCATCGGCCCCGAGCACCTCAAGGTGCCCGAGCTGATGCGCAGGCTGGAAGGGGTGCGGGAGGTGATCCTGGCCACCAACCCCACGGCGGATGGGGAGGCCACCTCGGTCTACCTGTCGCGCCTGCTGCACCCGGCGGGCGTCGCGGTCACCCGGATCGGCATGGGGCTTCCGGTGGGATCCGAGCTGGACTACGCGGACGACATCACCATCGCGCACGCCCTGGAAGGGCGCCGCGCCGTCTAGCCGCCCTTCAGGCGGCTGATTCGCCCCCGGCAGCACGGGGTTTCACGAGCCTCCCGCAGATCCGCGCCGGCAGGGTCTCTTTGTCGTGCCGGTTGCCCTTTTCCGCCCCCCACATATATTTGGCCTCCGTTCTGGGGTCATCCTGGGAGGGCACGCATGCCCCTGTCGGAAACGGTGCTTTACGCAGAACAGCTGAGCGAGATCAACGCCATCCTCGCGCGGCTGCGAGCGGACTCGAGCGCCAGGGCCACCTTTCTCATCGATCGCAATGGACAGCAGCTGGCCGCCGAGGGTGAACGTCTCGACCAGATCGACGTCACCTCGCTCGCCTCGCTGACCGCGGGCAACGTCGCCTCCACCGACGCCATCGCCAAGCTGATCGGAGAGAAGGAGTTCACGGCGCTCGTTCACGAGGGAGAAAAGGACAATCTCCACATCTCGCTGGTCAACGACCGCGTCATCCTGCTGGTGCTTTTCGATGAGAGGTCGTCGCTGGGGCTGGTGAGGCTGCGCGTGCGGCGAGCCTCCGCCGATCTCGTGGAAGTGTTCCAGATCGTGGATCGCCGTCAGGCCGACGCTCAGGGAAGCGGTGCGCCTTCTCCCTTCGCCGAGATCACCGACGACGACATCGACAGCCTGTTCGCCTGATGACGTTCATCAACTACGCCTCCCGGGAGATCAACTGCAAGATCGTCTACTACGGCCCGGGCCTGTGCGGCAAGACGACCAACCTGCAGTGGATCTACGAGAAGGTGAACCCCAACGCCAAAGGGAAGCTGATCTCCCTGGCCACCGAGACGGAGAGGACCCTGTTCTTCGACTTCCTTCCGCTCGAGCTGGGGACCATCCGCGGCTTCAAGACCCGTTTTCACCTGTACACCGTCCCCGGGCAGGTCTTCTACGACGCCTCCCGCAAGCTCATCCTGAAGGGCGCGGACGGAGTCATCTTCGTGGCCGACTCCCAGCCTGCGCGCATGGACGCCAACGTCGAGTCGCTGCACAACCTCGCGGACAACCTCAAGTTCCAGGGGCTCGACCTGCGCACCATCCCCTACATCCTGCAGCTCAACAAGCGGGACATGCCGGACGCCGTCCCGGTCGACGTGATGCTCAGGAAGCTGCGACGGCGCAACGAGGAGTTCCACGAGGCGGTGGCCCCGAAAGGGACCGGCGTGTTCGAGACCCTCAAGGCGGCCGCGCGGCAGGTGCTCATCCAGCTGAAGAAGGCGTCGTAAGGCTTCCCCTTCCGTTGACGCTCCCGACCCCTGGTGCTAGCATGTGCGGTTCTCGGACAAGCCAGGGACGTTCCGGAGGAGCACACCCATGGATTACGCGGTCATCGAGATCGCCGGCGGCCAGGAGCGAGTCAGCCCGGGAGACACGATCCGGGTCAACCGCCTCGACCAGAACCTGGAAGCAGGGGCCTCGCTCGCGCTCAAGCGCGTGCTGATGCTCAAGACGGCCAAAGGGCTCGTGGTCGGCTCCCCCGTGGTCGAAGGGGCCGTCGTGCAGGCGACGGTCCTCGGGCAGATCAAGGGCAAGAAGGTCCTCATCTTCAAGAAGAAGCGCCGCAAGCAGTACCGCCGCACCAACGGGCATCGGCAGCAGTACACCACCCTGCGGATCGACTCCATCCAGGCGGGCGGCTAGACAGGAGAGTCAGATGGCTCACAAGAAAGCCGGAGGCAGCTCCCGCAATGGCCGGGACAGCAACGCTCAACGGCTGGGCGTGAAGCGATTCAGCGGTCAGCTCGTGACGGGCGGCTCCATCCTCGTTCGACAGCGGGGGACACCCCTCAAACCGGGCCTCAACGTGGGGCGTGGCAAGGATGACACCCTGTTCGCCAAGGTGACCGGAATTGTGCGGTTCGATGACAAGGGCAGCATGGGGCGGTTCGTGAGCGTTCTTCCCCGGAGCTGAACGAAACGTCATCCCTCGTCGTTTCCGTCCTTCCCGCGGTAGACGCGGACCTTGTGGGAGGCCATCGGCCTCTCCTTCATCCTCCAGAGCGCCCCAACATGTTCGTGGACTCCGCCCGCATACTGGCCGCCGGCGGCAACGGCGGCAATGGTTGTGTTTCCTTCCGCAGGGAGAAGTACGTCCCGCGGGGCGGGCCCGACGGGGGTGACGGGGGCGACGGCGGGTCGATCATCCTGGAGGCCGATGCCGACCTGTCGACGCTCGTGGCGTTCCGTTTCCGCAGGCAGTTCTCGGCCCGCAGGGGCCAGCACGGCATGGGCTCGAACTGTCACGGGCGTAACGGCGACGACCTCATCATTCCGGTGCCGCCGGGGACCGTGGTGTTGGACGAGACGGGAACACAGGTGCTTGCCGACCTTCGCGAGGCGGGAGAGCGGTTCGTGGCGGCCAAGGGCGGGCGCGGCGGGCGGGGCAACGCTCGCTTCGCCACCTCCACCAACCAGGCTCCGCGGCGCCACGATCCGGGAGAAGAGGCCGAGCAACGATGGCTCATGCTGGAGCTGAAGCTGCTGGCCGACGTCGGGCTGGTGGGCTTTCCCAACGCAGGCAAGTCCACCCTGCTGTCGCGGCTGTCGAGCGCCCATCCCAAGATCGCCGACTATCCGTTCACCACGTTGACGCCTCACCTCGGGCACGTGACCGTGGACGAGACGTTCTCCTTCATCATGGCGGACATCCCGGGCCTCATCGAGGGGGCGTCGCAGGGGGCCGGCCTGGGAATGCGGTTCCTGCGCCACGTCGAGCGCACGCGCCTGCTGCTCCACCTGGTCGAGCTGAGCCCCATGGCCGACGGGTCGCCCGCGCACCGTTTCGACATCATCCAGAACGAGCTGCGGTCCGCGCCGGGGGATCTGGCCGGAAGGCCCCAGATCGTGGTGGGGACCAAGATGGATACGGATCCCGAAGACGCCACCGGCTCCCTCGAGGAGCTGCGCCGCCACGCGGCCGAGAGCGGACTCCCCTTCCTGGCCATCTCGGCGGTCTCGGGACGCGGGCTCCCCGAGCTGCTGCGCGAGGTGTCCCGGCGGCTCCGCGAGATACCGCGCGAGGTGCGGCTTGGCGGGGGGCCATGAAGCTGGGTCTCCTGGGAGGAACGTTCGATCCCGTGCATCGCGGGCACCTGAAGGTGGCCGAGGCGGCGCTCCGGCGAGGCCTGGAGCGAGTCGACTTCGTGCCGGCGCGGCGCCCACCGCACAAGCAGCGCCCGGACATTGCGGGGCCGTTCCACAGGTTCGCCATGGCGGCGCTCGCCACATCGGGCCGGCCGGGCCTGGGCGTGTGCGCCTACGAAATCTCCCGGGATGCCCCTTCGTACACCATCGAGACGGTCCGGCACGTCTCGGGCCAGGGGCACGCCGTGACCCTCATCATGGGGAGCGACTCCCTGGCCGACATCGAGACCTGGCGGGAGTGCCGCGAGCTGCTCGACATGGCGCGCATTCTGGTGTACCCGCGCCGGCCGGCGCTCCCGGGCGCTCTGGAGGCCCGGCTCCCCGACTGGGTGAGGGCGCGGATGGCCCCCGGATCGGGCACAATCGAGTATATGGACGAGCCCGCGGACGACGTCTCCTCGACCAGCCTGCGTGAACGCGTGCGCTCGGGCCAGGACATCATGGGTCTGACCCCCGCCTCCGTGGAGGACTACATCAGGAAACAGCATCTTTACGACGACTTGCCGATGGAGGCTCGCCAATGACCGGAATCGTGTCCCTGGTCGTGGACGCAGCGCTGGAGAAGAAGGCCGAGGACGTGCACGTGCTCGACCTGACCACCCTGGGCTCGATCACCGACTACTTCATCGTCTGCTCGGGCCGCAGCACGCGCCAGACGCAGGCGATCGCCGACTCGATTCAGGAGCAGTTGCGGGAGCACAAGGTGCGGCCCGGCCACATCGAGGGCTACACCTCTGGAGAGTGGATCCTCATGGACTACATGGACTTCGTGGTCCACGTCTTCACCGACGAGAAGCGCGGCTACTACCAGCTCGAGAAGCTGTGGTCCGACGCTCCCCGCCTCGACGTCTCCTCCCGCGCGGCCCGCCGGGCAGGCGGGGAGCGGCGCGAGGGGGAACCCTGAGGCGTGTTTGTTTCTTTTGACAAACGGGGTCCGGCCCACTAGATTACCCGCTTCCGTTCGGGGCATCGGCAATGGCGCCGTCCATCGTCTATTGTTACTTCTCGGTGCCGGGGCCGCTCGATACGCCGGCCCGTGGCTCCTCCCCCGCAAGGGCCGGGACGCCGCGAAACGGGAGGCCGGGCGCCATGGCGGGTGCTATGGTATGACCCGCTCGAACCCTTGAGGCTGTCCCTCCTGTGGGTGGGACGGACGCGCGACAGGAATATTCACGCGGCCATCGCGTTGTATGTGGATCGAATCGGCCGGCAGGTGCCGGCCGAGGTGATCGAGGTGAAGGAGGAAGCGGCGGCGGACGATCATGCCGGCGCCGAGGCGCTCCGCAAGGAGGGGCGCCGCATCCGTGACAGGCTGCCAAGGGGCCACGAAGTGGTCCTGCTGGACGTGACCGGCAGGCAGATGTCGACGGAAGAGTTCGCCGGTTTCCTGGGGCGCAGGCTGGACGCATCCTCGTCGTCGCTGCGCGGACTGACCTTCGTGGTCGGGGGTCACCAGGGTGTGGACGAGGAGACGAAGCAGATCGCCGATCACGTGATCTCGCTGTCGCGAATGACGTTGACGCACGAGATGGCTCGGCTGGTGCTCGTGGAACAGATCTACCGGGCTCTGACGATCCTTCACGGAGGACGGTATCACCGGTAGCTTGGCGCACCGGCATGGAGATCCCGATGGATAAAAAACTGGACAAGAAGACAGTCGAACAATACAAGAAGAAGCTCGAGGAGAAGCGGCGCGAGCTGAGCGAGGCCTACACCAAGAACAGGATCTATGGGAGGGAGTCGGACGAAGGAGGCACCCAGGACCTCGCCGACAAGGCCTCCAGCTCCTACACCAAAGAGTTCCTGTATTCCCTCAGCAACACCGAGCGCAGCATTCTGGAAGAGGTCGAGAAGGCGATCGCCCGGATGGGCGAGGGAGAGTACGGGACCTGCATGGAGTGCGGCGATAAGATCTCCAAAAAGCGCCTCGACGCGGTCCCCTGGGCCCGTTTCTGCGTCCCCTGCCAGGAGCGCGTGGAGGCGGGCGTGCGAGAGGAAGTCGCGGACTGACGACGCTCCGCCCGCGGGGTGGGTGGCCCCCGCGGCCGCAGACTTGAAGCCACCGGGCGGACGATGCGCATCCGAACGTTCCTCGGGATACTCCTGGCGCTCGTAATCGTCGCGTTCCTCGCGAACGTAGGCAGCCTCAACTCATCTCTGCTGCAGCAGCGCCTGCAAGTCACCCCCACGCTGGCCATCCCGCTCTGGGCGGCCCTGCCGTGCCTCTTTCTTCTCGGCATCCTGACCTTCGCGGGGTTGTTCCTCCTGCGCGGGTCCGCCTCGCTCATCGAGCGGTGGCGGCTCCTGCAGGGACGCCGGGCCGGGCGCGCTCTGGAAGAGCTGTACGCCCGCGGCATGGAGGCGGTGCTCGAGGGGCGCGAGGAAAAGGCCCTGGAGCACTTTCAGGCGATCCTGGGCCGCGAGCCTGAGCACTTCCCCGGCCTGGTGAAGGCGGGCGCCGTGCTGCGCTCGCTCAAGCGGCTCCCCGAGGCGGTGGACATGCACAAGCGAGCGCACCGCCTGCGCGAGACCGACATCGAGCCTCTCTACGAGCTGGTGAAGGACTACGAAGTCCTGGACCAGGTCTCCAAGGCCAAGGTGGTCCTGGACCGCATCATCCAGCTGCGCCCCCGCCGCGCCCTGTCCGCCTACCGCACGCTGCGCAAGTACGCCATCAACGAGCAGGACTGGAGCCGCGCCTGGGAGCTGCAGGGGCTCATCGAGAACCAGATCGAGAAGAACCCCCAGAAGCTCGAGGCGGAGCGGCGCTACAGCACCGGCATCCGGTACCAGATGGCCCTGGCCGCGGCGCAGGAAGGTAAGGACAAGGACGCCCTCAACGCCCTGCGCCGGATCACCCGGACCGAGCCATCGTTCGTTCCGGCCCACGTGAAGCTGGGAGAGATCCTCCGCCGCCAGGGGCAGCCGGATGCCGCCGTGCAGGTCTGGGGCGCCGGGTTCGACCAGACCGGCTCGGCCGTCTTCCTCTCGGTGCTGGAAGAGCACTTCCTGGCCGACGAGGATCCCGAGGGGGCGATCGACGCCCTGCAGCAGGCGGTCACCCGCTCCAAGAGGGACTTCCTGCCCCGCCTCTTCCTGGCGAAGCTGTTTCTCCGGCTGGAGATGATCGACGAAGCGCACCGCGAGTTCCACACCCTGGCCGCTCGCGCCCGCTCCTCACCCACGCTGGATGCGTATCTGGGGATCGTGCTGGAGCGGCGCGGCGAGTACCGCGAGTCGGCGGCCGCCTACCGGCAGGTGATCAAGGACCTCGACTACCTCAAGCTCCAGTACCGCTGCATGGTCTGCGACGAGCGATCGGCTTCCTGGTCCGATCGATGCACCGTCTGCGGCGAGTGGAATCAGGTTACCCCCGACTTCGGCGAGGACCCCTCGCTCGAGGACCAGGGGCTCTCGCAGGGCCCCATCTACAGCCGCATCGCCTGACGCCCCGGCGCGAGGAGACTCCCCGATGCTCCCCATGGTGCTGATCTCCCTCGACGGCTGGGGACACAGCACGCGGATGCCGGGAAACGCCATCGCGGCCTGCGGTGCCTCCCACATGAACGAGCTGGCCGCGCGGCACCCGTCGGGTCTGCTGGACGCCTCCGGCCTGGCGGTGGGGCTCCCTCCCGGGCAGATGGGGAACTCCGAGGTGGGGCACACCTGCATAGGGGCCGGCCGTGTCGTCCTGCAGGATCTGATGCGTATCACCACCGCGTTCCAGTCCGGCGAGGCCCGGAGCAACCCCGCGCTGTGCGCCCTGATGGACCGGGTCGCCGAGCGCGGGACCGCGCTGCACGTGATGGGGCTGCTGAGCGATGGCGGCGTGCACAGCCACATCGCCCACGCGCGGGAGCTGATCCTCATGGCGCGCGAACGGTCGGTGCGCCGCATCCTGGTGCACGCCTTTCTCGACGGGCGCGACACGCCCCCCAGGTCCGCAGGGCCGTTCGTGGAGTCGATTCAGCGCACGCTCGCGGGCGGACACCACGAAGCGTTCTCCACCGTGATGGGGCGCTACTACGCGATGGACCGCGACAACCGCTGGGAGCGCACGGAGCTGGCCTGGCGGGCCATGACCCGCGGCGAGGGCTACCGTGCCGCGGACGCCATGGCGGCCGTGCAGGCCGCCTACGAACGCGGCGAGACCGACGAGTTCGTCAAACCCACCGTGATCGACGGCGGGGCGCCCGTCTCCGCCGGAGACGGGATGATCTTCTTCAATTTCCGGGCCGACCGGGCGCGCCAGATCACGCGCGCCTTCACCCAGCCGGCCTTCGATCGTTTCGACCGGGGCGCCGCACCGGAGCTGGCGGGTTACGTCTGCATGACGCGGTACGACGAGGTGTTCGACCTTCCGGTCGCGTTTCCTCCCGCGTCTCCGCGGCACGTCCTGGGCGAGGTCCTCTCCGGGGCGGGCCTCGCGCAGCTCCGGATCGCCGAGACCGAGAAGTACGCGCACGTCACTTTCTTCTTCAACGGCGGCGAGGAGAAGTCCTTCCCCGGAGAGGATCGCATCCTGATCCCCTCGCCCAAGGTGGCCACCTACGATCGGAAGCCGGAGATGAGCGCCGTGGAGGTGACCGACGCGCTGGTGAGCCGCCTGCGCGCCGGCCCGAAGGACCTCGTGACCATCCTCAACTACGCCAATGCCGACATGGTGGGGCACACCGGCGTCTACGAGGCCACCGTTCAGGCGTGCCGCGTGGTGGACGAGTGCGTCGGACGGGTGGTGCACGAGACCCTGTCGCTGGGCGGCTCCGTGGTCGTGACCGCCGATCACGGAAACGCCGAGCAGATGATCGACCCGGCCACGGGTGGCCCCCACACGGCCCACACGCTCAATCCGGTTCCGGTCATCGTGATCGCCCCGGGCCGTCCCGACGCCGGGCGTGCGTCCATCCGCACGGGGGGGACCCTGGCGGACATCGCGCCCACCATGCTCTTCCTGCTGGGGCTCCCCCAGCCCCCCGAGATGACCGGCCGGAATCTGCTGGTGCTATGATTCGCGGGCTCCGCGACATCACCGTCTGGCGAGCCTTTCCCGCGGCGCTGACGCGCGCGCTGGCGGGGGCGGTCCTGGCGCCGTGGTGCCCGGCGTGCGGTGAGCCGGCAGGCAGGCACGTGGCCGGCGTCTGCATGCCGTGCTGGGATGAGGTGGACGCAGCGAGCTGCGGCGCGGGGGGCTGCGGTCCTGGTCCCTGGGTGATGGCCGGCAAGGACGAAGAGCCGGGCCTTGCCGTGTGGGCCGTCGGCTCCTACGAAGGAAGGCTCAGGCGGATCGTGCGGTGCTTCAAGTTCCGTGAGACTCCCGGGCTGGGGGCCCCGCTGGGAGAGCGGCTGGCCACCCGCGCGGCCGGATCCCGCGGCGAGGTGGACGTGATCGTCCCGGTGCCGCTGCACTGGAGGCGCCGGCGACGGCGCGGCTACAACCAGGCGGAGCTGCTGGGACGGCAGGTAGCCAGGGCGTTGCGATGCCCTCAGGACCGGCTGGCGCTGCGCAGGCTCAGGCCCACCGCGGCACAGAGCGGCCGGAGCCGCGACGAGCGGGCGCTGAACGTGCGCCAGGCGTTCCGGGCCCGGGCTTCCCGGGTGCGGGGCGCGCGCGTGCTGCTGGTGGACGATGTGGTGACGACGGGGGCCACCCTGCGCGAATGCGCGCGGGTGCTGCACGCGGCGGGCGCGATCGACGTGCGCGCCGCGGTGGTGGCCAGGACGATGACACGAAGTGATTCCTAGGGGCGATGACGTGGGATCTGACAGGCGGAGATCGTGGGTGATGGGAAAGGTGGCGGTCGTTGCCGCCATCGCGGGCAGCATGGCGCTCCAGGGTGTGATGCCGCTTCGGGCGGCCGAGCCTCAGGGCCGCGGAAAGCTGGAGCCGACCCTCGAGGTGCTGCGGCCCTTCACCTACGAGGGCGAGCCGCTGCTGGTGCGCATCGCCATCTTCAACACCGGTGATGCGCCCTTCAACAACAGCTCCGGCATCGACCTCCTGGGGGGCCTGGGCGTCTCTTCGTCACGCAAAGGACGCCTGAAGATCAAGGACAAGCCTGCCTTCGATCCGAAGCAGCAGCCGGGCGTCATCCCTCCGGGCGGCTTCTTCGGAGTCATCCACGACATCGCGCCCATGGCCCCTGAAGTGGCCACGGCCGATACGTACACGCTGTCGTGGGAGGCTCCGGGAGGCTGGTCCGCCTCGCCGGTGACGGTGAAGGTGATCCCGCGGTTCGATCCCGAGGCGTCCTACGTGGCGGTGATGGAGACCGACTACGGCAACCTGGAGTTCGATCTCAAATCGAAGCAGGCGCCGCGGCACGTGCAGAACTTCCACGATCTGGCCATGCAGGGGTACTACGACAACACCCAGCTGCACCAGGTCATCCGCGGCGTGGAGGTGCGCGGTGGAGACCCGAGCGGCACCGGGAACGGCTGGCCCGTCTACCTCCTCGAGCCGGAGATCATCGCCGGCCAGAAGCACACACGGGGCACGCTCTCCATGGTGAGGTTCGCGCCGGGGCAGGACAACGGCTCGCAGTTCGTCATCACCCTGTCTCCCTTGACCAAGTACGATGGGGAGCTTTCCATCTTCGGGCAGCTTCGATCCGGTGACGAGACGCTCACCGCCATCGAGAACATCCCCACCAGCGGGCAGCAGGATGCGCCCTACTACAAGCCCGTGAAGCCGGTGCTGCTCAAGAGCGTGACGGTGCGCAAGGCCTCGACCGCCGGAAAGTGAGGCTGGCCGGGAGGCTCCACGACACGCGCCTGCTGCCCGCCGCGCGGGCGGCTCTGGTGGTGCTGGCCGCCGTGGTGGTGAGCGCCGGCTCGCTGCGTCACGGCTTCGTGTTCGACGACCACATGCTGGTGGGGGGCAACGCGCCCGTGATCCGGGGCGAAGCGCCCATCACCAGCGCCTTCACCTACCGCTACTGGGGGGCCGCCGACGAGGCCTCCCCCAACGAGCTCTACCGGCCCGTCACCATCATGAGCCTCGGCCTCAACGCGCGGTGTCTGGGGCCCGGCCCCCTGGGCATGCACGCCGGCAACGTCGCCCTGCACGCCGCCAACGCGCTGCTGGTTCTGCTGCTCGTCGGAAGGCTCTTCCATAGGCCTCGTGTCGCGCTGGCGGCGGCGCTGCTGTTCGCCGTCCATCCCGTGGCCACCGAAGCGGTGATCCCGGTGGCCGGACGGGCCGACCTGCTGGCCGCGTTCTTCCTGCTGGTGTCGTGCGTGCTGGCGCTCGCGGCCTCGAGGCGGCGCGGCCCGTGGACCCTGATAGGCGGCCTGGGGATGGCCTTCGCCACCTTTCTCGCCGCGCTGTCCAAGGAGCACGCGTTCATCGCGCCGCTGCTCACCATCGGCCTGCTGGGGGCGGATCGCCGGCGGCACAGCGCCGATGCGCGATCCGATCGGCACTACCTGGTGACAGGGGCCACCCTGACGGGGTTGCAGGTCTTCGTGCTGGTCATGGCGCTGCTCCTGCGCGCGCAGATCCTGGGCTACGTCTTCCAATCGGCGCCGCCGGCCAGTCCCTCCACCTCCTACCTCGCGTTCGTGAACAATCCGATTCAGTTCGCCGAGCCGCTGCCTCGCGTTCTCACGGCCTTGCGCGTCGCGGTGATGGGGGCCGGCCTGATGGCGTTCCCGGCGGAGATGTCGGCCGACTATTCCTACGACCAGATCCCCGTCACCGGGCTGCCCCCGGGGGCGGCGGACTACGGAGCGGTGGCCTTTGCCGCGTTGTACCTGGGACTGCTGGCCTGGTCGGCGCGGCGGTTCCCCGTGACCATGTTCGCCCTGATCTGGTCGGCCCTCACCTACCTGCTGGCGTCGAACCTGCTCTTCCCCATCGGGACCATCTTCGGGGAGCGGCTGCTCTATCTGCCCCTGGCGGGCTTCGCGCTGCTGGTGGCGGCCGGCTGGGATCGCTTGTACGCGCAAGGCGCGCGCCTGCGGCGCGTGTCGGTCGTCCTGTTGCTGACGCTGCTGGCGCTGTACGCCGGCAGGTCCGTCGTCCGCGCGCGGGACTGGAGCAGCGACGAGACGCTGTTCGCCGCCACCGTGAAGGCGAGCCCGCGCAGCGCCAAGGCGCACAGCAACCAGGGCTTCATCCTGCAGCGCCAGGGACGCTACGAAGAGGCCGCCGCGTCCTTCCGTCAGGCCCTGGCCATCGCGCCGGGGCTGACCGGCTCGGGCGTGAGCATGGCACGCTGCCTCATGGAGATGGGGCGCCCGGCGGAGGCGATCGAACAGTACGAACGGGTGATCGCGCGCGACGACGGGATCTCGGTGGCCTGGAGCGGCCTGGGGGTGGCGCAGGCCATGGTGGGGCGGCTCGAGGATGCGGAAGCGTCGCTGCGGCTCTCCTTGGGGCTGTCCCTCGGCGGGAACCGCGAGGCCGTGATCGGCCTCGCAGACGTCCTGGCGCGCACCGGCCGCGAAGAGGCGGCCATCGCCCTGCTGGAAAGGGCCGCCGCGGCCCTTCCGCAGGCCGCCGAAATCCGATCGGCCCTGGGACAGGCTCACGCGATGCTGGGGCTCAGGCTCTTGAAGGAAGGGAACCGCGAGGCTTTCCTGGAGCAGATGCTCCTGACCGTGAAGAACGATCCGGACAACGGGCCGGCGCGCTACAACCTCGCTCTCGACGCACTGCAGCGCGGCGACACCGTCTCCGCGCGCGAGCACGCACGTGCCGGCCTGCGCTCGGGCTACGACTTCCCGGCCGGCTTCCTCGAGACGCTGGGCATCGACCGATCCCGGGAGAAAAAGCAGGAGCCGGGTCCCCCCGGCTCCTGATCTGGCTCGACCCTCAGGCGGCTATTTCCACCGGAACCTTGCGTGCGGTGGACAGCCCCTCGGCCGGCATCGTGATCTCCAGCACGCCGTTGTCGTAGGTGGCCTTCACCTGATCCACGTTCAGACCCTGGGGAAGGGTGAAGGTCCTCTCGAACCGGCCGTGCACGATCTCGCGATAGTGGACGTCGTTCCCGCCGGCCTCGTGGGCGGCCTGCTTCTCCCCGCGCAGGGTCAGAGAGCGGCCCTGCACGTTGATCTCGACCTTCGCGGGGTCGATGCCGGGAAGCTCGGCCCTGAGGACCAGCTCCTTGTCCCGGGTGAAGCAGTCCACGGCCGGAGTGAACGTGCTTGCGTCCCGGGCGGTTCCGCTGAAGAGGGAGTCGATCTCCCGGATGATGTCGAGCTCGATGAACGGACTGATCCTGCGCCACATAGGGATCTCCTCCTCTGCTTGATGTGGGTTGCGGATGCGGTTCGATCCTTGGTGCCGGCGCATCAGTAAGAACGCGGGGCCGGGATGTCAAGTACAATGCCGGCCATGGGAGAGCTGCAGGGACGATCGGCCCTGGTCACGGGGGCGGGAAGCGGGCTGGGCAAGGCCATCGCTCTGAGGCTGGCCACCGAAGGCGCCGTCGTGGTGGCGGCGGGAAGGCGCGCGGACGCCCTGGCCAGGACCGTCTCGGAAGGCCCGTCCGGATCCATCGTGTCCGTCCGCGGCGACGTCACGCACGAAGAAGACCGCGCGCGGATCGTGGCCGCCTCCCTCGAGCGCACCGGCCGGCTCGATATGCTGGTGAACGCGGCCGGCATCCTGGAGGCGGGAAGCATCGACTCCACGAGCCTGGACGCCTGGCAGCGCTCGATGGACGTGAACGTGACGGCCCTGTTCGCCCTCACCCGCCTCGCCGCGCCGCACCTGAAGACGTCCCGCGGGAGCATCCTGAACCTCTCCAGCGTGGCGGGGCTGCGCCCGTACCCGGGCGTTCTCGTCTACTGCGTGAGCAAGGCGGCTGTGGACCAGTTGACCCGGTGCCTCTCCCTGGAGCTGGCGCCCCACGGCGTGCGCGTCAACGCCCTCAACCCGGGCGTGGTGGTGACCGACCTGCACCGCAGCGGAGGCATGAGCGAGCCCGACTACGCGGCCTTTCTCGAACGAAGCAGGACGACGCATCCCCTGGGCCGCGTGGGACAGCCCGCCGACGTGGCGGAGCTGGCCCTGTTCCTGCTCTCCGACCGCGCGGGATGGGTGACCGGCGGCACCTTCAGTGTGGACGGCGGCCGGGCACTCGCCTCTGCCCGCTAGGCGTTCCTCATGCGCCGCGTGGCATGGCAACTCCGATTTCCGGCGCTGATGCGCTGGCGCTTGCTCAGTCGAGATGAACGACGGTGGTGCCCGGCGTCGAGCGATTGCACGATGCCCCGAGCTCCGCGCCCACGCCCCTAAACACGAGAGCCCTGACCGCTCTCGCGATCAGGGCTCATGAATCGTCAGCCCCAACTCGGGGGCGGAAGGAACTGGCTCCCCAGGTGATCGGAGTTACGAGTCAGGCGGCATCTCGTACCATCATTCACCTGGACACCCGGTGATCGGAGTCACGACCTGCGAACTCGGCAGGCTAAACCTTCGGTGGACCATTTCAGGTGTGGATGTCGCGGATTACGGTCCTTGTACATTCGGCGGCCCGTAGGAGGACAGGCCAAGTCTGTCCCAGACATCCCGATCGTCATTAATGTAGAATACGGGCTCCATTGCACGGTGCTCAATCAACTCACTAATACCATCTACGGTTACGAGCGAATACATAGGGTAGCTTCGTCTATCCCCACTTAATGTTAGCGGCCCTGAGTGTCTAACTTCCCCATCCGCCGTGCCAATTGTATTGCCAGTGTTCTTGTCATAGAAAGCGAAGCTTACAGTAGAATTACTAAGTCCTACGTAATAGTACATCCACACCGTGACATCGGTACGCGAGAGGCCTTGGGGAAGTACAAGCCACCTAGGCAATCGTGAGTCATTTGATAGTTCGAACTTCGATGAGGGGACAAAGCGACACCCGAGCACAACCATACAGACCAACAGGATTACACCCAACGTGCCTTGGCGGCAATGCCCTACGCCGGCCGCCCCGTCCCTAACGGCCCACGTCCTTCGAGAGCAAAGCCTGCGAGGCGGCGGAGAAGCGCGACTTCCACGGCTCCGGCGCGACGGTCTGGAGATAGCGGCCGCCGGCCACCGCGTAGGGGGCCACGATGGAATCCCACATGAGCCATCCCCCGTCGGGAGGCCACACGGCCAGGATCGGCACCGACGAGGCGCACACCAGCAGGATCGCCATCAGCAGGCCGGCCGTGGCTCCCATCAGGCGATCCACACCCTTGGGCAGGGCCATCTTCAGGGCGCGGGCCAGCAGCCATCCGGCCAGAGAGAGGACGAAGGCGACCGAGGCAAAGAGGAACAGGAAGCAGGCCAGACGGAGCAGGTCGGGCCGTCCGGCGAGCACCTCCTGACCCGCACCCAGGCGCAGCGCGAGAGGTTCGCTGTAGCGCAGCGCCACCCACCAGGCTGCGACCCAGCCCGCGAACCACAGGACCAGACGGATCATGCCGCGCCAGGCGCCGTACGCCATCAGGACCAGCGCCAGAACGCCCGCTCCGATATCGAACGGGCCGGGAGTCATTCGCGGATGAGCAACATCGTGGTGGGGTCGAGCGCCACCGGCGTGTCGGAAACCTCGGGGTTGTCGTGATCCTTGAGCAGGCGGATGTGCACCGCCTTGCCGTCGTGCTGCAGGGAGACGATGACGCTCAGGGCGCTCTCCACGCGGGCCACGTGCTCGGGGATGCCGCGCTGGTTCACCTGGGACTCGCGATGGGTGATGGCGGCCATCCAGAGCTCAGCCTCCAGGTCCTGCGCGACGCCGCGCAGGTCGGCGAGCCCTTCGGTGGTCGCCTTCTCGAAGTCGTACCCGTCGACCACGATGGCCCGGGGCACGAAGTGCGCGTGCTCGCGCATGAAGGCGATCGCCTCGCGCAGCCGGTCCACCGAGAAGCTTCCGTTGATGTAGGTGTGGATGTTGCGGTTGCGCTCCATCTCCAGGCGCTCGAGCCCCACGTCCTCCAGCCCGCTGCTGCGCGCCAGGTCCATGAAGATCTCGTCGTAGTACGTGCGCACCTTTTCCACGGACTGATCCAGCGCGACGTGCAGCACCTTGCGGCCGCGCATGAGGTCGTCGAGGGCCACCCCCACGAGGAAGGCGGTCTTGCCCACGCCGTGGCGGCCCACCGCGACGCCGATGTTGCCGGGCCCCAGTCCGCCGTGAATCGACTTCTCGAAGACGCGCAGCGGGCTGCGCTCGTTGAGCTCCTTGCGGTACATGCGCGGCTCCTTTCTACTCTTCGTCGTCGAGGCCGGTGCCGTACTTCTTGATCAGCTCCTGGGAGACCTCGCCGGGCACCGGCGCGTAGCGCGCGAACTCCATGGTGTACTCGGCCTTTCCCTGGCTCGAAGAGCGCAGGTCCGTCGAATAGCCGAACATCTCGCCCAGCGGCACGTCGGCGTCCACCCGCACGAACCCTTCGGACTCCGTGGTCCCCACGATCATGCCCCGGCGCTGCATGATGGTGCGCACGAAAGCCCCCTGGAACTCGCCCGGCCCCTCGACGGAGACCTTCATGATGGGCTCCAGGATCTGCGGCTTGGCGCGGTGATAGACCTCGCGGAATGCGCCGCGGGCGGCCGCCTGGAAGGCGTTGTCGGACGAGTCCACCGAATGGGCGGCCCCGTCGTTGATCACCACCCGGAACCCGGTCACGGGGAATCCGATGAGGCGCCCCTTCTTCATCTGGGACTTGAAGCCTTTCTGCACCGAGGTGATGAACTCCGTCGGGATGGACCCCCCGTAGACTTCATCGACGAACTCGAAGTCTCCTTCCGGCAGCGGCTCCACATAGCCGCCCACGCGGCCGTACTGCCCGGAGCCCCCGGTCTGCTTCTTGTGCGTGTAGTTGAACTCGGCCTTGCGCGAGATCGCTTCGCGGTACGCCACCTGGGGCGCGCCCGTCTCCACCTCGGCGTTGTATTCGCGCTTCATCCGCTCCACGTAGACGTCCAGGTGCAGCTCGCCCATCCCCGAGATGATCGTCTCGCCCGACTCCTCGTCCACGCGCGCGTGGAAGGTCGGGTCTTCCTTGGTGAAGCGCTGCAGCGCCTTGGAGATGTTCCCCTGCGCCTTCTTGTCCTTAGGCTTGATGGTGATGTGGATGACGGGGGCGGGCACGTGCATCGAGGTCATGGCCACCGAGATGCGATCCGAGGTGAAGGTGTCCCCCGACGCGCAGTCGATGCCGAACAGCGCCACGATGTCGCCCACCGACGCGCCGGTGATGTCCTCCATCTCGTCCGCGTGCATGCGCACCAGGCGTCCCACCTTGACGTCGCGGCCGGTTCGCGCGTTCACGATCGTGTCTCCCTTGCGCAGCGAACCCTGATAGATGCGGATGTAGGTGAGCTGCCCGAAGCGCCCCTCCTCCAGCTTGAAGGCCAGGCAGACCAGAGGAGCCTCGAGGTCGGGCTTCAGCACGATCCGATCCTCTCCTCCCTTGCTCAGGTCCAGCGCCTCGTTGACCACCTCGGGGGGCGAGGGCAGGTAGAGGTTCACCGCGTCCAGCAGGGGCTGCACGCCCTTGTTCTTGTAGGCCGAGCCCATGAACACGGGGGTCAGATCGAGCGACAGCGTTCCGCGCCGCACGGCCGCGTGGATCAGATCCGGAGTGATCGCGGCGGGGTCGTCGGACAGCATGGCCTCCATCAGCTCGTCAGAGTGCATTGAGACGGCGTCCAGCATCTTGTGCCGGCGCGCGTCGGCCTCCTTGAGCAGCTCGGGGGGGATGTCCTCCACGCGGATCTTCTCCCCTCCCTCTCCGTCGAAGTAGAGGGCCTTCATTCGCACCAGGTCGATCACCCCCTCGTGGTCGGCCTCCAGGCCGATGGGGATCTGCATCAGCACGGCGTTGTGGCGCAGCTTCTCGCGCAGCTGCTCCGTCACGCGGAAGGGATTGGCTCCCGATCGGTCCGCCTTGTTGATGAAGGCCAGCCGGGGGACCTTGTACCGTCGCATCTGCCGGTCCACGGTCATGGACTGGGACTGCACCCCCGCCACCGCGCACAGCACCAGGACGGCCCCGTCCAGAACCCGCAGGGAGCGCTCCACCTCGATGGTGAAGTCCACGTGACCCGGGGTGTCGATGATGTTGACGTGGTGGCCCGCCCATTCGCAGTGGGTGGCCGCGGACTGGATGGTGATCCCGCGCTCGCGCTCGAGGTCCATCGAGTCCATCTTGGCGCCCACGCCGTCCTTCCCCTTGACGTCGTGCATGACACGGATGCGCTTCGTGTAGAAGAGCACCCGCTCGGTCAGGGTGGTCTTGCCCGAGTCGATGTGGGCGCTGATGCCGATGTTGCGCAGCCGCGAGAGATCGGTGGTCACAGGTATCCTTTCAGTCTTCCAGTGTAAGTGAGCCGGACAGGCTAGCAGATCCGGGCGTTCCTGGCCACACCCGGCCAGGCGCTCATGCGGGGAGAAGGCGGACGGAGCCGGTCAGCGCCGGCAGGGCTGGATCAGAGGCCCCACTTGACCTTGTTCACCTGCACCTCCTCGACACTCGGCTTGGGCTTTTCGATGTGCTTGGCGACGTCGAACAGCTCGCGCTCCGTGTCGCAGCGTGCGTTGAGCGGTGTGTCGTCGGTGAACAGCTCGGGGACCGCGTCGGCCGTGGTGATGGCCTCCCACGGGCACTCCGGCTCGCAGGCGCCGCAGTCGATGCATTCCGCCGGCGAGATGTAGAGCTGATCCGGCAGATCGGCGGTGGGTTCTTTGACGACGTAGAAGCAGTCCACCGGACAGACAGCCACGCACGCGGTGTCCTTGCAATCCCGGCACAGTCTTGAAACCGTGTAGGTCATCTTTTTTCGGCTCCTTGGAATGCCGCTGGCGGCAGCCGGTAAGATAGCACGAGGCGGCCGGGCATGGTGCGGGCGATCCATGACGTGGGGAGTGGATGGCTGAAGGCCGATATGTCGTCGTGGGAGCGGGGATCATGGGCCTGTGGTCCGCCCTATGCCTGCGCGAGACGGGACACGATGTGCTGCTTCTGGATGCCTGGGAGCCCGGTCATCCCCGCGCCACATCGGGCGATGAGAACCGAGTCATC
>JBOGOC010000069.1:0-4643 GCA_050747525.1 Candidatus Polarisedimenticolia bacterium | reverse complement strand
ATCCCGCACGTGGGGACCCTGAGGCTGTCGGGGACCGCCACGTACGCCAGCAACCTGTTCACCAGCGCGGCGTACTCGATCTCCTCCAGCGCGGGGGTGTGGCTCGACAACCCCAGCTTCACCGTGAGCGGCCAGGCCGGCTCGGCCACCCTGTCGGGCCAGCTGCGCGTGTCGGCCGGCACGCTCAACATCGGCACGGCGAGCGGGAACTCGATGGGGTTCAACAGCCTCAGCCGGGTGACCATCGAAGGCGGCGCCGTCAACGTGGCGGGCCGCTTCGGCGTGAGCAGCGCCGGGACCACCGTGACCTACGTCCAGACAGGCGGCACGGTGACGGTGAACACGGCCGGCAACACTTCCACCATCCTGGCCAGCTTCGACCTGGGGACTTCGTCTTCGACCAGCTTCACCATGTCGGGCGGCTCGATCGTGGCGAGGCTGGCCAGTACGGCCGCCACCGGGCCGCGCGACTACCGCGCGGGGGCGGGGACCGGCATCCTGACGGGCGGCACCCTGATGTTCGGAGATGCCTCCTCCGGATCGGCCAAGGCCTTCACCATGGCGGCCGCCGCCGGCACATCCCAGACCCTCTTCCCGAACCTGACGCTCGGCAACACCTCCGCCGGGCACTCCCTGCAGGTGGTCACCGGGCCGGTCACGGGCCTCGGCGTCACTCTTCAATCCGGCACCACCCTGAGCCTGGCCGCGTTTGCGTTCGGCATCGCGGGGCAACTCTCGAACAGTGGAACGATGACCCCCGCGGCAGCCGGCAGCGTCCTGGAGTTCGTGGGGAGCGCCCCTCAGACATGGTCGGGCGCCAGCGTCACCGCCCCCCTGGACGGCCTGACCATCGACAACCCCGCGGGGGTGACGATCACGGCCAATCCATTCACGGCGTTGCGCGTGAACCTGCTGCGCGGGACGCTCGTCAACAGCAACAAGGCCACGCTGGGCAACGGCGGCACCACGGCGGCCATCACCCAGTACGGCTCGCCCGGGCAGACGGCTCCGGCCGGCGGCTACGACGTCGCCCCTGCGTTCAATCCCGGGTCGGCGGGCGTGCAGGTGCTCTACCTGGAGGAGGGCTCTCCGCGCTCCACAGGGCTCGAGATCCCCCCATCGCGCTCCGTTGCTTCGGTCACCATCGGAAATCCCTACGGTGTCACCTTGAGCGGTGGGGCGCTGGCGATCACGTCCGCCCTGACCTTGACGTCGGGACTGTGGCACACGGCATCCGTCAACATGCCCACGCTGGGGACGGCGGTGGCGACGCCCACCGGCTCGGCATCCGCGTACGTCGACGGCCCATTGGCGCTCCAGTTGAACAGCGGCGTCAACGTCGCCTCGCGCACCTTTCCCATCGGCACCGCCACCGGCTGGCGCCCCGTGGTGCTGGGGAGCTTCCACTCCAACGGCACGCTGCGCACCTACACCGCCCAGGTGTTCGACGGAAGCACCGGGGGAAGCCCCAGCCCGCCGCTCACGTCGCTCAATCCGGTCCGCTACGCGCGCCTGCAGAACACCGCCGGCCTCTTCAGCAGCACCGTCGCCACGGTGCAGCTGTCGTACGGCCTCGACGACGTCGTTCCGTCGCCCGCAACCGCCCGTGTCGCGCAATCGAACACGCTCGCAGGACTGTACACGTCGCGCGGCGGCGGAGCCTCGGCCACGCCGACCACGGGCATCGCGTCGGACTCTCCCATCAACCCGGGAGACGACTACTTCGTGATCGCCGACAGCACTCCGGTGGGCCCGCCGTCCAACGACATGTGCGCCGCGGCCACGCCGATCCCCGCGGCCGGACCGTTCCCGCACCTGACCACCACCGTCGATGTCTCGTCGGCCACCGCCACCGGCGACCCGGCGTTCTGCGCGGCCGCCTCGCACACCGCCTGGTACACCTTCACACCCTCGACGACGGCCACCTACACCGTCTCGAGCTGCCAACTCTCGGCGCCCGGAACCACCGCCACCGACACGGTGGTGGGGATCTTCACGTCCGCTTCGTGCGGCGGGCCCTTCACCACCATCGCCTGCAACGACGACGACGCGGTCTGCTCCGGAGGGACGAGCCGCTCGTCGGCGTCCGCCGTCCTGCTGGGAGGCACGACTTACTACATCGTGGTGGGGACCGCGGGCGCGGGGACCCCCAGCCCCGCCAAGATCCAGCTCGCCATCACCCAGCTCGTCACGCCCGCCAACGACAAGTGTGCGGCCCCCGTCTCGCTGAGTCTGAATGCCCCCATCGCGGGGACGACCGTGGGGGCCCTCGACGATTACCGGCTCTCGGGCTCGACCTGCTTCACCAGCCAGGGACAGCTCGGCAACACCGTCTCCACCGCTCCCGGGAAGGACGTCCTCTATTCCTTCACGGCTCCGGCCGCCGGCAAGTACTCGCTGCGGGTGACCGGCTATGCGGGGGGCGACGCCCTGCTGTACACGGCCAGCACCTGCCCGGCCTCCACCTTCCCAACCCCGGTCGTGGTGTCGAGCTGCATCTCGGCGGCCGATCGCACGGTCGTCCCGGCCGAAGAGGTCATGTGCCAGTCGATGACCGCCGGCCAGACCATCTACGCCGTGGTCGACGAGTTCGTCGCCGGCGGCAGCTCCTTCACCATCGAAGCCACGTCGTGCGACCAGGAGGCCGGCAACAACAACACCCCGGGCGGGGCCAACGCATTGACATGCGGAAAGCAGGGCTCCATCGCGGTGGGGGATACCGACATGTTCTCCCTGGGCACCACGCCGGCCGGATGGAGAGCCTTCGCCATGCTCGACGCCATCGCGTCCGGCTCGGCCGACACGCAGCTGCGCGTCACCGACTCGGCCGATGTCTGGGAGTTCGACGACGATGACGGCGACGCGGCCTTCGGCTCCGCCGGGCTCTCCTCGGTCGTCTCCGGCACCGCCCTGCCCGGCGGCGTCGTCTACGTGAGCGTGGCGGGCCTGGTCGACGGCACGGCGGTGGAGCCGTACCGGCTCTACGCCGTGCTGCAGCCTCCCCTGGCCGAGGCGACCGACGAATCCGAGCCAAACGACACGCCAGGCGCCGCCGACGCCGCCGGCAACGACTACTTCAGCGGAACCATCTCCACGAGCGCCGACGCCGACCTGTTCACCTTCCAGGCCACCGCCGGCGACCTGGTGTTCCTGGGCCTGGACTGCGACGCCGACCGCGACGGCACCGCCGTGAACGGAACCCTCAGCCTGATCGCCTCCGATGGGTCCACGGTTCTGGCCAGCGCCAACGGCAGCGCGAGCTTCGAGGTCCCCACACCCATCCCCGGAGCCGGGCTGACCGCCATCACGCCTGCCTTCTCCGCGGAGGGGCTGGTCCGCCGCATCACCGCCACGGGCACCTACTACGCGAAGGTGACGGGCGTGCCGGGAGGGACGCCCGCCTCGCAGGATTACGCCCTCTCCATCAGCAGGAACTGCCAGGTCCCCAGCGCCGATCTGGCCGTGTCCCAGACGGCCACCGCGGGCCCGATCACCACGGGGAACACGGTGACCTACACGGTCACGGTGACCAACAACGGCCCCAACCAGGCCCACAACGCGGCGCTCACCGCGGGCATCCCGGCGCAGACCACCTTCGTTTCGGTGACGCCGCCGGCCGGATGGAGCTGCGATCCTCCCGCCGCCGGACAGTACACGTGCACGACCGCCGCCATGGCGCCCGCCACCCAGGCCGTCTTCTCCATCGTCCTCCGGGTGAACTACTGCACGGGCAACGTCTCGTTCATGCACACGGTCTCTTTCGACAGCGACACTCCTGACCCTGTGCAGACCGGCAACTCGTCCAGCCTGTCGCGCACCATCAGCGATCCGGGGGCGTGCACCGACAACAACGCGTGCACGACGGGAGACACCTGCGTCAGCGGCGTGTGCATGGGTGGGCCGCCTCCGTCGTGCTCGGACGGCAACGCGTGCACCGCCGATTCCTGCAATCCCGCCACCGGCCTCTGCCAGAACCCGCCGCTCGTCTGCAACGACAGCAGCGCGTGCACGGACGACAGCTGCGACGTGGCTCTGGGATGCCGCTTCATCGCCGACAACACGAACACGTGCAGCGACGGGAGCCCCTGCACCTCGGATCAGTGCGCCGGGGGCTCCTGTGTGGGCACGCCGGTGAGCTGCTCGGACTCCAACGACTGCACGACCGACAGCTGCGACCCGTCCACGGGCGGCTGCCTGCACGACAACAACAGCGACCCGTGCGACGACGCGGATCTGTGCACGGTCGACGACCAGTGCGGGCCCCGCGTTCGGGAGGACTTCGACGCCGTCACGCCGCCGGCCCTGCCGGCCGGCTGGGTGACTCTGCTGGCGGCGGGCCTGCCGGGCGACATCGCCTTCCAGACCACCGCGGCCTTCAGCGACACGCCTCCTCAGGCCGCCTGGACGGACAGCCCCGAGCACCTCACCGACAAGCTGCTGACCTCCCCGCCCATCGCCCTGTCGGTTTCGGGGGCCAGGCTCGGCTTCCACCATCGCTACGACCTCGAGGAGGGGTTCGACGGCGCGGTGCTGGAGATCGCCATCGGGGCGGGCCCGTTCGTCGACATCCTCGCCGCCGGCGGCTCGTTCGTCACCGGCGGCTACGACGCGCCCATCGCCGCGGGTGAAGGGAGCCCCATCGC
>JBOGOC010000068.1:0-46327 GCA_050747525.1 Candidatus Polarisedimenticolia bacterium | reverse complement strand
AGCGTTGGCCGCGCGTGCTTTTGCGCGGCCAGCTCGCGCGAGGCGAGGACGATGTGGAGCGAGTCGGCGTGGCCAACGCCACGCCGGCGAGCGCGCCCCGGAAACCACTCCCCACCGGGGCGGCCGGGCCTGAAGCAACTACATCATGTTCAGCTGCAGCTTCGCCGCGTCGGACATCTTCTCGGGGGTCCAGGGCGGCTCCCAGGTCACGTCCACCTTGGCGGAGGCCACCCCTTCGATCTCGCTCACCTTCGACTCCACCTGCGGCGGCAGCGACTCGGCCACCGGGCACATGGGGGAGGTGAGGGTCATCTGGATCCCCACCCGGGACTCGGCGTCGATGTCGATGGTGTAGACGAGCCCCAGCTCGTAGATGTTCACCGGGATCTCGGGGTCGTAGCAGGTCTTGAGCGCGGCGACCACCTGGTCGGCCAGATCGGGCTGCGGGCTTTCGTTCTTGATCACCGTCATCGCGTCACTCCGTCGTCGTGGTGACGTGCACGTCGTCCATGGCCGCGCGCAGCGTGTGCCAGGCCAGGCTGGCGCACTTGACGCGCATCGGGAACCCGCGCACTCCGGAGAAGACCACCAGCTTGCCCAGCGAAGCCTCCGAAGGGCGCGCCTCGCCGGTCACCAGCTGATGGAACGTCTCGAACAGGGCCCTGGCCTCGGCTTCGGTGCGGCCCTTGAGCGCCTCGGTCATCATGGAGGCCGACGCCTTGGAGATGGCGCAGCCGGAGCCTTCGAAGGCGACCTCGTGCAGCCGGCCGTCGCGCATGTCCACGTACACCGTCACCTTGTCCCCGCAGAGGGGATTGAACCCCTCCGCCGTGCGGTTCGCGCCCGCCGGGCGGCCGAAATTCCGCGGCTTCCTGTTGTGGTCCAGGATGACCTCCTGGTAGAGGTCGGTGATCTCGGACATCAGGCGAACACCTCGAGCACCTTCTCGATGCCGGCGGCGAGGGCGTCGATCTCCTCGCGCAGATTGTAGAACGCCACCGAGGCGCGCGCGGTGGCCGGCACCTTGAGCCGGTCCATCAGGGGCTGAGTGCAGTGGTGGCCGGCGCGGATGGCGATCCCCTGCTGGTCCAGCACGGTGCCGATGTCGTGCGGGTGAATCCCCTCCAGCACGAACGACAGCACGCTCGCTTTCCGCGGCGCCTGCCCCAGGATCCGCAGCTTCGGGATGCCCGACAGGGTGCGGGTGGCGTGCTCGAGCAGCTGATCCTCCCAGGCGGCCACGCGCGGCAGCCCGAGCCCTTCCAGGTAGTCGATGGCGGCCGCCAGACCAACGACGCCCGCGATGTTGGGCGTGCCGGCCTCGAAGCGCGCCGGTGGCTTCGCGTAGATGGTCTTCTCGAACGACACCGAGGAGATCATGTCGCCGCCCCCTTCGTAGGGAGGCATCTGCTCGAGCAGGGCCGCCTTCCCGTACAGCACGCCCACGCCGGTGGGTCCGTAGAGCTTGTGCCCCGAGAAGGCGTAGAAGTCGCAGTCCAGGTCCTGCACGTCCACCTGCAGGTGAGCGGCCGCCTGCGCGCCGTCCAGCATGACGGGGATGCCGCGATCGTGGGCCAGCCGGACGATGTCGCGCACCGGGTTGATGGTCCCCAGGGCGTTCGACATGTGCACGACCGAGACGATCCGCGTGCGCGGGCCGAGCAGCTCGGCGAAGCGATCCATCATCAGCTCGCCGTTGTCCTGGATGGGGGCGATGCGCAGCCTGGCCTGCTTTGCTTCGCACAGCATCTGCCAGGGGACGATGTTGGAGTGGTGCTCCATCGCCGTGATC
Organism: Candidatus Polarisedimenticolia bacterium; assembly: GCA_050747525.1. Taxonomy (GTDB): domain Bacteria; phylum Acidobacteriota; class Polarisedimenticolia; order JACPZX01; family DASXTC01; genus JBOGOC01. The sequence continues at coordinate 44,535 of JBOGOC010000068.1, read as the reverse complement.
ACCACCTCGTCGCCCGGGCCGACGTGCCGCCCTCCGAAGCTGTGGGCGACCAGGTTGACCGCCTCCGTGGTGCCGCGCACGAAGACGATCTCCCCGTCCTCGCGCGCGTTGAGGAAGCGGCGCACCGTGGAGCGGGCCCCTTCGTAGGCCGTGGTGGCCCTCTGGCTCAGCTCGTGCAGGCCACGATGCACGTTGGAGTTGTCTTCCATGTAGAAGCGGCGGATGGCCTCCATCACGACGAGCGGCTTCTGGGTGGTGGCCGCGTTGTCCAGGTAGACCAGCGGCCGGCCGTGAACCCTCTGCTGAAGGATGGGGAAGTCCCCGCGAACCGCGCGGGCGTCGAATGGGGCCTTGCCCCCCTCGCGCGCGGGGACGGGCGGCGCGGGACCGACGCCCCGGGCGGGGGTCATGACGCCACCTCGCCGGCCGACAGCATCGTCTCCAGCGCCGCGCGCAGCGGCACCACCCGGAGCCGGCTCAGCACGTCCACCACGAAGGCGTGGATCAGCAGCTGGCGCGCGGCCCCGGGATCCAGGGCGCGTGTGCGCAGATAGAACATCGCGTTCTCGTCCATCTGGCCGATGGTGGCCGCGTGGCTGCACTTCACGTCGTCGGCGTGGATCCGCAGGGTGGGCTTGGAATCGACCAGGGCCTCGCCCGAGAGGATCAGGTTGCGGTTCTCCTGGCGCGAATCGGTCTTCTGGGCATCCTGGCGCACGACGATCGTGCCGTCGAACACGCCACGCGACTGTCCGTCGAGCACGCCCTTGTACAGCTCGCGGCTGGTGCCGTGCGGCGCCACGTGATCCACCAGCGTGTGGTGGTCGGCATGCTGGCTGCCGGACAGCACGTACAGCCCGTTGAGCGTGACGTCGGCACCGGTGCCGGCCAGCTCGGCCCGCACGTCGATGCGCGACAGGCTCGCGCCCAGGGTGATGGCGTGTGACACCAGGGTGGCGTTGCGCGCGAGGCGCGCGTGCAGGGCGCCGATGTGCGACACGCCGGGGGATTCGCGCTGAACCCGCGTGTGCTCCACCGTGGCCCCCTCGTCGACCTGGATCTCCGTCACCGTGTTGGTGAAGGAGACCGTCGCCGGGGCGCCGACGTAGCTCTCCACCAGGGCCGCCTGGCTTCCCGCTTCGGCCACCACGAGGCAACGCGGATAAGTCACCAGCGGGGCGCCGTCCGAGGTGGTCACGAACACGATGTGCAGCGGGCCGGGGAGGGCCGTGCCGCGGGGGATGCGCACCAGGGCGCCGTCCTCGAACAGGGCCGTGTTGAGCGCGGTGAACGGGTTGTCCAGAGGGCCCGCCACCTGTGTGAGATGGCCGCGCAGCGCCGCTTCGTCGCGCCGGATGGCGGCGCCCAGGGGCTCCACCAGCGCGCCCGCTCCTCTCGAAAGGATCGGTGCGTGCCGTCCGTTGACGAACACCACGCGGCACGCGTCCCAGTCCCCGAGCAGCAGGCGCTCGAGCTCCGGCGCGTCCAGCTCCTCCGCACGGGCGCCCTGCGGCGCCGCCTCGAACGGGGTGCGCGCCAGGGCGGCCACGCTGGTGTAGCGCCACGCTTCTTCTTTGGTGGTGGGGAACCCCTGCTCCGCGAAGCTGGCCAAGGCGTCCTTGCGGACCTGGTCGAGCCACGCGGGCTCGGCCCCGGCCGTCCGGCGTCGCTCGAAGGAGGCCACGTAGCGCTGCGCCGGATCCGCGGGTGCCGCCTTGGTCATGGAGTCACCGTCTCGCCGCTGCGGCTCGCGTCCTCGATCCATCCGTACCCGCGCGCTTCCAGCTCGAGGGCCAGCTCCCTGCCGCCGGACCGCACGATGCGGCCTCCGGCCAGCACGTGCACCCGATCGGGCACGATGTAGTTCAGCAGGCGCTGGTAATGGGTGATGACCAGCATGGCGCGCTGCGGGCTGCGCAGGGCGTTGACGCCGCCGGCCACGATGCGCAGCGCGTCGATGTCCAGCCCCGAGTCGGTCTCGTCCAGAACCGCCAGCCGGGGGTCCAGCACCGCCATCTGGAAGATCTCGTTGCGCTTCTTCTCGCCGCCGGAAAACCCTTCGTTCACCGCGCGGTTCAGGAAGCTCTGGTCCATCTCCACCAGCTTGCTCTTGTCCTTCACCAGGGCCAGGAAGTCCATGGCGTCCAGCTCCGGCAGCCCGCGGTGCGCACGCACCGCGTTGAGGCCCGCCTTCAGCAGGTACATGTTGCTCACGCCCGGGATCTCGACCGGGTACTGGAAGGCCAGGAAGATCCCTTCGCGCGCCCGCGTCTCCGGAGGCATGGCCAGCAGGTCCTTGCCGTCGAACGTCACATGGCCCGCGGTGACCTGCACCGACTCGCGCCCGGCCAGCACGTGCGCCAGCGTGCTCTTGCCCGACCCGTTGGGGCCCATGATGGCGTGCACCTCTCCGGCCGCAACAGCCAGGTCGAGCCCCTTGAGGATCTCCTGGCCGCCCGCGCTCGCGTGCAATCCCTTGATCTCGAGCATCAGCCCACGCTCCCTTCCAGGCTCACGCCCAGCAGCTTCTGCGCCTCGACCGCGAACTCCATGGGCAGCTCGCGGAAGACCTCCTTGCAGAAGCCGTTGACGATCATCGAGACCGCGTCCTCGGTGGACAGGCCGCGCTGTCGGCAGTAGAAGAGCTGGTCCTCGCCGATCTTGGAGGTGGACGCCTCGTGCTCGAGCTGAGACGAGCTGTTCCTCACCTCCACGTAGGGAAAGGTGTGCGCGCCGCAGGTGTCGCTCATGAGCAGCGAGTCGCACTGCGAGTAGTTGCGCGCGTTGGTGGCCCCCTTCATGATCTTGACCAGGCCGCGGTAGGTGTTCTGGCCGTGGCCCGCCGAGATCCCCTTCGAGATGATGGTGCTGCGGGTGTTCTTGCCCAGGTGGATCATCTTGGTGCCGGTGTCGGCCTGCTGGTAGTTGTTGGCCAGCGCCACCGAGTAGAACTCGCCCACCGAGTTGTCCCCCTGAAGGATGCAGCTGGGGTACTTCCAGGTGATGGCCGACCCCGTCTCCACCTGGGTCCAGGAGACCTTGGAGTTGCGGCCCCGGCAGGCCCCGCGCTTGGTCACGAAGTTGAAGATGCCCCCCTTGCCGTTCTTGTCACCCGGGTACCAGTTCTGCACGGTGGAGTACTTGATCTGCGCGTCGTCGAGCGCCACCAGCTCCACCACCGCGGCGTGCAGCTGGTTCTCGTCGCGCATCGGGGCGGTGCACCCTTCCAGGTAGCTCACGTAGGCCCCCTCGTCGGCGATGATGAGGGTGCGCTCGAACTGGCCGGTGTTGGCCGCGTTGATCCGGAAGTAGGTGGACAGCTCCATGGGGCAGCGCACACCCTTCGGAATGTAGGCGAACGACCCGTCGGTGAAGACCGCTGAGTTCAGGGTGGCGAAGAAGTTGTCGCTGTACGGCACCACCGAGCCGAGGTACTTCTGAATCAGCTCGGGGTGCTCGCGCACCGCCTCCGAGAACGAGCAGAAGATGATCCCCAGCTCGGCCAGCTTGCCCCGGAACGTCGTGGCCACCGAGACGCTGTCGAACACCGCGTCCACCGCCACGCCGCTCAGGATCTTCTGCTCGTCGAGCGGGATCCCCAGCTTCTCGTAGGTGCGCAACAGCTCCGGATCCACCTCGTCGAGGCTCTTGGGCGTCTTCGCTGTCTTGGGGGCCGAGTAATAGATGATGTCCTGGTAGTCGATGGCCGGGTAGCGCACGTTGGCCCAGGCCGGCTCCTTCATGGTGAGCCAGTGACGGTAGGCCTTGAGGCGCCATTGCAGCATGAACTCCGGCTCCTGCTTGCGCGCCGAGATCATGCGGATGATGTCTTCGTTGAGGCCCTTGGGAACCGTGTCGGACTCGATGGAGGTCACGAACCCCCACTGGTACTCGCGGTTCGCCAGGTCCTTGATCTGTGTCGAGCTCATGGTCGTCGGTTCACTCCTGGTCGTCCATGGTCGTCGGGATGGTCACGGGCTCGGGGCCCGACAGCATCGGCAGACGGCGCCTCTGGCGCATCGTCAGGTCGGCCCCCAGCCTCGCCTCGGACTTCATCAGGTCGGCGAGAGACGTCCGGCGCAGGACCTGCTCCACCAGCCCTTCGATGGTCCCCCACAGCGAACGAATCGAGCAGTCTCCCAGGTGGACGCAGGCGTCCTCATCACCGGGGAAGCGATCGCAGAAGTGGGACTCGAAGATCTGGCCCCCCAGCGCCGCGAGGATCTCCGACACGGTGATATCCACCGCGGGTCGCGTCAGATAGTAGCCGCCCGCGCGTCCACGGACACTGTCCACCAGCCCCGCCTCGCGCAGCAGGTTCATCAGCTTGGCGGCGTAGGGGCTGGAAAGCCCTTCGCGCTCGGCGATCTCGTGCACGGTCAGAGGCCGCTCCATCGTGGCTGCCGCCAGATGGACGAGGCATCTCAAGCCGTATTCTTCCTGCGCCGTGACTTTCATGTTTCGCCTTTGTTGTCTCTGTCGGGCGTCGGCCGCCGGGGCGGTTTTCGCCGGGACACGCTACGCAACGTACCTAAATCATACTTTTTTGTCAAGTATAGAAGCCCTGCCGGCTCAGAGGTTTGACCAGCTCCAGGTAGACAGGATAGGATGAGCGCCATGGTCACCGTCGGCATGAACTACGAGGTCCGGGAAGGGAAGGGGCCCCTGTTCGAGGAGGGGTTCCGCAAGGTGCTGGGCGTGATGCAGAGCATGCCCGGCCACGTCAGGTCGAGGCTGTTCCAGGACGTCAACAGCCCGGCGTCCTACCTGATTCATTCCGAGTGGGAGACGAGGGAGGCCTTCGGGGCCTTCATTCGCTCCAAGGAGTTCGGCGAGGCCACCCGCTGGGGGAGCGAAGAGATCCTCGCCGGGCGCCCATCGCACACCGTCTACGGGACGTAGACGGAGCCGAACCTACTGACCTGCCGGCGGGGGAAGGATGACCGGATCGGGGACCCGGTTCTTCTTCGGGGGGAGACTCATGATGTAGGCGAAGACGGCCTTGAGGTCGTCGTCGGTCATGTGCGCGTAGGCCATCCAGGGCATGGGCGGCAGGATGGGACGGCTCTGACCCATGTGCCTTCCGGTCCGGATCATCTTCACGAACATCTCCTCGGTCCAGATCCCTATGCCGGTGTCTTCATCGGGAGTGATGTTGATTCCGTAGCTGATCCCCCAGGGGCCAGACCACGCGGTCAGGTCCATCGTCGCCGCGACGCCCCAGGGCCCCGGCGGGAGTTGCGGAGGCGGGGGCATGTTGGGATCATCGATGTACCCGATGAAGCGCCTGTCCATGTCGGGCACGGGGCCCTCCGGTGTCATCCTCTTCGGGGTGTGGCAGTCGTCGCAGGCAAGGATCTTCACCAGGTACTCGCCCCGCTGCAGCGCGCTCTGCTTCCCCGCTGCAGGCGTGACGGTCGACGCCGCCCCGCAGGCTCCCAGCACCACGATCGCAAGAGTGATGGCCACCGCCGGAATCGTTCTGTTCATGAGGGAAAGGCAGGCCGAGGGTGGTGTCCGGGGACGACCATCCTCGGCCCCGTCAGATCAGAGCGACTTCTTCGAGAAGTACCAGTCGGTCACCTCGAAGGGCTCCTTGAGCCGCTTCTCGGCATCGGCCTGGGTCACCGGCGGCGGGACGATCACCTTGTCCCCCGGCTTCCATCCCTCGGGCGTGGCCACGCTGTGCTTCGCGTTGGTCTGCAGGGCCTCGACGATGCGCATGATCTCGTCCACGCTGCGCCCGTTGGTGAGCGGGTAGTAGACCATCGCCCGCACGTTCTGCTTGTCGTCGATGACGAACACGCAGCGCACCGTGGCCGTGTCCGACGCGCCGGGATGGATCATCCCGTACTTCTGGGCCACCTTCATGTCCAGATCGGCGATCATCGGGTAGTCGATCTTGACGTCGAAATGCTCCTGGATGTTGCGGATCCAGGCGAGGTGCGAGTAGACGCTGTCCACGCTCAGGCCGATGAGCTGGACCCCCAGCTTCTCGAACTCGGGCTTCTTCTTCGCGAAGGCCATCAGCTCGGTGGTGCACACCGGGGTGAAGTCGGCCGGATGGCTGAACAGCACGACCCACTTTCCCTTGTAGTCCGACAGCTTGATCATTCCCTGCGTGGTCTTGGCTTCGAACTGCGGCGCCGGCTCGTTGAGGCGAGGCAGGGAGACTCGAGGGGATTCGTTCATATCCATTCCTTCTTCCTCCTTGGTGATGTCCGGGCAGGTTCAGGGGTTGCGGCCATTCTACCGTATGGCCGCCCCTCGTATTCCATCCGGCGGGAAGGATTGGACTAGGCTGGCCTGAGGACGAACAGCACGGCCCCCTGGTTCACCTCGGCGCCGTCGCCGGCGCGAGTCTCCACCAGGGTGGCGCGCGGGGGAAGCCCCGCCGCGCCGTACACCACGGCATTGAAGCTCTTCATCGCTTCCACCAGGCCCAGCGTGCGGCCCGCCTCCACCGTGTCCCCGGGGCGCACGAAGGCCGGGGCCCCGGGAGTGGGGGAGCGGTAGAAGATCCCGTCGATGGGAGAGCTCACCACGAAGCATCCGGCCGGGATGGCGTCCCCGCCCGCCGGCGCCAGGCTTCCGGACGGGAGCACCAGGCCGGGCGGATGCCCCGCCGCCTCTCCGGAAGGAAAGGGCGCCAGCACGAAGAGGGTCTGGCCGTACTCCACCGCCTCGGCGCGCCGCGCGGCCTCCACGCGGTCCACGATCCCCTCCACGCCGGCGGGGAGCACCACATCCTCGATCCGGTCCAGGACGAAGAGCCGTCCCACCGGGTCGCCGGCCGTCCGGCGCGCCCCTCGGCGGGGTGTTCCGCGCATGACCCCCACGCGCGGCGCCTTCACCACCCAGCCGCCGTCACCGCCGCGCTCGACCAGCGCCTCGATCGTCTCCACGGCCCCGCTCACGTGGTGAGGACCTTCAGGTCGTGCATCGACCAGATGCGCGGGTTCTTCACCCGGCGGTATCCCGAGGTCTGGTAGGCCATCTCCACCACGGTGGTCAGGTAGGGGCGCAGCTCGGCCATCGTGACCACCTCGTCCACGTCCATGCGGCGCGCGGCATTCACCGGATCCATGTCGCGGGTGATGCGCGCCTCCACGTCGTCCATCCCCTTGCGGATGGCCGCCTCTTCCTCGGGCGTGGAGGCGATGATGTGGAAGCTCTCGTCCAGCTTCGTCCTGTACGCTCCGATGGCCAGCGTGCGCCCTTCCATGACCGCCAGCCGCGTGAGGGGGGTGGCCAGCTGCAGCACGGGCGCGTAGGGGAGCCCGGCCAGCGCGTAGTAGCCGGCCCCTGAGGCCTTGCGCAGCAGCACCGTGATCATGGGCGTGGTGTTGGTGGCGTTGGTGTAGATGAGGCTGGAGCCGTAGCCGAGCAGGCCCTGCTTCTCGGCCTCCGGGCCGATGTCGAAGCCGGAGATGTCCTGAAGCCACACGATGGGGAGTCCGTCGTCGTTGCACGCTCGCGAGAAGGCCGACACCTTGGCGATCCCTTCGCGATAGAGAATGCCTCCGGGGCGGCGCGCGTGCTCCTGGTCGGGATGCTCGGTGAGCAGCTGGTTGTTGGCGATGACGCCGGCGTAAAGGCCGCCGAAGCGCGCCACGCCGCAGATCATCTCCCGCCCCGTGCCCGGGAGCACCTCCCAGAAGAGGGAGCTGTCCACCAGGCGCGCGATCAACTGGCGCACGTCGTAGGCCATGCGATGGTCGCCTGGAAAGAACGCGTCGATCTCCTCCGGCGGGAAGCGCGGCGGCTCGTGGTCCGCGCCGCGCCGGTAGTAGGGCGCCGCCGAGCCCGACAGGCGCCCCATCTCGGCGCGGATGCCGGCCAGGCACGCCTCGTCGTCGGGGACGCGATGGTCGGCGCACGCGGACAGGTGGACGTGCACGTCCGGGCCGCCGATGTCGAGCGAGGTGATGGTCTGTCCCTTGCCTCCCTTCACCAGCGCGGCGCCGGCGATCACCATGTAGGCCTGCTCGGTCATGTACACCACGTCGCTGATGATGGGCATGTACCCGCCGCCGGCGATGCAGTCCCCCAGCACTCCGGCGATCTGCGGGACCCCGGCGTCCGACAGCAGCGCGTTCATCTTGAAGATGGCTCCCGCGCCGGCGCGCCCCGGGAAGGTCCTCCCCTGCTCGGGGAGGAACAGGCCGCTGCAGTCCACCAGATAGATGACCGGAGCGCGCAGCCGCAGGGCCATCTCCTGCGCGCGCTGGATCTTCTCGGGAGTCATGGGCCACCACGATCCGGAGGCCACCGTGTTGTCGTTGGCGATGACCACCGCCAGGCGCCCCGCCACGCGGATGTACGCGGTGACCACTCCGGCCGCCGGAGAGGTCTGCTTCTTCTCGCCGAAGGTGAGCCCGTCGTTGACCAGGCTCCCCACGGGCAGGACGGGGGTGCCCGAGTCGCGCAGCCGGTCGATCCGATCCCAGGTGGTGAGGCGTCCCTTCTCGCGCACGCGCCGTTCGTACTCGGGGCCCCAGCCGGCCCTGGAGTCCTGGCGGCGGCGATCCAGCGCGGCATTCAGAGCCGCCATGGCCCGCGTGTTGGCGGAGGCGGAGGCCTCGTCCAGCGCCGCGCGCAGCGGCGTGCCGATGGGCTCCATCATCACCTTGGCCATCAGGGGGCCCCTCGGCCGGCTCCCGCCAGCATGCGGTCCATCAGCTCGACGTCGTAGTCGCCCGAGCGGAAGGCGGGCTCCTGCATCAGGCGCCGGTGCAGCGGGAGGGTGGTCTTGACGCCGTCGATGCGCATCTCTCCGAGGGCTTTCTCCATCGAGGCGATGGCGGCGGCGCGATCCCCGGCGTGAACGATCAGCTTCCCCAGCAGCGAGTCGTAGTGCGGAGTGACGCAGAATCCGGCCTCGATGTGCGTGTCGAAGCGGGCGCCCGCCGCCAGCTGAAGCCCGTCGATCCGGCCGGGGGAGGGGCGGAACCCCTGGTCGGGATCCTCGGCGTTGATCCGGCATTCGATGGCGTGACCGGTCAGGCGCACCGCCTGCTGTGTCATCGGCAGGCGCTCGTTGGCGGCGATGCGGATCTGAAGCTGCACCAGGTCCAGGCCGGTGACCGCCTCGGTCACCGGATGCTCCACCTGGAGCCGCGTGTTCATCTCCATGAAGTAGAACTGCCCGTCGCGATCGCGCAGGAACTCCACCGTGCCGGCGTTGCGGTACCCGAGGCCGGCCAGCGTCGCGGCCACCTGCGCGCCGAGCTTCTCGCGCTGGCGGGCCGGCATGGCCACGGAGGGGGACTCTTCCAGCAGCTTCTGATGGTGGCGCTGCACCGAGCACTCCCGCTCACCCAGGTGCACTCCCGCCCCCCAGGCGTCGCACAGGATCTGCATCTCGATGTGGCGCCCCCCGACGATGGCCTTCTCCAGATAGAGCGCCCCGTTGCCGAACGCCGCGGCCGCCTCGGCCGACGCTTCGTCGAAGGCGCGCTGCAGCGACGCCTCGTCCTCGCACCGGCGCATCCCCTTGCCGCCGCCCCCCGCGGCGGCTTTCAGGAAGACCGGGTAGCCGACCTCGGCGGCCGCGCGCGCCGCGGCGCCGGCATCCGGGAGCGCGCCGTCGGAGCCGGGGATGGTCGGCACGCTGGCGGCCCGCATGGTGCGCCGGGCCTCGATCTTGTCCCCCATGAGGCGGATGAGGCGGGGCGGGGGGCCGATGAACGTCAGGTGCTGCTCGGCGCATCGCGCCGCGAACAGGGCGTTTTCCGATAAGAAACCGTAGCCGGGATGAACGGCCTGACATTCGGTCTGCTCGGCGGCCTGAAGGATGGCGTTCATGTCCAGGTAGGAGCGTGCGGCGGGGGCCGGGCCGATGCACACGGTGGCATCGGCCAGCTTCAGATGGGGCGAGCCGGCGTCCGCGGTGGAGTGCACCGCCACCGTGCGGATGTCCATGGCCCGGCAGGCACGCAGGATCCGCGCCGCGATCTCGCCACGATTGGCCACCAGAATCCGCCGGAACATGGGGCGCATTGTAGCCTCTGGCCCCTGCGAGGAGATCCCGGTCCTCTGATATCATGACCGCCTGCCTCCAGGGAGGGGGTTCATGATCCGCATCGCCAACGGCCAGGGCTTCTGGGGAGACTCCGTGGATGCACCGGTCCGCCTGGTGCGCGAAGGGCCGCTCGACTACCTGACGCTCGACTACCTGGCCGAGGTCACGATGTCGATCATGCAGAAGCTCAAGCGCCGCGACGAGACCGGGCGCAGCGGCTACGCCACCGACTTCGTCGAGCTGGTCCGCCGCATCCTCCCCGATCTGCTGGAAAAGGAGATCCGCGTGGTGGCCAACGCCGGCGGGGTCAACCCGGGGGCCTGCCTCAAGGCTGTGGCCGCCGTGGCGAAGGAAGCGGGGGCGTCGGGCATGAAGATCGGGATGGTGCAGGGAGACGACATCCTGGATCGGCTCGACGCCATCCTGTCCGAGGGGGTCACCCTGGCCAACATGGACGATGGGCGCCCCCTGTCCGAGATCCGGGATCGCGTGCTGGCGGCCAACGTCTACCTGTCGTCGTTTCCGATCGCCCAGGCCCTCGACCTGGGAGCGCGCATCGTGCTGACGGGGCGCGGCACCGATCCGGGGCTGGTGGTGGGCCCGCTCATCCACGAGTTCCGCTGGGGCAAGGAGGACTGGGACCGCCTGGCCGCTGGGACCGTGGCCGGCCACATCGTGGAGTGCGGCGCCCAATGCACGGGAGGCAACTTCAGCCGCTGGTGGGAGGTGGAGGGCTGGGACCACCTCGGCTACCCGATCGTGGAGGCCGAGCCCGACGGGTCGTTCGTGCTCACCAAGCACCAGGGGACCGGCGGGATGGTCACGGTGGACACCGTGGCCGAGCAGCTGGTGTACGAGATGGGGAACCCCGAGCGCTACATCACTCCCGACGTCGTCGCCGACTTCACCAGCATCCGTCTGTCGCAGCAGGGCCCCGATCGGGTGGCGGTCAGCGGCGTGCAGGGACGCCCCGCCACCGACAGCTACAAGGTGTCCATCTCCTACCTGGCGGGATACAGCGCCGTGGGGCAGCTGACCGTCTCGGGCCCGCAGGCGCTGGAGAAGGCGCGCGTGGCCGCCGAGGCGCTCTGGGGGCGCCTGAAGCGCGCGGGGCTGTCGTTCGACGAGACGCACACCGAGTTCGTGGGGGCCGGCGCGTGCCACGGCGCGATCGCGCCTCCCGATTCCCCGCCGGTCGAGGTGGTGCTGCGCCTGGGGGTGAAGGACCGCGACGCGAAGAAGGTGGACCGCTTCGGCAAGGAGATCGCCCCGCTGATCACGTCGGGGCCCCCCGGGATCACGGGGTTCGCCGGAGGGCGGCCGCGCGCCGCCGAGGTGATCGCCTTCTGGCCGGCGCTGATCCCCAAGGGGCTGGTGAATCCTCAAGTGCGCGTGGAGGAGGTCTAGCCTCGTGAAGACGATGCCGCTGTACCGCCTGGCCCACGCGCGATCCGGAGACAAAGGAGACGGCAGCAACGTGGGCCTGATCGCGTACGACGACCGCGGCTTCGAGATCCTCCGGCGCGAGGTGACCGCCGAGCGGGTGAAGAAACACTTCGGCGACATCGTGCGCGGCGACGTGGATCGGTACGAGGTCCCCAACCTGCGCGCCCTCAACTTCATCCTGCACGACTCTCTGGGAGGAGGAGGGAGCGCCAGCCTGCGTACCGACGCCCAGGGGAAGTCGCACGGCATGGGCCTGCTCATGATGGAGGTCCACGTCCCCGACGACTACGTGCCTCCCACCGTCGGAATGGGCGGCCCCGAGTATCCGGGAGCCGCGCGCCGGTGAGCCGCCCCACGTTGAGACACATCCGGTGCGACGAGCCGGAGGCCGGCCTGCTGCTGATGACGCTGGACCGCCCTCCGGTCAACGCGCTGGGGCGCGCCCTGGTGGAGGATCTGGACGCCGCCTGCGCCTGGCTGGAAGCCCTTCCCGTGGAGAGCGCGCCCCGCGTGGTGGTGGTGGCCGCCGCGGGCAAGTGCTTCAGCGCGGGAGCCGACCTCAAGGAGCGACAGGGGATGTCGGCCGAGGACGTGCGGCGCTGGGTGCCGTATCTGTCCGGCACGTTCACCCGCATCGCCTCGCTCCCCATGCCCACCATCGCGGTGGTGCAGGGCGTGGCGGCCGGCGGCGGGATGGAGCTGGCCCTGGCCTGCGACCTGCGCGTGGCCGAGGAGCCGGCCACGCTCGGGTTGCGCGAGACGGCGCTGGCCATCCTGCCCGGAGCCGGGGGGACGCAGCGACTCCCCAGGCTCATCGGTCCGGCGCGCGCCAAGAGGTGGATCTTCACCGCGGCCATGCACACGGCGGCTGCAGCCCTGGCCGACGGCGCGGTGGACGCCGTGGCTCCGGCCGGAGGCGGCCTCGCGCGGGCGCTGGAGTGGGCCCGCGGCATCGCGGCCAACGGACCGGTGGCCGTGCGCCTGGCCAAGCGCGCCGTGGAGGGCGGGTTCGATCTTCCTCTCGCGCAGGCGCTCGAGCACGAACGGGGCTGCTACGAAGGGGTCTTGTCCACCGAGGACCGTCTCGAGGCGTTGAAGGCGTTCGCCGAGAAGCGGGACCCGGTCTTCAGGGGCCGCTGAGAGCGGCCGTCGTTCCAGGGGGGACCATGGTCACACTGGGGATGCTGTGGCTGCCGATACTCGTTTCGGCCGTCGTCGTGTTCGTGGCCAGCTTCGTGATGTGGATGGTGATGCCGCACCACAAGTCGGACTGGCGGAAGCTGCCCGACGAGTCGGGCGTGTCGGCGGCGCTGGGCAAGGCTCCCGCGGGGATGTACATGATCCCGTACTGCGACGACGCGGCGAAGATGAAGGACCAGGCCTTCATGAAGAGGTACGAAGAAGGCCCCACCGGAACGATCCTGCTGCGCCGCCGAGGCCCCGCGTCCATGAACGGCCAGCTCGCGATGTCGTTCTTCTACAACCTGGTCGTGTCGTTTTTCGTGGCCTACCTGGCGAGTCGCACGCGCCCGGCGGGGAGCGAGTCCCTCGAGGTGTTCCGGGTTGTGGGGGCCGCCACGCTCCTGGCCTACGCCGGGGCGCTCTTCTATCCGGCCATCTGGATGAACAGGCCATGGCGGGTCGTGGCCAAGGACAGCATGGACGCGCTGGTGTACGCGCTGCTGACGGCCGGAGTCTTCGGCTGGCTCTGGCCGGCGGCCTGAGGTGACATGCGGCTTCACGCTCGCCACGCTGCCGGCTGCCTGCTTCTCGGCCTCCTGGCCGGGACGGCGTTCGCCGCCGGTGAGCCGGCCACGGCCACCGCGCCGCGCGTGGGGCGCGCCGCGCGGATCGCCGGACCCATCACCCTGGACGGCCTGCTCGACGAGCCCGCGTGGACGGCGGCACAGCCGATGGGTGAATTCGTTCAGCGGTACCCGGCCGAAGGGAGCGTGGCCACGCAGGCCACCTTCGTGCGCATCCTCTACGACGACGAGCGCCTGATCATCGGGGCCGACCTGACCGACGCCGAGCCCGCCCGCATCGTCGCCCGCGAGATGAAGGAAGACGGCGATCTCCGCAACGACGACGCCTTCGGCATCCTGCTGGACACCTTCCTGGACCGGCGCAACGGCTACTACTTCGAGACCAATCCCAACGGCGCCCGCTCCGATGCCCTGGTCTACGACGAAGGACGCACGCAGGAGTTCGACTGGGACGGCGTCTGGCAGGTCGCGGCCCGCGTCACCGAGAAGGGATGGTCGGTGGAGATGGAGATCCCCTTCAAGACCCTTCATTTCGACCAGCAGCACGTGAACCCCTGGGGGCTCCAGGTGTGGCGGGTCATCCGCCGCAACGCCGAGGACGCCTACTGGGCCCCCATCCCCCGCAACGAAGACCTGTTCCGCGTATCGCGGGCGGGGCACCTGGAAGGGCTGGAGGGGATCCGGCAGGGGCACACGCTGGCGGTGAAACCCTACGCGCTGGGCGAGGCGGCGCGCAAGCCGAGCGTGGCCGAGGATGAAGTCGACGGGCGGGGCGACGTGGGGGGCGACGTGCGGTGGGACATCACGCCCAGCCTGGCCGGCATCCTGACGGTGAACACCGACTTCGCCGAGACGGAGGTGGACGACCAGCAGGTGAACATCAGCCGATTCTCGCTGTTCTTTCCCGAGAAGCGCGAGTTCTTCCTCGAGTCGACGGGCTACTTCGATTTCGGCTTCAACCGCCAGGGGCCCGGAGCGCCTCCTGGCGTGATCCCGTTCTTCTCGCGCCGGGTGGGGCTGCTTCCCGAGACCAGCGAGCCGGTCCCCATCCAGGGAGGGGCGAAGGTGGCGGGGCGGGCCGGGCGGTACAACATCGGCTTCCTGTCGGTGAACACCGACACGCTGGGAGGAGAGCCGCAGACCAACACCACCGTGCTGCGGGTGAGCCGCGACATCCTGTCTCGATCCAACATCGGGCTCATCGGCGTGAGCCGGAACCCCGTGGGGCCTGATGAGGAATCACTGACCGGCGATCCGTTCGAGGGGACCCACGCCAATCACACCTACGGGGCCGACCTGAACTTCTCCGTCTTCGAGAACCTCAAGTTCGGAGGATCCCTGCTGCAGACGGCCACCCCCGGGTTCGACGGCGGGCAGGGGGAGGGGCACGCCTACACGTACTGGAGCAACAGCCGCTGGAGCGCCGAGGTGTCGTACCGCGACATCGCCGCTGGCTTCAACCCCGAAGCCGGCTTCGTGCGGCGCGTGGGGATCGAGGAAGTGGAGACCGCCCTGGGGTGGTACTGGCGGTCCGACACGTCGGTGGTGCGGGTCATCGAGCCGCACGGCCGGCTCATCTACACCATGGATCAGTCGCACGATCTGGCCACGCGCTGGCAGCACTGGGGGAACATCATCGAGTTCCGCGACGGGTCGAACATCGAGCTGGCCTGGAACCCGCAATTCGACGAGTTGACCGAGCCCTTCGTGCTGGACGAAGGGGAGACCCCGGCCGAGGCCGTGGTGGTCCCGGCCGGCGGCTACTCCATGAACCAGTATCTCGTCCACTACGAGGGGGACAGCTCGAAGCTGGTCTCGGGATCGATCTTCGCCGAGTTCGGCGACTACTTCGACGGCGACTTCCTTTCGCTGGATATGAACGTCGCGGCGCGTTTCTCGCGTCATGCGCGCGGCTCGCTGGGGGCGCTGCTGACGCGCATCGACCTTCCGGATCGCCCCGCCGATCCGTCCGACCCCAACGCCGTGGCGCTCCCCGCCTCGGAGTTCGACTTCGATCTGATCCAGGCGCGGCTGGGATTCACCTTCACCACGGCGCTCTTCTTCGACGCCCTGCTTCAGTACAACACGGCGGAAGAAGACTTCTCCTCCAACCTGCGCTTCAACTGGAAGTACCGGTCCGGCTCGGACCTCTACGTCGTCTACAACGAGCGGCGCGACATCGAGGGGCTTCCCACCGACCTCACCGATCGCAGCTTCACGGTGAAATGGACCTGGCTCATGTCCTACTGAGCCAGGGGCAGTGGCGGCACCCCGAGTCGCAGCAGGATCCGCGATCCCAGAGATACCGGGCCGTCATGACCATCAGCCCGGTCAGCGGATCGACGTAGGCGGCCTGGGCGGCGGCCATGGCCTTTTCGTGAGCCTTCAGGATATGGTCGTAGCCCGGAGTGCCCGGAGGAAGCCGGTCCGGGTGAGGGACGACACGGTCTGGAGGAAGCGGGGCGAATGACGGCATGGCGGGAATCCTAACACCCGTTGACGGGAAGAAGGCAGTCGTCTGGAGGCTGCTGGCCGTGAACGCGGTGCTGGTCGTGGCCGCCCTTGTCGTCGCCGAGCTGGTGCTGAGGGCGCGCGATCCGGTGCGCGCCGTTCCCTACGCCGTCCATCCTCCCGACCTCTCCGTGACGGTCACCGTCGATCCGCACGTCACGTTCGGCGTGCAGGGGGACGCCCGGTTCGACACCAATGCGCTGGGGATGCGTGGGCCGTTACCGGAGGCCGGCGACGCGTCGAGGATCGTGGCGCTGGGGGGGAGCACCACCGAATGTTTCGTGCTCTCGCTGGAAGAGTCGTGGCCATGGCAGCTCGGCCGGCTGCTGTCCGAGCGCAGCGGAAGGCAGGTGTGGGTCGGCAACGCCGGGCGCGCGGGGCGCAGCTCGCGCCAGCACTACTTCGACGCGCGCTACATGGTGCCGGAGCTGGGCCGCGTCGACGTGGCGCTTCTCATGGTAGGGATCAACGACCTCTTCAACCGGATGATCCAGGGGACCGCGTTCGATGCGGTGGATGTGGAAGCGCTCGACCGGGAGGGGAGCTACATCCGCACGGCGCTGGAGGTGTCCGACACCGGGCAGGGATGGCTGGATGGCCTGCATCTCGTGAGACGCGGGCGGCTCGCCCTGGAGTCCGTGAAGCTGCTCTCGCCGCGCGAGCGCCGGATCCGGAGCACGCTGAATCACACGCTGCCCGAGTTCTACGTGTGGGCCCGCCAGATGCGCGCATTCGGAAGGATCGTGGGCCAGGTTCCTCCCATGGAGGAGGCCCTGGCCGAATTCGAGCGCAACCTGAGCCTGACTCTCGAGACACTGCGCCGCAACGGCACGATCCCCGTGCTGGTCACGCAGCCCGCCCTGTGGCGCGCCGACCTGGACGTGCGGGAGCGCGCGACCCTGTGGCTGGGCTCGGCCGACGGCTGGCCGCCGCGGGAAGAAGGGGGCCCCTACTATGACGTGCCGGCGATGGCGGCGATGCTGGAGATGTACAACGACGTCCTGCGCCGTCTGGCCGGGGAGGGGCGCGCCAGGCTGGTGGACCTGGCCGCGCTGATGCGGGCCGACCTGACCACCTTTTACGACGACGTCCACTTCAACGAGGCGGGCTCGCGGCGCGTGGCGGAGATCCTGGCGGAGGCGCTGCTGGCGGACGGGGTGGTCCCGGCTCAGTGAACGCCGCTCATCAGGCGGCGAATCGGCTTGATGATGAGGAACAGGACGAGGGACGCGCCGATGGTGACCGCGGCCACCCATCCGAACAGCGTGGTGAGGCTGACCGACGCCGAGATCCCGGCCAGCCATCCGGCCAGCTTGTTGCCGGCGGCGATGGAGAGGAACCACAGCCCCATCATCATCCCCACGACCCGCACAGGGGCCAGCTTGGTGACCACGCTGTTGCCCACCGGGCTCAGGCACAGCTCGCCGATGACCTGCAGGAAGTAGGCCGCCACCAGCCACATGGCGCTCACCTTCACGGCGTCCGCCCCCTGCACCATGGCGCCCGCCGGCATCAGGAGCACGAACGACAAGCCGGCGAAGAGCAGCCCGATCGCGAACTTGGCCGGGGTGGACGGCTCGCGGTCCTTGAGTCTGACCCACAGCCAGGCGAACACGGGGGCCAGCAGGATCACGAACAGGGCCTGGATCGAGACGAACCAGCTGGCCGGCACTGCCCAGCCGAAGGCGGTCCGGTTGGTGTTGCGGTCGGCGAACAGGGCCAGCGTGGACGAGGCCTGCTCGTAGGCGGCCCAGAACAGGGCGGCGAAGACGAAGAAGACGAACACCACGGCCATGCGCTTCCATTCGGTGATGGTGAACCCCAGCACCCTGCTTCCGCCGGTCGCGGCCTGCGCCGACAACATGGCCTGCGCCGCCGCCCGCTCCTTCGAGGCGCGGTCCGATGCGTGGCGAAGGCGATCGCGGGACAGAACGTACTGGACGAGGCCCGCGGTCATCCCCACGCCCGCGCACGCGAACCCGAGGTGCCAGTCGACCCGCTCAGCCAGGGCCCCCGCGATGATGGGGCCGCTGAACGCGCCGATGTTGATGCCCGAATAGAAGATGGAGAAGCCGGCATCACGGCGGCGGTCCTGTTCTCCATACAGAGTGCCCAGCAGGGTGGTGGCGTTGGGCTTCAGCAGCCCCGTCCCGATCGCGATCAAGGCCAGGCCGCCATAGAAGAAAGTCAGGTCGCGGAAGGCCAGGGTGAAGTGTCCCAGGGCGATGATGATGCCCCCCACCAGCACGCTGCGGTAGGCGCCCAGAAACCGATCGGCAATGATGCCGCCACCGATGGTGGCCAGCCAGGCGCTGCCGGTGTACGTGCCGTAGATGGAGCCGGCGCGCGGCACGTCGAAGCCGAGCCCCCCCTGGGCGGCGGGGGTGACCATGTAGAGCATGAGGAAGGCGCGCATGCCGTAGTAGCTGAAGCGCTCCCACATCTCGGTGAAGAAGAGGGTGGACAGCCCGCGTGGGTGCCCGCCCCACCCTCGCGTGTCCATCTCTGGCGCCACAGCCTTCGTTTCCACCGGCATCGCGCCGCATCCTATCAGATGGCGTGAGGACGTGGCGAGATCAGAACCGGATCGAGAAGTTAACACCGGCGCCGCCCGGGGTGACGACGGGGGTGACCCTGACGCGCGCGGTGTCCTCCTCCTCGGAGTGGCGGCGGTGATTGGCCCGGTAGAACGTCTTGCCTATGGCGAAGCCGGCCGCCGCGCCTGCCAGCACGTCGGTCACATGGTGCCGTCCCTCTTCCACGCGGGACCATGCGACATAGCCGGCCAGCCCGTAGAGTCCTACGGCGGTCCCGATCCGCGCCCACGGCCGGCCTTCGAATCGCCGAGCCAGCACCGAGTCGGTGTACGCCATCCAGGTGAAGGCGTTGGACGCCGCGTCGCTGTAGAACGAGTCCCTTGCGTCGGAGTCGGGCCGCTTGCGCTGCACGATGTTCTTCACGAGTCCCGAGGTGGCCCAGTTGAACTTATGGGCCTCGACCAGCCCCATCACGTCGTCGACGTACCTGCCGTACGAGCGGCCGTTGGCCGCGATCAATCCGCCCAGAGCCACGCCGCGCAGGATCGAGCTCTTGTGCTCGATGAGGTAGCTGCGTTGAGCGTCCCCGCCATCCAGTGAATCAGGCAGCGATGGCTCCAGGGGCTCCCTGGAAGTGCCGACCTGCTTCTCGTACAGATAGTCGGCTTCCTCGACGAGGAAGACGGTGAGGAAATGATAGCCGTGCTTCTTCATGAAGCGGCTGAAGGAGCCGGCCAGTCCGGCCGGGGTTTCCTCCGCCTGTGGAGCCGCCGCCGGGTCCATCCAGGCGCCCTCCTGCGCGAGTTGAATCGAGCGGGCCGCTTCGAGGAGGGTGGAGGCGCCGGCAGGGGGGCCGCCCGCCAGGGCGCCGGCGATGCAGGGAATGATGGCCTTCAGGACGACACGCACGTGCGTTCCTCCTTGGACTGCAGCTCAGCGACTCCAGCGCACGGCCAGGCCGGCGCCGCCGCGATCACCCGTGATCGGAACGATCGTCCAGTCCCTTCCCCGTGCCGCCGGCGTTCCGGCATCGGGCTCATGAGCGCCCATCACGAAGTCACCCATCAGGTAGCCGACGCCCAGCCCCAGGACCACGTTCCACGCGTAGTGCTTGTCGTCGTTCATCCGCGACCAGCCCGTGGCGACCGGCGCTCCGTAAACCAGCACCTTGCCCACCACCTTGCCGAACCGCAGCGCTCCGGAGTCGCTCCGGTCGAGCCGGAAGAACAGACGGTCCATCGGGACCGCCATCGACGCGACGATCGACGTGTGCCCCGAGATGCCGTGGCCGCCGCCCTGCAGGTATCGAAGCTCACCCCCGTCGCCCGGCCGCTGCTCCGCGAAGACGTACTGCAGCAGCTCGGTCGTCGCGAACGTGAAGGCGGCGGATTCGGCCAGGATCAGACCCGTGTGCCGGGTGCGCTCCGAGCCCGTCATCCTTCCGATGAGGTAGGCGGAAAGAGCCGCCGCGGGAACGACGGCTTCACCCAGCGGCCGCACGGCGCTCGAGAACCGATCGCGGTTGGGGGAGCGGAGCGCCTGCGTTCCGTTCGCCAGCTCGGTCTTATTCCGCTCCAGGTATGCCGAGCTGCCGGCCAGAGCCAGGAACACCATCAGATCCCTGAAGCGAGGGTGCGTGATCCGGTTCTTGACGCTGAGGGCCGTCAGCCGGATGTCGTCCCAGTCCGAGAACGGCTCTGAATAGCCATGGCTCTCCGGGGTGCTGCCCACGCGGACACGTGTGGCGATCTCTTGATCCGCCCTGCACGATGAGGCTGTAGACAGGGCGATCCCGATCATCCCGATGGCACATCCAGGCTTCAGGGCGGCACCTCATGAGCGGCGATCTCCGGCGGCGTGAGCCGAGTTCGTGCCACGTGAGAGGATGAGTGGAACGGGGATCCTTCGTGATCTGTCGATCGGACGAGATGACGTCCCCAGGTCCCGCCGTCAGCGGACCGAGGGTGACAGGCACGTCGAAGGTCAGCAGCTCCGCCCGGCAACTGGAGCGCCCGCTCGCCCCGTTCGGCGAGAGCGCGGCAGGCGAACATGAGAGCGCGGCGGGATCCTTCGGATGGCCCCGCTGGAGACGTTCCGGCGCATGTGAGGAGTGGAGCTCCCGGATCCTGCCCCGGGAGCCTGGAGGTCGAGACGATGGGGCGACGCTCGATCGATCGCGAGTCATGGACAGGGCAGGTGCTCCGTGCGGCAACCCTGGCCGCTCTCCTGCTCGTTGCAGGCCCTTCCCTGGTCTTCGCGCAGCCGAGCCTGGTCTACGTTGGCTCGCAGGTCTCTGGGGGGAACGGGGATGACTGGATCCAGCCGGGGGAACTGCTGAGCCTGAAGCCCATCCTCTACAACGCGGGTACGTCCACGGCCATGTCGATTTCCGGGACATTGCTCTATCTCGGGACGGATCCCGGCATCACCGTGACCGTCCCGGCGGCGACGTGGCCGGACATGGTCCCACGGTGGATTCCCTTGCCCACGAACAACCCGCACTTCACCCTGCAGGTCGACAGCGCCGTGCCGTGCGGCACAGTGCTGCCGTTCCGGCTGCAGATCTCTCTCGGGGGGATGGACACCGCCTCGTTCGACATCGCGCTGAAGCTGGGCCGGAAGACCGGGCACGACATGACGCACGACTCGATCAAGCGCTTCGACGAGCAGGAGGCGACCTTCTGGGGACCGCCCAGCCCCGGAAATCATCTGGGATCCGCCACGGCCATCGGGGACATCGATGGGGACGGCTTCGGGGACGTCATCCTGTCCAGGGCCTCCACGCTCTTCGTGGTCTACGGGCAGGCCAGACACATCGTGGACATGGACATGAGTGCCCCTCCGGTCAGCATCTCCACCTTCACGGGGCTTCATGCCGCGTCCCTCGCGACCGCGGATGTCAACGGCGACGGCTACGACGACATCATCGCCGGCGGGTCGAGCAGCCTCTCCACGGCCGGGGTTGTGGCCCTGATCTACGGCCAGGCCGCCCCCTGGCCGAACACGAACCTGGCCTCGACGTCACCCATCGCCGGCGCCGCCCGCTTCCTGGGAGCCGATGCCCAGGACGGGTTCGGATTCCGGGTCGCGGCCGGCGACGTCAACGGCGACGGGTACGACGACCTCGTCGCGTCCGCGAACCTCGGCGATTCCGTCGGCAATACGAGGGCTTTCGCTGGAGAGGCCTATCTCATCCATGGTCGGGCGGCGCCGTGGCCCGACGCCGATCTGCTGTCCCCTCCTCCCGGAGTGGCGAGGTTCTGGGGCGCCGACGCAGGCGATATCCTCGCCGAGGTGGCCGTGGGAGACGTCAATGGCGACGGCTTCGACGATCTTCTTCTGGGTGCGAGGTTCGGAGAATCCCTCGGCAACCAGAGACCGACCGCGGGGGAAGCGTACGTGGTCTACGGGGGGCCCGCCGTCTGGACCGACACCGACCTGGCTTCCCCTCCAGCCGGGGTCGCGCGCCTCTGGGGCGCCCCTGTCCTGGTCGGCCCCTTGTTCGTGGTGGAGACCGAGCTGACCGTGGCCGGGAGCGGTGACTTCGACAACGACGGCATGGAGGACATCGTCCTGAGCTGCCGGTGGGGGCAGAGCGCGAATCGCATTTTCGCAGGTCAGATCTACGTCATATTCGGGCGCGCCGCTGCACTGCCCGACATCGATCTGCTGAATCCGCAGCCGGGGATCATCCGGATCCTGGGCGAGGCAGAAGGGGATGAGCTGGGCACGATCTTCTCGGACACCGCGGTGGGGGACTTCAACGGGGATGGCTACGACGACCTCGCCGTGGGAGCGACGCAAGTGTCCACGAGCCAGGCCGGCCCGGGCGCGACCTTCCTCCTCCATGGCGGGCCGAGTCGGTGGACCGACGTGGACCTCAAGGATCGTCCCTCCACGGTCACCGTCTTCCGTGGAGTCGATCGCGGCGATGCCCTGGGCGAATCACTCGCCGCCGGCGACGTCAACGGCGACGGGTACGACGACCTCCTTCTCGGCGCCCCGGACGCCGACTCGATCAACGATTCACGACCCGACGCCGGCGAAGCCTACCTCTGGTACGGCAAACCGGCCGACACCTACTACCTCGCGCCGCCGGCGGGCTCGACGGGGCAGTACATCGACATCTCCGCTCTCAAAGGTGCGACGGAGCTGGCCCTGGCCTGCGACGACTGCTTCGTCCAGCTCCCGATCGGCTTCCGGTTCCCCTACTACGCCGTGGAGTTCGACACCCTCTTCGTCTCCAGCAACGGCTTCCTCACATTCTCGCAGCCTTCGGCCGACTTCTTCCTGCCGGCGAGCTGCATGCCGGAGACCGGCGGAGCCAATCACCTGGTCGCCCCTTTCTGGGACGACCTGAACCCCGGGGCCGCTCCGACGGGGGGTGGTGTGTTCGCCCTGGTGCAGGGGACCGCCCCCTACCGGCGCCTGGTCATCGAGTGGAAGGACGTGCCGCACGCCACCAGCTCCGGCACCGGCACCTTCGAGGTCATCCTGTTCGAGACCACGGGCCAGATCCACTTCCGCTACAAGGATCTCATCTTCGGCAACCACGCCAACAATGGAGCCCTGGCGGTGGTCGGCCTGGAGAACGGGACCGGCGCCCACGGAGTGGCCTACTCGTGCACCGACCCCGCCCTGATGGCCGGCACCGCGCTCGTGCGCTACGTGCCCACCACGCCGCTCTTCGAGGAGCACGGCGAGCAGACGCAGGCCCTGTGGACCCCCACTGGTCACTGGCACGACTCCACCAATTCCTGCGAGCCGGACCAGCACGCCGGCGAGCGCGGCTGGTACTACGGCAACGCCCACACCTGCTCCTACTCCGACGGCTTCGCCGGCGCGCTGCTCGCCCCCACCGTTCAGAACTTCCCCGCCGACGCGCGGCTGACCTTCTGGTCACGCCTCGGCACGCAGGTCGGCTTCGATCTGCCGGAGGTGCAGCTCTCCACCACCGGGACGGGCGGCCCCTACGCCACCCTGTTGAGCACGTTCGACGCCACGATGAGCTGGAAGTACGGCGGAGTCACGAACCTGTTCGCCAACGCCACCGACACCGTCGATCTGCAGTTCCATTTCTCATCCGACAGCTCCGTCAGCTCCCTGGGCTGGATGGTGGACGACATCCAGCTGGTGGGGTGCGACGCCGTGGGAGCGCCCCAGGTCGTGCAGGCGGTCTCCTACGCCCCGCCGCAGGTCTGCTTCGGCTCGTCGGCCACGGCGGACGCCTTCGGCTCTTACTGCGGCGACTCGATCGACCCGGTGCGCTGGCAGTGGTTCCAGGACGGCGCGGCCATTCCGGGGGCCGAGCAGGAGACCTTCACGATCCCCGACGCGCTGGCGCCCGGAAGCTATGGCTACAGCGTCGAGGTCACGTGCGGCAGCGGCGCTTCGGCCATGTCGGAGCCGGCGCCGGTCACGGTCGTGCATCCTCCCGACCCTGTCGCACCGACGCTGGACGTGGGGATCGTGGACGCACGGCCCGCGCCGCGACTCGTGTTCCGATGGGATGACGTGGCGGGAGCGGACGACTACGTCGTCCTGCAGGACTCGGACCCGAGAGGCCCCTTCACGACCGGGATCGGCTCGGCCCCCAGCGGCGATCCCGGCCTGGTCGTGGAGATGCCGGCAGGGGACCTCGTCTTCTTTCTGGTGGCGGGCCGCAACGAAGCCTGCGGCCTGGGGCCGATCCACTGAGGCGGGACAATCGGGACTGAACGCATCCGAGAACCGCAGAACGATCCCGATCATCGGCCGCCGATGGTGTACTGACATCACTGCATCCATGAGAGCGCACTTTCCGGACCGATCCTTCGGTGACAGATCTGCTCGCGGTGATTGTCCTTGACGTATGAGGTTGGACACGGGTATACGCACATAGCCGGGGGCGACACCATCCAGGGCGATGACTGCGGCCGGCGCGGGAGGCCAGTCACGCCTCGTGATGATTCTCATGAGGAGGACTGCATGGCTGCTCCGCACCGCCTTCATCATTCACTCTTAGTCCTGTTATTCGGTTCCATGGCGGCCGTCGCGTCGGAAGAGGAATCGACCCGGCGCCGCCACGACCTGTCTTTCCGCGTCAACAGCCACGAAGAGACCATCAGCCTGGCCGCGCCGGCCGCGTGGTCCCTCGACGCACGCCAGCTCAAGAACACGAGGCGCCTGAGCCTCGACCTGCCCGGTGACGAGACGGCGCAGGTGAACATCCTTTTCGAGCCGCGTCTGGACCGCGCCGACGCGCTCAAGCAGATCCGCGAGTACGCCGCCATCGTCCAGGAAAGCGAGCGGGTCATGACCACTATCGACGGCTGGCCCGCCCTCAGGATCCGGAAGCTCGTGATCCCGCCGCCGCCCGACCATGCCGAGGTGGATGTCCACCCGGAGCTGCGCATCCGGACGATGATCGCGGTGGGGACCAACCTGGTCATCGTGAACGCGTCGCTGCCGGCCAACGCCAGCCCGGCCCTCGAGCAGCAGGCCATCGATATCGCCTCCAGCCTCGATTTCAGGGCCGAGGCCAGTCCCGAGGAGGTCGGCAAGGAGCTCGAGAGCCTCCGTGCGGTCCCTGCCGCGCCCACGCGGCCCCCCGCGCCGATCCCTTCCGAGCCCCAGTCATCGCTCAGCGGCCCGCTCATCTCGCGCGGCATCGTCTCGGATGGAGCCAATGCGAGGATCAACACGTCGGGCAACGGTGAGCTGGAGATCGCGACCGATCCCACGGGCAAGCACGTGGTGGTGGCATTGCAATCACGCCGCTGGGTCTCGTCCAACGACGGCGGCTCGACCTTTCCCAACAGCGGCACCATCGGCGCGGGCAACGGCGATCCTTCCGTAGCCTGGGGGCAGAGCGGGCGGTTCTACCAGGCCTGGATTCACACGAACTGCCAGGGCTCGGGGATCTATCAGAACCCCGTCCCGGTGCCGGAGCTCGACGGCATCGCAGGGACGGATCCGATCCCCAACGGCATGGACTGCACCGGCATCGCGCGCTCGGATGACAACGGGGTGAGCTTCGGGGCCGCGAACGTCAATCCAGCCGTCGTCTGCATCGGGCGCGCCCCGGCGGGACAGCCGGCCCTGCCCGGCGAGTGCTTCCCCGACCAGGAGCACATCGCGGCGGACCGGTGGAACCCGGGAACGGCCCCCGGCAACGATCAGATCTACTCCACGTGGCGCAACTTCAGCCCCAACGGCCAGGATGCGGCTCTGGTCTGCTCGGCCGACAGCGGCGCGACCTGGACCAATCAGACCAACGGCGGCGCGGCCGAGATCACGGCCGTGGGGGTCAACGAGGTCTTTCCCCGCATCACGGTGGGGCGTGACGGATTCGTGTACGTCGCCACCTACGACGACCTGGGGATGTTCCGCCTCTACAAGTTCAATTCGTGCGTCAACGGTCTGGGGCAGGTCGCGGGGTGGCCGGTGAACGTGGCGGCGCGGGATCCGTTCCAGTGCCCCTTCGCCGGGCACGACCGCTGCGACCAGAACCCCACCAGCCAGACGGTGATCGTCGACGGAGGCAACGCCAATCACGTGTACTACGCCTACGTGGACGACGCCGGCAACGGGACCACGGGGGACTCCAACATCCTGGTGCGCGACTCGCTGGATGGCGGGCAGACCTGGCTCGCCGGCAGGGTGGTGCAGGCCAACTCCGCCGGCAACGCCCGCCGCGTCATGCCGTGGCTCTGCACGACGGGAGGAGACGCCGTCGTGACCTGGTACACGCAGGCAGGCGCGCTGCCCACGGACAGCACCGACTACAACGGGGGGCGCGTGGGGCTGGACGGCATGGGGAACCTGGTGGCCAAGGAGGACTTCACCCTCTCGCAAGTCCCGGACACCTGGTGCGACCTCGGCTGGCCCTGCCAGACTCGATGGGGCAACACCGACACCCAGACGAGCAATCCGGCGGAAGCCTGTCCCACGCAGCCCCAGATCGCGGGGGTCTGCGGCGACGGCGACAATCCCAACGTGACGCCCGACTCGGGGAACCTGTGCGACTTCAGCGACGATGACGGCGTGACCTTCACCAACTGCCAGCCGGCGGCTTCGAGCCCGTCGGGAAACAACGAGCTGTGCCTCACCGGAGGAGGATGCCCGACGTACGGCGATTACAACGGCACCGCCTGCACGGGAGGCAAGCTGTTCGCGGCGTGGGCGTCGGCCAATGCCCCGGCCGGATTGTCACCTCCCGACACCTCCTCGAACCCGGGCGTCCTGTTCGACGTCATCAACCTGGACGTGGACGCTCCCGTGATCACCATCCCGGGGAGCGTGCGCTTCGGCGACGTCTGCCCGGGTGGCGACGTCTTCGCCACGCTGGAGATCTGCAACACCGGCGGCGCGAACCTGCAGGTGGACACCATCACCTCGGACGATCCGGACTTCGCGGTCACCGTCCCCTCGTCGGGGTTCCCGGTGACCATCAGCCCGGACTTCTGCTTCCCCTTCGAGGTGAGGTTCACTCCAGGAAGCGCCGGGCTGGACACGGCCATCCTCAGCATCCCGAGCGATGACCCCGATCGGCCGGTGGTGACCGTGGAGGCCAGCGCGAACGTGGGGGCCCCCGACCTTCAGGCCATCATCGCCAATGCGGGCGCCTTTGGCAACGTGTGCACCGGGAACCACGCGGATCTCAACCTCAACCTGCTCAATCAGGGGAACTGCAACCTGACCATCAGCAGCATCACCATCAACCAGGCCGGCACCAGCTTCCAGCTGCCGGTCGCACTGGCCTTCCCGATCGTGCTGAGCCCGGATGCCGACTTCACCATTCCAATCCGTTACGCGCCCCAGGCGTGCGACGGTCCGGTGGAGGACGCCACGATCGTCATCGAGCACGACGATCCCTCTCCACCGCCACCCGATCCGATGCTCATCCCCATCAGCGGCGCTTCGCCGTGCGGCAATCTGATCATCGACCCGGTCACGGTGGCGGCGGTTCATGCCTTCCCGGCGACCGTGGCCGACGCCGCGGGGACTCTGGGCTGCTTCTCGGACCGCAGCGTGGTGCTGCGCAACAACGGCGCATGCCCGGTGCGTATCAACGGCATCACGGCCGCCGGCGTCAGCGGGAATCCCGCCGACTACGGGGTGACGGCGCCCACCGTCTTCCCGATCCTGCTGCCGGCGGGCGAGGAGACGCTGAACGTGACCGTGCGGTTCACGCCTCACGGCGACGCCAACCCCCTGGCCCCCAGCCAGGTGACGGGCCTGCTCACCGTGCTGAGCGACGACCCGGATGGCAACGACACGGCCGACCTGTGCGGCGAGAGCGTGGCCCAGAGCGGCGTGCGGATCCTGGTGACCCAGATCGCCTCCGGAGTTCCGGTGCCGGTGGCCGGCGTGGACGACATCCGCATCGTGTCCAAGGGGAAGAATACCCCCTCGCCGATCAGCCTGCGCTTCACGAACGTCCCGGTGTCGGCGGCCAACGTGTGCGGCAGGTCGATCCAGTACCACGTGGATCAGGAGACGCTGCCGTCCACGGCGACGGTGGGAAGCAACCCGCAATCGTCGTACGAGGCGAGCGCCAAGGAGGGAAACCTCCAGTCCACCGAGACCTTCGGACTGGGGCAGTGCGCATTCCGTGATTTCCAGATCCAGCTGCTCGCTTCCGGCGCCAACCCCTGCATACTCAAGCAGAAGGGCGAGAGCTGCACCACGGACGGCGAGTGCTGCTCGGGGAACTGCTCGGGATCTGTCGGCAAGAAGACCTGCAAGTAGGCTCGTGAGTTGAAGCACCGAGGCGGGGGGCCCGCGCCCCCCGCCTCAATCGTCTGTAGCGGCCCGCCGGACCAGAGGGTGGGTGTCGTTTCGCAGCCGCGAAGCGATTCCGGGAGTCGCGAGATCAGGGCGCTCGCGGAGCACGGCGGCGGCGTACAGACGCCGCCACCAGGCGGCGTCGCGCGACATCCTGTCGATGGATTCCACGGATCGAGATGCCGCCCCGTTCCTCGCGGCGGAGCCATGCACGCGCTCCATGGCAGCCAGCGCAGCTTCCGGTGAGACCTCGTACATGTAGAGGATCAGGGCGTCGGTGGAGCCGGCCTTGTCCGTGCGGATCCGCTCTTCGTAGACGAGGAAATCAGGGTCGCCTCCCTCCGGGCGGTCGATGGTGCTCAGCAGCTCGGTGAAGACCCGGCGCAGGTTCGGACCGGCCTCCGGAAGGCGGGGAAGGACGGCGTCCAGCTTCTCGTCCGGGGTGAACGCGAGCTGTCGCACGATCAGGGCCCCTCCCATGCTCTGCTCGGTCCCCGTCGCCGTCTCCAGGTAGAGGGCGAGCTGCAGGAGAAGCTCCGCCCGCCGCCCTACTCCGAGCCCGCGCAGCGTCTCGAAGCGCGCGACGGCGGCGTCGTCCTGGCGCACGATGGATTCGACCGCCTGCTCGATCGGCACCTGGAACGCCGGGTCGCGCCGCGGGCCGGTGGCGGCGCAGGCCAGCACGATCAGGAGCGCGGGGATCAACCGCTCAAGGAACGACATGAGTCATCACCAGTCCGAGAAGGTCCGAAAGCAGCTGAGGGGCGTCGTCGATCGTGAAGTGGGTCAGCGCCGCGCCCCACGGCGTGGCGGTCACGTTCACGTTGATGTCCGCGCCGGACACGGGGCCGCCGCAGAGCTGGAGGAAGCCGCACCCCGGGTGCTGGTACCAGTTGGCGTGAAAGCCGGTAGTCGGCGGGAGCGCCGTCTCGGGATCGATGTCGAAGTCCGAGTCGTTGTCGATGCCGTCCACGTAGGCGGTGAAGTCGATGGAGAAGGTCCCGAGAGTGGCCCGCTGCGCGTCCAGCCGTCTGGCCAGGTCGTTGGTCGAGCCTCCTCCGTGGCTGTAGCCGAAGATGGCCACCCCGCCGACCCCGCGGTTCTGGATGGCGCTCGCGACCTCGTTGAACGCCGCGCCGGCCCCGCTGGCGGGGACGACGTCCTCATCGTACATGTGCACATCGTAGCCCTTCTGGTGCAGCGTGATGGCCAGCTGGAACATCCCGTGGTTGGTCGGCTCGAGGGGCGGATCGGCCGGGACCTGGCCCTCGCCGCCCAGTGCGATGATCACGCTGGTGAACGGATAGACGTGGACGCTATCCGACGCGACCGTCGAGCCGCCGGGCGACGACCGCGCCACCAGCTCGAGATCGGAGAGGCCGCCCGCCGGATTCTCCACCCAGACGGTCTGTGTCGACGACATGAAGGTCAGGACGGCGCTGCCTCCCGGGACCACCTCGACGTCCTTGGTGGGCGAGGCCCAGACGCGGATGCTCGTGCTGGTGCGGATGAGGGCGTACTCGAATCCGGATGGCGGGACCTGAGGGTCCACCGCCAGAACGACCTCGATCAGGTCGTTCTCCCCGGTCACCACGGAATCGTCACGGTCGGGCTGCGCGTTGCCGTTGTCGTCGTCGCCGTTCACGCGGATGCCGGCGCCCGGCGTCAGCTCTTCGCTCTCCGGAACGGCGCGGCGCAGGAAGGCCGCTCCGGAAGCGCCCCCGGTGGTGGGGCGGTAGGCGGTCATGGCGAGCACGGCCGGCACGAAAGGACCGTCGCAGCGCTGGCTCAGATCCTGGACACGCGTGCAGACCGGATCGAGGGTGTCGTCGGGGCGCTCCGCGGACACGCCGCCGATGAAGCTCGTGCCGTAGGACCCCTCGATCCCCGCGCCGTCGTCGCCCACCACGACGAAGAAATAAGATCCCGGTCCCGGGTTGAACTGGGTGTACGCCCCGCCGACGCCGATCCCGCACTCCTGCCCTGACCAGGCGTAGCTGGCCACGTCTTCCAGGAGGCCGAACTCCATGTGGTGGTCGGCGGCCGAGCACGCGGGGGTCCATGTGAAGGAGATGTTCCCGGTCGCCTCGTCGAAGCCCGTCACGACCAGGTCGGTGGCTTCCCCCGGGGTGGCGGCGGACGCCTGGCTCGCACCGGCGCCGGCTGCGGCGAGGAGCAGCCAGCAGGAGAGATGGCGGCTCAAGGACCGTCGTGGCATCGCAGCTTCCTCGTGGCTGTGAGGCGAGGGAGCGGCGATCACACAGGAAGCCACGGGAGAAGTCAATGAGGATCTGCTATCCTCACCGACCTTTCACACATCCGGGAGATCACTTCATGTCAGGCGAGACGCGCTCTTCCCACGACCCATCGGCCATTCTTCAGACCGCCTTCGCGTTCTGGTCATCCAAGGTGCTGCTCACGGCGGTCGAGATGGACGTGTTCACTCGGCTGGGACGCGAACGCCTGACGGGAGAGGAGCTGGGCGCCCAGCTGGGCATGCACCCGCGCGGCATCAGCGATTTCTTCGACGCGCTGGTGGCGATGAGGTTCCTGGAGCGTGAAGGCGTCGGCCCGGGCGCCCGCTACCGCAACACGCCCGAGGGCGCCGTGTTCCTGGACAGGAAGAGCCCGCGCTACATCGGCGGCATCCTGGAGATGCTCAACGTCCGCCTGTTCCGCTTCTGGCACGACCTGCCCGAGGCCCTGCGCACCGGCAAGCCGCAGAACGAGATCAAGCACAGCCAGAAGTCGATGTTCGAGGAGCTGTACAGCGATCTGCCGCGCCTGGAGCAGTTCATGGGGGCCATGACGGGGCTCTCGCGCATCAACTTCGAGGCCTTCGCCGAGCGGTTCGACTTCAAGCCGTTCCGGACCCACTGCGACGTGGGAGGCGCGACCGGCCTGCTGTCCATGGAGGTGGCGAAGCGGCACGCGCACATCCGCAGCACCTCCTTCGACCTGCCCGTCGTGGAGCCCATTGCGTGCAAGTGCATCGCGGCGGCCGGCCTGTCGGATCGCGTGACGACGGCGTCGGGCGATTTCTTCGCCGACCCCCTGCCCAAAGCTGATCTGATCACCATGGGCATGATCCTGCACGACTGGAACCTGGAGAAGAAGCTGCACCTGATCCGCGCCGCCTACGACGCGCTTCCACCGGGTGGGGCGCTGGTGGCCATCGAAGCCCTGATCGACGACGATCGGCGCGAGAACCTCCAGGGCCTGCTGATGTCGCTCAACATGCTGATCGAGTTCGGCGACGCGTTCGACTACTCGGGGGCGGACTTCCGCGGGTGGTGCAGCCAGGTGGGCTTCCGGAAGTTCGAGGTCCTGCCTCTCGCCGGCCCGTCGAGCGCAGCCATCGCGTACAAGTGAGGGAACAGGGCCCGGCTGCTCAAAGGCAGTTGAAGCCGCACACGCTCGACACCATCTGGATGCAGGTGTCGTCCCAGGCCTGCTGGCAGCAATGCGGGGCGGCCTGGCATATGGCCGCCGTGCACGACGCCGGCAGCGGCGGCACGTCGCAGCCCGCCTGCAGCGGCGGCCCTTGCCCGCACAGCTCATGGGCGCACTGCGGAACGTTCTCTGAACAGGAGAGACTGCGGCAGACCGTGAGCACCTTCTCGACGCAGCTCGCGTCCCATGCGGTGGTGCAGCACGCGGGGTGGCTGTCGCACACAAACGAAACGCACGGCGAGCAGGCCGGCTCCAGCGGTCCACCGGTCTGGCACGTCGAGTGGGCGCAGGCGCAGGGCCCGGCGCTGCTGAAGTCGGCAGGACCGCCGGTTCCCGGCTGTAGCGGCCCCTCGCCGTACGGTCCCTCTGACGTCAACACCAGCCAGAGCATGGGTGTTACAGCCCTTCGGGGCTGGTTCGTCTGACCGGCTAGGCCCGGCGGCTGGAAAGCAGTCGTAACCGCACGAGGTCCAGAAAACCCCGACATCCGATCGCGGGAGCCATGGATTCGGCCTCACGTGGAATTCGGAACCCGCGACACACTAGGTTGTCGTCAGCCCCGCGAAACGAGAGATCATCGCGGAGCCAACCATGAGAAGCCTTCCACGAGCCGTCCTGCTCTTCACCGTCGCGGCCGTCCTGGGATCGATAGCCTGCTGTCGCAAGGTGCCGCAGCCGGGAGATCCGATCGCTGGTCTCACCAAAGAGCAGCGCAAGCAGTTCGACCTGGGCCGCACCGAGTTCGACAGGACCTTCACTCCCGAAACCGGACTCGGGCCGATCTTCAATTCCGTCTCCTGCGCCGAGTGCCACGAGAGCCCGGTCACCGGCGGTGCCGGGGACGAGATCGAGATCCACGTCTCCGCGTCGCAGGCGGACGGCTCGTGCGATCTCCTCCTGAGCAAGGGCGGGCCGGTCATCCAGCAGGCCACCACGCCGGCGCTGAGGGCGGCCCTGGGGATCGACCGCGAGCCGGAGCCTGCCGAGGCCACTGGCCGGGCGCAGCGGACGACGCCGGACGTCTTCGGCTTCGGGCTTCTCGAGGCGGTCCCGGAAGCGACGCTGCTGAAGCTCGCCGATCCCGACGACAAGGATGGCGATGGCATCTCGGGGCGCGTCAACCGCTTTCCCGACGGGAGGGTCGGCAGGTTCGGAAGGAAGGCCTTGCTGCCTTCACTGAAGGAGTTCAACGACGGGGCCTTCACGATCGAGCAGGGGATCACCAACCCGGCGTCGCTGGACGAAGGGACGATCGGCGGGACGCCGATCCCCGCGGAGGTCGATCCGGTGCCCGAGCCTGAGATCGATCAGCGAGCCATCGACGCGACCGATGCCTTCGTGCGGTTCCTCGCGGCGCCCGCCCCCTTGAAGCTCTCCTCGCAGGCCACGCGAGGGCGGGGGCTGTTCGAGAAGGCAGGCTGCGACCGATGCCATGTGCCGGTGCTCAAGACCGGCGATTCCCCGATCGAGGCCCTCAGGAACAAGGATGTCGCGGCCTACACCGACCTGCTGCTCCACGACATGGGCCCCGAGCTGGCCGACATCTGCTTCGGGATGGCGACGGCCGCCGAGTTCAGGACCGAGCCGCTGATGGGGCTGCGCTTCTCGGAGGATATCGAGGAGGGGGAGCCGAGATTCCTGCACGATGGCCGGGCCGGCTCCATCGAGGAGGCCATCCGGCTGCACGGGGGCGAGGCGGCCCCCTCCCGTGACCGCTTCCTGGCTCTTTCAGAGAAGGATCGAAAGGCCCTGCTGGCCTTCCTGCGCTCCTTGTGAGCGCATCCTCGGAGGTTAGGGCGGGATGACGCTGATCTGCGCGGTCCTCGATCTGCGCACACGGCGCCCGCTCCCTCCCGGCGGAGGAGGCGGGCGCCGTCGGCTGTGCGAAGGCCGGACTACTCCGAGGCGTCTCCGGCCGCGTTGGTCGCGATCACCTTGTAGAACACGATCGCTGCGCCGCTGGTGGCGGCATGCGGGTCGTGGAACGCCTCGCTGGATGTCCGGCCGATCTCGACGAACCCGCCGTTGGCGGTGTACGACCGTAGGATGCGGAAGCTGTCTGCCGGTCCGTGCAGGGCGTCCGCGGCCGCCGGCCTCCAGATGAGGACGACGTCCGTCCCGTCGTCGAGCACCTCCAGCGTGTCGCCCACATCCTGAGGCGGCAGCAGCACGCCCGCGAGCGCGAAATCGGCGTCGCTCGTGTCGTAGCCCATCACACCCTGGCCGTCGAAGGCGACCACCCGGACACGGGCGCTCGTGGTGGGGGCTCCGCCCGCCGTCCACGACCAGCTTGTGCCGGACACGCCGTCAGCCAGCATCTCCCAGGTCTGGCCGCCGTCGCGCGTCAGGAGCACCTTGTACGAGGCACTCGGGACCGCGTTCCACGTGATCGGGATCACCTGGCCGCCGAGCAGGTGCTCGCCGCCATTGGGCTGGGTGACGCGGGGACGCATGGTGCGGACCGTCGTGGTGCCCCGGAACCACTGAACGTCGGCGACCTCTCCCTGCACGGTCACGGAGACCGAGGCTCCGTCGGGCAGCACGGCGTCCACCGCGTCGCGGTCGAACCGGACCACGATCTCCTCGATCCCGTTGAGGTTCTCGTCCGTGAATTCCACGGGCGACGGCAGGGCCGGCACGGTGTCGTTGAGCGTCACACTGCCGACGTCCACCAGGTGCGGGTCGAAGCCGGGCGGAAGCTCCATCACCATCTTGACCTTGCTCCCATGGGCCGACAAGTTGAGCACCTCGGGATCGAAGTGCAGGTACGCGAACGGCAGCAGCCCCACGTGCAGCGAGACCGGCACCTGCAGGCTCGGTGTGTACGGGTCGTTGCTGGTGAGCTCGATCTCCGCCTCGTAGTCCCCGTCCTCCAGGCCGGCAGCATCCAGGTGGACCTCGATCGGCTGGCTGCCGCCCGCGGGGATCGTTCCGCTTTCCGGAGAGACGGAGAGCCAGTCCGGTCCGGCCTTGATCTCGATGGCCAGGCCGTCGTGCATGTAGGCCGTGTTGTGGATCACGGTCAAGCCGTCGTCCTTGGTCGCGTTCTGCAGGCCGATGGTCGCCGAAGTGAGCGTCTGGGTCTCCATCATCAGGTACTGGTAGACGATCTTCCCGCTCGGGTAGAGGATGATCTGGAAGTTCAAGTCATCGTCGAAGTCCCCGATGCGGTAGAAGTTCTTCCACTGGATGATGAAGCGGCTTCCGTCGTTGTGATAGTAGGCCGAAGAGGCCCGAGGCTCTGACCCCGTCCCGTTGCGCAGGACCAGGTCGTCCCAGAAGGCGGCCAGCAGGTTCTCCGGGACCGTCGTCCCCGCATTGGGAAGGGGCTGGTTGCTGAACGTCGTCCTGGTGGACGTGAACGACACCCAGCCTTCCGTGGTGACGTGCACCTGGCTGAAGGTGTTCCCGTAGAAGGGGAACACGAGTCCCATGGGGAACGGTCCCGAGGTGCAGTCGATACATGCACCGTCGGCGTCGAAAACGATCGGGGTCCCCACGGCGGTGATGTCGACCCAGTCGAAGACCGGCCCTCCCGGCTCGTCGGAGTCGGTCCACTCGTAGCCGAAGAGGTCCGGCCCGCCCGTGCCCAGGATCCCGGGGCGCGGGTCGATCTCGTCGCGTCCCAGCTCCAGCTCGGTGTACGTCGTGACAGGCGCGCCGAGAACCGACACGTTGACGGCCCCGGCGTTCCACGACAGGTCGCTCCCGCCGTTGTTCCGGAGCGTCAGGATCTTCGTGCGGCTGACTCCCGGTGGCAGCGCCGTGGCCAGGAACGGCGGCGCCACGTCGATCTCCGGCGGCACGACGCCGTTACCCGACAGCGACACCGTCACCGAAGGCTCGTCCGGGTCGTCGCTGTCGAGGGTCAGCGTCCCCGTGAAGGGTCCGCCCGCGGGCGGGCTGAAGCTCAGGGTCAGATCGACGGTCATGTCGTCCGGCATGACGATGGGCGTGGCCGGCGCGGTCACGCTGAAGGGCCCCGAGACCGAAACGGCGCTCAACGTGAGCGGCAGGCTTCCCCGGTTGTGCACGGTCACCGGAAGCGAGCTGCTGAAGCCGGCGAAGGTGGCCGGGAACACCAGGGCCGCCGGCTGGACGTCGATGTCGGCCGCGTCGGTGACGTGCACCGTCACCGGCACGGGGATGACCGTACGCAACGGGTCGTTGGTGATCAGCTCGAGGATCGCCTCATGCGTGCCGCCCGTCAGGTTGACCGTGTCCACCTGCACGGCGAGATCGGTGCCGCCGCCCGGCGGCACGACCCCGGAGTCGGGGGTGACCGCCAGGAAATCGACCGGCGGCCGGATCTCGATCGCCAGGCTGCCGTGGACATAGGCGGTGTTGAAGGCGACCGTCAGGCCGTCGGTCTTCGTGGCGTTCTGAATGCCGATGGTCGCGCTGTTGAGCGTGGGCGACGACATCGTGAGGTACTGGTTCACGATGCGCCCGTCGGGATACAGGATCACCTGGAAGGTCAGGTGGGAGTTCCCCGCCGTCCCCACCCGATCCACGTCGGTGTACTGCACGATGAACCGCGAGCCGTCGTTGTGATAGCGCGCTCGCTCGACGGTGCGGAACTCCAGGTCGTCCCAGAAGACGGCCACCAGGTTCGGGGGCACGCTCGTTCCGCTGTTGGGGAGCGCCTGGTTGGTGACGGCGGTCAGGGTGGAGGTGAAGGTCAGGAACCCGTTGGTTCCGACGCGCACTTCGGTGAAGGTGTTCCCGTAGAAGGGGAACGGGAACCCGATGGGGATGGGACCGATGTTCTCGTCGTCCGCGTCCAGCCCCGGCACCGGCGTGCCGATGCCGCTGATGTCCGTCCAAACGAAGGACGGCCCGCCCGGCGCGTCGGAATCCCTCCAGGTGTAGCCGAACTGGTCGGGGCCGCCGTTGCCCAGAAGCCCTGGCCTTGGATCGGTCTCCTCCTTGCCGAGGATCAGCTCGTCGTGGACCGGGACGGGTGCGCCGCCGGCGGCCCGCAGGGCCACGCTGTAGGTGAGATCGCTGGCTCCCTGGTTCTCCAGATGCAGGGTCCTGGTCACCACGTCGCCGGCGTCGAGCGACTCGGTGAACGAGCCGGGCGACCAGACGGCCACCGGAGGCATCAGCCCGTTGCCCGACAGCGGCACGACGAGATCGCCGTCCGGATCGTCCGACTCGAGAGTGAGGCTTCCGGAACGAAGCCCGGGCGCCATGGGTGAGAAGGTCACGGTGAGCCCGATCGTCTCGCTCACGCCGAGCGCTATGGGAGCCGACGCCCCGCCCTGGGCGAAGTCCCCCGACGTGGTGATCGCCGAGATGTGCAGCACGTCGTTTCCGACGTTGCGCACCTGCAGCGGAAGGATGCGGCTTCCCCCGACGAAGGTATCCGCGAAGGAAAGGCCGCCGGGCTGCACCAGGATCTGGGGCGTACCCGTCACGTGCAGGCTCACGGGGACGGGGATCAGTCCGTGCGCCGGGTCGTTGGAGACGACGTCCAGGCTGGCGGCATAGTCACCGCCGTTCAGGCCGGACGCGTCGATGCGGACGTCGAGATCCATGAAGCCGCCCGCCGGAATCGTCCCGCCGGCGGGGGTGACAGACGGGAAGACGAACGGCGGCGCGAACTCGACGGCCAGACCGTCATGCATGTACGCCGCGTTGAACAGCACGGTCAGGCCGTCGGTCTTTGTGGCGTTCTGGATGCCGATCGAGGCGCTGGTAAGAAGGGGCGAGGTCATGGTGTGGTACTGGCACACGATCCGGCCGTTGGGATACAGGATGATCTGGAAAGTCAGGTGCGAGTTGCCCGCCGTCCCCACTCGGTCCACGTCGGTGTACTGCACGATGAACCGCGAGCCGTCGTTGTAATAGCGCGCCCGCTCGACGGTGCGGAACTCGAGGTCGTCCCAGAAGGCCGCCACGAGGTTCTCGGGCACGGTGGTGCCGGAGTTGGGCAGTGCCTGGTTGGTGACCGCGGTCAGCGTGGACGTAAACGTCAGGAAGCCGTTCGTTCCGACGCGGACCTGCGAGAAGGTGTTCCCGTAGAAGGGGAACGGGAACCCGATAGGGATCGGGCCGATGTTCTCGTCGTCGCCGTCCAGGCCCGCGACGGGCGTCCCGGTGGCGCTGATGTCGGTCCAGTCGAAGACGGGCCCGGCCGGATCGTCCGAATCCCTCCAGACGTAGCCGAAGTTGTCGGGCCCGGCGAGCCCCAGGATCCCCGGCCGCGGATCTTCGTCTCCCTTGGCCAGGTCCAGCTCCTCGTGCACCGTGACCGTCGCTCCGGTCACCAGATGCACGAGGGTGGAGAAGCTCAGGTCGCTCAGCCCCTGGTTCTCCAGCCGGAGGGTGCGGTGCACCGACTCGCCGACGTTCAGCGATTCGGAGAAGGACGCGGGGGACACCACCGCCACGGGAGGCTCGAGCGCGTTTCCGGTCACCGCGATGAGCGCCACGGGGCTCTCGGGATCGTCGCTGTGGATGCGCACCGAGGCGCTGAGCGGGCCAACGGCCGTGGGATTCCAGCGAAGGTTCATCACGCGCGCCACGCCGGGCGCCAGTTGGAAGCCCGCGGTGGGCCCGGGCTGATCCTCGACTGTCAGGCTCGGATCGGTGGTGTCGACTTCCGACACGTTCAGCGTGGAGGTGCCGTCATTGAACACCTGGAACGACGTGACTTGAGGGTACCCGAGGTAGACGATGCCGTAGTCGAAGGCGGTGGGGGCCGTCACGACGTTGGGCGCGCCGATCACGTGGAGCGTCGCGGGGATCAGGATCTCGGCCTGCGGCGGGATGTTCGTGTTGAGGACCACGTTGCCGATCAGGTCGCCGCCGATGCGATCGGTCGAGTCGAAGGTCACCGCGAAGTCCTGGCTGCCTCCAGGAGGGATGGTGGCGCCGGCGGGCGTCACGGAGAGCCAGTCGGGCGTGCGCTTGATCTCCAGAGCCAGGTTGTCGTGGACGTAGGGCGTGCCGGTGCCGGTCTGCGAAATCACTTGAAGCGCCACGGTGCGGGCCTGGTTCTGGACGCCGATGGTGGCGCTGTTGAGGGTGCCGACCATCGACTGGTACATGAGCAGGATGCGTCCGTTGGGATAGATCTGCGCCTGGAACGTGTAGCTCTGGCCGGTGGAGGGGCTCAGCCGTCCGACGCCGGTGTACTGCACGATGAACCGCAGGCCGTCGTTGAGATAACGGACGTTGCCCGTGCGCAGGTGCAGGTCGTCCCAGAACATGGCGATGGCGCTGCGGCCGAGGCTCGTGGACGGCAGGGCGCCGTTGGCGCTGGCGGTGACCGTGGTCGTGGTGTCGAAGGTGAGCCAGCCGTTGGTCGAGATCTTGAGCGACGAGAACTCCGTCCCGTACAGCGGGAAGGTCATCCCCATGTCGATGATGGGGCTCAGGGCGTTGTCCTGGCTCGAGAACGTGATCAGGTTTCCCGTGGTGCTGATGTCCACGAAGTTGAAGGGCGGGCCTCCGGGTGCGTCCGAGTCCCTCCAGCGGTAGCCGAAGGCGTCCGGCCCCCCCTGTCCCTGCACGGACGGGTCGGTGGTGGTGATGCCGGTCCCCCCGTTCCCCTGGTCGGCCGAAGCGGCCACGACCAGGTCGCTGCCGCCCGTGTTGGAGACAGTCAGGGTCTGGATGGACGTGTTGCCCGAAAAGAGGGTGTCCTCCAGGGACGTCGGGCTGACCACCACGATCGGCGCCGGCAGCACGTTGGCCGTCACCGGGACGGTGATGATCGGCTGGCTCATGTCGTCGCTGTGCACGGCGAGGGCCCCGGCGAACGAGCCAAGGGCCACGGCAGTCAGGGTGACCGTCACGTTCTGCGCGGACCGCGGGGCCAGGTCGAAGGCCGTGGGTGAGGCCGTCAAGCTGGCGCTGGATACGACATCGGTGACGTGCAGCGTGTCGGTGCCGGCGTTCGACACGTTGAGGGTGCGCTGGAACGGCACGTTCAGGAAGACGTCCCCGAAGTCGATGGCCGCGGGAGTGGCCACGGCGTCGGGCGCTCCGGTCACATGAAGCGTGACGTTCACGCCCAGCTCGGGCTGCAGCGGGTCGTTGCTCAGGATCCTCACGCTTCCCGGATAGGTCCCTCCTTCGAGGCCTGTCGCGTCGAGGTGAACGGTGATGGGGAAGGTGCCTCCGGCCAGGATGCGGCCGGAGACCGGGGCCGCGCTCAGCCACTGCGGGATCCGCGTGAACTCGATGGCGAGGTTGTCGTGCAGGTACGCACCGTTGAAGACCACGGTCAGCCCGTCGTCACGCGTCCCGTTCTGGATGCCGACGGTGGACGAATCGAGCTTGCCGTTCGTCGAGAGGTACTGGTAGATGATCCCCCCGTCGGGGAACAGGATGATCTGGAAGGTCAGGTGCGCCGGCGTCGGCTGCTCGGTGGTGGAGAACCTGTCCACGTCGTTCCACTGGACGATAAAGCGCCCGCCGTCGTTGTGATAGTACGCGTGCACCGCGCTCCGGAAGTGCAGGTCGTCCCAGAAGGGAGCCAGCATGTTCTCCGGACCGCTCGTGGTGGGGAGCGGCTGGTTCGTGTAGGTGATCGTCCCGGAATTCGTGCGGTTGGTGAACGAGAGCCATCCGTTGGTGTGCACGTTCACCGTGGAGAAGGCGCCGTCGTAGAACGGAAACGGGAACCCGATCAGAATGTCGTTGGCGATCTCGTCGTCGCCGTCCAGTGCCGCGATGGGGGTCCCCACCGTGGAGATGTCCACCCAGCTGAACGCGGGACCGCCGGGGTCATCCGAATCGACCCAGCGGTATCCGGCCGCGTCGGGACCGCCCGAGCCGAGGATCCCCGGCCGGGGATCGGGCTCGTCCTTTTCCAGCGGCAGGGCCGGATAGACCATGGTCGGGCTGCTGACCGACGGCGTGGGGATGGTGAAGTCGAGCGTGCCCACCCCGTCGTTGCGCAGCGTCACGACGTGCTGCGACTGGCCCCCCGTGAAGAGAGCGTCGTTGATGGAGGTGGGGGACAGGCCCGCGGTGGGCGGCGGCTGGGTGGCCGCCATGACCACGTTGGAGATCGGGCCGGGGTTTCCCCACTCGTCGAGCGCGCGCACCGCGAAGTGGTAGGTCGTGGCCGCGGTCAGCCCGCCCACCTCCATCGTCTCGAGGATACCGGATGGCCCTGGGTTGGGCGCGCCCGTGGCGCGCGTCGCGCCCTCGAAGCTGGTCTCGTCGATGGGTGACGTGGCGTAGCGGACCTGGTACGACGTCGCCGTGCCGGTGTCGCCGTCATCCCCGGTGGCGGACCAGCTCAGGATCATGTGGTTCGACCCTGCCTCCGGAGCTTCCAGGTCGGTGATGGCGCCGGGGGCGATGTTGTCCGGGTCGGCGATGCTGAAGAACACGTTCAGCCGGCCGCCGCTGGCCACCGGCCGCCAGGGAACACCCGGCGGCAGGGCGGGCGGCCCGGTCGGCGAGAGCTGGGCCTTGAGGTCCACGAAGCTCATCAGGGCGAACTTGAGCTGCGCCGCCGGGATGTTGGGGAAGCGCGACTTGAGCAGCGCCGCCGCTCCCGCCACGTGCGGCGTGGCCATGGAGGTGCCGGAGAAGAGCTGATACCCGGTGCCGAGCACCGTGCTCAGGATGTTGACGCCCGGGGCGGCGAGATCGACCGACACGGCGCCGTAATTGGAGAACGACGCCACCAGGTCGTTGTGATCGGTGGCGGCCACGGAGATGACGTTGACCAGGTCATAGTTGGACGGAAAGTGCGGCGAGGTGTCGTTGTTCGTGCCGTTGTTGCCCGCGGCCGCGATGAACGGGATGTCGGCCGCGCCGGCCGCCGCGATGGCCGCCTGCAGGTCGGGCGAGGCGGCCCCGCCGCCCCAGGAGTTGCTCGTCAGATCGACGCCCATCATGGTGGCATAGTTCACGGCGCGCACCGCGTTGGCCGTGCTCCCGGAGCCGCTCGAGCTGAGGAACTTGAGGCCCATGATGCTGACCTCCCAGTTCACCCCCACCACGCCGACGCCGTTGTTGCCGACCGCTCCGATGGTGCCGGCGCAGTGCGAGCCATGCCCGTGGTCGTCCATCGGATCGCCGTCGTTGTTGACGAAATCGTAGCCATGCACGTCGTCGATGAAGCCGTTGAGATCGTCGTCCAGGTTGTTGCCTGGCACCTCGCCCGGGTTGGTCCAGACGTTGGCCGCGAGGTCCGGGTGCAGGTAGTTCAGGCCCGTGTCGATGATGCCCACCACGACGCTGCGGCTGCCGGTGGCGATGCTCCACGCCTGGTCCGCGTCGATGTCGGCGTCCGAGGTTCCGCCCGTCTGGCCGGTGTTGATCATCCCGTAGAGCTGCGGCAGGTTCGGATCGTTGGGGACGAGATCGAGCGAGATGATGTAGTTGGGCGTCACGTGCTCCACGTTGGGATTGCGCGACAGCGCCGCGATCGCCTGCCCGACCGTCCGGCCCGGCCCCAGTCTCCAGTGCTCGCCCCCTTCACGGAATGTGCTGACACGCTGCGCGCCGAGCTGGGCCATGGCGGCCGCGCGCTCGATGCCGCGCCGTCCCGGCTGGAACTTGACGAGGATCTCCCCCGGAACGTGAGGCTCCAGAAGCGTGCCGGCGGCCGGAGTGTTCGGAGGCATGCCTCCCTCCGCGATGGCCATGATTCCCAGGGTGAGGATCAGGACGAGAGCGAGACGGGCAGGCGACATGAATCCCTCCCGCGGCCGGATCGCTCCGGCGGCAGCGTGGCGATGGCGTTCTGTGCGGAATATTCAGGCCAGCGGGCGGAGGCCCTGCCCGAGCGCGATTCGCCTCCTCGGAGGGCCCGTGGGTCTCCCGTGGGAGGACGGATCCGTCAACCGCTGCCGGCTTCCTCTGTCATCCGCTTATACCGGTCATTTCGCCGCGGTGTCAAGACGCAAACTTCCAGCGACGCACAACTTGATGCCGTGACCGGAAAAAGGGCCGCTGCCGGACTCAGCATCCCGACTCCGGGTGCCGGCAGGTTCTACCCCTCGGTCCACTGAACCTGTTTCTCCGTCAGAGGAGCGAGGCGCGGGCGGCGCGTGAGCACGAACCGGACCCTCGCTTCCGTCCGCTCCGCCGCCCGCTTGACCAGGCGCAGGCGGGCGAGTGCCTCCAACAGCACTCCAGAACGCGTGTGGATCCACATCGGCCGCTACCGAGAGACTCCTGCGCCTGATGAACTGGTGCCGGAGGAGGGATACGAACCCTCGCGGGCCTGAGGGGGATATTGAGTCATCGGCCCGCCCCGGTCGCATCGATCCGCATCATACCTGAACGCCCCCGCGGCGATACAGGGATGGGTTCTCGGTCAGCGCGATGGGACCTGAATGATGCCGGAGGCGAACTCGAGCCCGTAAGAGGCTGGGCCCTGGGGGATGATGGATCGCGAGAGTGGAAAGCGACGCACGCCGGGGTCGAGGGCGGCCGCCGCGGCGCGCGTCGCGTCGTCCCTTCAACCGCCGGTCAGGACCCCGATCCGCATCCGGACAGGCAGATCTCC
The DNA here is from genome assembly GCA_050747525.1 of Candidatus Polarisedimenticolia bacterium. Classification (GTDB taxonomy): domain Bacteria; phylum Acidobacteriota; class Polarisedimenticolia; order JACPZX01; family DASXTC01; genus JBOGOC01. Next base: position 1,542 of record JBOGOC010000068.1, on the reverse strand, counting down.
AGAACGGTCTCACAGGAGACCAGGCAGGGGTTCTTGGAGCAGAACGGCACGCACTGCTGGTAGTCGCGGTAGCACGCCTGCTCGCAGCTCTGCCCGCCACCGGCCGCCGTCTCCGGCGTGAGGACCGTCGTCAACGCGACGACAAACGAGACGAACAGAGCGGTTGCGACGACTCCACGAATGACTCTCTTCCTCATGGATCAGGCCTCCTTTCGGTTTCCGTCGCCACCCACAGGGTGGACGCGTTTGGATTAGCCCATCCTCATCCAGCCTGGCGAAAACTGTCAAGACGTCCGATCGGCCGCGCGCGCCGTATCGATCGCGGCGCCCGTGTCGCCACGTCATGCTCGACCTTGCAGTGCTGGCGATCATTTGAGAGGCAAGACAGCGGAGCGTTGGAGTAGGCCAGCGAACCCGCCCACCGGGGACGCGTTCGATTTCTCCGGCGCGGACTTCCGGGATGGTGCAGCCAGGCCGGCTTCCGGAGGTTCGGGGTCCTGCCGCTCATCGGCCGAGAGCGGCGATCGCTCACAAGTCAGCGCAGGGACGGCGCGCTTCCCTCAAGGTCCTTCCTCGACCTTCCGATCCTCCCGTCCGGGAAGTCCTCTAGTCGCGTTTCAGGTTTCGCCGATGGGATGGAAGCGTCGGGCCTGCGAGAGTTGGGCGACCTGCCGGCAGGACCGGGTACGAGAGGTTCGGGTCGGCGGCCCCAGAAGGGAGGCTTGCCATGAAGACTCGTCGGTACGTCTCACGCCGCGCCCCGGACCACCCACCATGTCGACAATGTAGGCAGCTGCGCCGCGTTGACCCCCCCCCGCAGAACACCTGGACGCAGAACCGGTTCCGGACGAGTTGCGGAGCGGCGACCGAATAGACGGCCACCTCTCGCAGGCTCCAGGTCGAGGTGAGGATCGATTCGTTGCTGGTCAGTGCGATGGGACCCGAGGGGATTTCCAGCGTGAAGTCTGGTGCCGGCGGCAGGACTCGAACCCGAAAGAGGCTGAGCCTCGGACCGTCCGATGAGTACGGGCAGGGTGTCCGTAGTACGAGGGTTATGGACACACAGATGGACACCTGTCGGGGATACCCGACGAGCATCCCGCCACAACCGCCCAACAACACGCAGATCTCGTGTGCACGCTTCTTGCACAGTAGCCAACTGACAACCTAAGACACGCCGAGATCCGTTCTGCGTTCAAGTCGCTGCGCTAAGGAGGCGTCATGAGCACCACCGTCGACACCACGACCGAAATTCGGTCGTTCCAAATCGAGATTCCAGAGAAGCAGATCGACGACTTGCGCCGGCGCATCGCGGCGACACGCTGGCCCACCAAGGAGCTCGTCGAGGATCGGTCGCAGGGCGTGCAGCTGGCGACGCTGCGGGAGCTCGCCCGCTACTGGACGACCGAGTACGACTGGCGCAAGTGCGAGGCGAGGCTGAACGCGCTGCCGCAGTTCACGACCGAGATCGACGGGGTGGAGATCCACTTCATCCACGTCAGGTCCCGGCATGAGAACGCGTTGCCGCTGATCATGACGCAT
>JBOGOC010000067.1:0-48514 GCA_050747525.1 Candidatus Polarisedimenticolia bacterium | reverse complement strand
GCAGCGGCGGCGCTGGCGGCCAGCGCGCGCCGGGCGGCGATCGATCCGTCTCTTCTGGGGGCGTGGCACGCCGGCCTGACCTCGCGGGCCGCGCGCCACGCGCGGGGGCAGTACTACACACCCGCGGCCGTCGTGGAGCTGGTGCTCGACAGCGCGGGACATCCCGGCTCTTCGGATCTCCTCGATCCGATGTGCGGCGCCGGGGCCTTCCTGGTGGCCGCGCTGCGCCGCCTGGCCGCCGCGCATCCCGGCATGGGGACGGCGGACCTGGCGGCGCGCGTGCAGGGAATGGATGTCGATCCTCTGACCGTGCTGCTGGCGCGCGCGGCCTGCCTCCTCACGCTGGCACACCTGTGCGGCGGCCGGCTCGATCCGGCCACGCGCGTGCAGGTCGCGTGCATGGACGCGGTGCGCGACGAGCCGGCATCGGGCCGCGCCTTCGGGATCGTGGCCGGGAATCCTCCCTGGGTGGCGTGGGATCATCTGCCCGAGGCGTGGCGGCGCGACACGTACCCCCTGTGGCGGCGACACGGTCTGTTCGCCGAGGACGGCAGCCGCAAGGACATGCAGGCGGTGCTGGGAAGCGGGCGAAAGGATCTCGCCATGCTGGCCACCTGCGTCGCCGCGGACCGGTGGCTCGCGCCGGGAGGGACTCTCAGTTTCGTGCTGGGGCGCGGCCTGCTCAAGAGCGTGGGGAGCGCGTCGGGGTTCCGGCGCTTCGTGACGGCGGGAGGAGTGCCGCTGCGCGTGGTGGAGGTGCACGATCTGGGATCGGGCATCTTCCGCGGGACCGCGGCGCGCCCCATCGTGCTCACCCTGCGCAAGGGAGAGCCGACGCGCTATCCGGTCCCCTGGCGCAGAGGGGCCGCGTGCCTGCAGGCCGAGCCGGTCGACCCCGCCGATCCGTGCAGCGCCTGGATGACCCTCCCTGCAGTCCGGCACGCCGCGGTGCGCGGCGTGCTCGGCCCGTCGCCCTACCAGGCTCATGCCGGCGCCTACACCGGCGGCGCCAACGGCGTCTACTGGGTCCGGCGCATCGAAACGGCACCCGACGCCGACGGCACGGTGGAGGTGGCCAACCTCGCCGATGCCGGCAGGCGGCCCGTCCCGGCTGTGACCGTCCGGTTGGAAGCCGGGCTCCTCTACCCGCTGGCGCGCGCGGGCGACGTGGGACGGTTTTCGGTCGCCCCCTCCGCGTGGATCCTGCTGGCTCAGGATCCCGCGAGACGCCAGGGGATCGACGACGTCACGATGCGCGCCCGCTTCCCGCGTGCGCTGGCCTACCTCACCTCGATGGCGGGCCCGCTCGAGGCCCGGCGTGATCGCGGCACGCGCGCGCTCATTCGGTGCGGCGCGCCGCCGTGGACCATGTTCGGCGTGTCGATGGCCACCGTGTCCTCGTGGAAGGTGGTGTGGCCTCGCATCGCCTCGCGCATGAGCGCCGCCGTGCTGGGGCCCCGCGACGGACGGCCTGTGGTGCCCCAGGAGACGTGCAGCCTGATCGCGTGCGAAGACGAAGAGGAGGCGAGCTACCTGGCCGGGATGCTCAACGGACCGCTCTTTCAGGAGGCGGCCGCCGCCTTCGCCGACACGGGGGGCAAGAGCTTCGGGTCGCCGCACCTGCTGCGCCACATCGCGGTGCCGCGATTCGAGAGGGGCCGCCCCGATCACCGGCGCCTGGCGCGCGCGGTGATGCAGCAAGGGCCCGGACTGACCGGCGCCGAGCTGAACGAGCTGACGGGCGCGGTGTGGGGAGTCAGCTCCCCGCCTGCTGCCATTCGGTGACGGGAACCTCGACCAGGTCGTCGAACAGGGCGCGGTAGCGCACCATCGCCTGGTGCAGCACGTCCTTGCTCTGCTGCACGCTGGCCCGCGCGATGCGCCGCGCCGCGCGGAAGTTCTCCACCAGATCGGGGTTCTCGCGGGCGACTTCCTCGGGATTCAGCTCGAAGCTGGCCACCGTGTAGCCCCTGGCCTGCATGACCTCCACCACCTGACGGTCGGCTTCCGAAAGCGCCACCGCCGGCTCGTCCGTGAACCTGTCCTCTATCAGCCGCCACGCCATGGCGAACCGACGGCGCTGCTCGTGAGAGAGCGGATTGGGCCGGCAGCGCGGCCCACGGCCCGGTGGAACGGCCTGGCGCCGGCGGTGCATGACGGCCCACACCGTCACCCGTAGAAGTGCCAGCACGATGACGACGGTCAGCACGATCAAGACCTGCTTGTCCATGTAACTCACCCCTTCCTTGGGACAATGCCGAGGCGAACCTTTGTGAATCGGCGAGCAATCGACGTGCCATGGACAAAACGGGAGGACACAGGACACTCTGTCCAGACTTCAAGGAGGGCGCGTACCGCATGACCTGTCTTTGTGTCCGGCGGATTCGGGATCGGCCCGCGCGTGGCGGTCACAGAGGGCGGGTGCCATGCTGCTCCACATGCTGGCGCGAGAGCTGTACGGTCTGGTCAAGGACACCATGGACGACTGGATGGAGCACAATGCCCACCAGCTCGCGGCGGCTCTTGCCTACTACGCGCTGTTCTCGATCGCGCCACTGGTGCTGATCGCCATCTCGATCGTGGGGCTGGTGCTGGGGCCCGAGGCGGCCCGCGCCGGCGTGATGGATGAGATCCAGGGTCTCATCGGCGAGAAGGGAGCACAAGGTGTGGAGGAGATGCTCGAAGGCCTGAGCGACGTCAAGTCGAACGCTGTGGCCGGCGTGCTGGGGCTGGTCCTTGTCCTGTTCGGCGCCACCACCGTCTTCACTCAGCTCAGGAGCGCCCTCAACACCATCTGGGAGGCACAGCCCGGCACCGGCGGACTGGTGGCGGGCTTCGTCAAGGACCGTCTTCTCTCTTTCGCTCTGGTTGTGGCCATCGGCTTTCTTCTGCTCGTGTCGCTGATCATGAGCACCGTGCTCAATGCCATGGGGACCTTCATGACGGGGTTCGCGCCCGGCAGCGAGGGCGTGTGGGAAGGGGTGAACTTCATCGTCTCGGCGGCGGTCGTCACGGTGATGTTCGCCCTGATCTACAAGTTCATCCCGGAGGCCGTGATCCACTGGCGCGACGTCTGGATCGGCGCGCTCATCTCGGCGCTGCTCTTCTCGGTGGGGAAGAGCCTCATCGGGTACTACCTGGGGCGAAGCGCGGTGGCCTCCGCCTACGGGGCGGCCGGCGCCGTGGTGGTCCTGCTGATCTGGGTGTACTACTCCTCGCTGCTGGTCCTGCTGGGAGCCGAGTTCACTCACGTGCAGGCGACACGGTGGCGCCGGACCTGATAGTCTGAGGGCCCATGAGGAGCCGACTCGTCATCGTGCTCCCGCTGGCCGCGGCGGGGGTCTGGCTGGGGGTCGCCTGGGCCCGGCACGATCCGGATGGGTGGCTGCGCGAGTTCGACGGACTGCGCGTCCACATGGCCCGGCACTACGCCAACCTCGACTGGATGGTCCAGCACCGCCGCATGGACCTGCCGGCCCTGGTGAGCGCCACGGAGCGGGACCTGCGCTCCTCGCTCATCCCGTGGCAGGCGTCGCGCGCCTTGAAGCGCTTCGTCGCGGCCTTCGACGACCCTCATCTCAAGATTGAGCCGCTGCGCCCGATCCCTCCGCGGGCCACGGAGCCGCCCCCGGCGGCCGCGAAGTCCGCGCCCGAGCCCCCTTCCTGCGACCGTTTCCACACGCGCGACCGGTCTTTCCGGTTTCCCTTCGAGCAGGCCGAGGGATGGCGGCCCGCGGGCGGGCCGTGGTTCCCGGCGGGATCGTTCGCCGATGTGGGAGTGCTGCGCATCGCGCTCTTCGGTGAAGACGGCTATCTGGAGGCCTGCCAGGAGGTCGGCCCGCAGGGTGTGCGCGAGCGGCTCCAGGAAGAGCTTCGACGGACCATCCGCGAGCTGCGCGAACGGAACGTGCGGGCGCTGGTGGTGGACATCAGCGGCAACGGCGGGGGGACCGAGTGGGTCGAGCACGTGACGGCACTGCTCACCTCGCGGACCCTGACCCGCCCCTCCACCCGCATGATCGAGCCGGAATGCGACCGCACCCCCGTCTGGACCGGACGGAGCGTCTGCCCCAACCTGGCTCCCGACGGCACCAAGTCGCTCGAGGGAGAAGGCGTGTGGGACGGACCGCTCGCCCTGCTGGTGGACGGCGGCACCGCCTCGGCGTCCGAGGACATGGTGGTGTGGCTGAGGGAGAGCCACGCGGCCACCATCATCGGGGAGCGCACCTACGGGGCAGGCTGCGGCTACGTGCGCGGCGGGAACCCGGCGCGGCTGGAGTCGATCGGGTGGATGGTCCTGCTCCCCAACTGCGCCCGCTACACCTCCGACGGCATCAACGAGGTGGAGGGGATCGACCCCGACGTCCCGCTCAAGCTGAACGAAGGGAGCGCCGCCGACAGGCTCGACCGTCTGGTGAAGGCGCTGCCGGGCTGAGGGTCATCGTCCCAGCCAGAGCTTCAGCGCCATCGCGATCACGGTGATGGTGACGACTCGCCGCACCCACTGGTGCCCCTTGAGCACCGTCAGCCTCGCGCCCAGGAAGCCGCCCATCAGCGTTCCCGCGCCCAGCCAGAGGCCCGGCACCCACCAGACGTGACCCTGCCACCAGAAGATCGCCAGCGACAGAGGCGTGGAGATGAGCAGACTGAGGACCTTCAGCGAGTTGCCCCGCACCAGATCCAGCCCGGACAGCGTGGTGACCACCAGCAGCAGGAAGCCCACGCCCGCCTGCACGAACCCGCCGTAGATGCCGGCCAGGAAGAACCCGGCCAGCGTGGCGGCCCCCAGCTTCACCGGGCCGCCGGCGGAGTCGCGGCGGGGACGGATGGGATCCCACAGGGTCCACAGGCTCATCACGATCATCAGGATCGACAGGACCTGCCTGAAGGTCTGGTCATCGATCCAGATGGCCAGCAGCGTGCCGAGCGCCGCCCCCAGCACCGAGGGGGCCGCCGTCGCGGCCGCCCAGCCAGGCTCGATCACCTTGTCGCGGCGGAAGCTCCAGACCGCGGCGATGTTCTGCAGCAGGATCCCGACCCGGTTGGTGCCGTTGGCGGTAACGGGAGGGAGCCCCATGAAGATGAGGATGGGGAGCGTGAGGAACGACCCGCCCCCGGCCACGACGTTGAGCAGGCCGGCCACCAGGCCCGACGAGAGCAGGATGGGGTAGGTCCACGCCTCCAGCGGCACGCCGACAGACTACCTCCTCGTGGTGCGCGAAGGGGAGGGAACGCTCTAATATGACGCGATGACCCGGTCGGTCTGGCGCAGGCTCCTGTCGGAGCCACTGGTGCACTTCCTGGTTCTGGGGGGCCTTCTCTTCCTGCTCTGGGGCGAGGGGAGCGGCGCCGACCCGTCGCGCCGCCGCATCGTCGTGGGCCCCGGCCAGGTCGACCACATCGTCGCCGCCTTCACCGCCACCTGGCAGCGGCCCCCCACGCGGCAGGAGCTGGACGGCCTCATCGCCGACCACATCAAGGAAGAGGTCCTCTACAGGGAGGCCGTGTCGCTGGGGCTCGACGGCGACGACACGGTGGTGCGCCGCCGGCTGCGCCAGAAGATGGAGATGATGATCACCGGTCTGGCCGACGGGGTGGAGCCCACGCAGGAGCAGCTCGAGGCGTGGCTGCGCGAGCATCCCGAGCGCTACCGGGCGGAGACCCGACTCACCCTGCGCCAGATCCTCTTCAGCCGTGAGAAGAGGGCCGATGCGGCCGAGCGCGACGCCGCCCGGACGCTGGCCCGGCTGAAGGCCGGCGAGCCGGAGACGGACCCGGACGTGACGGGCGACTCGACCCTGCTTCCGGCGCGCATGCAGGAGGCGCCGCTGTCGGAGGTGGCCGGGCAGTTCGGCTCCGTCTTCGCGGAGACGGTGGCCGCGCTCGATCCGGGCGCCTGGTCGGGCCCCATCGAGTCGGGATACGGCATCCATCTCGTGCGCGTGGAGGCGCGCGTCGAAGGGCAGGCTCTCCCGCTGGAAGAGGTGCGCGACGCCGTGCGGCGCGACTGGCTCGCCGCGCGCACCGAGTCGTTGAAGGAAGATGCCTACCGCAAGCTGCTCGGGACCTATGACGTGAGGATCGAGCTGCCGGCATCCGGGGAGGCGTCGTGACGCGGCGCCCCTGGGTCGCGGCGGCGGTGCTGGCGGCGGTGGCCTGGTCCCTCACGGGGACGGCGCGCGCGCATGACATGCCCTCGGCCTTCGTGCAGCTTCACGAAGGGTCGGACGGGACGTGGGAGATCATCTGGCGCGTGCCGGCCCTGCGCGGCATGCGGCTGAAGCTGGACCTGGTCCTGCCCGATGCGTGCCAGGAGGTGGCGCCGCGCGCCGTCGAGCCGGCCGCGATGGCCGACGGCTCCATGCACGCGGAGCGCTGGAAGGTGCGCTGCGACGGAGGGCTGGAGGGCAAGGAGATCCGGATCCAGGGCCTGGCCACGACGCTCACCGACGTCGTGGGACGTATCGTGAGAGCCGACGGTCGCACCCAGACCACGCGGGTGCTCCCGATGAATCCCGTCCTGGTGGTCGCCCCCGAGGCGTCGGCTCTTCAGAAGGTGGGGGCCTTCGTAGGGCTGGGGATCACGCACATCGTGATGGGGGTCGACCACCTGCTGTTCGTGCTCGGCCTGCTGCTGATTGTGCCGGACCGCTGGGTGCTGCTCAAGACCATCACCGCCTTCACCGTGGCGCACAGCGTGACGCTGGCGGTGGCGACCCTGGGCTACGCCAGCGCGCCCACCGTGCCGCTCAACGCCGCGATCGCGCTGTCGATCCTTTTTCTCGGCCCGGAGGTGGTCCGCGCCCGCGCCGGGCGGACCAGCCTGACCATCCGGCATCCCTGGGTGGTGGCCTTCGTCTTCGGCCTGCTGCACGGTTTCGGCTTCGCGAGCGGCCTGACCACATTGGGGCTTCCGCCTTCGGAGATCCCTCTCGCGCTGCTGCTGTTCAACGTGGGAGTGGAAGCGGGGCAGGTTCTGTTCATCGCGATGGTCATCCTGATGGAGCGCTCGTTCGCGGTGCTGCAGATGCGCTGGCCCCGGTGGGTCGAGGCGCTGCCGGGCTACGCCGTGGGCTCGCTGGGTGCCTTCTGGACCATCCAGCGCACCGCCATTCTGCTGCGGGGTCTCGTGTGAAGCCGCTGCTGCTCGCCTTGCTCCCCGTGTCCATCCTCGCCCATGCCGAGCAGGAGCGCGCGGCGGGATTGATGGCCGGCCTGTCGCACCCGGTGTCCGGTCTGGATCACGTGGTGGCCATGGTGGCGGTGGGGTTGTGGGGCGCGCAGCTCGGCGCTCCGGCCGTGTGGCTCCTGCCGGTCACCTTCCCGATGGTCATGGCGCTGGGGGGAGCCCTCGGGCTGGCCGGAGTGCCGCTGCCGGGCGTGGAGGCCGGCATCGCCCTGTCGGCGCTGCTGCTGGGGATCATGGTGCTGGGCGAGGTTCGCCCGCCGCTCGCCGCCGCCGCGGTGCTGGTGGGGTTCTTCGCGATCTTCCACGGCCACGCGCATGGCACCGAGCTTCCCGCGGGACAGAGCGGGCTTCTCTACAGCATCGGCTTCGTGGTGGCGACCGGATGCCTGCACGCAGCGGGCATCACCATCGGCCTCCTGCACCGCTGGCCAGCCGGGCGCCTGGCGCTGCGGGCGGCGGGGGGGCTTGTGGCGCTGGCCGGCGTCATGTTCCTGTGGCGGCTCCTGGCGTGACCGCCTTCGCGAGCGCGGCCGCGCACCTCGTCACGACCGGTCTGGGCCCGTTCTATGACGGCGTCTCGCATCTGGCCCTCACCCCGGAGGACCTGCTGCCGGTCATCGCGGTGGGGCTTCTGGCGGGACTGCGGGGGCCCGCGCACGGACGCCTCGCGCTGCTCCTGCTCCCCGCCGCCTGGCTCGCGGGGGGCCTGGCCGGGCTGGCGGTGCCGGGCGAGGCGGGGCCGGTGGCCGCCATCGTGTCGTTCCTGCTCCTCGGCGGACTGCTGGCCGCCGACGCCCCCCTGCCGCCTCGGTGGTTCGCCGTGCTGACCGCCGCGGTGGGCCTGCTGCACGGCGCGCTCAACGGCGCGGCCATGGGAGAGGCGCGCCTCGGCGTGACGGGCCTGGCCGGGATCGTGGCCACGGTGTTCGTGATCGTCACGCTCGCCAGCGCCGGCGCGCTGGTGGTGTCGATGAAGGGCGCATGGACGCGCATCGCCGTGCGCGTGGCCGGCAGCTGGATCGCGGCCATCGGCCTGCTGATGATCGGATGGTGGTTCCGCGGCCGGGCCTGATCCGCGTCCCTTCTTCCCATTTCTTTTCGCCCGCCGGGAACCGGATAGGCACTCTTCCCAATATTCATCTTCAGAGACGGCGCCTCGGCCGCCTCTTCATCCTGCCCAGGGAGATGCCATGTTCAAGAGAGTCCTCGTGTGCGCACTGGCTGCTATTGCCTTGCTGCTCGCAGTCACCCAGGCCCTGCCCGTGAACAGCGCCACGGTCCCGCCCGCCGCGGGCCATGGACGCCCGGTCGTCTCCGGCGGAGAACGGGGGGTCGCCTGGGCTCCCGGCGAGATCATCATCCAGCTGCACGCGGGCCCGGCGACGAAGGCGCGCGCGAGGCTCGATGCGCAGTCCCGAGTGGTAGGCGCGCGCACGGGGATCGCGTCGCTCGATGATCTGGCCTCGCGCCATGGCGTGCTCAAGATGGAAGCGCTGCTGAAGGCGCCCGGCTCCTCCCGGGCCAAGGGGAGGCGCTCGCCGCTCCAGGATGTCTTCGTGCTGACCCTGCCGGAGGGGGTGAGCGAGGTGGAGGCTCTCGAGCGCTATCGCAAGGACCCGTCCGTGAAATCGGCCCAGCTCAACTACCTCTACACCCCCGACCTCGTCCCCAACGACACGTTGTACCCGCAGCAGTACTCACATCAGAGAACCAGCGCGGCGGGAGGCTGGGACGTCGAGACGGGGGTGCCGCAGATCGTGATCGCGGTGCTCGGCAGCGGCGTGCAGCTCAACCACCCGGACCTCGCCGCGAACATCGTGCCGGGGTGGGATTTCATCGGGAACGACAACAACCCCTCGCCTTACGGAAGCCACGAGACACAGGTGGCGGGGGTTGCGGCCGCCGTCACGAACAATGCCCTCGGTGTGGCGGGGGCCTGCTGGGACTGCGGCATCATGCCGCTGGCCATTCAGCTCAACAGCGCCCAGTCGGCCGCGGCCGTGGATTTCGCGGTGACCAACGGCGCCCGCGTCATCAACATGAGCTTCGGGGGTTACGGGAGCTCACTGGGCCCCGGCTCCTTGCTGGATATAGCGGTGCAGGACGCGCTCGACGCCCAGGTGGTGGTGGTCGCCACGGCCGGAAACGATTCGCTCAACTGGAAGCGGTATCCCGGAGCGTTCGAGGGAGTCATCGGGGTGGCCTCGACCGACTCGAGCGACGCGCGGTCGGCGTTCTCCAACTTTGGAGGCTGGGTCGACGTGGCGGCGCCAGGGACGGCCGTGCACTCCACCACCTGGAACCCCGGAGGCAATCCGGCCAACGACTACGAAACCGTCTCCGGGACGTCCTTCTCGGCCCCTTACGTAGCGGGCCTGGCGGGCCTGATCCTGTCAAAGGATCCGACTCTGACCGTGGAGGACGTGCGGCTGCGGATCGAGTATTCGGCCGACAAGATCACGACTGACAAGTTCATCGGATCGGGCAGGGTCAACGTCGCGAGCGCCGTTGCATTGAACGGCCAGCCGCCGCTCTTCGCCGTCATCAAGTCCCCGCTCACGAACGATCTGCGGACCCCCGGACTCGTCCCCGTCGAGGGGACCGCTCTGGGGGACAGCTATACGGTGGAGTACAAGCTCTCCACATCTGGAACATGGATCCAGATCGGCAGCGGTGGGGAGGTGGTCAACGGAACCCTCGCCACGCTCGATGCGACGGGTCTGGCGTCGGGGTTCTACGACGTGAGGCTCACCGCCCACGATGGCGCCGCGCAGGACCAGAGCCAGGTGCAGTTCGAGCTGACCGATGCCATCCACTCAGGCTGGCCCCAGATGGCCAACGACTTCATCCACCAGTCCCCGGTCTACGCGGATCTGGATGGCGACGGGCTCCAGGAGATCCTCGTCGGGACCAGCTCGGGCGTGCTCCGGGTTTGGAGGATCGATGGCACCGAGTACCCGGGCTTCCCGAAGTCGCTCCACACGGACTGCACACGCAGCAGCCCCGCCGTGGGCGACATCGATGGGGACGGCGATCCTGAGATCGTGATGGCCAACAACTGCGATGCCTACGTGGACGCCTTCCACCATGACGGCAGCGTCGTCGCCGGATTCCCTCGACAGGCCGCCGGCGACACGGTGTGGGGCTCCGCGGTCCTGTCGAACCTGGACGGAGATGCCGCTCTGGAGATCGTCGTCGTCAACATCAACGGCAAGGTCAACGTCTGGAACGGAAGCGGGACACCCACCTCGTTGCCGGGCTGGCCGGTGACTCTGGGGGCCACCAATACGAAGAACACGCCTGCCGTCGGGGACGTGACGGGGGACGGCGTGCCGGAGATCATCGTCCGTGAGTTCCAGAACGTGTATGTGTTCCAGACGAACGGCTCCTCGGTCAGCGGATGGCCGAAGGCGGTCCTGAACGGCAACATCTCTCCAGCCCTTGGTGATCTCGATGGCGATGGAACGGCGGAGATCGTCATCGTTTCCTATCAGGGAGTCGGCAACGGTTTCTATGTCACGGCTTATGAAGGGATCGGGGGGACGACGATCTTCCAGACGATTCTGCCGAGCCTTGCGGGCCAACCTCATGCCATCGCGCTGGGCGACGTCAACGATGACGGCGATCCGGAGATCTTCGTTGGAGGGACTGCGGGTCTCGTCTACGGTCTGACCCCACAGGGGTCCCTGCTCCCGTCACCCTGGCCGGTATCCGCGGCTGCATCGATCGACAACGCTCCGGTGATCGCCGACGTGGATGGCGACGGGCTCCAGGAGGTGGTCGTGGCCTCGAACGACAATCTCCTCCATGTGTGGAACGGAGACGGAACGGTCTCCATCGGGACCCATTCCCTCGGAGCTCCGATCCAGGCCTCCCCGGCCGTGGGTGATCCAGATGACGACGGGGACGTCGAGCTGCTCGCCGGCACGGAGTTCGGCGAGGTCTTCGTCCTCGATCTGGACGCTCCCTGGGATCCCACCCGTGCCGACTGGCCCATGTACCAGGGCGACGCCCGCCATACGGGCCTGCACTTCCGGGATGCCGACGGAGACGGCGACCCGAATCCGAGCGATTGCGCGTTCCGGAACGGCAGCGTCTACCACGGTGCCCTGGAGCTCTGCGACGGCCTGGACACGGACTGCGACGGATCGGTGCCTTTCAGCGAGCAGGACGCCGACGCCGACACGTACAGGATCTGCGCCAACGACTGCAACGACGGCGTCGCCTCGATTCATCCGGGCGCCGTGGAGTCGTGCAACCTGACCGACGACAACTGCAACGGCTTCATCGACGAAGACCCGGCCTTCGACCAGGACCAGGACGGCTGGACGACCTGCGAGGGGGACTGCAACGACCAGGATGCCCGGATCAACGGCGTGGAGCAGTCGACCGCGGGATGGCCGGACATCTCGTGCTGGGACGGGCTCGACAACGACTGCGACGGCACGGTCGACTGGGACTGTGCGCTGACGGTCGGTGATGAGGACCTGGCGCACGGAACCCGCTCGCCCTCGAGCGGCTTCAGCCAGGTGCATCCCGGCTCGGCCGACAACACGTACGTCACCTACACGGAGAAGAGCCCGGGCAAGAAGCTGATCGCCTACTGGACCTTCTACGTGCCTTCGGGGTTCACCAGCACCTGGTACGATCTCCTGATCGAGGCGCACCGCGCACCCGCGAACGGGAACGACACGTTCAACGTTTCCTGGGCCAGGCGCAATCAGTCCGGTGAATGCACGAACACGTCGGGTGAGACGTACACGTCGGCGTTCTCCGTCACCAGAACCACCGATCCCGCAGGCAATCCACAGCTTCAGTACCTGCAGGTCGGCCCGCCGTTCCCCGACACGCTGGCCTTCTGCGTCAAGGTGGTCGACACGGTCCTTTCGGGGGACAACTCCCCGACCGACTCGCTGAGCTTCGACAGGCTGTACCTGATGCCCACGCTGCTGCACGTGCGGGCGGTGAGCGAGTTCACCACCAAGGGGAGCGTCATCAACGGGACGTCGTACCTCCAGACCCAGAGCCCGGATGGATCCAGGGAGCAGATCCGTGAATCGGCCTCACCGGAGGACGAGCTGATTCACACCTGGAAGTTCAATGTGCCGCTCGCGCTCTCGCACGCGCTGCACATCGAGGCCTCGCGCACGAACGGGGACGTTGGCGACAACATCCAGTTCTACTACGCGACGCCGTCGGCGGGGGACCCCAACCAGCCGGGCACCTTCCAGATCATCCCGAACGCCTTGGTGAACGTGGCCGTCGGAGGGATCAACGCCGACTTCCCGTTCGGGCCGGCCGGCACGCTGAGCGGCGCGGTCTGGATCCGGGCCATCGACACGGTCCACCCCGGAGCGTCACAGCAACGACTGGACGTCGACTACCTCTCGATCAAGTCGACGCCCTGAGGCTCGAATCCCTGCACCCCTCCGCCCGGCCGGGAGGGGTGCAGGGAGACTTCAGCGCGTCAGGCCGGCAGCCGCCTCTTGAGATCCGCGGACCCGAACGGCCCGGGCTCGGCGATCAGCCGCCGGGCGGCGTCGACCTGCTCCCAGACGTTCCACAGCAGCACGCCTCTCACCCGGCGGTCCCGCAGATAGTAGATGACCCCCTCGCGATGGGGCTCCTTCCAGTCCGCCACCGTCTCCAGCCGCGCGTCCACCTGCCCGACCGCTTCGTATCCCAGCTCGAAGAGGTCCGAGTAGAACATCGGGAGATGATCGTAGGAGACGGTCTGGCCCGTCATGGCGCGGCCGGCCATCGTGCCCATGGTGTTGGCGTTGTCCTCGTGCTCGACACGGAGCCACTGGCCCAGGGCGGGGTTGTGAAAGCTGGCCACGTCCCCCGCCGCATGGATGTCCGGATGGCTGGTTCGCAGCGCGGCGTCCACGCGGACGCCGTCGTCCACCGTCAGCCCCGCCGCTTCCGCCAGCTCGGTGTTCGGCCGCACGCCGATCCCGGCCACCACCCCATCCACCGCCACGTCCTGCCCCTTGGTGTCGCCGGCATCGCGGAGCTTCAGGATGGTCGTGCCCTCGCGCTCTTCCATGCCCACCACGGACGCCCCGGGACGGACGTCGACTCCCTTCGCCCGGTAGAAGTCGTTCAGGAATCCGGCGACGTCGCGTGGAAAGACGCGGCTGCCGATGCCCGTATCGGGGAAGACGAGCACGACCTCCTTCCCGTTCATAGCCAGGGCCGCGGCGACCTCGGATCCGATGAACCCGCCGCCGATGACCGCGAACCGCCGGCCATGCTCCGTCATGGCCCGCAGCCTGTGGTAGTCGTCGAGGGTGCGGTAGTAGATCACCTGCTCCGAGCCGAACGGCAGGCGGCGCGGCGTGGCGCCCGTGGCCAGCAGAAGCTTGTCGAACGCGTGAACGGCGCCGCTGTCGTCGGTGACCTGCTTCTCCCGTGGGTTCAGGCTCAAGGCTTTCCGTCCCAGGTGAAGCGTCACCCCCGGAGCGTCGCTCTTGCGCCAGATGCTCTCTTCCGGCTTGCCTTTCCAGAGCCCCTTGGACAGAGGGGGCCGATCGTAGGGCGGGTGCGGCTCGGCGCCGATCACACCAATCGAGCCGCTCCGATCGTGCTCCCGGATTCCGTGGATGGCCGCGTCGGCGGTCATGCCGCCGCCGACGATCAGATACGTGGTCTTCGGCATGTGAACCTCGCTTCCTGCCCTCTCATCATCATATGGCCCCTGGTCATCCAGCGACAGGGTCAAGCGACACTGGTCTGCCGATGCGCCGGCTCGCCTCCCGAGGCTGCCGTGCCTCCGTGAGGCGTGCCAGGACAAAGGCCCCGATCGCCATCTCCAGGTCGCGCACGGCCACGTCGAGGAACGAACCCGAAGCCGCCAGGCTCACGGCAATGGCCACGAGCCAGATGCCGGCGACGTAGCTTCCGATGCGCGTCCATGAGGTCAGGATCGCGAGGCCGACCATCATCTCGATGACACCCACCACGTGCATGAACGCATCGCCGCTGATCGGCAGCAGCCGCTCGACCCAGGGGTTGAGATACATCCCCCAGTCGGTGAGCAGGTTGAAGAACTTGTCCAGACCGGCCAGAAACGGCCCCAAGCCCAGGCCGAGCCTCAGCGCCCACCAGGCCGAATCCGGGAAGGGAATCACTCTGTTGGATTGCATCGCCATTCCTCCGTGTTTAAGATTTGGTGCTACCCGGATAGAGTCGGCCGGCCGCGAAAGGTGACGGCTGTCACCTTTCGCCGGGTATCGACTCTATGCAGACAGGAGATCAGGACGCATGGCGAGCGCACGAGCCCTGACGGCGGCAGAAGCACGGGATGCATGCCCGCTTTCCGACGGGGAGGTGGTCGAGCGTGTGAGGGCCGGTGAGACGGCTCTTTTCGAAGTCCTGATGAGGCGTTACAACCAGCGGGTGTATCGTGTGGCGCGTGCGATCCTGGGCAACGACACCGAAGCGGAAGACGTCATGCAGGACGCTTATGTCCGGGCCTACGCCCATCTGGATCAGTATGCCGGCCGGGCCAGCTTCCCGACGTGGCTCACCCGGATTGCCGTCCACGAGGCCCTCGCCAGGGCCCGGCGATCACGCCGATTCGACGTCCTGGACCCGGAATCGGAGCCACTTCGTGGGGACACCGCGGATCCTCCAGCCGTGCACCGCGACCCGGAGCGACGCATGTTCGACCACGAGATGAAGACGCTGCTCGAGGCGGCGATCGAAGGTCTCCCCGGCGACTACCGCGCCGTGTTCGTCCTGCGCGAGGTCGAGGGCATGTCCACGGCCGAGACGGCGGAGTCTCTGGGGGTCTCCGCGGACGTGGTCAAGACACGGCTGCACCGGGCGCGCTCCCTTCTGCGGGACGAGCTCTACGACCGCGCGGGCTCGGCCAGCCCCGCCGCCTTCGAGTTCAATCTCTCGCGATGCGACCGCGTCGTGGACGCGGTGCTGCGGAGAATCCACGCCGCCGTCCCGTGACCTGCTCGTCGACTCAGTGCGCCGGCCCCGTGGGTCTCATCCTCGCACGACGTCACGCGCCCGTGCGGCTCTCAGCGCGGGGACGAGGCAGGCCGCGGCGGCGACCCCCAGCAGGGCTGCCGTGACTCCGGCGAAGGTGACCGGATCGGTGGCCTCGATGCCGAACAGCATCGCCGTCAGCAGGCGCGTCACGCCGGCCGCGGCGCCTGTCCCCACGACGATCCCCGCCAGCACGGGGCGCATCGCCTGCGAGAGGACCAGCCACAGGATGTGAATCGGCCGCGCGCCGAGAGAGCGGCGGATCGCCAGCTCGTCGACGCGCCGGCTCACGGCGTACGACAGGACGGCATAGGTCCCGGTCGCCGCGAGGCCGACCGCAGTCAGCGCGAAGACCGCGATGACGAAGAGGTTGAAACGGCGGGGCGCCAGCGTGGATGACAGATGGTCATCGAGCGGTGTCACGCCGGCGATGGGAACGTCGACATCGGCCCGCTCGATCGCCTCGCGGACGGGCTTGACCATGGGGCCCGGATCGACCCGCGTCCGGACGATCCACGTCATGTTCGCCTTGGCTAGGCCCAGGTTGTCCGTGAGCAGCTGCTCGTAGGGGAGATAGAGGTCGTTGGTCGGGTCGCCCTCGAGGGTGAGCTGTTTCACGTCGCCGACGATGCCGACGACTGTGACGGGCCTCGGGGCCGTGTCGTTGTCGTCGATGATGAGACGCGCGCCGATGGGATCGCTTCCGGCGAGGAACCGTCGCGCAAGGGTTTCATTGACGAGCACCACCGGGGCCGAGGTCGCGGCGTCGAGTGCTGTCAACATGCGTCCGCGGTTGAGCGGCACCCGCATGGCGGCGAAATAACCCGGCGTCACCATCCGGTACTGGGCCGTGGGGACGTCCTGGGGGGCGATTGGACGCCCTTCCACCGTGAAGTCGACGCGAACCATCTGACCGCTCAGCGGCGAGATCGACACGGCGCCGGCGGCCTCGACAGCCGGCATCTCCGTGAGGCGCTCCAGCACGCGCCGCTGATAGGTCAGGACCGAATCACGATCACGATAACCGCTGCCGGCGAGCGAGACGCGCGCGCCGATTGCGGCCTGTGGCTGGAATCCCGGATCGATGGCCTGGAGGTTCGAGAACGACCGGGTCAGGAGTCCGACCACGACCAGGAGAACGAGCGCGATGCAGACCTCCGCCGCGATCAGCCACTGGAGCGCGCGCCTCTCGCCGCGTCCGGTCGAGGAGCCGCGCGGGGTCGCGTTCAGGCCCTGGATCGCGCTGGTGCGCGCCGCCAGGATCGCCGGCGCGCCGCCGACCAGGACCCCTGCGATGAGCGACACGCCGAGGGTGAACAGCAGCGCGGCCCCGTCGAGGCGGATGTCGCCGCGCCGTGGCAGCTCCAGCGGGGCGACCGCGGCCAGAAGCCTGACTCCCAGGGCCGCCAGCCCCACACCGCAGAGGCCGCCCAGCGAGACGAACAGCGAGGTCTCGGTGAGCAGCTGGCGCACCAGGCGCGCCGGCGTCGCGCCCAGGGCCAGCCGCGAGGCCATTTCCTTCTGCCGCGCCGCGCCCCGGGCCAGGAAGAGGCTGGCGAGATTCGCGCAGGCGATCACCAGGACGGCGCCGACCGCCCCGGATAACATCAGGAGCGACGCGCGAACGTCGCCGACGATCTCCGCCGCAAGCGGCACGACCAAGGCCCCGATCTTGCGCTCGTTCGTGTCCGGGTGATCGTGGCGCAGCCGGTCGGCGATGGTGCTGAGGTTCTGCTCGGCGCGTTCCAGGGACACGCCGGGCTTGAGACGGCCGACCACGCGCAAGAACGCGATGGAGGCCCGGACGGCGCGCCGGGGATCGGTGTCCGGGGCCAGCGGGGCCACCAGGTCCACGTCGCGCATCGTCGGCAGGACGAACGTGGGCGGCAACACGCCGGCCACGCTGTAGCCTTCGCCGTCCAGGGTGAGCCGCCGTCCAAGGACCGACCTGGAGGCGCCGAAGCGGCGGCGCCAGAACGCATCGGTCAGCACGACGACGCGAGTCGCGTCGGGGCGATCGTCGCCGGCCACGAGCGGACGGCCCGCGGAGGCGCCCACCCGCAGCAGCGCGAACAGGTTCGCCGACACGCGCGCTCCCTGAAGCCGTTCCGCGGCCCCTTCGCCTGTCAGCGTGGCGTTCCACGGAGCGATGCCCGCCATCTGCTCCAGGGTGTCGTTGCCATCGCGCAGGTCGACGAAGTCGGGGATGTTGAACGGCGCGTCGTCTCGGGAGGGCTGCCGCGACCACACGGCGACCAGGGCGCCGGGCTCGCCGAACGGAAGCTGCCGGAGCAGGACCGCATGAACCACGGAGAAGATCGCGCAGTTGGCGCCGATCGCCAGCGCGAGCGTCGCGATGACCGCGGCGCTGAAACCCGGTGTCTTCAGGAGCCAGCGAGCCGTGTAGCGGAGGTCCCTTCCGATCCCCTCGAGCATGCCGTCCGTGGCCATGCCGCAAGCTACGCCCGCATGGTCTGTGCCACAAGGACCAGATCTCACATTTTGCATGGACCAGTCGGCGGGCCGCGGATAGACTGCCCCCATGCCCCGCCCCTGGACGCTCGCCCTGGACGTGGATCGGGCTCTCGACGTTCCCCCGTTCCTGCAGATCGCGCGCGCGATCACGGAAGCGATCCGCCGGGGCCGCCTTCAGCCGGGAGCTCCGCTGCCCGGGAGCCGGCGCCTGGCCGCGGCGGTCCACGTGCACCGCAACACCGTGCTCGCGGCGACGGCCGAGCTGGTCGCGCAGGGATGGCTGGAGACGACGCCGGCCCGCGGCACGTACGTGGCCCGATCCCTGCCGGCGGCCGGCGGGCGTCCGTTTTCGTCCCGGCTCGGCGTCCGTCCGGGCGCGCCGCCGCGTGCCGGGTTCGTGCTTCCGCAAGGTCCCGAAGAATACCGGCCGCCCAGGCTGGCGGCGGGCACGCTCAACCTGAGCAATGGCGCACCCGACGTCCGTCTTGCTCCGATGCGGGCGATCGGCCGCGCGATTCGGCGCGTCATGGCACGGGGCAGCCGGGTGCTGGCCTACGGAGACCCCGAAGGCCATCCGGCGCTGAGGTCGGCGCTGGCCGGGATGCTCTCCAGCACGCGCGGGCTGACGGTGGGCCCCGCCGAGGTCATGGTCACGCGCGGCAGCCAGATGGCGCTGGCGCTCGCCGCGCGCGCCATCGTCCGGCCCGGCCACGTCGTCGCGGTCGAGGACTTCGGGTACCGGCCCGCGTGGGAGGCATTTCGCGCCGCCGGTGCGACGGTGATCCCCGTTGCCGTCGATGGGGACGGCATCGACGTCGCGGCGCTGCGGGCGCACGCGCGGCGGGGCGCGGTGCGGGCGGTGTACGTCACGCCGCATCATCAGTACCCGACGACGGTCACTCTCAAAGCGGCCCGGCGTCTCGCGCTGCTCTCCCTGGCGCGCGAAGAGCGGATGGCCATCATCGAAGACGACTACGACCACGAGTTCCACTACGACGGCAGGCCGATCCTCCCGCTGGCCAGCGCCGACGCCATGGGCGTGGTGGTCTACATCGGCACTTTGTCCAAGGTCCTGGCGCCCGGCCTGCGCATCGGGTACGTCGCGGCGCCCCGGCCCGTCATCGAGCACATCGCGGCGATCCGATCGCTGCTCGACATCCAGGGTGATCTGGCGACTGAGGCCGCGGTGGCGGCGCTCATCGAAGAGGGCGAGCTGGAGCGGCACGTGGCGCGCGTTCGCCGTACGTACGCGGCACGTCGGGCCGTGCTGGCACACAGTCTGCGCCGCGCGTTCGGGGACGGCGTCGAATTCACGAATCCGCCGGGTGGGATGGCGCTATGGGTCCGCTTCCGGATGTCGGTGGACGTCGAAGCCTGGGCGCGGCGCAGTGTCGAGCGCGGGGTCTCCTGGTACACGGGCCGGCGGTACGCGTTCGACCGGCGGCCACGGCCCTTCGCGCGGTTCAGCTTTGCCTGGCTGAACGAGCGCGAGCTTCCCGAGGCCGTACGCCGGATGGCGTCCGCCGTCCCGTGATCTGCTCTGCTCGCTCCTCAGTGCGCCGCCGCCGCGGTCCCGAAGGGCGTGCGGAAGTGCCGCAGCCTCAGGGCCAGGGAGATCTGCAGAACGCCCGACACGATGGCGAAGCCCGCGATCAGCCACACCATCGCCAAGGCTCCCGCCATCGGCATGAAGATGGCGATCAGTCCGAACGCCACGGACAGCGCGCCGTCCAGGATCAGCCACCATTCGTTCTCGATCTCCTTGCGCAGGGCGATGGCCCCGGCGATCTCCGTGATGCCTCGCACCAGCGCCCACACGCCGATGAAGATGATCAGCGCCAGGGCGGTCAGGCCGGGCCACGCGAAGGTGACGACAGCGGCGCCGATCCCCAGCACACCCACGACCGCCAGCCACCATCGTGGCGTGATGGTGTGGCCGCGCATGGCGGCGACCAGAGCGAAGATGCCGTCGGCGGCCACGTAGACGCCGAACAGCAGGATGAGAGCGAACAGGGTGATCTGGGGCCAGCTGAGGGCCAGGATGCCGAACAGGATGGCCGCCATCCCGCGCAGCAGTATCCAGGACCAGTTGTCAGCCAACTCCCGGTAAGCCGGATATGCCATGATCCAAATCCTCCACCGTCATAGTGGATGACACCGGCGGCCCGTTCCATCGGTGAGCGGCCTCAGGCATCCGTCCGTGGCATGACGGTGGCGTGACCGGCTGGTGCTCGACAGCAACCCCCTCCAGATGCTAGATTTACGTCACTTCTCAGGCATGATGCACCACGTTGGGGGCGAAACGGCCTCGACGGGAGCGTTGAAGCCAGGGTTGCATGCCGAGGGCCCAGTCACCCTCGTTAATCAAGCTGGAAAAAAGCAACTGACAACAACCAGTACGCATTCGCTGCTTAATTAAGTAGCGACGTCCTGCGGCAGGCCCCGCCGGTGGCAGGCCGTGAGGACGCCGAGTAACCGGCTGGCTCTCCCCGACCACCCTCTGAGGGAGAGCGAGACTGAAGGGGGCTGGACGCCAGGTCTTCTGCCCGTCCGGGGCCCGGCGTCGAGAGCACTTCAGACGAGGCTAAGCATGTAGATGCCTTGTGCGGATCGTTTTCGGACGCGGGTTCGACTCCCGCCGCCTCCACCACCTATCTTGCTGAAAACAAAGGATGAGATCTCGGACGCGGGAACTCTCCCCGCCGCCTCCACGAAAAAGTGTGTTCTCCACCAGTCGCCGCGAGATTTCGAGGGTTTTGACGACGATGCCGAGTGATCACCTGTCGTCGCGCCCTCTTGGCTCTGTTCAGAGCAGGTGGTGCGTCGAAAACTGCGAAAGGAACCGGGTTCAGCTGTCGCGGGCGCTCGCCTACGAACTCCGACTGTTCCTCGGTCCCGAAGTCTCGGCACCCTATGACCTCTCGCCGGGCGTCTGCTAGCGTTCAGAAGGAGCCGAAGGCTGATGCACGCAGAAACCGCGCTCGTGTGCGTTCACCGGCGTACCCGGATGGCCGATGCCGCGGGCGAGCGCTCGCTAGCCGCCCTCGCAACGTGGTCCGACCGCCCAGCGCCGCCGCTGCACATGCAAGATGGTGTCGTGGAGTTATCCCATTTCGGTGGACGGTTGAGGACTGCGGTCTAAATCGTTTCGCCTGAATCGGCGAAGTCGGGGTCAGGCAGCCTGAGCATATTCCTCTTCCGCGGTGAAGCGCGCCTCGAGCCATCGCAGCAGGAGTCGACATCGCCGAGGCGCTCGAAAGTGCGGCAGTACGCGTAGCTACGGCTTCGTTGGCAGCTCGATCAGAACGATATCCGAGTTTTCCCGCAAACGGTCGAACACGATCTGCTTGCCGTCCGGTGTAATGTCAAAGGTGCGGGTAGGGCGGCTGTCAAAACTCGCAAGCTGGCGCGATTGCTTGGTGGCCAAATCCAGCAGGAAAAAGTGTTCGGAGGCTGATCGGGAGGCTGTCGGCACGTATACCAGTTCCTGCCGTCCAGGCACAAAGCAGTATCGTTCGTTACCCCAGCGGACTCGGATGGCGGGCGCTTCGATGGGCGTGCCGTCCGGGTCAACCATAAGAAGCGGTCCGGTGCCGCCCACCACCGGACCCGTGTACACGATGACCGATCCGTCCGGCGACCACACGGGGTTGGTTGCGCCTCCGTTCGCCAGACGCTGCGGTTCCCCACCCTCCAGCGGAATCTTGAAGAGCCCTGGACCATTGCCGTCGTCGCCGCCGGCCACAATCCATTTCCCATCGGGCGACCAGCTCGCCGCGCTCGTGACGTCGATCGCCGGAGCCAGAGGCCGGACGTCGCCGCCATCCGCGGTGAGCGTGTTCAACGTGCGCCTTCCCTGCTTTCGCAGAATGAGGGCGACGCGAGGCCCGCTGATGGAATTCGAGGGAGACACGGATGAGGACACTGCCGGAGGTTCGAACAGCGCTCCGTCGGTCCCTCTCCAGATTTCGGTGGTTTGACCATCCTCATAGCGCCACAGCCCGTCACCGCCGCCCCGTGAGGACAAGTAGAAGAGCGACGCGCCTCCGAAGCGCGGAGCATAGGCCCGCACGCTCGGCACGCTGAAGGGCTTCACGTCCTTTGCTTCCGCGGGCCGGTCGAGGATGGGAACGCTCCACAAGTTGGCCGTCGGATTCGCAACCGAGACCGCCAGACGGCGTCCGTCCGCGCTGACGTCCACCGACGAGTAGACTTCGAGACCCGAGCTGATCCGCCGGCTCACGTGGCGTTCCAGATCGAGGGCCCACAGCCACGGCCCCGCGCCATTCTGGTCGGGCGATACATACGCGATCGTGCGCTCGTCGAGCAGGGCCAGGTAGCGTATATCGCTGCTTTGATTCGTCAGCCGCTCCGGCGTACCGCCCGAGGATCGGATACGCCAAATGTCCATTGCCCTGGTGTCCCACACGCCGCTCACGAAGTAGATCCACTGTGCGTCCGTGGACCAGATCGGGAAGTGGTTGTGCCAGCCCGCCGTCAGCGTGAAGATCTGCCGCGGGCTACCGCCCTTGCTGTCCGCGACGAACATCGGGTCGCCGGGTTCGTTCGTGTGGAATACGAGCTGAGAACCATCCGGCGACCACGCAACGTTCTGGCTGCTGTCGGTGAGAAACGGACGGGGCGTGCCACCCATCGATGGCATCAAACTCAAGCGGTCGCCGCCAGGGATGGCGCCTAACCAGATTTCAGAACCATCCGACACGAAACCGGCTTTCCGGTCCAGCGACCAGGATGCCCGCGCTCCGTTGGTGAGGTTGACGAAGCGGCCGCTCCCCACCTGACTGACCCACGTATCCACGGGCCCATCGCGATCCGATTGAAACACCACGAAGCGGCCGTCGCGCGAAATGCCGGCATCGTTCTCGGACCCTTCAAAATCCGTGAGACGCGTGAACCGGGCACCTGCCAGAGGATTCGCAGGCGCGCTCGATTCGCTCAGGTACACCCACAGCCCGGCCGCGATCGCCAGAAGCGCTGCGGAGCCAGCGACAGCCCACCATCGCCACGAACTCCGTAGGAGCAATGCGGCGACGGCGGCGACACCTATCCAGGCACGGCGCCATGGCTCGGCCGCCAGCGTCGGAGCGCCGCGGGAGCGATGGGTGGTCGCGGCCGCATCGTCTGCGACTGCTGAGGCAGACGGGTCGGCGGCCACTGCTCTTGTTGCCGTTCTGTCCGCCAAGCTAGGCAGCCTCGCTGAAGCCGCGGCCGCGGATTCGGTCTCTTTTCGCAGCGAGCGCAGTTCGTTCCGAACATCCCTGGCCGTCTGAATGCGGGCGTCGGGCTCCTTCTCCAGGCAGTGATCGATGATCCTCGCAAGATGCCGGGGGGCGTCGGGGCGCGCGTCCGTCACGGGGCGCGGCGCATCGCGCAGGATCGATGACATGGTCTCCGCGGGACTTGCGCCCCCGAACGGTCGCCGGCCGGTCGCCATCTCGTAGAGCACGACGCCGAGCGAGAAGACGTCGGTCCGCGCGTCCACCGGCTTGCCCTGCACCTGCTCGGGCGACATGTACGGCACCGTCCCCGTCACGACACCGGTGTCGGTGAGCGAACGATCGCACGTCATAAGCTCCGACAGCTCTGCTTCGGGCGTGAGAGCGCCGGGTCCCGGCTGGATCGCGAGCTTCGCCAGCCCGAAGTCCAACACCTTCACACGCCCGTCCTTCGTGAGCATGACGTTGGAGGGCTTGAGGTCCCTGTGGATGATCCCTTTGTCGTGGGCCGCCGCCAGGGCGTCGGCCAGGGCGATTCCCACCTCGAACACCTTCGCCAGCGGCAGCCCGCCGGGGGGAATCCCATGGTCCAGGCTGCTCCCTTCGACCAGCTCCATGGTGAGGAAGTGCGTGCCGCGATCTTCCTCGACGGAGTGGATCGTCACGATATGCGGGTGGTTCAGGGCCGCGACGGCCTTCGCCTCACGCTGGAAGCGGGCCAGACGGCTGGGGTCGGCGGCCATCCCTTCGGGGAGGACCTTCAGCGCCACCTTGCGGCCGAGCTTCGTGTCCTCGGCGAGGAAGACCGCTCCCATGCCGCCCTGGCCGATCTGGCGCTCAATGCGGTAGTGGCCGAGATTCTGTCCGGGCTCGAGGGGCATGCTCCTGTTCCGTGAGGTGTCGCGGCCGCAGCCGTCGGAGCGAACGCGGCATTATAGAAAGCTTCATGCTCACCGTCTCCAAAATATCTCCACGACAGGGGTCGACTCCAGGGGACGGCAGGGGACTACAGGAGACTCGATCGACGGTGAGAAGCGGCGTGGAATCAAGGCCTTGCGACGGAAGTCGTGCGTCATCAGCACGTTAGTGAATCGACCCGGATCGGGTTCGACTCCCGCCGCCTCCACCACTTAACCCGGACGAGTCCGTCCACGTCGCCCAGGTACTCCGAGAACTTCTCGACATAGAAACGCTCCCCTTCGGACTTGCCACGCCCCCTCAGATCAAGGGCATAGCACGCAAGCCCGCTGGCCGCGAATTGCTCGGCGGGCCAGGCCATGTAGCCGCTGTGCGCGTTGAATCCGTGGATGAGGATCATGACGGCGCGCGGTTTCCCGGCAGGCTGCCACGAGCGGGTGGCGATCTTGAGTCCTCCGACGCTTCGAACGACGACTCCTTCATGGTTCTGCTCCTTCCTTGATCGATGGGCCGGCCCGTTTCTGTAGCCTCGGTCGAACCGGCCGCGATTGGCGATGTGTCTCTGGACGTTCCGCTCTAGTGAGTCTGGCGGAGCCTGCGAAGACGCCCGCCAATCGTGATGCGGTTCCGCCTAGGTCGAGCGACTCCATCTGCGGAGCCGGCACCACGATGGTCGGCGGCCGTGCCGCGCGCCCTCAGCTCGCCGGAGGAGTCGAGCTGGGTCCGCCCCTCCGCTTACGGACCTGCTCATCGGACTCGGAGCCTGAGCCATCCCATGAGGCGTTAGGCTCAGGGCAATGCCTTGCCGCGATTCGGGCGGCCGTCCGTGTTCGCCTACTCGAGGACGAACGAAATCTTGGCGTTGATCCGATAGCGAACCACCCGGTTGCCTTCCACCTTGGCTTCGAAATTCTCGATGTAGATCGACCGAATGTTCTTCAACGTCTTGGACGCGCGTGTGACGGCCCCGGCAGTGGCGTCCTCCCAGCTTTTCTCGGATTCGGCCAGAACCTCGATGACTTTCAGTAGTTCAGCCATGTGACCTCCTTTGGTCTCTTACCAAGAAAGACGTTTGGGCAAGAAAGCGATGATGGCCGCCGGCGGCACGCGCGGCTTCAGCTCACCGGGAGAGTCGGGCTCGGCCCGCCGCCTTACCTTCCTCTACGAACGCGAGAAGCTCGGGATTGAGCACGTCGGCGTGGGTCGTTGGCATGCCGTGCGGGTATCCCTTGTACACCTTAAGAGTGCCCTTCTTGAGCAGCTTCGAGGAGAGCAGCGCGGAATCCGCGATCGGCACGACCTGGTCGTCGTCGCCGTGCATGACGAGGGTCGGCACTTCGATGCTCTTCAGGTCCTCGGTGAAGTCGGTCTCCGAAAGGGCCTTGACGCAGTCGTACTGGGCCTTGGCGCCGCCCATCATGGCCTGACGCATCCAGTTGTCGACCACGCTCTGCAGCACCTTCGCCCCCGGCCGGTTGTAGCCGTAGAAGGGACCGCTTGCGAACTGCCAGTAGAACTCCACCCGGTTGGCGGCGAGCCCTTCCCGGAGGCCGTCCCAGACCTCGATGGGTATGCCGCCCGGATTGGCGGCGGTCTTCAGCATCAGCGGCGGCACGGCGGACATGAGCACCAGCTTGGCGACACGGCCCTTGCCGTGCTGCGCGACGTAGTGCGTCGCCTCGCCGCCGCCTGTCGAATGGCTGATGTGGATGGTGTCGCGCAGATCCAGATGTTCGACGACCGCCGCGGCGTCTGAAGCGTAGTGGTCCATGTCATGGCCGTCGCTCACCTGGCTCGAGCGGCCATGGCCGCGCCGGTCATGCGCAACGACCCGATATCCCTTCCCGAGGAAATAGAGCATCTGGGTGTCCCAGTCATCGGCGCTCAATGGCCAGCCATGATGGAAAACGATCGGCTGCGCGTTCTTGGGGCCCCAGTCCTTGTAATAGATCTCGGTGCCGTCTTTGGTCGTGATGAAGCTCATGGGATTCCCTCCGCTTGTGGTTGATGACGTTTCAGGTTCCGTGTCGACGCCTGTGTTCATCGGCCTCTTCGGGGTTGCTCGCCGGGCCGGCCCGGTGGGTCATTCCTTCCATGGGCTCTGCGCGAGGAGATCTGTCAACGTGGGGACTCGTACTTCAGGAGCGTGGGAATGAGCAACGATCTCGAGAAACGTGCCGGCCACGAATTGGGGTTTGCGCCGGACGCAATTCGCAAGGAGACTCGCGGCCGACGCGAGAAAGGCCGGGCGCGGGTACTCCTCGACGATCTGGGCGACCCTTTCTGGTCCCACGTCATCGAGCCGGTTACCCAAGAAATCGGCGAGGACGCCCAAATGGGCGAGGGCGGTCTCCGGACCCTTCCGAAGAGCAATGCCGAAGCTGCTGTTCAGCGCGATTGCATCCCACACGACGTCGGCTCTCCCTTCGGGAAGTCCGTGCTCCACCAGAAAGGCACGCGCCCGATCCGCCCCCTCCAGCTCGAACCGCTGGTTTCCGTCCAAGTAGGTGTCCGTCAGACCTAGGTCGTGCAACATGGCGGACAGGTAGAGCAGCTCGCGGTCGTACTGTAGCTTGTCGCGTTTGCCGATCGCGTCGCCAAACAGGAAGGTCCGCGCGCAGTGGTTGAAGAGGAAGGGCGGCGAAAGGTCGGCAACGAGTGCAGTCGCACGCTGACACAACTTGCTGTCGGGTGCGCCAACGGGAACGGAAACGGCGGGTCGGGCGCTTTGCATGGCAACGCTCCTTTCAGCAATTCATCGATTGGTGCGGCTCTGTTGAAACGCATAGGTCCTCCGGCCAAACGTGTAACGGCGCCGTCGACGCCAGGGCGCCTCCGGAGCCGACACCACGATGGACGGCGGCCGCACAGCGCGCCTCAGCTCGCCGGAGGAGTCGGGCTCGGCCCGCTGCTCCGCGGCCGGGCCGAAGGCCGCGCCGCCTTACCTTCCTCTACGAACGCGAGAAGCTCGGGATTGAGCACGTCGGCGTGCGTCGTACACATGCCGTGCGGGAACCCCTTGTGGACCTTGAGCGTGCCTTTCTTCAGCAGTTTCGAGGAGAGCAGCGCCGTGCGCGACGTCTTCGAGACCGCGTGTGAGCGCCTGGAGCAGCTTCGCCTGCTTTCCCGACGAGCCCAAGAAGATTCGGGGCTTGTCCACCACCGTCCCCCGACCGCAAGACACTGCAAGAATTATATCGTGCCAGTCAGACCGAGCACGTCGCGGAGAACGTCCAGCAACGTCACGCGCGAGTCAACCGAGAGTTCGTGGGTCGTGTGGTGAACGCGGAGACTAGTTTTCATGTCGATCAGCTCGTCTCAGAGTTCGGACAGCGATCGGTTTCCCTGCGGCACTCTTCCGATGGCGAGATTCTAGATCCGGTAAGGTCTTCCTTCAACTTCGAGGTTGGCGTTAGGTGGGAAAGCGGGCTCACGGGCATGTGGCGGGAGCGACGGGTCCCAACATCGCTGTGACGGGGCGTCATGGCCAACCCTTCGAACGAGGGATAGCGTGACAGTATACTTGACAACTCCGTCTCCAAAATGTCTCCAAAACTGGAGAGGGCTCCAGAGCACTTCCAGAGCACAAGGAATTGACAACAAGGCGACGAATTACCTGTCACTTACGACGAAAAGCCGCGCGCCATCAATGAGTTGGCGTTTCGGGGCGGCGCGGGTTCGACTCCCGCCGCCTCAACCAAGTCGCGTTGGGCCAGGCCGCCTGAGAGTGTTTCGCCGGTCAGGGCCCCGACCCCCGATCGAGCCCGTCACTTCGTCGCCTTGGGGAGCGGGAACAGGGTGGCCAGGATCTCGTCGTCCTGGCCGCGCCAGCCGGCCCAGCCGGGCGAGTAGTCGGCCACCTGCTCGACCACTTTGACCTTGGCGGCTCGCAGCTGACCGAGCAGCTCGACGCTCGCCTCGCGGGCGCGCCGGCCGTCCCCGAAGTCGTAGTCGTGGCTGCTGTAGACCACGTGGATCAGCCCCGGCTTGGCCCCGGAGCCCCCGATCAAGCCCGGCAGCCGCTCCTTCATGGGCGCGATCGGATAGAAGCTCTGCGCCGCAGCCTGCTGGAAGACATCGGGCCTCAGGAAAGCGGCGACCACCGCGGCGACGCCGGCGCTACCAGGCCCCATGATCGCCCGGCGGCCGGGGTCGGTGCGGTAGTGGCGATCGATGTGCGGCATCAGCTCCTCGACGAGGAAGCGCGTGTAGGCCTCGGCGTCGGGGCCGCCGTACTCGGGGCCCGCCACACGCGGCACGAACACAGCAATCAGAGGCTCGACGGTGCGGCCGACGAGGTTGTCCAGAGTGTTCTGCATCAGGCCCCCGCGCACCAGGTTGTCGCCGTGGTTGCCCACGAGCACCGGGTAGCGCCTGGTATTGTCGCGGGCGTATTCGGGCGGAGTCCAGACCTGCACTTCGCGCGTGTTGTTCAGGATCAGCGACCGGAACTGGAACTTGTCCAGGGTGCCTCGAGGCGCCCCTGCGGCCGGGGCCTCGATGTGCGGTGAGGCGGGCCAGCCGGGCATGCGCAGCTCGGAGGCCACGGCGCGGCCGTTGTTCACCGAGAGCGGGTTGCGCGGATCGGGCGCCGGGTCGGCATAGTCGACAATCAAGCCGTAAGTGTACTGACCCTTCGGATCCAGCTCGAAGGTGCGGAAGAAGAGGTCCGTTCCCGGCAGTGCGTGAAGGCCGACCTCCTGGCCGTCCGGGACCATGTCCCCCTCGATGCCGACGTCCTTCGCCTTCCCCTTCCACACGACGTGCGCGAGATTCTGCTCCTCGACCAGCGGGGTCACCTTGACCTTCGCGAGGCGCTGGTCGACGGCGGCCTGGCGCCTGGTCTCGGGCATCTTCTCGACCGACGCGATCCACTTGCCAAACTCACCGCGGAGCCGGTCAGCGGTCGCGGGCTGCGCCACCTTGGGCGCAACGGCTGCGTCCACGCGCACGGCGGCCACCTGCTGGAGATTACGCACGAGGAACAGCCCGTCGGCAAAAGTCGGCACGGCGTAGTTGCCGTTCTTGAGCACCGGCACCCGCGTGACCTCGCGATAGGACTCGGGCGACGGCTCGACGAGGAGCAGCTCGCCGGTACGCGTCGCGATGGCGAGCAGTCCACCGACGAGGGAAAGGCCGAAGCTTCCCACCTCCCTTGAGCGCCACACGATCTCGCCCGTCTCGGCGCTGGCGCAGGTGAGGAGGGCTCCGGTGAAACCGTAGAGATGCTTCCCGACGAGCACCGGCAAGGCGAAGGTGTTGCCGAAAGCGCGCGTGGTCCAGAGCTCCTTCACGACGCCGTCGGCATAGCGGTACATGCGCGATCCCTGGCTGAACTTGACCAGGAAGCGCTCGCCGTCGATCACCGTGGGATGTCCAGACTGTTCGGTCTCGTTGCCCTCGGTGTGCCGCAGCTTCCACAGGACCTTGCCGCCGTCGGGGTCCAGGCCCTGCAGGAAGCGGTCCGTGACCAGAATCAGCTGCCGCCGGCCGCCGAGCTCGGCGAGCACCGGTGTCTGGTAGCTCACCGAATCCTCCCCCGAAGCCCAGAGTGCCTTCCCCGTCTCGCGGTCGAAGGATGTGGCCGCGTGCCCGTCGCCTCCCGTCGCAACGATGACCTGCCGTCCCAGCACGAGGGGCGAGCTGGTGTACCCGTAGTGCGGCACGGTCGAGTTCTGCGCGTCGAGCACGTGCTGCCACTTCACCGAGCCGTCGGCGAGGCTCAGCGCGACGAGCTGTCCCCGCGGACCGAGCGCGTAGACGATGCCGTCGCTCACGGTCGGGGTGCCGAGCGGGCCGTCGTCGGAGCCGTCGTGTCCCGCGTACTTGGGACCGAGCTCATGGCGCCAGAGCGGCTTGCCCGTGGCCGGGTCGAAAGCCGCAACCACGTCGACGGCACCGTCGGTGTGCATCGTCACCGCCTTGCCCGGTGCGAGCCACACGTTCGAGTAGCCGGAGCCCAGGTCCCGGGTCCACGCGACCTGCAGGCCGAACTTCCCCTGCGGGACGGTACCGGCGAACAGCGGACCGGCCGAATCCGGCCCCCGGAACTGCGACCACTCTCGCGTCTCGGTGCCGTATACGAGCGGTGCGAGCGACAGCACGAGCACATAGCCGCAAACGGTCGTCAAGGTTCTCACGGCTCAAACCTCCTGCAAGGGAGAGAAGATTCCCGCCCCGGAGTTTCGTTGTCGAACCGGGGTCTCGGGGCTCCCCCGATCGATCTCGGCCCTGTCGTGGCTCAGTATGAGGTGAGATACGCTCTCATGTTGTCAAAGAATTGCAAAACTTTTCTTGAAGTGCTCGGCCAGTGTCCCACGCCCCCCTCCACGGTGTAGAACAGCGCGGCTTCGTCATACGCCGACCGACGGGAGGGGGCGGCCTCGGAGGGAGAGGGACGCGAGGTCGAGGCGGCCGCCGCGGACGTCGAGCGTCACGTCATCGCCCGCGATCGTCGCGACGCCCCACGCCGTCCCGGTCGTGAAGGGGTAGCGGCCGTCGGCGATCGGGTCGAACGACAGCGTCCGGGCGATCCCGTCGTACTGGACCCCGCTCGCGGCGATCAACAGACTCCAGGCCGAGAGGGACCGGCCAGGAGGCGGTGACGAGCCCGCCCTCGTCGCCGAGCGCGTAGGCGCGCTGCACGCTCTCGTGACGCGACAGGTCGGGACGGAAGTTGTGCCGGAACACCGCCGCGACGGCGCTCCGGACGTGCTCCTCCGGGAGCATGTAGCCGAGCCCGTTGAGGTGGGCGTGGAACTGGCCGAGCGTCTGGTCGCTCGGTGCATTCCGCCGCCTTCACGGTGGATCCGCAGCAGAAGTGGCCTACTCCTCGCGAAGCGAGACCATTGGATTCATCCGTACCGCGCGCCGGGCTGGACCCGCGCACGCGAGGGTCACGATGGCTACCAGCAGCAAAGGGACGGAGAGATAGGCGCCCAGGTCGAACGTGTGGATCTGGAAAACAGAGCTTGCCGCAAGCTTCGACAACACCAGGCAGACCGGCAATCCGGCAGCCACGCCGAGCAGGACACAGCGCCAGGCGTCGGAGAGGATTCGACGAATCACATGCGACGGCGAAGCCCCCAACGCCAGAAGGACGCCGATCTCCCGTCTGCGCTGAGTCACTGAATAACTTGCCACGCTGTAGAGACCGATGGCGGTGAGCAGCAATGCCAGCCCGCCGAGCGTGCCCGCGCCCCCCGCCGCGATCTGGAAAGGGAGACGCTGCATCGCTGAGATCTCGCGCAGACTCGCCGGTTCGCAACCTGTCGCATTGCCGGCTCCGGCGCAGACTTCGCGGATGGCGGCGGCCGTAGTCGCCGGATCCCCGGTGATGCGAACCATCGTCGACTCGACCCCAGCCTGTCCGGCAGAGGCGGGCAGATAGATTGCGGAGGTGTCCTTGCCTTCGAACAACCATCCGCTCACGACATCCGGCACGACACCGACCACCTGATAAACACCTGCGGGCTGTGCGCCGTGTTGCGTCGATTCGACAGCGAACGTTTGGCCGAGCGGCGACCCTCTGGTCCAGAGTTTTCGCGCGGTGGCCTGACTGATGACGGCTACTTTCGCTCGTCCGGATGTCTCCGCGACGGTGAAGCTGCGCCCTTCCACCGGCAGGGCCAGCGTCTCGAAGTAGCGATGATCGACGTAGTTGAAGAACAGAAGGGAAGTGCGTCCCTCAGCGGTGATCGGAAGCTGCCACGGCCGACCGTACAAGGGGACGCGCGCAACGGTTGTCACAGCGCCAACGCCGCGCTGCTGTTCGAGGACAATATTGATGTGATTCAGGGCAGCGATGGCCTTGGCTTCGCGCTGAAAGCGCTCGAGGCGCGACGGATCGGCGGCCAGAACGGCGGGGAGCAGTTTAAGAGCGACGTCGCGTTCAAGCTTCAGATCCCGCGCGCGATAGACCTCGCCCATCCCTCCCTGCCCTAGGAGGTGCTCAATCCGGTGGTGGCCCAGGAGCGCACGGGTTCGACTCTTGCCGCCTCCACCAGTTAGACTAGGCTGTGCAGCCGCGCGCCGGACTCCGCAGAGATCTCGGGACGCTCGAGGCTTATGCGGCGCTGGTTGGCATCCTGATAGGCGCCGGCATCTTCAAGGTGACGAGCCAGTCATGGGCGCTCACCGGCCCGAGCGTCATCCTCGCGCACGTCGTCCTGGCGGTTGCCGTCCTCGCCACCTCCGTCCCGTACTGCGTCTTCCTCTCCACCCCGCTCGGCCTGGAGCCCGGCGGAGAGTACGTCCACATCTCGAGGACATTCGGCGGCCGCGGCGTCGCCTTCATCGGGGCGTGGCTCAAGTGCATCGCTTACATCGGCGCCCTCGCCTTCCTGGCCGTCACCTTCGCCGACTACCTGGCCGGACTCGCCCCCGGCTGGTTCGATCGGACATCGGCCCGTACCTGGACGGCACTGACCAGCCTCGTCCTCTTCTACGCCATCCACGTTCTGGGGGTGCGATGGTTCGGACGCCTCCAGGTGGCGATGCTGGCGCTCCTGGGAGTGTCGATCGTGGTCCTTGTCGTGCCGGGGCTTTTTGCCGTCCAGCCGGCCTACTATCGCCCCTTCTTCACGCACGGCCTTTTGGGGTTCGCCGCCGCGATGCCGCCGCTTTTCTTCGCCTACGCCGGGTTCGAGTCCCTCGCGCAGACGGCCGGCGAGGTCCGTGACAGCACGCGGCGGCTCCCGCGCGTCTTCCTCCTGGGCATCGGCGGGACGACGGTCATCTACCTCCTGATGTCCGTCGTGTCGTTCGGTGTCCTTCCCGGCCCCCGGCTGCAGGCGAGTCCCGCTCCGATGGCCGAGGTCGCGGCCGTCTACCTTCCGGGCGGCGCGGCTTCCTTCGTGACGCTGGGAGCGCTGATGGCGATCGCGACCTCCCTCAACGCCACGATGCTCGTCCCCTCGCGTCTCGCCGTCGTGCTCGCCGGGGACGGCCTCGTGCCCGGATG
Organism: Candidatus Polarisedimenticolia bacterium; assembly: GCA_050747525.1. Lineage (GTDB taxonomy): Bacteria > Acidobacteriota > Polarisedimenticolia > JACPZX01 > DASXTC01 > JBOGOC01. The sequence goes on along the minus strand of JBOGOC010000067.1, from coordinate 15,729 downwards.
GATCGGCGCGGTGTCGCCCCGCACGGGAACGCCCGTCGCGGCCCTGACGCTGACGCTCGTGGCCGCCGCGCTCCTCCTGCTAGGAGGCCAGATCGCCCTCGGGCTGAACATCGCTGTCTTCGCCCTCGTGGGGCTCTACCTGCTCCACAGCCTCGCGCTTCTGATTCTCCCGGTCAGGAACCCGGCGCTCTTCCAGAGCGTCACCGTGGCGATCCCGCTCGGAGTCCAGAGGGCCGCCGCGGCGATCTCCATCCTCGCCATGGGAGCGCTCTTCCTGCTTCAAGTGGACAGCGATCTAGGGATGCTCGTCTCCCACAGCCTCGGCGAGAGGATCGCGAGTGGCTCCCTCACCGCCATCGAGCTCTCCGTGGTGTGGGCGGCTGTGGGAGCGGTGCTCTACGCCGCCGGAAGGAGGCGAGCGAAGCAGAGGTGAGGACCGCGGCTCAGCTCGTTTCCGAACGCTTCGAGGCGGCGGGGCTGCCCGAGGGATAGAAGACCCCCAGCAGGCGAAGCCGGCCCTCCCCGAGGTTCTCGACGCAGTGGACCTGCCGCCGGGGAAGAAAGACGCAGGAGCCCGGGCCGATCGGGGCGCTTTCACGATCCGCCCAGATCCGGCCACGCCCCTGAAGGACGACCAGCACTTCCTCGTACTCGTGGAAATGATCGGGCGCGCGGCCGGCGGGGATCGATCCGACGAACTGCGTCACCGGCGCGCCGGAGCCGCTCGCGTCGATCAGCACCTGGAACGAGCGTCCGTCGGATGCGACTTCCGCCGGACGATCGACGAGCCTGGCGACGGCGTCCCGCGGGGGCGCGGACGAGCTCTCCTGCGGCCGGATCGGGGCCGCCTCGAGGATCGCGGGTGGCCCGCCGTCGGGGCATCGCGCGCTGGCGAGCGTGATCGGATGCGGCCCCGGGTTCTCGAGAGCCAGCGACACGCCGGGTCGCAGATGGATCCCCGCATCCGGCCCGACGCCGAAGGCGTGCCCGTCCAGGTAGACGGTGCCGGACCCTTCGATCACGTAGAGCACCTCGTCGCAGTCCGTATTGCGGATCCCTGGGGAAAGGCCGGGCGCCATCTCCAGAATCCGAAGCGACAGAGCGCGGGCGCCCGTCGCCCGGCCGAATCGGGTCCAGATCTGCAGGGGTCCGTGGACCTCGGGCTCGCCTTCGCGCAGATCCGCGACGCGGCACCCCTTTTTCAGTGTCACGTTCAACGATCCTTTCCCCTTTCGCGGTACATTATCCTGCAAGCGGGACGGAGCTGTCATGGACGACAAGAAGACTCACGGCGTAGAAGCCACCAACCAGGAGTACACGCACTACGACCAGGTCCGCAAGGAGCAGCAGTACCACCTTTCCGACGCGACCGACTCCGGGGACGCCTACGACGAGGAGTACCGGATACGCACGGTCGACATCGGGCGCTTCCTCAGGGGGAACCCCGCCGACCGAAGAGTGTTCGCGCGCGACCTGGGCGAGGCGCTCCGCGGGATAGGCTTCGCCGTCCTGGAGGGGCATCCGGTCGATCCCCGGCTCTACGACGAGGCGGCGGAACGGATCGAAGAGTTCTACGCGTCGGTCCCCCTCGAAGAGAAGCTTCGCTTCAGGGCCTCGCGGCACGGCTCGGTCAATCAGGGTTACTTCCCGATCCGGGAGACGAGCGACATCCACCCCGACCTGGTGGAAGGCTGGGTCTTCTGCCGGCGCGCCTTCGCCATCGATGCCGGCCGCCCTGTACGCCTGGAGGAGTTCTGGCCCCGTCCTGAGATGGAGCCGTTCTTCAGGCAACTCTGCCGCGAGCACGAGGCGCTGATCCTGCCGGTCATGCAGAGCATCCTGATGGATCTGGGTTGCGATCCGCACCTGTACGACCGGCGCCTCACCGCCACGAACTTCGGCCTGCGCCTCAACTACTACCCGCCGCTCTCCGAGGAAGACGAAGCTTCAGGAGCCGCCCGACTCCTCGGCCACGAAGACGTGGATCTGTTCACGTTCCTGCCGGCCCCCGCCACGGAGGGGCTCCAGGTCCTCAACCGCGGCAACATGAAGTGGGTCCGGCTGAACGCCCCGCGCGGGACGATCATCCTGAACACGGGCGACTACATGCAGCGGGTCACGAACGACATCCTGCCGTCCACGACGCACCGTGTGGTGAAGCCCCGTGATCCGACCCTCAGGCGCCGGGCGAGGGTCTCCTTCCCCATGGCCGTCTACCTCTGGGAGGACGAGATCCTCGAAATGCTTCCCGGCCTCGGGCAGCCTCGATACGAGCCGATCAAGGCCGTCCACTTCCACACGCGTATCACCAGCAAGTACTACGGCGACGACTACGCCGTGCCGGAGTAGAGAACGGCCGCCCAGTTGGCGGCGCGGGTTCGACTGCCGCTGCATGAGTGGTCCGCCTTGCACCTTGCTCCGGAAGCCCGCCTGTTTGTCCTCATATTGAAGGGCGCGAGCGGACCTTTGTCTCCGATGCTCCCGTGCCTCGTCCCAGTGCCCGAGACGCAGCTTGAACTCTCCCATCGTGGTTAACGCGACTGCCAGCGTGGGAACACGTCCTTCCAGTTCCGCCACCAGGACTTCACCGGTGGCAGCGGCAGAGAGTCCGCCCACGTCCACAACGCGTCGTTGTCGCCGGCGGCGACGCTCGTGGCAGAGACACCGGCCGGGGGTGGCGACAGCTCGGCGGCGCGCGCTACCAGCGCGGTGCGGTCGTTGCCCGAACTGCGCACGGCCAGCGTCAGCAGGGTGAAAACGTCGCGCGTGCGGGCCTCCTTCACAATCGTCGCGACGGCGGCACTCCGGTCCGTCGCGCTGCTGGCTGTCTCCATCTGGCGGACGGCCGCGCCAAACGCCTCCGATGCGTCGTCATAGACCGGCACAAGCGCTCGCCGGTCGGCCGTCATGATTGAAGAGGCGCCTGCAGGGATCAGCGACTCGCCGTGCGCGTTGTCGAGCTGGACCCATCCGCTCTGCACGTGCACGATGGCCCGGCCATCGTCTACCTCGAGCTGGAAGACACAGCCGAGATCGACGACGTCGCCGGCAGGTGTGCGGACGACGAATCGCCCGGGCGGCGCCCAGACCCGGACGTCCAGGACGCCGTGTGACAGGTCGATCCGGTGTCGTGACGACGTCGTTGCAGCCAGTGACAAGGACGAACCGGGCCGGACATTCATCGTCCCGATGCGCGCGATGCTCACCGTCGCTTCCTCGGAGGCGCGTGTCTCGAGTGTCGAGCCAACAGCGAGCGACGACGTCGCGCCGCGCGTCACCGTCCACGGCTGACCCGCCGGCCACGACAAACGCCAGAAGTGCGCGCCCACGCCCGCGGTGATCAGAAGGCTGGCCGCGAGAAGAAGACCGGTTGCGAGCGGGCGTCTCCGGGTGCTGGTTGTGCGGAGCACGTCGGCTTGCTGCGCGGTCGGCGTGAACGCCAGGCTGCCAAGCGCTTGCTCGATCTCGACGGCATCCGCGTCGGCCGGCACCGAGCGGTCCCAGAGATACGCGTTGTGATCGTCGTGTCGTGTGTCGGTCATGGCGCGAGTCCCAGCTCCGCCCGGAGCAGCTTGAAGCCACGGTGCAGATTCACTCGAACCGACTCCGGTGTCAGCCCGGTGATGTCTGCGATCTCAGGTCCCGTCAGACCCTGGACGAACCGGAGGACCAGCGTCTCGCGGTACGCCTCAGGCAGCCGATGAATGGCCGAGAGCGCTCGTGCGGCATCGAGGCGCTGATCGGGCCGGGCCGGTGGCGCGGCATGTCGGTCCTCGAGCGCTTCCATGATGGGTTGACGCTTCATCGCGTCGGTCGCGCGGTTGCGCGCGATCGAGGCAATCCATCCCGGGAATGCGGCCGGCTCGCGCAGGCTGCTGAGACGCTCGAGGGCCAGCACGAAGACGTCGTGCACGAGATCGGTCGCGACATCCGGCGGCAGCCTCGAGACGAGAATCGCGTACACGTAGCCGGCGAACCGCTGATAGAGCACGCCGAACGCGTCGCGGCTGCCGCGTTGCGCCGCACGCACGAGTGCCGCCGGCTCGTCCGTGCCGGCGCGGTCGGTGGCCGTGGAGGGCATCAGAAGACGTATTCTCCAGTCAGCCTGAACAGTATCTCGCATCGCTCGACACCATGCTCGACGGTGACCGGACACAGGTCCGTGAATCGTCCCGCGCGCGCCGCCGCCCGGCGATCGTTTTCGGTCAGCAGCGGGTCGTCGGCAAACCGTACGTCCCCGAGGATCTGACGCGCGATCGACGGACCCTCTGCGCTCAGATGAATGTGTGCGGCGGTATCGCGGCTCGGGTACGGCGCCGGGCGAATCGTCGTGAACTCGAACCATCCTTCGGCGTCGGTCTTTGCCCAGCCGGTCAGGCGCCACCCTCGTAAGCCGGGAGCGTTGTAATGGCCATTGCGATCGGTCTGATAGGCGAAGATCACCGCATCGGGGACGGTCTGTTGTCCATCCGTACGATACAGGCGGCCCCGCACGACGAGCGGCGTGCCCGGTTCGCCGACCGGGCCGATACGTGCCGCACGAGGAATCACGGCTGGCCGCGCGGCCTGCGCCGCCAGCAACATCCGGACGTGGTCGGGCTCGACTGGCTTGGGAGGGACCGCCGTAAGCACTTGTGCAGTCTGGCATGCTTGGAGTGCCGCTCCGAACAGCAACCCGGCCCCGAGGGCGAACAGCGCGTCTCGCCTGGTCATGAATGAAGGACGACGGAGGTGAGAAAGCGTTAACAGAGGGTGGCGCGGTCACGCCATGAGAGGGAGTCCCGGATACCTGTTGAAGTATAATCCGGCCCCTGATGGCGCTCTCCCCCGGAACCAGGCTCGGCCCCTACGAGATCCTGTCCCCACTCGGCGCGGGAGGGATGGGGGAGGTTTACCGCGCGCGCGACACGCGTTTGGATCGCATCGTGGCGGTCAAAGTGCTCGTCTCCCACCGGGCGGACAGCGAGGAGATGCGGCTCCGCCTGGAGCGGGAGGCGCGCGCCGTCTCGAGCCTGAACCATCCGCACATCTGCACGCTGCACGACATCGGCCGCGAGGGCGCCGCCGACTACCTCGTCATGGAGTGCCTGGAGGGGGAGACGCTGGCCTCCCGGCTCGAAAGGGGCCCCCTTCCGATCGCGGACCTCCTCCGCTTCGCGATGCAGATCGGCGACGCCCTTGACAAGGCCCACCGCCAGGGGCTCGTCCACCGCGACCTCAAGCCGGGCAACGTGATGCTCACGAAGTCGGGGGCGAAGCTCCTCGACTTCGGCCTCGCGCGCAGCACGAGGACCGCCGGCGTCCCGGGCGCGATGAGCGCCTCTCCCACGATGACCCGCCCGCTCACGGCCGAAGGGACCATCGTGGGGACCTTCCAGTACATGGCACCCGAACAGCTCGAAGGGAGCGAGGCCGACGCGCGCAGCGACATCTACGCCTTTGGGCTGATCCTCTATGAGATGGCCACCGGGCGGAGAGCCTTCGAGGGAAAAACCCAAGCGAGCCTCATCGCAGCGATCCTGAAGGACGAGCCGAGGTCGATGTCGGAGGTGCAGGCGCCGACTCCCTCGACCCTCGAGCGGCTCGTCCGCACCTGCCTGCGCAAGGACCCCGACGAGAGACGCCAGACGATGCACGACGTGGTGTTGGACCTGCGATGGATCGCGGAGGACGGCGCCGCCGGTGGCGAGACCGAGACAGCGCGGATTCAGGCCCCTCGCCGCAGAGAGCGCGTCTTCATCGGTCTCGCTCTGCTCTTCTTCCTGGTCGCCGCGGCGCTCGGGGTGAAGTATCTCGGCGGCTCCCTGCCGGTGTTCCGCGTCGTCAGCGCATCGATCCTGCCGCCCGAGGGAGCGACGTTCGAGTTCGTGGGCCTGCAGGCGGGGCCGCCAGCCCTCTCCCCCGACGGACGGAACCTCGCGTTCGCGGCGCGCGGCGCCGAAGGGCGCACGTCGCTCTGGGTGCGGTCGCTGGAATGGTCAGACGCGCGCAGCCTCCCGGGTACCGACGGGGCCACTTTCCCCTTCTGGGCCCCCGACAGCGGCACGATCGCGTTCTTCGCCGACGGAATGCTCAAGAAGATCGCTATTGCAGGAGGCCCCGCGATCGAGCTGTGCGACGCTCCCGATGGCCGGGGCGGCTCCTGGAACGCAGAAGGCGTGATCCTCTTCGCGCCGAGCCGCAACTCGGAGATCCACCGCGTCGCGTCGTCGGGGGGCGTCTCGACCGCTGTGACGCGGCTCGACCCATCCCGCGAGAACGAGACCCATCGCTGGCCGGAATTCCTGCCGGACGGCCGCCACTTCCTTTTCATCGCGCGCTACTTCAAAGGAGTCGGTCAATCCAGCATGATCGCGACCGGGACGCTGAACGGCGACCCGACCCGGGACCTTTTCCCGGCGCCCTCCCATGTCAGCTACGTACTGGGGCATCTCCTGTTCATGCGCGAAACGACGCTGATGGCGCAGGCCATGGATGCCTCGAGGCTCGAGCTGCGAGGGGAACCAGTCCCGATCGCTGAGAAGGTACAGGTGGACGTCGGGTTCGCCCGAGGGATCTTCTCGGCGTCCCAGGAGGGGACCCTCGTCTACCAGACGGGCTCGGCCCAGGTCGGCTCGCGGCTGGTGTGGCACGACCGCGCAGGCGCGGCCGGCGACGCGGTCGGCGAACAGGCGGGACATATCGACGTGGAGATCTCGCCGGACGGGCGGTCGGTCGCGTCGACCAGCGTGAACCCGCAGGTTGGACCGCCGGATATCTGGATCCACGATCTGTCGCGAGGTGTGACGTCGCGGTTCACGTTCGACCCGCGCGCGGACCGGTTCCCGATCTGGTCACACGATGGCTCCCGCCTGATCTTTCGTCGCACGAGGTCAACCACCTTCGATCTCCTTTTGAAGGACCTCACGGGTCCGGGTGACGAGCGCATGCTGCACGAATGCCCCGGCGAGAGTGCTCCGACGAGCTGGAGCCGCGACGGACGCCTGTTGTTGTTCCAGATGCGGGACTCGAGCACTCGTAACGACGTCTGGATCCTCACGTTGCCGGGGGACCAGAAGCCGACGCCTTCCTCCAGACCCGCTTCAACGAGGAGAGCGCGCGATTCTCACCCGACGCACGATGGGTCGCGTACGCCTCCGACGAGTCGGGTCGCTACGAAATCTACGCGGCCGCGTTTCCCGGACCGGGGCGCCGTTGGCAGGTGTCCGCCACGGGCGGGACGCAGCCGCGCTGGAGTCCCGATGGCGGAGAGATCTTCTTCGTTTCGGAGACTCGTCAACTGATGGCGGCTTCCGCCCACGTGCGGGACGGGACGCTCGAAATCGGTCCGGCGAAGCCGCTGTTCGAGATCACGTACAGAGGACCGGGCGTGCTTTACGACGTCTCGCCCGATGGCCGGCGCTTCCTTGTCAACACTTCCTCGCAGGCGGTCGACCTCCCTCCGCTGACGCTTCGGCTGAACTGGACCGCAACCGGCCGGGACCTGCGATGAAGCTAGTCGGCCCGCTTGCTGCTCGCTCGCCGGGGCTTCGGCCGCACTCGCTTTCAGCTTTGGGGCCGGCGCTGCGGGTCTGGGTGACCGGTCGCGCAATCCTGAGGGAAGGGAGACGGTGGCAAAGGCGAGCACGGTGCGGTCGTCTTCATCGGGTCCACCCAAGAGGTGACCGACGATGACGGTCGGGCGCTCTACGCGTTGAGGAGCCGCTTTCGGGACGCGACGACGCACCTGGCTACGCGCCGGGGAGACGGTATATTCGCGCGGTGACGGCCGACACATCCTGCCACAGATTTCACGGGGCCACGCTCGCGGAGCGCGAGGTCGCGGGGCTCCGGCTCGTCGAGCGGCGTTACGCGCCGGGCCAGCGGACGCCGAAGCACTCGCACGACCGCGCCTACATCGGCCTCATCCTCAAGGGGTTCAGTGTCCAGGCCGCCGGGACCAGGCAGTTCGAGCGCGGCCCCATGACGGCGCTTCTCTACCCGCCCGGGCAGGTCCACTCGGAGCGGTTCGGCGACCGCGGCAGCCGGATCTTCAGCGTCGAGCTCGACGGGTCGACCTTCGCCCGCCTCGGGACCGCGTCGCGGGCGCGGTCCGGGCTGATCGACTCGCGCGGCGGTCGCTTCGCGTGGCTCGCGGCGAGGCTCTACGGCGAGTTCCGACAGCCCGACGACGTGGCGGAGCTCGCCATCGATGGTCTCGTGCTCGAGATGCTTGCCACGGCAGCCCGGCAGGCGCAGCCCACCTCCGGCCCGCGGCCGCCGGCCTGGCTCGTGCGGGCGCGCGAGATCCTCGACGCCCGCTTCAACGAACGGGTGGGCCTGGGCGAGCTCGCCGCCGCCGCGGGTGTGCACCCGGTCCACCTGTCGGCCGTGTTCCGCAGGAAGTACGGAGTGACCGTCGGAGAGCACGTGCGGAGGCTGCGCGTCGAGTTCGCCTGCCGTGAGCTCGCTGCATCGGACGCCCCGCTCACGGCCGTCGCCCTCGCGGCCGGCTTCGCCAACCAGGCGCACTTCGCGCGCACGTTCAAGAGGTTCACCGGCCTCACCCCCCGCCAGTACCGGTCCGTGTCGCGCCCACCGACGGGCCGGGCCTATCCCCCTTGATTGCGGACAACTGCCTTGAGCGCGTGAAAGACCTGGGGCGGGAACTCCAGTACCGTCATCGTTGATGAACCCGCTTCTCAGTCCAGTAGCGTGGATCGCGCTCGCGGCAAGCCTGCTCTTTTCGTCGTCGGCTCGTGCCGTCCAGGGGGCGCCGGATCGCCCCCTCACGGCTGAGGACCGCGCGGCGGTGGTGGACGCGATCGCGCGACAGCTCGAGGCGCGCTACGTCATCCCGGAGGCCGTCCCGCGCCTTGTCGGGGGCCTGCGCGAGAAGCTCGGCGCCGGCGGGTACGCCGGGGCGGCGAGCGCCTCCGCATTCGCGCGTGCGCTCACGGACGACCTCCGAGCGGGGGGCCGAGATCTCCACTTCGACGTCTCCTACGACCCGGCACGCGAGCATGAGCTCGAGGCCGCGGGCGCGGCCACGCGGAAGCGGTTGCCCGAGGTCGCGCCCGGCCCCGAGCGCCTCGCCGAGATGCGGCGCTCGAACTACGGGTTCCGCCGCGTCGAGACCCTGTCCGGGAACGTCGGTTACCTGGATCTCCGGTTCTTCGAGGACCTGCGCCACTCGCGGGCGACCGCCGTCGCAGCGATGGCGGTGCTTGCGAACTCCGACGCCGTCATCGTGGACCTCAGGCACAATGCGGGCGGGCACGGGAACCTGGTTGAGTTTCTCGTGAGCTACTTCTTCGGCGAACGGCCGGTCGAGCTGATGTCGAGCTACGACCGGGAGACCGACGTCACGAAGCGCGGCCGGACGCTCCGCCGCTTGCCGGGCAAGAGGCTTCCCGACGCGGACGTCTACCTGCTCACCGGACCGGAGACCGGTTCGGCGGCCGAGGCCTTCGCCTTCACGCTCCAGCGAACGGCGCGCGGACGCACGGTCGGCGAGCGGAGCGCGGGCGCCGCCCACGGAGGCGGGTGGGTTCCGCTCGGCGAGGGGTTCGTCATCTTCATCCCGACCTTTCGCGGATTCGACCCGCGCACGAGCGAGGACTGGGAGGGCGTCGGCGTTCAGCCAGACGTCGCAGCGCCCGCCGAGCGCGCGCTCGAGGTTGCGCACGCCAAGGCCGTTGAGCGGCTCGCCGAAAAGGCGACGGATCGGGAGTGGCAACGGCAGCTGGCCTGGCTGATTCCGCTGCTCGAACTGCGCTCCTCGGGCCCCAGGCCGGTCGCGACCGAGTCGCTCGCGAGCTCTGCGGGGGCCTACGACCGCGCGACGATCGCGGTCGAGCAGGGGCAGCTCTACTTCGTCGGAGCGAGCGGCGTCCGCCGAAGGCTCCTCGCGCTGACGGACGGTTCCTTCCTGATCGAGGACCTGTCGGTTCCGCCCGAAAACCAGGCGCGCCTGCGGTTCGTCCTCGACGCGCGAGGGAGCGTCTCGGGATTGGAGCTGCTCGCCCCCGATGGGCGCGTTCTGCCGCGGGCGCGCCTTCCGTAGATCCATCCTCAGAGGGTTCCAGACGTCACTGCCCGGCTGCGCGTAGTCGTCGGCGAAGTCCGAGATCAGCCCCGACGTGTGTGTGAGGAGCTGGTGCAGCGTGATGTCGCGTTTGTCTACGAGAGCCTCGGGGAAGAAACGGGAGAGCGGGTCGGTCGTGGCGAGGCGTCCTTCCTCCTCCAGCAGCACCGGCCGGCCTCGTCGCGCACGACCTCCGGGCGGGCGACGTGCGCGCGCGCGGCCGGCCCGCCATGGGGCACACGCGCGGGCCGCGAGCATCCCTGCCAGAGAAGGAGTCCAACCGCGAGGAGCCAGGCGGGTCATCGGAGCCATGGCGAATGACCGCGTTGCCTAAGGGCAAGCTGCAGTCGTCCGCTCGGTCCCCGAGGTGGCGAAGCCGTAGGTTCCGTTGCCGCAATTGTTCGCGGCGCGCACGAGGTAGTAGAAGCCGGTCCCCGCAGCGGGTTGGGCCGTGTCGGAGAAGTTCGTCAGGAAGATGCCGTCGACCCGGCAGCTCTCGCCCGAGCCCGGCTCCACGGGGAGGCCGGAGAGAGGCCCGCGGACGATGTCATAGTTCGTGCCCATGCCCGACCGTCCCGTCTCCGTCGTCCAGGCCAGGAGCGTGCCTGTGTCGAATCTCAGGTCTCGGACCTCGCCGGGGATCGCGAACGCCAGCAGGTCGGCCGGGGCGCAGTCGAGGGCGTCGGTCATCCCGTCTCCGTCCGAATCGGAAGCCACGGACTTCAGGGCGTCGGCCCCGCCCCCGTTCCCGGTCATCGCCTGATATCCCTCGTTCGGGAGCGGCACGTAGTTCTGATCGATCCGCCCCCAGGCCCAGAGCGAGCCGTCAGCCTTCACGCCCATGCTGAAGTAAATCCCTGCAGCGATGGCCACGAAGCCCGTGTTCGGCTCCGGCACGTCGAGCTGGCCGGCAGCGTTGCTGCCCCAGCCCACGATCGAGCCGTCCGCCCGAAGGGCGAGGCTGTGGTCGAAGCTGGTCGCGATCGCGACGAAGCCCGTGTTCGGCGAAGGCACCTCGCAAGTTCCGCCGCAGCCCCACTTCCGGATGGAGCCGTCGGACTTCAAGCCCATGCTGACGTAGCCGCCCGCGGCGATCGCCACCCAGCCGGTGTTCGGCGTGGGCGGGATGGTCTCCCCAGAGACATTACGCCCCCAGCCGACGATCGAGCCGTCGGACCTCAGAGCGAGGCTGTGCAGCAGACCGGCGGAGATGGCCACGTAGCCGGTGTTCGGCGACGGCACGTTGAGCTGCCCTTGCTCGTCGCTCCCGAAGGCTGCGATCGACCCGTCCGGCCGGAGCGCCAGGCTGTGGCTGTCCCCGGCGGCGATGGCGGTGAAGCCTGAGTTGGGTGAAGGCACGCCGCACTGCTCGACGTCGCACATGCCCCAGGCCGCGATGCTACCGTCGGGCCTCAGGCCCATGCTGTGATAGTTGCCCGTCGCCACGGCGACGAACCCCGAGTTCGGCGGGGGGACGTTGCAGTGAGGAGTGGCGCAGGGGCCCAACCTGACGATGGATCCCGCTTCGGATCGACCCGCCGGCAGCAGAGCGGCAAGAATCAGAAGCAACGAAAGGCTAAAGGTTCGCTGCATGACTCCATACTAGAACGAACTCGGGTTGAATCGGCAACGAATTGCGCGACGGGACGCCCTCGAGTTGACAAAGTTTGACAATCGTTGACCACACCTTGACGGTCCTCAGCCGGGCGTCGCGGTAGAGGTTGTCAGGCTTTTTCTGTCCCTACCTCACCTAGCTTCGTGAAAACTCCTCGAGGGGATCGCCATGTCGATCCCCTCGAGGAGGTCGTCGAGATCCGTCCAAGTGGACCTAAGATAATCTCCCGCCGCCTCCACCATGATTCGACATCGGGGCAACGGACTGCGGGCTGCGTTCCGGCCTGACCGAGGCCTACCTGCAGCCGCCGAGCAGCTGGGGACGGCAGGCTGGGGAGCCCACCGGCCTCTCGGTCCCGGAGCTCGTGGTTCCGTACGAGCCCTCCGCCGACCCGTTCAACGGCACGACGAGGTAGTAGACCGAGCCCGAGGGCGGCGAGAAGGTCGACGAGGTCGCACCGCCCGTGCTGCAGAGGCGCGGAGCGTGGCTCGTGAAGTCTCCGATCGTCCCCTCGTAGATCGCGTAGTCGGAGGCCGGACAGGCGGGGTCCCAGGTCAGGTGGAGGTCGGCGCCGCTCGTCGCGACGTACAGCGTCCGGACGCTTCCCGGCGGGAGAGCGATGCCTGCGCCGTGACCGAGGAAGAGATACACCCGCCCCTCGTCCGCCTGGGTGTCATCGAAGACCGGGGCGCCGATGATCACGTCGTCGTAGCCGTCGTTGTTGACGTCGCCCGCCCCTCCGACCGACCGGCCGATATTCGCGGCCGTTTGATCGCTCTCCGCGGTCCAGACCGCGCCGGTCGCGAGACCGGTGGGCGAGCCGAGGTAGACGTACGCCCGCCCTTCCGCACTCTCGATGTTGTCGTAGAGCGGCGCGCCGACGATCACGTCCGAGTAGCCGTCGCCGTTGACGTCGCCGGCCCCTTCCACATCGATGCCGAACGCGGCGCCCGGCTGATCCGCCTCCGCGGTCCAAGCCGGGGCCGGTGACAGCCCCGCCGGGGAGCCGTGGTAGACGAACGCGCCGCCTTCGTCCGTCTGGCCGTTGTCGAAGGAGTAGGCTCCCACGATCACGTCCGAGTAGCCGTCGCCGTTGACGTCGCCCGCCGTCTTCGCCGCAGTCCCGAACCACGCGCCCGCCTGAGCGTTCACCGCCGTCCAGGCGGCGGGGCCTGGCAGGCCCGTCGCCGAGCCATGGAAGACGAACGCCGAGTTCGTGCCCGATGAGCCCACGATGACGTCGGAGTAGCCGTCGGCGTTCACGTCGCCTGCGGTCCCGACCGAGGAGCCGAACTGCTGGTTGTTCTGGCTCCCCACCACGGACCAGTTCGCGACGGGAGACGGGCCGATCGGGGAGCCGTGGTAGACGTAGGCCTTTCCCCTGTCCGACTGCGCCTCGCCGAAGAAGCGCGCCGAGACGATGATGTCGGCGTAGCCGTCGCCGTTGACGTCGCCGGCGGTGCCGACCGAGCCTCCGAGCCGGCTGTACTCGAGGTCGCTCTCCACCGACCAGGCGGCGCTCGCGGCCAGCCCCGCCGCCGAGCCGAGATAGACCCACGCCCCTCCTTCATCCTCCTGACCGTTTTCGTGGCGGGTGGCGCCGACGATCACGTCGTCGTAGCCGTCGCCGTTGACGTCCCCCGCGGTGGCGACCGAGAAGCCGAACGAGGCGAAAGGCTCGTTGCTCTCGGCCGTCCAGGCCGCGGTCGCCTGTGGTCCCGTCGGGGACCCGTGGTAAACGAAGGCCCGGCCTTCGTTGGTCTGCCCGTTGTCGTAGAGGTAGGCGCCGACCACGACGTCGGCGAAGCCGTCTCCGTTGACGTCGCCGGCCGTCCCTACCGAGATGCCGAAATTCGCGCCGCCCTGGGCTCCGAGCACGGTCCATCCGGCGGCGCTCAGTCCCGCCGCCGATCCGTCCTCGGCCAAGGCCAGCCCTTCGTGGGTCGACGACGTCGCGCGGAGGCTCGCGACGAGGGGGTAGGCGGCGCTCCGGTCGTCGATGACCAAGCGTAACCTGCCCTCGATCGCCTCGACACGTGACGGAAGCGTCCTGCCATCGTCGTCGCGCACCGAGAGCCCGGCATGGATCATCCCGGCGCCGCGCCCAGTGACGACGTCGATCGCGACGGCGTCCGTCGAGAGGACGGGGGTGACCGATCCGCCAGGGACCAGCTCGATCCAGACTGGCGGGGCCGCGCCGGCCCTTCCCCCGCCGGGCGGAGGTTCCCGCAGCGTGAAGCCATGTTCGAGGCCGCGCGGATCGTTCCGCAACCACTCCACGAGCGTGCCTCGATCGATCTCGATCCGGTTCGCGTTCACCTGCTCGGCGAGCATCGATCCGCCCTGCGCGACGCGGGTGCCTGCAGCCCCACGACCCCAGCGGACCGGCGTCATGCTCCACTCCCAGGAGGGAATCTCCTCCGTGCGAGCCACCACGATGAGTCGTCCGCCGGCGAAGAACATCCTGATCCCTTGTGCCCGGTTGGGCGCCTGCCACGCCGGGCCGAAGCGCGTGCGCTCCTGCCAGGTGATCTGGTATTCCTGTTGCGCGATGTCCCGACTGACGCCGGCAAGCCAGCCGTCTTCCTTCGAGCCTTGCTCATCCGTCGTGGATGAGCCGGGAGCCCGGATCGGTTGCGCGACGGAGCAGAGCCGGCCTGAAAGCGGATCGCCCGTGGCGGAGGCCGTCCGTTCGGTTGTCCCGCTCGAGTGGTCGGGTGAGGCTTGCGCAGAGCGATCAGCCGCCCCTTCGGAGGCGGCGCGTCCCGCGGCTGCCGGGTCTGAACCCGGCGTCATGCAGAGGATCAGGCCCGCCAGGAGTATTCCGAGATTCCTTGGCGCGGCGACACGCCGCGTCGACGGGGTCGAACGGCCGGATCGCACCGTCTCCATGGTTACCCCCCTGTGGAATGGCCCGCTGTGAAAATTCTTATACCCACTTTCAGGAGCTGCCGCAACTGGTTCTTCGCGGCGCGAGCGCGGGTCGGCGGAAGATGTCCTACGGGGCACCTCCCTGGAGCGCACGATCCACTTCTGACCGGCCGATTCCAAAGGGTTTGGCGGAGACGGCCGGAGTCGACCCCGAGCCCGCGAGCGGCTTCGGAGCCGCCGCGCGCGTCCCCACGCTCCGTACCGAGGCGGGGCCACGACGATAATGCTAACGGACCGCCGAGTTCGGTGTCCCTATCCACCGAGGCCGCCGCGCCGGTGGAGGGGGAAGGGAGATGACCCATGAGTTCGGCGACGACGCGCTCGTCAAGGAGATCCGTGCCGGGTCGGCGGTCGCGTTCGCCCACCTGATGCGCCGCTACGAGCGCCTGGTCCACCGCATCGCCTACGGGTTCGTGGGTGACCGCGACGAGGCCCTCGATGTGGTGCAGGAGACGTTCCTCAAGGTCCACTCCCGGATCCACGAGTGGCGGGGCGAGGGGGAGATCAGGAACTGGATCGCCCGCATCGCGGCGCACGAGGCGATGAACCGTAGCCGCTCGCGGCGCCTGCATGGGGCCGACGCCCTCGAGGAGGATCGGCTCGAGCCGTCCGCGCCGGCGCAGGAGGCGGCGCTGCACGTTCGCGAGGTCCGGGGCGCGTTGCAGCGCTCGCTCGCCGCGCTGTCGCCGCGCCAGCGGCTGGCCGTGGTGCTGCGCTACTTCCAGGAGATGTCCACGCGCGAGATCGCGGGCGTCCTCGAGTGCAGCGAGGGGACGGCCCGCAACATCCTGTTCAGGAGCCTGCAGAAGCTGCGCTCCGAAATGAAGGAATCCGAGGGGGTGGTGCCGTGAGCGCTTGCGAGCGATTCGAATCGTCCATCGAGGCCTACGTGGCGGGCGGAGCCGTGGCGGACGACGCCGAGCGCCTGCTGGCGCACGCGGCCTCCTGTGAGGCGTGCCGGAAGGTGCTGGAGCTGCACCGCGATCTCCTCGACCTCGCCGCCCGGGCGCCCGAGCCGGACGACGCCGATCTCGAGCGCGTCCGCGCGCGCGTGCTCGGAGAGCTCGGCCGCGCGCCGGCCACCGTCGGAGCAACCGCGCCGTCCGCGGTCCCGGGG